>NZ_JAFBEK010000003.1 GCF_016908715.1 Leuconostoc rapi | reverse complement strand
AAAAACTCAATGGTCTGTCGCCGATTCGATATCGGCAACTCACCACTGAGTCTGTTAATTAATTTTATTTTGTCCAACTATTGGGGTTCACTTCACTTAGGTTATGTTTTTTTACTTTGATGATGTTTTATAAAATCGACGATTATCTAATCCAAAAATACGGTCAGAAAAAGTATTATCCATTGTTTTATCTAAAGCAACGGACATCATTTGGATACTTGCATCCATTTCGTCCAGTTGGTGTAACACCTCTGCCTCCATAACGGCAGGTCGAACTGGTGAACCATATTCTAATAAACCATGATGTGATAAAATCACATGACGAATAAGAATCATCTCTTCAGATTGTAAATCAAAGTGCAGCTCATGAGCTGCCAAGACAATTTGTTCATCAATTAAAGTGATATGTCCGATTAAATTACCTGCAGTCGTATATTGCGTGCCAACTGGACCAGACAACTCAATCGTTTTTCCTAAGTCATGTAAAAGCGCGCCTGCTATTAGTAACTCTTTATTAAGTTGTGGGTATTCGCTTGCCACGTTTTGAGCTAATTTCGCAATGGATAACGAATGGTACGCTAACCCACCAGCAAACGCATGGTGATTAGATTTAGCAGCAGGGTAACGCAAAAACTGATCATGATATGTAGAAAATAGCTTTCGTACGAGTCGATTCCATGTTGGATTGGTAATCATTAATATGAAATCACTAAGTTCATCACTCATTTGCTCTTCTTTGATTGGCGCATGAACCATAAAATCAGCTGGATTATCGGGTTCTCCTGCACTAGATAAACGTATGCTAGTTATTTGAACCTGAGGCTTGTCTTGATATGCACCACGGACGCCTTGCAACCGTACAATTTTTCCAGGTAATAATGTTTTAATTTGTTCATCTGTTGCATCCCACAGGTTACCAGGTAAATCGCCAGAGCGATCGGAGAAAACTAAACTAAGGTAGGTTTTTCCTGTTTTCGTCAAACGAATATCGGCACTCTTAAGTACCGCAAAAGAATCAATGTGTTCAGTATCTTGATACTCCGTTAATAGTTTTGTCATAAGATTCCCTCTCTTTATAATCTTATCATATTCATTTTTTCGACATGTAAATCTGACGTCGTAAAATAAAAAATTTGTTGTTGCTTGGCGTTTTCTTGTAAGATGGTCAACATGATTTGTCGACGTGGTGCATCGAAATTAACAAAACCATCATCAATCAGTAATGGCAAAGAAATAATGTCTGAAATGACATCACTAAGTGCTAACCTCAGAGCAGTATAAAGCTGCTCTTGTGTACCCGTAGACAACTCTATCACATTAAATTGTTGACCTTTTTGGTTAACAACCACTAAGTCTTCTTTTACAAAATTAATTGCGACATACTGACCACCAGTTAATTTTTCAAAATAAATCATAGCCATTTTTGACATTTTCGGAAATCTATTTTGAGAGGCTAACTGCAAGGCGTGATTAATCCATTTAACAACCATTTTTTCAACTAAATAATCACCAAATTGATCAATTAAAACTGTTCTTTCATCGGCCAGATCTTGTTGTTGTCTTAAAAAGGCATCATCACTTGTTCGCTGCTTTTGTTGTGCTTGTAAATTAGATAGTTTTGTTTGAATGTTTAGCGTTTCCTGCTGTTTTTTTTCTAATTCTTGCTGTGTTAGCAACGTCTGTTTCCGCAAATCATTGTCATTTTTGATTTGACGTAATTGGACTAATTTTTCAGAATCAATTTGCTTCATCAGGTCATCGTAACGTTGTTTTTTCCGTAAATAATCAATATTTTCTAATTTTAAACGATCGATATCTTCTTCATTCGTCACATGATACTTTTGCAAAATGTTTTGTCGTGTTTCAAGCTGTTGTGCCAATTGCGTTTGATGTTGCTTAATATCAGTTAACCGTTGTTGGTTTTCCTGTGATGCCAACAATGTTTTATTTTGGTAACGTAACTGTTCTTGATCATTTCGACGGTTAAGATGTCCAATTAAAGCCTCAAAATCATCTGATTGCATCGTTACCTGAAATCTTTGGGCAATTGGTTCAAGTTGTAAAATGAGCTGATCCTTGTTTTTTAAAATAGCTGTTTCTAGTCTCGTCAATTGTTGTTGTTGTTCAGGTGCTTCACTGATGGCCCCCTGTACTGATTGAATGTCCAATAATGACATTTCACCATACCGTGATTGAATACGGTGCAGTTGTTTTTGACGTGACTGAAATAAATAATAAGCATAAAACCCCATCAATATGGCAATGATAACTAATGGTTTTATTGTCAAGAAGGCAATGATGCCAATAATAATAGCAACCACCGCAATGGGTAAAGCGACATCCTTATTATTGATTATCTTTCGTTCATCAGCTGTTAATGGGGCTGGCAGTTGCTTTTGAAAGAATTTATTCTGGAGATGTTGCAATTTTGTTAACAGCGTGGCACGATCAGCCACTATATTTTTCAAATAACGCGCTTTAACCTGCAAGGCAGATAACTCTGATGACAGATCATCATTCTCGTTCCTACTCACTTTTGTTGGTGTTTGAATTGCCTCATCAAGTTGTGCTAATTTTTCGTGATGCATATCAGAAATAACGGCTACACGTTGCAAAGTGGCGATATCCGCATCTGAGACAATGACACGATTAATATCAAGTTGTTCTTTTAATGCCAATGCACTTTGGTACAGTTGATATTGTTGGGCCAAAATATGTAAATCCTGAATTTTATGTGTCAGTCGCTGAACAGTTGCTTGACTTTGAAGGAGACTCTCAGCATACTCAGAAACTTGCTTTTCAGCTAACACATAAGCCGTCACTTCGTTTCCTTTAGTAGCTAAACTATCAGCGTGCATCTGATATTGCTTAGAAGCTAAGTTCAACGGTCTTTTGCCTGTTGTCCTTTGTGCAAATTGTTTATCGGCATGTTTTTCAATATCTTTTGTCACTTCGAGCCAGTCTTCGCTGCCAACGGCGCCAATATTTAACAACAATTTTTGTAAATCAATTGCCTTCAATTGCGATACTTTTGCTAAGTCTTGCTGACTAAAATTAAAAATGTGATCGAACATCTCTCGAGTGAGTGGTGCCAGATGTTCTGATAACCACTTTTCTGGATCAACCACACTTATTTGATTTGAAAGATACGTGATTGATAGTTCAGACTGTGTACGCCCTAGTCGCGTAATCCGGACAACTGTACCATCGAAATCAGCTACTAAACTTCCCCCATACTGACTGCCATCCTTTGGATCATAGACGTTTGTATGACCCTTTTTTGTGGGGAATCCAAATAACATTCCCACAATGAATGCGCGTAAAGTTGATTTACCAGATTCGTTGTGTCCAACAATAACTTGAAAATCATCTGTAAAATCGAATTGTTGCTGTGACAAACGTCCAAATCCACTAATAACTACCTGTTTTATTTTCATCATCGGTTACACCCTTCTGGCCTGTATCAACTGTTGCATTTTAGCGCGCAATAATTCATCTCCTTCAGGACTCATAAAATAATCACGAATAACCATTGGTGCTTGATTTGATAAATCATTTGATATATTAAAATCTGACAATATTGTTTCATATGCTTTTTGCCAATATTTTTGGTCAATATTATCTTTGACCAGCATTGTCGACAATTTTTGTTGTATACGTAAACTAACTACCCATAATTTTTGAGGTAACTGAGCACGAAGCTTTTCAATGGTAATACCACTAGCAATTCGTTGACTAGTCGCGTCGTCTAAATGTGATAGAATTTCCACTGATAAAAATGTCATCTGATCTACATGATAAGCTACAATTTGACTAATAATATCAGAC
The DNA here is from genome assembly GCF_016908715.1 of Leuconostoc rapi. GTDB lineage: Bacteria > Bacillota > Bacilli > Lactobacillales > Lactobacillaceae > Leuconostoc > Leuconostoc rapi. The sequence continues at coordinate 237,301 of NZ_JAFBEK010000003.1, read as the reverse complement.
TCATTTTTAACGTCTTCTAGTGTCACCTGTTCCCAAATTATCGCTGCTGCTTTGCGAAATTTTGGCACCAATGTGTGATTTTCTGACTCAACTAAATAATATCCCTTAGTACCAACCTCTTTTCGGTTAAGCCCCTGTAAATCACCAGAATAACCAATAAACGGCGTTTGGTTTAGTGTTTGGCGGACATGAATGTGCCCTAGTGCCCAATAGTCATAATTTTTAGCTAACATGTCGCTCAAAGTAAAGGGTGCGTAAGGATCCCCGTCTACACCAAGCGCACCGTGATACAAACCAATATGATAATCAGCTAACGTTGTTTTTAGCGGGAATGCTGCTATCACTTTTTGATTTTGACGTGGCGTTTGATAACTAAAACCTGTCAATGCAACTTTTTCACCTGTTTTTAGCGTTAAATAAATTGTTTCGACTGTTTGATTAAAAACATGCACATTAGGCGGCCAAGGTAAATGTTGTTGTTTATCCGCTTGGAAATCATGATTTCCAAAACTTAAATATACTGGTATCTTGGCAGTATTTAAGCGATCAAATTGTTGGCTTACAATATCTTGTATTTTAGGACTACTGACAGTCGTACTGTATAAATCGCCTGGCATCACTAAAAAATCAACCTTTTGTGTCACGGCATCATTAATCAAATTTTTAAAAGCTGTCAAAGTCGATTGTTGTACAATCGTTTTCAAGTCTTCAGGTAATTGCTGATCTAACCCAATAAACGGATTGCCAAGATGAATATCTGCTGCATGAATAAATTTCATAGCTACCTCTTTTTGAACAAATGTTCGCTTAGTTTAATTATACGAAATTTTAATCTGGTTCTCAACTTGTGAAAACCCTTACATTTGTGCTATTATATAAGTAGCTTATTAAGGAGAGTAAAATGGCACAATATAAAATTTTATTTGGTACGTATACTAAACGTATTTCACAAGGACTATACGAAGCTGAACTAGATACTGAATCACAGCAACTTCAAAACCCAACATTTATCGGCGAATTGACAAATCCCACTTACTTGGCTTTGTCTCAAGCAAATAAAATCTACGCTGTTGAAAATAGAGATGGTCATGGTGGCCTTGTAACACTTGATAATTCAGTACGCCCCCTGGCTGAAATTGATGCGCAATTAAGTGAGGGATCAGCACCAGCCTATATTGGCATTGATGAAAAACGACAATTGGTTTTCGCCGGTTACTACCATCGTGGTACTGTTGAATCTTACAAAATTCGCGATGATGGTAATTTAACGTTAGTTGATACATGGCAAAATAATGGCTCTGGCCCCCGACCTGAACAAAGTTCATCACATGTTCACTTTGCTAACTTAACACCAGATAACCGCTTGGTTGCAGTTGATCTCGGTACAGATGAAATTATCACATTCGATGTTGCTGATACGGGGAAATTGACAGAAGCAACGCGCTTTCATACAGAGGAAGGATTTGGTCCACGCCATATTCGTTTTTCACCAGACGGTCAATACGCTTATGCACTCGGTGAATTGTCTAGCTTACTGAGTGTTTTGAAATATAACGATGAAGACGGGTCGTTTGAACATGTTATGACCGCTTCTACCATCCCAAGTGATTGGACACAGCACAATGGTTCAGCTGCATTACGATTAAGTAACGACGGTAAATTTATTTACGCTTCAAATCGTGGTCACAATTCAATTGCGGTCTTTAAAATTGTTAATGAAGGTGCAGAGATAGAACGTATTCAATTAATTAGTACTGAAGGCGCCTTTCCTCGTGATATGAATTGGAATGATAAGCAAAACTTTTTAGTCGTTGCCAATCAAGATACAGATAACGTTTCATTATATGCTCGTGATAATCAATCAGGTGAATTATCGCTCTTACAAAAAGATTTTACGATTCCTGAAGGCGTGCGTGTCCTTTTCGAAAATTAATAACCAAATAAAACATTTTGCGACCATATTAACTTGTCAACAAGTTAATATGGTCGCATTTTTTAACCTTTTATATTAATTTTTTATAAATTTTACCGATTTCAAGGGCAATAATATGATGCCCTTCTTCATTTGGATGTAAACCATCTGGCATATATTTTGCTCGAAATACTGAGTTGCTGGGTGTAAACAGACTGCTACGCATTAAATCGACGCAAGGAATATTCAAATCCACACAGGCCTTTTTTACCGCTGCCATATAATCGTGTAAATTATATCCCAATTTATTGTGTGTAAGATCAGTTCGCCTGACAACACTCCCCCACACTGGTGTTTGATAAGTCGTTGTTAAAACAATAATCTTAGCTTGACTATTTAACCGTCGTAATTGTAATACAGTCTGGTAAAAAGCACCTAAATAGGACTGTTTAGCGGTATCGTGTTTGTTGCCAATTGTGATGTTGGCAAGCCAATCATCATCCGTACTTTGAAAAATATATAAATCACATTTATTTAAACGTGTCGCTTGTTGAAAAATACTTTTAACGCCATTATCGGTTAGATGTGCGCCAGAAATAGCAAGATTTTGTACATTCGCCCCTGTCACTTTTTGAATATAATGGCCATAATTAATTGTAGACTTCAAGCCGAAGGAAACACTGTCACCGATAATTCCAATCCGTTTTAGTTTTGCATGCTTAAAATACCGTTTTAAATGATGATCGACAACTATTGGACGGTTGTAACTTTTAGTATAATTTTTTAATTTTAATATTTTTAAACGTAATACGATTTGTTTTAAAATTTTTTTAGTTATTAACCTAAAATCTAACATGTCACATGTCTTTCATATATTTATAGTCGCATTATTATATCATAAATGTAACATGAAATAAAAACCGCCGTCAGACTTAACTAACTAGCGGTAAATTTATGAATGACTATGTACGTCAACCCCTGGAATATATTTCAATTTAGATAAAAGAAATATGGTGATCGTAAAATCACAAGGTCAACTATTAAATTATAGCATTTATTACTATGAATGTATAGCTTGTTTGTGTTAGTCTAAAAACATGGACTGACAAAAAGAATAAATGGTTAGAGCAATATAACTACATTCTCAAAAAATAATATGATCCATGCCACATTTTATAGGCATATACGTGCCAAACGTTCACGTTAAAAAGTTTGGGAGAATAAAATATATGTTCAAATTATTGAAAAAAACATTGTCGGTATCCGTTCTATCAGGTGCCTTTGGTATTTTAAGCGTTGACAATATTTTTGCAGATAAAAGTTATCGGGACGCTAGCCTAACAACTACTGCAACACAGCATCCAATTCGGTTTAGCAAGTCTAAGCAATTACTATTGAAAGACAATGATGGTCAGCATCGTGCTACTGATGCCCATATTCAACTCTCATACACTGAAAAGCCAACTGCAAAACGTGTACAACGTTTAGAATATGATCCTGCAGGTTGGCATAATTATCGTTTCAAGTACGAAAAAAGTAACGGTAAAATTAGCAAAGAATGGTTGTTCAATCGAGGCCATCTTGTCGGTTATCAGTTTAGTGGCTTGAATGATGAAGCAAAAAACTTAGTCCCTGAAACAGCCTATTTAAACGCTGGTGCGCTAAAAAATACGAATTTTTCAAATAAGACGAGTATGCTTTATTATGAAAAACACCTTGCAAATTGGTTGAAAAAAAATAAAAGTTATCGACTTGACTACTAAGTAACACCAATGTATCACCATAGCGAACTGTTACCAAGACAAATTCGTTTAGCTTATGTTGGTTATAAAAACAATGGTGAAAAAGTTAGAATCAACTTACATTCCTACCGCGAAGAAAAAGGGAGCGATGATGCGACAGTTGTTTATATCAATAATGATAGCCCCAATGCAATTATTGATTACTCAAACGGTACAGCAAAAAACACATTAAATAAAGCAAAGACATTAAAAGAAGATAAGGAAACAGCCGATAAAGCAAGTTCGGAGGCAGCAGTCAAATCCTCAGCTGAAAGCGTTGCTCGTGAATCATCTACACGTGCAGCATCAATTACTGCGTCATCAGTGGCTGAATCACGTGCAAAAGAAACAGCCAGTGCAGCTGCACAACAGCAACAAGAACAAAATCAGTCTGTTGTGGTGCCAGATGCTACACCAGTTACCGCAGATGGGACTGTGAATAGTACAGATGGTTATAAATGGGCTATTCAAGACGGATTTAATTGGCAAACAAGAAAAGGCCATTCAACGCGCATTGCGCCAGGTGGTTCCTTACCTGCTGGTTTCCATTGGCAAGTTCAATAAAATAATTAATGCCCTTTCGGGCGTACATATACGTGTTCTGAATCACGTTAACAGCATGATTGGTGAATCGGCTGGTGCCATGATATTATCTCCAGATATCACATACGTCAAGACAATGGATGACCTCAAACCAGCCCCCAATCTGGAAGCATACACAGGTTTAGGTGTCACTCATTTCAGTACCCTACCACACTATCTCGATGCTCCATTCGCAAATGAGACTAGTGATATCTTCAAAAGTTATCATGAAACAATTAATTTTATCCCAATAAATAATCAAGAAACCATCACTATTTTAAATGATGAATTAATGAAACTTTAGGAGGACTTTTATGAATAGATTTTATTGGCAACCGTTATAGGTGCGGTATTTGGTTTTTTTCTAATCACGTATTCATGCCACTGCCACTAGGCTTTCTTATCAGAGTTTCAGTTTTTGAAAGAATAAACAGGAAAAAGTAACAATCACTGTAAAAACGACATGTGCTCACAGAGTGCAATATATATCAGATTACCATGCATTATTGGACGAAGTAGCTCATCAAGAAGCCGATAAGGTAAAAAACATTTGGGGATAATCTATCCTTAAGTATCCAGTGTTTACGTGATTAGGTTCAGAAAACAACAGGTTGGCTCCAACTTGGCTACACTTGTCCTGTTCTGCAACGTTTTATAACGTAACACAAAATAAAAAACCATTGATATATCAACGGTTTTGTACATAATTTTACGTGAGAACACTTGTTCGTAAGGAGCTAGCGGGATTTGAACCCGCACACCGCCAAAAGCGGCTCGACGGATTTCGAGTCCGTTGCAGTACCAGATTGTGCCATAGCTCCATAACAGAAAACCTCACAGGATTTTCTACATATTAATTAATTTGTTGATGCCTTACGGCGCTTAGCTGCCTTTTCACGTTCTGCAGTATTTAAAATTGCCTTACGAATACGAACGTTTTCAGGTGTTACCTCAACATACTCATCATCATTCAAGAATTCCAAAGAAGCTTCCAAATTCATAAGACGTGGTGTCTTAATAGATGATGTTTGATCCTTGTTCGAAGAACGAACGTTTGATTGTGGCTTTAACTTCGTAACATTGACTGAAATATCATTGTCACGCGCATTCATACCAACAATCATACCTTCATAAACTTCAACACCAGCGCCAACAAACATTTGTCCACGGTCTTCAACACCCATGATTGCATAGTTAGTTGTTGTTCCTTGGTTGATTGAAACTAGTGCGCCATTTCGACGTCCTGGTTCCCAGTTACGGACTACTGGACGATATTCAGCATACGTGTGGTTGAAAATACCATACCCCCGGGTTGCTGACATGAATTCTGTTGAGTAACCAATCAAGCCACGCGAAGGTGCCATATAAGTCAAACGTGTTTGACCATTACCAACAGCTTCCATGTTAATCATTTCACCCTTACGTTGGTTCAAAGAATCAATAACAGTTGATGAATACTCATCAGGTGTGTCAATTTGAACTGATTCGTATGGCTCTGATTGTACGCCATCAATCTCACGATAGATAACCTGAGGACGTGATGCTTGTAATTCAAAGCCTTCACGACGCATTGTTTCAATCAAAATTGACAAATGTAATTCACCACGACCTGATACTAACCATGCACCAGCTTGGCCTGTATCTTCAACACGCAATGACACATCAGTATGCAATTCACGACGTAAACGATCTTCAATTTGGCGAGCAGTAACAAACTTACCTTCTTTACCTGCAAAAGGACTGTCATTTTGACGGAAAGTCATTTGCAAGGTTGGCTCATCAATACGCAAAATTGGTAATGGATCTGGATGTGCTGGGTCGGCCACTGTCTCACCAACTGAAATATCTTCCATTCCAGAAACGGCAATCAAATCACCTGCTTTAGCTTCTTGAATATCAACTTGATCCAACCCGATAAATCCGGCTAGCTTAGTGACACGGAAGTTTTGTGTTGTACCATCAAGTTTCAACACTTCAACGTTATCACCAATCTTAATGGTTCCTCGCTTTACACGACCAATACCAATACGGCCTACGAAGTCATTATAGTCTAACATTGCAACTTGGAACTGTAAAGGCTCGTCTGAATTGTCAATTGGTGATGGAATCGTATTGAAAACAGCATCAAAAATTGGCTTCATTGTATGCTCTTGATCTTCAACAACAGGAGACAATGATGACGTACCATTCATTGCTGAAGCAAAAATAACTGGGAAATCTAAGCCTTCATCATCGGCGCCTAGCTCAATGAACAAATCCAAAACTTCATCAACAACTTCTTCAGGACGTGCACCTGGACGGTCAACTTTGTTAACAATCACAATTGGGGTCAAGTGTTGTTCAAACGCCTTTTTCAATACGAAACGTGTTTGTGGCATTGTACCTTCAAAGGCGTCAACAACCAACAACACACCATCAACCATTCCCATGATACGTTCAACTTCACCACCGAAATCCGCGTGACCAGGTGTATCAAGAATGTTAATCTGCTTGTCGCCAACCTTAACGGCTGTGTTCTTTGACAAGATAGTGATTCCACGTTCTTTTTCAATATCATTTGTATCCATTGCACGATCACCCAATTCCTTGCGTGAGTCCAATGTATCTGATTGCTTCAATAGTTCATTAACCAACGTCGTCTTTCCGTGATCGACGTGGGCGATGATAGCGATGTTACGAATATCTTCGCGATTTGCCAATTTCCTAGTGCTCCTTTAATTTAATGCTACTTATCTCATAGTAAAAGCTAGGGTCTGTTGTACCCTAGCTTTTATGCAACGTTAAAATATCACGATGCGCGCGATTTGTAGCCACTAATACTATGTTAGATGATAACATATCTAGTGGCTGTCCGTCAATATCTGAAACAGATAAACCTAATGTTTTTGCTAAAACCTGCCCTGCAGCAAAATCCCAAGGCATCATTTTTGATGAATATCCAACCGCTTGCCCTAAGATAACTCTTATAAAGGATGGTCCAGCGGCACCAATAACACGATAACCCAAAGCTGATTTTGCAATCTTGTCATAGCCAAACATGCCATATAACAATCGGGCACCACTCAAAAGCACAATACCCTCACTCAAAGTATCATTAACTGGATTGTCCAACCTTAATTGATTAGCAAAAACGCCAAGTTGCGGCCCGCCGTGATAGACAACATTATTAACAACATCCAAAATCCAACCTAGCACTGGTTCATTATCAACGTAGAGCGCGATCATGATAGCAAAATTAGCACGCTCCTTCACAAAGTTCATTGTGCCATCAATTGGATCGACGAACCAGACATTACCATTCATGTCCCGCTGCTGATCGCCAAACCCCTCTTCACTGACAATACTGGCTTCGGAATCAAAGGCGCGAATTTTAGCATTAATCATGCGTTCATTATCTTTATCTACATTCGTCACCAAATCTCTGGCATCATGTTTCGTGTCAACTTCGAGTTGCTGCTGCATTGCAATCAAAGTTTTTATTCTTAATTTATCTAACCATAACAAGACTGTTTGATCAATGTCTTGAATCTCAAACTGACTTAACGTCATGCTCGTACCTTATCTCTTATCGTTTTCTGAGCTAACTGCATCGTTTTGTAAATACTGTAGCCTGTTTGCTGTTCAAAATCTCTATCAAATTGTTTCTGTTCACTTTTAGCTGGCATGACTTCCCGAAACATGTCAAACCGTTCTAATAAAATGCGCTTTGATATGCCAGTCTCGTAGACAGCCAAAACACCATCAATTAAATTTGATACTTTAACAATATCTTCAACTGTCCAATTACTATCAATTGGTAATGTATAATTTTCACTCATACATCTATTTTAACATGTTGTACAGTTTGATATACTAGTAAAGAGGTAAAAAAACATGACAATTAGGTTTACAATGGATAAAATTACGCGTGACGGCAATCCAGTTTTACGTCAAATTGCACAACCAGTGCCTTTCCCTTTAAGTGAAGAGCATGCACAACTAGCAAAAGATATGATGACATATCTCGTTATTTCGCAAGATGCAACACAAAACGAATCCTATGATCTTCGACCTGGTGTTGGTCTAGCGGCACCGCAAGTCGGCTACTCTTTACAGATTGCAGCCGTTTTAGTCCCATCATTGGATCCTCATGAATCTGATGATGAACCCTATTTTAAAGGTACCATATTTAACCCTACAATTATTTCTGAGTCAGTTAAACGTGGTGCTTTAGATGTCGGTGAAGGTTGTTTATCCGTTGATGAAGATGTACCGGGATTTGTTCCTCGAGCAAATCATGTCACAGTACGTTATCAAGATGAACAAGGCACCGTAAAAACCATTAAATTACGAGATTACCCAGCAATTGTCTTTCAGCATGAAATTGATCATTTGCACGGTCATCTATATTATGATCATATCGATCTCAAAGCCCCTTGGCAAGTTGATGATGATACCAAATATATTGAATAAAAAAAGAACCAGAAGGTTCTTTTTTTGTCCTCATGGCCTTTTAAATAGCGTATTTAATGCGTTATTAAATGATACCGCGGTACTTTTGCTATGGTCTAGTTTTTGTGTTAATTCCTTCATCCAAAAAGAGCAAATAATTGACTAGTTTAAATTGCCAAAATAATTTTAAGTCAGTGAATATTCATTGACTGTATGCCATAATCAAAGAAATGACAAAATGTTATTTTGTCATTTATTTGATTATAATTTATCAAAGAAACTTTTCTTTTTTGTACCATCCATTGATTCTTGAAATGCTTCCAGAGCTTTCTTTTGATCTCTATTGAGTTTTGTTGGAACATCCAACTTAACAATAACATATTGATCGCCATTGCCTGTTCCTCGTAAGCGCGGTGCACCTTTACCACGTAGACGGAAACGTGTACCAGTTTGTGTACCGGCTGGTATTTTCAAGTTAACAACGCCGTGTACAGATTTAACTTGAATCTCAGCACCCAAAGTAGCATCGACGAAATCAATCTTTTGCTCTAGATAAATATCAGCGCCATCTCGTTCAAAACCATCTTTAGAGGGGGATACTTGAAATACAACAAACAAATCGCCGCGAGGACCACCATTAGCACCCTCCTCACCTTGTTCGGCTAAACGCATTTGTTGGCCAGTTTCCACACCAGCAGGCACTGTTACTTTAATTTCATGAGCACCATCCCCACGGTTAAACTTGATTGTTTCTTCTTTACCAAATACAGCTTCTTCAAAGCTTAAGCGCATACGATATTGTAAATCTTGTCCCTTTCGTGGACGATTAGGGTCAAAACCACCACCAAACATTTGACTAAAAATATCACCAAGATCAGAAAAATCACCAAAACCGCCTTGTTGTTGGTATCCACCAAAGCCGCCTTGTCCGCCAAAACCACCGTTGGCACCAGCTGGGCCAAATTGATCATACTGCGCACGTTTTTGCTCATCACCCAATGTTTCAAAAGCTTCCTGAACTTCTTTATACTTTTCTTCAGCACCAGCCTCATGGTTTAAATCTGGGTGATATTTTTTGGCTAATTTACGGTATGCTTTTTTAATTTCATCTTGACTAGCATTTTTTTCTATGCCAAGACGGTCATAGTATTCAGTATTATTCACTTACCTACTCCTCATCATATTATGTACACAAACCGCACTCGACAGAATGCGGTTCGCTTTTTATTCATTAGTTACAATCTAATAAGATCTAATTAGTCTTTCTTTGAATCAGGATCAACTTCTTCAAAATCACCATCAACTGTATCATCATCTGCTGGCTTTTCCTGACCTTCAGCACCTTCTTGAGGAGCTGCCTGTTGGTATAACTTCATGGCTAATTCTTGTGCTGCTTTACCTAATGCCTCAGACTTAGATTTCAAATCTGTTAAATCAGCATCGTCTGCTGCAGCATCTGCCTTAGCTTTTTTCAAATCTTCTAGTGCTTCTTGCGTAGCCTTTTTATCGTCGTTACCCAACTTATCGCCAACTTCTTCCAATGTCTTTTCTGTTGAGAAAATTAATTGGTCGGCTTCATTACGTGTATCAACAGCTTCTTTCTTCTTTGCATCAGCTTCTTCATTAGCCTTGGCATCATTCATCATTTGCTCAATTTCATCATCTGACAAACCACCAGCCGCTTGAATGGTAATTTTCTGTTCCTTTTGCGTACCCAAATCCTTAGCTGATACAGATACAATACCATTACGGTCGATATCGAACGTCACTTCAATTTGTGGCACACCACGCTGTGCAGCAGGAATGTCTGACAATTGGAAACGACCCAGTGTCTTGTTATCAGCTGCCATTGAACGTTCACCTTGCAGAACATGAATGTCCACAGCTGGTTGATTGTCAGCGGCCGTTGAGAATACTTGTGACTTTGAAGTAGGGATTGTTGTGTTACGATCAATCAACTTAGTGAATACGCCACCCATCGTCTCAATGCCTAATGACAATGGTGTAACATCAAGCAAAACAACATCCTTCACGTCACCAGTAATCACACCACCTTGAACAGCAGCACCTAATGCAACCGCTTCGTCAGGGTTGATTGAATGGTTAGGTTCCTTACCAGTCAACTTCTTAACAGATTCTTGAACCGCTGGAATACGTGTTGAGCCACCATTCAAAATAACTTCATCAATATCTGAGAATGATAAGCCTGCATCTTTCAATGCATTTAATACTGGTTGTTCAGCTTTCTTAACCAAAGCAGCCGTAATTTCATTAAATTTAGCGCGTGATAATGACGTTTGTAAATGCAAAGGACCTTGATCACCAGAGGCGATAAATGGTAAGTCAATTTGTGCTTCGTTAGCTGAAGACAATGTTTTTTTAGCTGATTCAGCGGCATCCTTCAAACGTTGCAAGGCCAACTTATCATCCTTTAAATCAACGCCATTTTCATCTTTGAATTGTGCTGCTAAATAATCGATAACAACATTATCAAAGTTATCACCACCAAGATGCGTGTCACCATTTGTTGACAAAACTTCAAACACACCATCGCCTAATTCAAGGATAGACACATCAAATGTACCACCACCCAAGTCATAAACTAAAATCTTTTCATTTTTGTCTAATTTATCAAGACCATAAGCCAAGGCTGCGGCAGTTGGTTCGTTAATAATACGTTCAACTTCCAAACCAGCGATCTTACCTGCATCTTTTGTTGCTTGACGTTGCGCATCATTGAAGTACGCAGGTACTGTAATAACTGCTTTTTCAACTTTTTCGCCCAAATAGTCTTCAGCATAACCTTTGATATATTGTAGAATCATTGCTGAAATTTCTTGTGGTGTATAATCCTTACCATCAGCACTAACTTTGTAACCAGCTTCACCCATATGTGACTTAATTGAAATAATTGTATCAGGGTTTGTAATAGCTTGACGTTTAGCTACATCACCAACTTGGCTTTCACCATTTTTAAAAGAAACGACTGAAGGTGTTGTACGACCACCGTCTGGGTTTGTAATAATCTTTGGTTCGCCACCCTCAAGTACGGCCACTGCTGAGTTTGTTGTTCCTAAATCAATACCGATAATTTTTGACATGAATTTTTTCTTCCTTTACTTTTTAGTTAACAATTTGTCTTTTTAAGGTGTAGTGCACTGAGCTGAGTCACCATATGCATTAATATTTTTCTAAAATCACTTAGCAACCGCGACCATTGCTGGACGCAGAACACGATCTTGTAAGATATAACCCTTTTGCAAAACAGAAGCAATTTGATCCGAATCAACAGCCGTTGATTCAACACTTTGAATGGCCTGATGCTTAGTAGGATCAAATGTTTCACCTACTTCACCGGTGGCCGAGATACCATTATCAGTCAAAGCCTGTACTAAAGTTTTAAGGGTCATTTCAACACCCGCTTTAATTTGTTTTGCCACTGCATCATCAACTTCAACTTCTAAGGCACGTTCCAAATTATCAACAGCTGGTAACACCGCAGCCGCTAATTTCTGGCCATCATATTTACGGACACTTTGCAATTCTCGAGCCTGGCGTTGCTGTATATTTTGTATCTCAGCTTTCGAACGTAGAAGTTGATCTTCTAAATCCGCAATCTTTTCACGTGACTGTTCAAGCTCAGTTGGCTCTAGTTTATCAACATCTTGTGACTCATCACTTTCGTTGATTACTTCTTCAACAATTGGTTCTTCGTTGATTGCTTCTTCATTTGATACTTCTTTTTTTGTTTCATCTGTCACGTGGGTGACCTCCTAGTTTATGTATACTCAATCATTTTTTGGCTCAGTGCCTCACCAAACGCATCCATCAACAATACATTACGCGCATACGTCATACGGATCGGCCCTAGAAGTGCTATCACGCCTTCTCCTTGATTTGGTACTGTAAATGCTCTTGTAATTAAGCTAAATGGCTTCAACAGTGGTTCATCGATTTCCTTAGCAATTTTAATTGTCACCCGTTGCTGCGAAGTAGTTGCGACGCGACGAATATCTGGCGCCGAGGTCAGAAATTCTAGCAACCTCTTAACCGCCTTAGTTGAAAGACTATCTTCACCAAAATCTAACACATTCAAACGACCACCTATATGAACTTTATCACCGATTGATCGTGCAAGAACATCGCCAAACAATTGTAAAAATGCCGCAGGCGTTTGAATGACACGACTCATTTGCGTTGGTAGTTCATCTGATTGCATCATTTTTAGGACTTCCAACACAGGCCGACCAGTCATTTGATCATTAATATAATTGGTCATACCTTCCAATGACGACTCTGCTAATTCACGTGGTAATTTAAACGTTTGACTCGTTACTTTACCGTCATTAGTTACCAATACTGCAATGAGTTGCTGATTTTCTAATGGCACTAATCGAAACCCGGACACCGTAATATTTAAGCGCTTAGGTTTTAAAATCAAAACTGTTGCAGCAGTTAGCTCAGATAACGTACGCGCCGATTCATCTAATAAATCATCTATTTCATGAAAATTACCACGAAAAGACTGCATAACCAAAGCAATATCCTGTTGCGTTGCCGAACGCGCGCTCATAAGATTATCAAGATAATAACGATATCCAGCACGCGATGGCACTCGACCAGCAGACGTATGTAATTTTTTTATTAAAGCTGCTGCTTCTAAGGCAGCCATTTCATTACGAATCGTCGCAGAACTCACTTTGATATCTAGTTGCTCTTGTAGGCTTTTCGAACCCACTGCATGAGCGGTTTGCGTATATTCATAAATAATAGCACCTAAGATTAATTTCTGTCGTTCGGTTAGCAAACCAGCACCTCCGATTTAGCACTCCTATTATTCAACTGCTAACATCTATTATGATACACCATTCAAAAAAATAACGCAAGCTTTTTAGCACTCTTTTTAAAGAGTGCTAAAAAATCAATGTGTTCCATCAAAATATTGCCGAGTCTGATATTCATCATTGTTTAATTGTACGATTAAATCAGCGACAGTGCTAAATTTCACTTCACCCCGAAGATAATCATACCAAGCAACTGTCACATTTTCGCCATAGATTTCTCTTTTAAAATCTAATATATTAATTTCCACTGTAACAGGACGTTCATCGCCGAAAGTAATGTTATGGCCAATACTAGCCATTCCCTCATACCAGTCATCTCCTATTTTCACCTTAACGGCATAAATGCCAATTCCTGGTAACCACTCCAATTCAGGTGTTTTGATATTAATCGTTGGAAATCCCAATTTACGGCCACGCGCTTCACCATGAACGACCAAACCAGTTGTTTGGTGCACACGCCCAAGTTGCTGATTAACCTGATTCATGTCGCCAATGTCTAACGCACGACGGATAGCAGACGAACCTATTTTTTTATGATTATCGTCAAATTTGGGTACAACAATAACATCAAAACGGTGTTGTGCATAAAATGGTAAGTGTGCCATGTCTGCTGTCAATGAGTTCCCACCATACACATGATCAAAACCGCCAACTATCGCGACGGGATTCAGACACATAAGAACGTCATCGACAAATTGCTGTGGCTCTACTTTAGACAGTTCTGAGGTAAACTGCATAACGTAAATTGTATCTACACCAAGTTTGGTTAATAATGCTTTTTTTTGCGCCAAGGGGGTTAAATAACGCAGTGGTCTCTCTAACGTTTTAAATACAACCGCAGGATATGGGTCATACGTTAGTATAGCCAATGGTACACCCAATTTATCTGCCTCAGATTTAGCACGCTCAATCACAGCTTGATGTCCACGGTGCACCCCATCAAAAAAACCCATTGCAACAACTTGTCGCACTGGTTTTTTATTTTTTAAAATTGGGTAATGTAGTCTAATTATTTCAGCCATTATGATTCATTTGTAAACACGTAACGCGATTGCCATAAATTTCTCTCAATGTCGTAAGCGTATACTGCCTTAAGATCACCATGATAGGTTAATTGAAGATAAGCGCTATCATCATTCATTGCCCATTCTGATATTTTTTGACCATTTTTGACAGCAAACCATTCGTTATCCGAGAGCTCTTTTGTTGGCCACGTGAGTACATCCTTTATTGGTATGATTAGTTTTAATAATGCTTCACGTTCAAGCACGAGGATATCCTGTAGATCAGTGGCTTGTTCAATTGTCATACCACTACCCATGATTCGAGTTAAACTGGTCATTGTTGCTGGCACACCAAGTTGGCGGCCCGTATCAACAGCTAATGTTCTAATATAGGTACCTTTTGACACCTCAGCCACAAAATCAAATTTTTGTTGTGCATCTTGATAAGTGATTGGTGACGTCCGATGGTAATCATGTATAAAAGCATCTCGAACGGGACGCTCAATGACCTCGCCGGCTCGCGCATATTCATAAAGACGCTTTCCATTAACTTTAACAGCGGAAAACATTGGTGCCATTTGCTTTATTTCACCGTTTAACTTAGCAATGGCAGTGTCAATTGATTCGTCGGTAAACGGTTCATCAATTGACTGCTTTGCAATGATATCACCATCCAAATCTTCTGTCTCAGTTGCAAACCCAAGTGTAATATCACCAACATAACACTTAGGTCGCGCCTGAAACTCATCAATTAACTTGGTGGCCTTCCCAAGCGCAATAACCAAAACACCATCAACGTTGGGATCTAACGTGCCTGCATGTCCAACGCGTTTTTGGCCTACAGCACGTCTAATCTTGGAAACAACATCAAATGATGTCAACCCGCGTGGCTTATTAACAACGATAATGCCATCAACGATACTATTTTTCACCATGCGTAGCATCCTCTTGATACTGCCATACGTTTTGGCCGGCATATACCGAACCATACTTCAACTGAGGTACAATGCTCTCTTCAAATAAGACGTAAACACGTACATTATGTGACGTTGCATGTGCTACGCCAATTAAATCACCCGCATGTAATTGTTGTCCTTTAGAATAAGTTGCTAACCGTGATGAATTCGTTTCCTCATTTTTCAATTGTACAACAACATCATGATAATGTGCACTTTGAATCGTCAAAAATTGTTCATCAGAGGCTCCCACAATCCCAGCAACTGGTGACATAATATTGTTACCATCTGGCAACATCATAAAGCCATTTTTATTATGGATTTGTTCACCATCATTATCAATTTTTTGTAGCTGACCCGTTACTGGCGCAACTACGACTGGTAATTCTGATTTGCGCGCAACATGCGTAGCATTCAGTTGACCCGTTGTTTTAATTTTTTGGTGTTTATTTTTTTGGTTAAATAATTTCTGCCACCACCGCATTATAAGCCACCCTTTATTTGTTATTCTCACGTAGTTCATTAATATATATTGTCAGTCGACGCATACCCTCATCTAAATCAGCATCAGACGCCGCATACGAAATTCGAATATAGGATTTTGCTGCTTCACCGAAACCAGATCCAGGGATAACCGCTACCTTACCCTCATGTGCTAACTTTAACGCAAATGCATCGCCATCATCGCCTAAATCAGTTGGTAACTTAGCAAACAAATAAAAAGCACCTTCTGGTAAAACGACATCAAACCCCAAATCTTGCAACTGAGGTAATATACGGTCACGACGTGCTTTATATTGATCGCGCATGACAAATGGCGTATCAGCAACATCACGTAACGCAACAACTGCAGCATCCTGAATAAACGTTGGTATTGCAAACGTTAACGCACCATGAACTTTTTGCATCTCAGCAATGACATCAGCCGCGCCAAGAATAAATCCAACACGATATCCTGTCATAGCATGCGATTTTGACAAGCCATTGATATACACAGTTTGTTCAGGAATAATTTCTGCAAATGAGACATGTTCTTGATCATATGTTAGCACTGAATATATTTCATCAGAAATCACCCATATTTTATGCTTCTTAAATGTCTCTGCTAAGGCCACAATTTCGTCACGTGAATAAGTAACTCCTGTAGGATTAGTGGGATAGTTCATTAAAATAGCTCTGACAGGAACGGTAGCACGAGCTACCGTTTCATCAATCATTTCAGGCGTCAACTTAAAACGATTTGAAGATGTATCAATTGTTATTTTTTTACCGTGTGCTAAATCTAATGATGTAAAGTACGGTCCATACGTTGGTTCGGGGACTAACAAGCCTTCTCCAATACCTAGTAAAGTATTTAATACAACATTAATCGCCTCACTGACACCAAGTGTCACAATAACATTGTCTTCACCAGCATAATTCAAGTGATAGGTTCGATTAAAATATTTTACTGCCTCCAAACGTAATTCTTTTTCGCCTTGGCTTTCAGCATAATGCGAGCGATTAGTATTGATTGCATTCGTTGCCGCTTGTTTGATACGTTCATCCACTGCAAAACCCGGTTCGCCTAATGTTAATTTCAAAATACCTGGAATATCTCGAATCGCTTTTTGAAATCCTAATAATTTATCTGGCGCCATATCAAAAATTATTGAATTTAAAGGTTGAATAAAATTGGTCATTTTTAGAATTCCTCATTTTTAATCAAATTATGGTAATTCCATTTTAACACAAAAAACGCTATCCTTTACGGATAGCGTTAATTTGTGCATAAATTATTAATTTTCAGTATGAAGCTTACGAATCAAATCTTCAATATGGTTACCATACTGAATTGATTGATCGCGTACAAACTTCAACTCTGGTGTTTTATATACTGTTAACCGCGCACCTAATTCTTTACGAATCAGGCCACTAGCCGCGTCCAAACCTGCTTGTGCTTTTTGACCGACACTTGCTAAGTCTGACAACGTAGAATAATAAATAGTTGCAATTTGTAAATCACCAGATAACTCAACGCTAGTTATCGTAATATTTTGTACACGTGGATCATTAATTCGCTTGAGCAGCAAATCGGTTACATCACGCTGAACTTCTTGTGCAAGGCGGCCCGCACGTTGTGGATTAGCCATAAATTTGTGCCCCTTTCTTTTTTAGAAAACACGTCTTTTCGACATACAGATTAAATTATTTAACTTTAACTTCTGCCATGACATAGGCCTCTACAGTATCACCAACCTGAACATCATTATACTTAGCGACAGTAAAGCCAAATTCATAACCCATTTTAACTTCATTCACTGAATCTTTACCACGTTGTAGTGATGCAACTTCGCCATCATAAACAACAACACCGTCACGAATAACACGGACTTTAGATTCTTTGGTGATTTTGCCTTCTTCAACCATAGCGCCAGCAATAATACCAACCTTAGAAAACTTGAATAATTCCTTAACGGCAATCGTTCCAATTATCTTTTCTTCATAGACAGGTTCAAGTTGACCCTTCATAGCTGCTTCAACGTCATCTATAGCATTATAAATAACATTATAAAAACGAATATCAACTTTATCAGAATCAGCTTGAGACTTTGCCAATGGTGTCGGACGAACATTGAAACCAATAATAATAGCGCCTGAAGCCGATGCTAATGTCACATCAGACTCATTAATTGCACCAGCAGCTGTATGAATAATATCAACACGAACGCCATCTACTTCAATCTTCTTCAAAGAACCAGAAAGCGCTTCAACAGAACCTTGTACATCAGCCTTAACAATAACTGGAACCGTCTTCATAGCTTTTTCAGACATTGTACTAAACAACGTATCCAAAGTGACAACAGAGCCAGAATTACGAATAGCTTCTTGTGCACGTTTTGCACGTTCTTCTCCGGCTGCACGTGCAGTTTTTTCATCTGCCATTACAATGAAACGATCTCCTGCTTGAGGAACATCATTTAATCCGGTAACTTGAATAGGCGTTGCTGGCGTTGCTTCTTCAAGATCCACACCACGCTCGTTAGTCATTGTACGGACACGACCATATGTGTTACCGACAACAATTGGATCACCAACGCGCATTGTTCCTTGTTGTACTAATACAGTCGCAACTGGGCCTCTACCTCTATCCAAACGGGCTTCAACAACAGAGCCACGCGCTGGCATATCAGGATTGGCTTTTAGTTCAAGCACTTCAGCTTGAAGTAGAATCATTTCGAGTAGTTCATCAACATTTTGACCAAATTTAGCAGAAATTTTGACAAATATCGTGTCGCCACCATATTCTTCAGGTACCAAATCATAAGCCATCAACTGATTCATCACGTCATCTGGATTGGCTCCTGGCTTATCAATTTTGTTGACTGCCACAATAATAGGTGTTCCCGCAGCTTTTGCATGGTTAATTGCTTCGATTGTTTGTGGCATAACACCATCGTCGGCTGCAACAACCAAAATAGTCAAATCAGTAACATTTGCACCACGAGCACGCATTTCTGTAAAGGCAGCGTGCCCAGGTGTATCCAAGAAGGTAATTGTTTTACCATTTAACTGTGCTTGATAAGCACCTATGTGTTGTGTTATGCCACCTGCTTCACCTTCAGTGACATGAGAATTACGTAGATAATCCAACAAAGTTGTTTTACCATGGTCAACGTGTCCCATAATTGTAACAACTGGTGGGCGTGGTACTAGTTTGCCTGCATCAATAGTATCATTATCAAAGAATCGATCGATATCTGCGACATCTTCCTCTTCTTTAACTTGTGCATCAATGCCATAATCGGCGGCCAAAATTTCAATTGTATCAGTATCCAATGATTGATTTTGGTTAGTCATAATACCAAGCAAAAACAACTTTTTAATAATTTCTGCTGTATCTCGGTGTAACAACTTCGACAAATCTTGGACGTTCATCCCAACACGGTATTCCAAAACTTCAGGTAATGGTTGCTTTTTTCGCTCCGTTACAGGTACGACAGGACCTTTTTTAGCCGCAATACGTCGAGATTTTTTTGAACCACGAGGCTTGTCATTACGACGAGGTGTTTGTTGCCCAGTTCCTGCTGTATTACGTTTACGCGAATTATTACGAGCTGAATTATTGCCTGATGCCAATGCACCACCAAACTTACCTGCCCCTGCTGTTGTCGCAGTTGCTGGTTGAGCTGGCTTGCTTTCAGGCTTTTTAATCTCAGCAGGCTTTGCTGCTGGTGCTGTCTTCTTAGGTTCTTTGGCAGCTGCAACAGCCTGTTTGCGCTTTTCGTTTTCACTAACATATTGTTTCAAACTGTTGTCAGTTTTCTTTGAATAATCTACTTGACCTTCACGGGGCTTAGTTGACCAATTCTTTTTTTCACGAACAGCTGGGCGACCCTCTGCCGCTTGAACACGTGAACCTGGACGGCGATTACGGCTTTGACCACTAGCATTTGAACGGTTACCAGTAGTTGTCCCATTTGATCGGCTCTGATTAGTTGTGTTGCGACTTTGTTGTCCTTGAACATTTCCTGAACGCGTTACCGCTGTTTTATTAGGGCGAGGCGTTGATCCACCATTACTTGATGTTGAACCACCATCTGTCAATTTTGCTGCGTGGCGACGTTGTGATGCTGGTAACTCTTTACGTTCTGGAACTGCTTGTTTCCTTGCAGGACGGTTTGACCCTGAGAATTTCTTTTCTTCTGTCATTTAGTTCCGCTCCTTTTCTGAAATTAATTGTTTAATTTTTCGACTAAAACCGCGATCGGCAATTGCAAATACACTACGATTGACCCCAATAGCGTCAGTTAATTGCGTCTTAGTATAGTCTTGGATTAGTGTTACATGATAAAAATTTGATTTATCAGCAAATTTTTTACTTTGGCTTTGACCACCATCGCTTGGAAAAAATGCCATTTGCACTTTATTGCCACGAATGGCTGTTAATGTTGAGTCCGAACCCAATACGAGCTTTCCGGCACGCATTGCCAATCCGAGCAGATTTAAAACCTGATCATCTTTAGTTATCACCAAACAACTCCCGACGCGCTTGCTGATGGTCAACATATGCAATGAGTTCATCATAGAATTCATCAGATACTTTGACCTCAAACGCTTTATCAAAAATACGTTTTTTCTTAGCTTCTGCTGCAATATCACGATTTAACCCAATATATGCACCACGGCCGTTAGCTTTCGATGTTGGGTCTAAAGTAACATTTCCTTCTTTATCACGAACGACTCGAACAAGTTCTTTTTTAGGAAACATTTCACCTGTCACGATATCTTTTCGCATTGGTATTTTTCTAGGTTTCATGGCTACTCGCGTACTATAAACATGCTGTCAAATGACAATGTTTACAGCACCTTTCCTTTCTAAAGTCTATTCGTCACTCTTGTCCGTTGAAGGGACATCGGTTGTCAAAGCACTCGCTGCTTCACTTTCAGACTTAATATCAATCTTAAAGCCTGTTAGACGTGCTGCCAAGCGAGCATTTTGGCCCTTTTTACCAATAGCTAATGATAATTGGTTATCCGGCACAATAACGGTCACTGCGCGCTCATTTTCAGGATCAAAAATAACATCAGCCACTTCGGATGGATTCAAAGCATTAGCAATATATTGTGCCTCATCTTCAACCCATTCAACAATATCCATATTTTCACCGCCTAGTTCGTTGACAACGGCTTGGACACGACCGCCTCTTTGGCCAACCATAGCGCCGACTGGATCTAAATCTGTATCATGTGTGTAAACAGCAATTTTTGATCGATCGCCAGCCTCACGTGAAATATTCATAATCTCAACAGTACCATCATATACTTCTGGTACTTCTTGTTCAAATAATCGTTTCACCAAGTCAGGCGCTGTACGCGACACAAATATTTGTGGGCCCTTAGCATTATTTTCGACTTTATTAACCAATACTTTAATGCGATCACCCATACGATAATGTTCATTTGGCATTTGATCATTTGGGGCCATAGCGGCCTCTTGATTACCTGGTAATGTCAAGTATAAGAATCTTGCATCTTGCCGATCAACTTCACCAGTAATAATTTCATCTTGGTAATCCGCAAACTTATTATAGATTGCTTCCCGACCTGCTTCACGCATCTTTTGGACGATAACTTGCTTTGCAGCTTGCGCAGCCATACGTCCAAAATCCTTTGGTGTCACATCAAACCGAATTTCGTCACCGGGTTCATAAGCACGATTAATTGCTAATGCATCTTGCAAAGCAATTTCTGTATCATCGTTTTCAAAATCGTCATCTAAGACAACACGCTTAACTTGCTTAATTGCGACGTTTCCTTTTTTGGTGTCAAACACTGCTTCCACATTTTGTTCAGCATTATATTGTTTTTTATAAGCTGCTCTCAAAGCATCTTCTAACGCTTCAATAACAACCGTTCGTTCTATCCCGCGTTCGGCTTCAAGGGCATCGAGCGCATCGACTAGTTCTTTACTCATTCGCCTATCCTCATCTAATTAGTAGCGTGTATATTAGGATGTTTATTAAGGTTTTGGTTTATATCCAAACTCACCTAACTATCCTCACAAACACGTTTATGTTAAAACTGGATGTCCAGCACTGCTTTTGCAATTTCATCAAAATTAAGTACTAGTTCATCTTTATCCGTAGCTAAAACCAAGCCATCATCAGTTAATGATGAAATATGCCCTTGCCACTTTTTTTGACCATCTTTAGCAACAAAGAGAGAAACTAAAATATTCTCTTCACTGTCTTGAGCCCATTTGAAGTGCCAGGGTTTGATCAATGGCCGATCAGCGCCAGGGGACGAGATATCTAGTAGATAAGGTTCTGGAATTGGGTCAGGGTCAGCTGTATCTAATAGTTCATTAACTTCTTGTGTAAAGTCAGTTAAATCTGCCATTGTAATGGACTCATGATTTGGCTTGTCTAGTAAAATCCTCAAAACCTTTTGTCCACCTTCTTTGGTGTACGATAAATGCCATAAAAGTATATCTCTTTTTTCAACAATTGGTGTAATGAGTGCCATTATTTGTTGTTCTACTTTATTCGCCATTTATTTACCCTCCCTTGATGAATTTTATAATGTATTGCAAGCAAGTGCCAATCCCATAAAAAATGAGCCGGCCGCATAATATGTGACCCGCTCATTTACAAAATCTATGTAAATTAACACTTATTATTATAACGTGAAATACATAAAAATGCAAATATACAACAAAAAAATCACATTTCTGTGATTTTTGCTAGTTTGTGAACCTTTATGACCCCATTCGCTTTGCTCATTGAGGCAGTCACTGTATTTAGCTGATGCTAATAATTGACTTTTAACGTGCCCACGTAATGCTTGTGGTGTAAGTTACGCTATTCGCGCAAATACGTTTACCAAGAAGCTTTACGAACACCAGGAATTTGACCCTTGTGTGCCAATTGGCGGAAGTTCAAACGTGACATACCAAACTCACGCATGTAAGCATGAGGACGACCATCAATCCAGTCGCGGTTGTGTACACGTACAGGAGATGAATCCTTTGGCAAAGCAGCCAAACCGATAAAATCACCCGCTGCCTTTAATTCGGCGCGCTTTGTAGCATACTTTGCAACCAAGGCTTCACGCTTTTGCGCTTTAGCAATTTTTGACTTTTTTGCCATTTTACTTAATCTCCTTAAATGTTACAACTTTACGAAGTTTTGGTGAGTACTTCTTCAACTCAAGACGATCTGGTGTATTACGACGATTTTTTGACGTCAAGTAAATACGTTCACCAGTTTCGTCATTTCCTAGAACAACGTGAATACGCATATTCTTACTCCTTAGTGTGGTTTGTTAAAATTATTTGCTTGTCAATACAAATAATTATTATACATGAACATGACAGTGGTGTAAAGACATTTTCAAAATTCCTACGAAAATTTGTTCGAAAAACGGATCAAACGACCATCTGACTAACTATTTACCACAGGGCATTCTTAAAATTGCTTTTCTAGTGGTGGGACAACTTGTTTCTTACGTGAAACAACACCAGGCAAATCAATCACATTTTGCTGCAATTTTGTATCAAATGCACCTTCAATAGCATCGCCAGCATCGCCAAGATACACTGCTTTTGAATTAGAGTTCAAAATATCAGTAATGACAAATAAGAAATCTTCATAACCTTCTTCAGTAATTGCTGCTTCAATACCTGATTGACGTGCCAAAACCTCATCAATATCAACCGTATTAACTTGTCCAATACGGAATTGATGACCACCCATTTCAAATGACTTAGCATCCCCGTCAATTAATTCCTTATCCGTACGTGAAGATAGATCTGTGCCAGCCTTTAAAAGTTCCAAGCCATAGGTGTCATAATTAGTCACGCCAGCAATTTGAGCCAACGCTTCTAAAGCTGGTTGATCATAAGACGTCGTTGTTGGACTTTTTAACAACAACGTATCTGAAATAATAGCTGAAGCCATCAAACCAGCAATTTTTGAAGGAATCGTCACATTGGCTTGCTTAAATTCATAATACAATATTGTTGCTACTGAACCCCAAGGCTTGGCTGTAATATATAAAGGTGTCGTATTTGTAAAGGCAAATTTATGATGATCATAAATCCCCTCAACAACAACATCAGCCAAATTATCAACTGATTGTGCCGCTTCATTATGGTCAACTAATACAACTGACTCTGTATCAGCATTTGTAATAACGCGCGGTGCCGTTACCGAAAAATAATCCAACGCAAATTGTGTTTCGGCGTTTGGTGTGCCTTGTGCAACTGCTTCGGTATCTTCACCTATTTCATTTAATAAGTAACTTGCAGCAATTGCAGATGCAATTGTATCTGTGTCAGGGTTTTTGTGCCCGAAAACTAAAGTCTTAGCCATTCGTTCATATCTCCTAAAAGTTTATACGTTTATTTTATCAGAAAATGCTTAATTTGTCGCTGTAATCGTTAGTGGTTTAATGTGCCATGGTTTCCCATTCTTCTTAACATCAACAACATATTGTCCATTGCCGACACGTTGTGATGGATGATAATCACTCAATTGCAGATTCTGCGTTTGCCAACGCGTTGTTAAAATTTCTAGCGCTGTTTCATCGCTATCAAAAATAGTAGCCGTTGCTACGTGATAAGCAACTGTCTTTTTTTGCGTGAAAATTAAAAGTCCCTTGTTAGCACGCTTTGACAAATTAATTTCTGAGATTGGCATATATTTAAATGCGCCGTTACTAGCAACGATGGCAACCTGTTGAGATTTATCCGTTATAAATAAGGCTGCCATAATGCTATCATCACCTCGTAAGTCCATAGCTTTAACACCAGCTGTGCGTGGCCCAATTTCTGGTACATCAGTTAATTTAAAACGGAGACCAACCCCATAATGGGATAATAACAGAGCCTCAGATTCAACTGGCGCCTTAGAGTATGCCACATTAACAACATAACTCGCATCTGTCTTTAATTTAATCGCCATAGCGGTTTTTTTCTTATAGGCCTTTGGCACCATGTCATTTAAGGTGGTTTGCTTAATAAAACCATCATTTGAAACAATGGTAAATGCACCGCCCTGATCCAATGTATCCACAACAGCGGCTTGAATCACAAATTCATCTGCGTGCCAATTTGATAATTGTTGAGAAAAATGTTCTCCCGTATCTTTCCATTTGGAATCTGGCAACTCATGAACTGGCCGATAAATTAAATTTCCCTTATTCGTAAACATGAATAGATGTTGGGTGGTATTTAATTGACCTTCAAATACAACCAAATCATCATCAGCTAGCCCATTATCAGAATCTGATGCCTTATAAGAGCGTATTGATGCACGCTTATAATAACCGTTACGAGAAACAAGGACTTGCACGTCTTCTTCTGCAATTGTTACTGCTGTATCAATTACCAAATCCTCAACTTCTGCCTCAATTTCTGATCGTCTTTGAGAACGGTAGCTTGTTGTAATTGCCGCAATTTCATCGCGAATAACATCATTTAATGCTGATGCTTCGTTAATAATTAAGGTTAAACGTTCAATTTTGGCGGCTAATGTTGCAAACTCTTCCTCCAATTGTGTCACATCAGTATTGGTCAAGCGATACAACTGTAATGTCACTATTGCTTCGGCTTGTGGTTGCGTGAATTGAAATTGTGTGATTAAGTTTTGCGTAGCGTCTCTACGATTTTTTGAGGCGCGAATAGTCGCCACAACTTCATCTAAGATTGATAACATACGTATCAATCCTTCAACAATATGTTGGCGTGCCTGTGCTTTAGCTAACTCATACGCTGAGCGTTTCAACACGACCTCTTTACGGAAATCAATAAAGGCTTGCAATCCTTGTTTAAGACCAACATGAACTGGTCGTTGATCATGAATAGCCACCATATTAAAGTTATAAGCGATCTGTAGATCAGTCTTCTTAAACAAATACGTTAATATACCTTCAGCATTAGCATCTTTAGTCAGCTCAATGACAATAGACATACCTTCGCGATCTGATTCGTCACGCACTTCCGAAATACCGGCAACTTCTTTATTTAACCGAATACCATCAATTTTTGAAACTAAATTGGATTTAACAACTTCATAAGGTAGCTCAGTGACTTCAATTTTCTTTTTGCCACCTTTTAGTTCTGATATTGCGGTTTTAGCACGTACAACGATTTTACCTCGTCCGGTTTTATAAGCTTTTTTAATACCATCAAGGCCTTGGATTATTCCTCCAGTTGGAAAATCTGGGCCCTTGACATATCGCATTAAAGTTGACAAAGGCGCCTCGGGATGGTCCAACAGGTACGTCAAAGCGGCATTAATTTCTTTTAAATTATGCGGTGGAATTTCTGTGGCGTAACCTGCTGATATACCAGTTGCGCCATTAATAAACAAACTCGGAATACGAGAAGGCAACACTGTTGGCTCATATGTTGTATCATCAAAATTCAAAACCATGT
Source organism: Leuconostoc rapi (assembly GCF_016908715.1). Lineage (GTDB taxonomy): Bacteria > Bacillota > Bacilli > Lactobacillales > Lactobacillaceae > Leuconostoc > Leuconostoc rapi. Next base: position 210,870 of record NZ_JAFBEK010000003.1, on the reverse strand, counting down.
CAACAGTCTCTTGCCCCAAGTCTGCCATCATTTCACCAGCTATTTTTGACAAACGCGCCTCGGTATAACGCATTGCCGCTGCAGGATCATTGTCAATTGAACCGTTATTACCATTCATATCGATTAATGGTTCACGAACTTTCCAGTCTTGCGACAAGCGTACCATTGCCTCGTAAATAGAGGAATCACCGTGCGGGTGAAAATTACCCATGACATTGCCAACAGACTTTGCTGATTTTCGATAAGGATGGTCGTATGTATTGCCATCTTGATCCATCGCAAAAAGAATTCGTCGTTGTACTGGTTTCAACCCGTCACGAATATCCGGCAATGCACGTTCTTGAATAATATATTTTGAGTAGCGTCCAAAGCGCTCACCCATCACTGCTTCCAGTGAAAGTTCGGTTATACGATCTGCCATATATGTGAATGCCTGCTTATCTCAGTTAAGCAGGCCTATTTCCTTTCAAATAAATTAGTTATGTAAACACCGTGCACAATTGTACACGGTTAGTTGATATATCATCAAGTACACTAAGTAAACACTAAAAATAAATTAGTTTTGCCAATTTTTTATCACCGGATCACTTGTCACTGATGATTTAACCTGGCTATTTTTTTCATGCTGTCGTGCTTTCTCAAAGACATCGCTTGACTTAGCATCATCGCCATCAACTGTATCCAGAATAGAACCTGCTTCGTCCAAAGTAAAATGAACATTGGCTTCAATCCATTCTCGACGTGGCTCAACTTTATCACCCATCAACGTTGTCACACGTTTCTCAGCTAATACCGCATCATCAATTTTAACGCGTATTAGCGTCCGTGTTTCTGGATTCATTGTGGTTTCCCAAAGCAGTGGCGCGTTCATTTCGCCAAGACCTTTAAACCGAGTCAACTCATAGCGCGCCTCATTCTGACTTGTAATCGTTTCCAGTTCATCGTTTGTCCATGCGAATTGATCTTCAAATTTCTTTGACGCGTACTTCACACGATACAGTGGCGGCAATGCAATGTAAACACGTCCGGCTTCGATTAGAGGACGCATATATTTATAAAAGAAGGTTAACAATAAGGTCTGAATGTGAGCCCCATCATCGTCGGCATCAGTCATGATGATTACTTTATTAAAGGCTGTATCGGCCACCTTGAAATCATTACCAACACCGCCACCAATTGCATAGATTAATGTTGATATTTCTTCGTTCTTCAAAATATCAACTAACTTCGCCTTTTCTGTATTCAAAACCTTACCACGTAAGGGCAAGATAGCTTGAAACTTACGGTCACGCCCCTGCTTAGCAGAACCACCGGCCGAATCACCTTCGACAAGAAAAAGTTCGTTACGTTCTGCGTTTTTTGATTGCGCTGGCGCCAATTTCCCTGATAATAAACGCTCTTTTTGACCTTTTGCCTTACCTGTTCGACTTTCATCACGCGCCTTACGTGCAGCCTCACGCGCCTCACGTGCACGAATTGCCTTTCGGATTAAGTTCTGACCAAAATCACCATTTTCCATCAAAAAACGGCCAAGTGTTTCGTTGACAACTGAGTCCACAATACCACGAGCTTCAGGCGTCCCTAATTTATCTTTTGTCTGACCTTCGAATTGTAAAAATTGTTCCGGTACTCGTAATGAAATGACAGCTGCTAATCCCTCTCTAACATCTGTCCCTTCAAGATTTTTATCTTTTTCTTTTAAAAGATTAACCTTTCGTGCATATTCATTAAAAGCCTTAGTCCAAGCCGTTCGAAAACCAACTTCATGTGTCCCACCATCTTGTGTTCTCACATTGTTTACAAATGACAATAGCGTTTCAGAGTAGCCATCATTGTATTGTGCGGCAACATCAACCACAATCCCTGACTGTTCACCTTCAAAAGTCATTACAGGCCCAATTGTGCCCTTATCTTCGTTTAAAAAGCCCACGAAGGCTTCTAAGCCTTTTTCATAATGATAGGTCTCCACTCGAGCTGGTTTGACCCGTTCATCAGTCAATGAAAATTTAACACCTGACATCAAGAAAGCTGATTCACGGAGTCTTTCAGATAACGTATCATACTTATAGACAACAGCACTAAATATTGTTGGATCTGGCTTAAACGTCACAGTGGTTCCTGGCTTCTCTTTCGTCGCACCTAAATCTCGCAACGTCCCAACCGGTTGTCCCCCGTTAGTAAAATCTTCCTGCCATTTATGACCATCACGAACAATTGTGACCTGTAAGCTTTCCGATAGGGCATTGACAACAGATGAACCGACACCATGTAGACCGCCAGATGTCGCATAACCACCTTGACCGAATTTACCACCAGCATGAAGAACAGTTAAAATAACTTCTGGTGTTGGCTTGCCAGACTCATGAAGACCAACGGGCATACCGCGACCAAAGTCTTGCACAGTAATTGAATTATTTGGATGAATAGTAACACGTATGTCATTACCAAAACCACCCAGCGCCTCATCAACTGCGTTATCAACAATTTCATAAACTAAATGATGCAAACCACGACCATCTGTTGATCCGATATACATCCCAGGTCGTTTACGAACAGCCTCAAGGCCCTCTAAAATTTTTATTGAATCTGAATCATAATGGTTTTTTTCTGCCATGAGTACTCATATCTTTCTTAATTTAAAACATTGTCATGATCGAACAGTTGTTCATTTTCATGCGTCAATCTATATTATCATAGAGTAAAAATCGTATTCTGACAAGTGTAAATATTTTATTTTGATTAAGTTACCCCCTCTACTATCTGTTTTTATGATAGAATTAACTCTGTGTTAACGCACAACTATAAGGAGTTTAAATCATGTTTTTAACAATATTAATGTTTATTTTATCTTATTTTTTAGGGTCTCTCATGCCTGGTCTTTGGATTGGTAAAGTCTTTTATCACAAAGATATTCGTGATGAAGGATCTGGCAATATTGGCACAACTAATTCTTTCCGGGTTCTTGGTCCTATTGCCGGTACCGTAACCTTAATATTAGATTTATTAAAAGGTACTGCTGCAGGCCTATTACCACTTTTGTTCCATAGTCATATTAACCCAATGTTAGTTGGCGTTGCTGCAATTATTGGCCATACTTTCTCAATTTGGCTCAAATTCAAAGGTGGTAAAGCTGTTGCTACCTCAGCTGGCATACTATTAGCCTATAATCCCCAATTTTTTCTGCTAGTGATTCTCATTTTTATTCTAATATTAATTTTAACCTCGATGGTTTCTCTTAGTGCAATGATCAGTTTCAGTTTTGCTGTTGTCGCTTCGCTATTCTATCATGATTTCACCTTAACATTTGTTGCTGCAATTTTAACAATTTTTGTCTTTTATCGACATCGTTCAAATATTAAGCGCATAAAGAACGGCACAGAAAGTACTGTGCCATTTGGTATCTATAATATGATTCGTAAAAAAAATAATAAAAAATGACTTTGCTTAGAGCAAAGTCATTTTTTATTGGTGTTGCGTATCAAAAAGAATGGTTACTGGTCCATCATTAACCAAGGCAACTTGCATATCAGCACCAAATTCACCTGTCCGAACAAACAGACCAGCACTGCGTAATGCTGCATTAAACTGGTCATATAAAGTTGCGGCCAAATCAGGTGCTCCCGCAGCTGTAAAGCTGGGTCGGTTACCTTTTTTTGTGTTAGCAAACAAAGTAAATTGTGATATGGACAGTATTTGTCCCTGAACATCAAGAATACTTAAATTCATCCGACCATCATGATCTTCAAAAATACGTAGCCGTTTAATTTTATGCACTAAATAATCAATATCTGCCTGTGTATCATCATCTGATACACCAACCAGTAGTAAATACCCTTGTCCTATGTCACTAAGTTGTTGGTTATTAACAGAGACACTCGCTTCTTTAACACGCTGTAACACAATTTTCATAATTTCAAACTCCTTGAGCGTCCATGGTTTTCATGGTTAATGGAAGGTACGTTCAACGTCATAAACAGCTGGTAAACTATTGAGCGAATCCATAATTATATTTAACTGCTCACTATTTTTAACGCCGAGTGACAATGAAACTTGTGCCATACTATTTTTAGTCACATGGCCATTAACAGAGTTAACAAATTTTGTCCGATTGTTAACCGTACGCAAAACATCGTTCAACAAGCCATTACGATTCTCGCCATGGACAGTTAAATCAGCATCATAATTTGGTTTCAGACCCTGTTCATCTTCCCACTCGACATCGACTAGCCGTTGACCCTCAGTTTGAGCAGCGCGAATATTTGGACACCCAACACGATGAACAGATATGCCACGCCCTTTTGTGATGTATCCCTTTATTTGGTCACCTGGAACTGGTGTACAACAACGACCTAATCGTACTAGTAAATTATCGACACCGGCAATAATAATATTATCTGAGGTGCCCTTTTGTCGTTGGGTAAGCGCTGTCTCATCACGCTTGATTTCATGTCCTTCCTCCAACAGCTCCCGCTGTAGTTCGGCAGTCTCTACTTCTTGTTGGGCTTCACGAATACCCTCTGTGAGCTTATTTGATACACCTGGTACTGCAACATCACCATAACCCATAGCAGCAAACATATCGTCATATGAATGATAATGTAGTGCCTCGGCTGCTTTAACTAGACTGCCTGTAGCTAACAAATCAGACGGGTTAAAACCAGTTTCTCGTAAATGACGTGTCAATAATTCACGACCCGCTTCAATATTGTCATCACGATCTAATTGTTTAAAATATTGTTTGATCTTATTACGCGCACGACGTGTTGACACCAAATCTAACCAATCTCGACTCGGTTTAGCCGTAGAACTCGTAATAATTTCAATAATATCGCCTGTTTTAATCTTATAGTCTAATGGCACAATCCGACCATTAATCTTTGCACCAGTTGTTGTGATGCCTACGTTAGTATGAATTGAAAAAGCCATATCTAATGGTCCTGCGCCCTTAGCTAATTCAAACACATCCCCGCGTGGTGTAAAAGCATAGACACGATCACTAAACAGGTCGCCTTGTACCCCAGCCATGAAATCTTCAGCGTTTTTTGCATCCTCTTGTAATTCTAAGATACCCTGAATCACATTCAAAGCCTGTTGGCTGTGATCACTAACTTTAGCCTCTTTGTTAGAACCCTTGTTCTTTTTATACGCCCAATGGGCGGCAACACCAAATTCAGCCACTTCGTGCATACTATGTGTTCGAATTTGAACTTCCAAGGGTCGGCCCCCCGGACCAATAACAGTCGTATGAAGACTTTGGTAACCGTTGGCTTTTGGCAAGGCAATATAGTCCTTAAAGCGACCAGGTAAAGGCATCCATTTAGAATGAATTGCGCCCAGTACAGCATAAGTATCTGGAATCGTATCTGTTAAAACACGCACAGCTGACAAATCATAAATTTCTTCAAAGGCTTTATGTTTATCGGTCATTTTACGATAAATAGAGTAAATATGTTTTGGCCGACCATAAACGCTCACATCTTGAAGTTCTAAATCTTGAATTGCTTTTTGAATTTCGGAAACAGCCTCCTGCACATAACGAATACGCTCATCACGTTTCATATTCATTTGTGAGGCAATGCTATGATACTTTTCTGGATCTAAATAACTTAAAGATAAATCCTCGAGCTCCCATTTAATTGTACTGATACCTAATCGATCAGCTAATGGGGCGTAAATATCTAATGTCTCGTTAGCAATGCGACGTTGCTTATCTTCGCGTAATGCACCCAATGTCCGCATGTTGTGCAGTCGATCAGCCAACTTCACAATAATGACACGAATATCTTTTGACATCGCTAAAAGCAACTTACGGTGATTTTCTGCTAATTGTTCTTGTGAATTTTTGTATCGAATCTTACTAATTTTAGTTACGCCATCAATAATCTGGGCAATTGTACTACCAAATTTAGTTTCAACATCTGCTAGTGTTGCCGTTGTATCCTCAACAACATCATGTAAATAGCCAGAAATGACAGTTGCAGTGTCCATCTTGATTTCAGCTAAAATACCCGCGACTTGAATAGGATGAACAATATAAGGCTCACCAGATTGACGTAACTGCGTTTTGTGCAAGTCAGATGCCCATTCGTAAGCCGCTTTTACCTTCGCAGTATCAGATTCTGACATGTATCGTGATACTAGCGTCAGGACCTCTTCACCTGTATACTTTTTTGTTTTAGCCATAATCTTAAACGTATCAAATCATTCATATATTGCCAATAAATTGATACTTTTCCCTTCACATATTCCGGAAGACACATCACTATTTTAAAAACCGCAGTATGCCTTTTGACGTTTCTATACGTATTTTAATTATAATAAAAATTTAATGTTTTCACAAGGCTAGTCTTATAACGTGCATATTTTAATAAATAGGCATAGACTAGTAATAACATTTTTAAAAAGAGGAATCATTATATGTCTAAAAGTATCAAAGAAACGCCAGATGCTGATTTTCTTTGGCAACGTAACGTTTTTGTTCTTTGGTTTGGTGTGTTTATGACAGGTATTGCACTAAGCGAAGTCATGCCATTTTTAGCACTTTACATTGACACATTAGGCAATTTTAATAAAAATCAACTCAGTTTTTATTCTGGCGCCGTATTTGCAATTTCGTTTCTTGTTACTGCTATCGTGTCTCCCTTTTGGGGTAAGTTAGCTGATCGTAAGGGCCGAAAATTAATGTTATTGCGTGCTGCAATTGGCATGTCTCTTGTTATGTTTTTGATGGGAAATGTCACTAACGTTTGGCAACTATTTACATTACGTGCCTTGCAGGGCGCAATGGGTGGCTTTATATCAAATGCTAACGCTTTAGTTGCAACACAAACACCTAAAAAGCATGCTGGTAAAGCACTAGGCATTTTAGTTACAGGCATGACCGCTGGTAATTTAATCGGCCCCTTGTTTGGTGGCCTCTTGGCTACTTTTTTTAGTTATCGCATGTCCTTTCATATCACAGGTGTTATTTTATTTTTAGTATTTTTAGTAACGTTATTTCTTGTTAAAGAGACGCCACATATGCCTTCAACAGATACTAATGTCTCGTCAACTCAAAATATTTGGCAACATATACCTGATAAGCGACTTATTATTGGCTTATTTATCACCACAATGTTGATACAAACTGTTAATACATCCATCAATCCGATTATTAGTTTGTTTGTGCGCGAATTAATGAATCATGCATCTAACACGACATTCATTGCAGGCGTGGTTGCTGCGATGCCAGGCATTGCGACTGTTATCGCGGCGCCATCTTTTGGTCGCATCGGTGATCATATTGGCACTGCACGCATGATTAAAATAGGATTTGCGATAGCCGTCATCGCCTTCGTACCAACTGCCTTTGTGACAAGTATTGGTATGCTCATGTTCTTTCGTTTTCTGGTGGGTATTAGCGACGCTACGATGTTACCAGCTGTCCAAACACTATTATCAAAGAAATCGCCAAAAGAGATGACTGGACGTATTTTTAGTTATAATCAAAGCTTTCAATCTTTAGGTTCTGTTTTGGGGCCAATGTTTGGTGCTTTAATTGCTAGTAAATTTGATTACCGTGGCATTTTTATTTTTAGTGCTGTACTCGTTGTTATCAATGCTGTCTTGTTTAACATCACGACGCGCAATAATCCACAAACAACTAATTAATTGGTCCACGTGCTGACTTGCCTATCATATTAAACACATAAAACGCCAAGTATTTTTAATACTTGGCGTTTTATGTGTTTAATCAAGAAAAAATGACACGACTTGGCCACTCTATGCCCATAGTTGTAATTTTTCTGGTTCAATATATAAATTGGTCCACCGTTGCAAAGGGACGTAATCATGTCGTTGACTAAATTTCAACTTTTCAATCCCTATTACCGCAACCGCTTGACCTGTTTCTGTTATAAATATTTGACCAATCTTTTTAAATTGGCCTTTTGTATGTTTTCCGGTGCGCCAAACATGAGGTAACGATTCAGCACGAGGGACGTATTGCCCTGATAGATCTTGGTTCAGAACAACACCCGTAAAAACATGTACAATATACTTTTTACTGTCACCCATAGTGTTTCACACTCACACCTATTTCAAATCTTGTGCCATCTATTACTTTGCTTGGCTGTAAATGCAAGCGATAGTTCACATCAGAAGCTATTACACCTATTTGTTCTGTTGTTAAACGTTGATTAATCGTGGATAACATAGCATTATCCTCCTCAGTCATCTCGTTAGTCGCCGCTCTGATGGTTAGACGAATCCATTGGATCTGCATGGCTTTCGTCAAATAAGCTACCTGCCCAAAGGGCATTGGCCTTAACCAAGTATCATGTCCAATATTTGATGTATCAACATGCTCTTTCCAATGTGTTGTATTTTGATACCAAATCACTTGATATACTCCTGGATTGTCAATATGTGTTGCCAAAAGATCATCTGGCATTTTGGCAATTTGAGGAATGATACGCATCTCGCCTGCCATATGTTGAGTTAAATTTATTGGATAACTATCATGGCCATCATAAAATAAATTCAATGCAAACTCTGATTGGTTCTCATTGGGTCCATTGGGCGTATGTCGTTCTTTTGGTAAAATAACCACACGCTGTCCCAAATTGCGCAAGGCTTTTATCAACTTCCGGCGGTTTCCTGGAATAACAATAAATTGTGGTTTTTCTAACTCGACTACACGCATCACATCTGAAATTTCAAGTGGTTCAAGATATTGTTTATCTGCCAAATGTGGTAACAACGTCGCATCACTAGGGTTATTATTCATAATAATTGTTGGATACTGTAGGCGTCGCAATTCAGATAATGTTATCGTTGTTGCATAGCCGCCAGATGCCGCATCCCCCATACGAAAAGCGCCTGATCCAATAACTAAGACGGCATTATCATGAATTTGAACGGATTCATTTTCTGTTTCATATGTTGCATAGTATTGACGCGCATTTTCTGGAAATTCACCAGCTGAAGGTTCAACTGCCTTATAGGAAACATTGATACTATTTTCTTTTGCTAATGTACGGATAATATTAAAATCTGTATGCCAAAAACGCGCCAATAACCCATCTGACAAACCATATCGCTTACCGCGGCGTAATGATTCGATATTATCCGTATCAGCTTCAATTTCAACTTCGAGTGTATGTAGATGCTGTAATTGATAAAAATAAAACTCGTCAATAGCAGTCAATTCAGCAAGCTCGTCTATCTCATAACCCCGTTTAATCGCTTCAATGAGCAATAAAACACGATTATCTTGTGGATGAATGAGTTGCTGTATAAGCTCATCATCGTTGATGTTAGCCATATTCGTGGGTGAAAAACTAGCATTATTGAAATGAGCTGATCTAATGGCTTTTTCTAAAGCCTCAATAAACGTCCGACCAAAACCAAGTGTCGTACCAATAGATTTCTGAACACTATTGAGTTGTCTTTTTACTGACACACCCGCTTCTGATAACTCACCAAATGGAAATACTGGTAGTTTTACAACAACGTGATCCATCATCGGTTCCATCATTGCAGCATTGACACCAAAATTATGTGGTAATACAATATCTTCCAAAGCAATACCCATGGCCAAATTAACCGCAACAAGCATTGTTGGATAGCCTGTCGCCAGAGCCATTCTCGTCGCCATTTGATCAATATAAGGTGACACTTTAATAATATAAATTCTACGCGTTTCATCATCAACTGCAAACTGCACATGCATAATTCCCTGCAATTGTAGCATATCTGCCACTCTAAAAGCATAGTCACGCATTTTACCGATCAGTTGATCCTGAATCGTTAATATGGGTGATACGCTCAACGAATCTGACGTATGAATGCCAATGGGGTCCATATCTTCACTTGCCCCAATTTGCATTTTATTACCGCGAAAATCACGTAGTACCTCTAAACTAACCTCTTTTAGACCGTTAATTGCTCGTGAAATAATAACCTCTTGTGTGACAGACTGGACTTTAGCCAGATTAATCGCATCTTCAAAATCATCCAAGCGTTCGACTACATGTCGTGTATTTGTTTGGTTCGGATGCAAGGCACGAACCATCAGCGGTAATTGTAGCTCTCGCAATAGCTCATTTGCCTCATCTTGAGCCTTTAACACATAATTATTAATAACAGGCAACCCATGCTCTGACATAAATGCTGTCAGTACGGGTAAATTGTTTACTTTGAGTAGCATATCAATGCTTAATCCCAATGTGTTTGGCATTGTGCCATCGCCATACGCCCAGCTCTGTACGACTTCTGCCCATAATCTTAATGACGATTGGCCACCAAATAACGGTGCAACCGTATCAATATGGTGTTCCCGAATAATTTTTTTTATATTTTCAACGGTCAATTGTTGCCAAAACGTTGTAGCTGCTAAACTTTCAAGCGATAAAGCATAAGGATTTTCATCAATAACAAAGACTTCAACCCCATGACCACGTAATTCAGGCATGACTTGATAAATAGCAGCATCATGCTCAGCTTCACGCCCAAAATCGTTAGAACCCGCACCTATAAATAAAACTTTTTTGATTTCCTTATTAGTTGTAATGTTCGACATAATCTTCTACCGTTTCAAAAAAATCAGCAAATACAGCCGTTGCTTCAAGTGGCCCTGGTGCCGCATCTGGAAAAAACTGGACACTAAACGCTGGAAATTCACGATGCCGCAGCCCTTGAACGGCACCATCAACCAAATCACGATAAGTGACAAATAATTTTTTGCGATTAATCGTTTCTCCATCTACAGCATAGCCTTGACCCTGCATCGCGTAAAATATTTGGCGAGAAATAATTTCTTGTATTGGATGATTCATACCATGATGCTCTGAAGGCAACGGCTTAAGTTCTGCACCATTTGCCAGAGCAAACAATTCGTGACCTAAACCAATCCCTAGCATGGGTACTTTTGACTGTAACACCCGTATCAACGTCAAAACACTTTCTGGTAATGTTCTAGGATCGCCTGGTCCCGTAGATAAAATAATGCCATCAGGGTCTAAGGTCAAAACTTCTTCTACACTAGTCGTGTAAGGTAACACCGATACATTGGCATCATAATCACCTAACATACGTAGAATGCCATGTTTTAGCCCAAAATCAATGACAACAATATGGCGACCTCTACCAGGGTTAGCATACGGTTTAGGCGTTGCTGTATTTTGAACCTGTTTATTAGTTAAAACAGTAGCCACTAATTGATCTACAGCGTGCTCATCTGCATAGTCAACAATTGTTGCTTTTTGCGGACCTGTTTCGCGCAAATGACGAATCAATTGCCGCGTGTCTACTTGATATAGCCCTGGAATATTATGTTGTTTCAAAAATCGATCTAGATTCATACGTCGTTGACGATTCACAGAGACTTCAGCTAGGTCATGCACGATCATACCACTGATCGTTGGCTTTACTGATTCATAAGCCTCCGCGTGAATGCCGCCAGCCCCAATAACTGGCATCGCAAAAACAATCATTTGCCCATCATAAATAGGATCGGTAATGATTTCTTGATAGCCAGTCATGGCTGTATGAAAAATAATTTCTCCAAAAGTGGTTGCTGGCGAACCAAAACCAAGGCCCTGAAATATCGTACCATCTTCAAGGATTAAGTGACGTTTCATCATGTTTTTTTAACTGTGTACAGCTCTTTATCTAAATCAACTAAATAAAGCGTACAATCTCCTATTAATGTACAATTTCAACCGCATCGCGACCATCAATCTCTTGCACGAAAACTTTAATTTTTTCATTTTGGGCTGTTGGAATATTTTTACCCACAAAGTCTGCACGAATTGGTAGTTCCCGATGCCCACGATCAACCAAAACCGCTAAAGAAATTGTTTTTGGACGACCAATATGAATCAAGGCATCCAATGCTGCACGAATGGTCCGCCCAGTAAATAAAACATCATCAATTAATACAATGTTTTTATCAGCAATATTGGTTCTTTCTTCATCATTTAACCCTAAGCTATCGTCATGATTTAAAACATCATCACGAAAATTTGTAATATCAATTGCCATAACAGGAATTTTCACTTCTTCAAGTTGTTCTAATCTACTTGCAATACGATGAGCTAAAAATTCACCACGCGTTTTAATACCCACAAGAACCAGATCCTGGCCCCCTTTGTTACGTTCAATAATTTCATAAGTAATACGCGTCAATGCACGTTGGAGAGATGCATTATCAAGCACTTCTTTATTTGCCATAGTAATTTTAATACATGACTCTCGTCACATATTCTCCTTCCAAATTAAATATCGGTTTGATTAATCTTTGTGAGTGTCGCCAAAGCCGCTTGAAAATAGTTTGGCAATGGACTATCAAATCTCAATTCTTCGCCAGTTGTTGGTTGAGCTAACGATAACGTCTTAGCATGCAATAATTGCCCAACTAACGGCACGTCAGCTAATTTTTGCGCATTTCCGTAAACTGGATCGCCTACTATTGGATGACCAATATAGGTTAAATGCACACGAATCTGATGTGTACGCCCAGTTTCTAAACGTACCTTTAATAACGTGAAACCTACATAGCGCTGCACCACTTCAAAATGCGTTATTGCTTCACGCCCACCTGCTTGCACGGCTTGCCTTTTACGATCAACAGGGTGGCGTCCAATTGGCGCATTGATAGTCCCTGAATTTTCAGAAAACTCACCGCGCACCAAAGCATAATAAATACGGTCATTTTTATGCGCTTTTAATTGTGCAGACAAAGCTTGATGGGCAACGTCGTTTTTAGCAACCATCAATAAACCACTCGTATCTCGATCAATACGGTGGACAATGCCTGGTCGAAATGCACCATTAATTGTCGACAACGGCGCGTGATACAGTAAAGCATTGACGAGCGTTCCTGAAGCATGTCCGGCAGCTGGGTGAACTACCATGCCCTGTGGTTTATTAACCACCAAAATATCATTGTCTTCATAAACAATATCAAGTGGTATATCTTCAGCAATAATCTCAGTTGATGCAACTTGAGGTGGGAAAATGCTAATGGTGTCCCCCTCGCTTACTTTGTAAGACCGTTTTACTTTGTTATTATTAACTAAAATATTCCCTTTTTGCAACCATTCAGCTAATGTTGTCCGTGAATATTGTAAGTCTTCTTTTGCCAAAATAGCATCGATACGACCAACTTGCGTTGTAATATTAATCATTGTTTTTTTCGTCATGGGTACTCATATATTCCTTAATTTGATTCGCAATATTTTGACTCAATAAATATTTACGTGCACGTCCAGCGCGCGTGAATGATAGGACATGCCCTTCTAATTGCCATTTTTCTATTGTTGTCAAAGATATTTTTTCGTAATCTGACACAAAGACACGCCCTAAAAATAACTGTGATCCGGCAACATAGATGCGTCGGCGTAAAACTAGCGCCACGCCTAAAACTAATATCGCTAAAATATACACCATTGAAATTATTTCAATTTTAAATGCCATTTCACCCCATACAATTATGCCAGCCATTAGAAAGATTAGCCACCACAACCAGCCAATCTGTCCTGTTATATCTAATGGTTGAAAAAAACCACGTTTAGGTACCATATTTTGCCTCTACTTTACTTAGCCATTTTAAGTTTGTTATATTTTGTCATTAGTTGTTACCCTTTATTTTACCATGTATTTTAATTGTATTTTGATAACTTTTCTTAGAAAACACGGTATAATTTAATCTAGAAACAATTTTTTCAGATTTAATATACTGATAGAAGTGGGAGAACTGAAGTCATGATGACCCTTTATGTTGATGCCGCTCGTCATATCGAGTCAGGTCGTAGCGCTGCCGGTGCAGTTATTATTATTAATAAACAGCAAAGGCAGCTCAAAACGCGTATTCAGGTAACAAGAGATAATCACGAAGCTGAGTTTTATGGTTTAATTTGGGCCCTGCAACAATTACCAAATACGACTGATATGCTACAAGTATATAGCGACTCACAAATTTTAATTGACGCACTTCATAAAAACTACGCTAAACATTACCAGACACTCGTCGATACGATTATGATGTTATTATCCTCACATCAGATTGTATTAAGCCAATGGATTCCTGAAAAAGCTAACCTTGGGGCGCATAATCTGGCATTACAAGCACTAAAAAACAACCCTACCAGATAAACCAAAAGGGTTTATCGGTAGGGTTGTTTTGTTTTTTTTAGGCTGTCAATAATGTCTTAGCAAGGTAGAAGCAACCCAAGATACCAGCATTATCACCATTTGCTACGGGCACAATGTAGTCATCTAAATTGGGTACGTCAACATAATCACTCATTTGTTCAGCAAAGCTTTCGCGAATGAGCGGGAACAAAATATCACGATGTGGTACACCACCACCGAAGATAATTTTTTCAGGACGCAAAATCATTGTGTAATCTAGTGCAGCTTGTGCCAAATAATAAGCTTCAATCTTCCAAGCAATATGATCATCAGGTATTTCTTTGGCACTCATTTGCCAACGTGCTTCAATCGCTGGTCCAGCAGCTAGTCCTTCTAAACAGTTGTCCCCGTGGAATGGGCAATGACCTTCATACGTGTCTTCTGGGTGTTTTTGTAAGAAGATATGTCCTGCCTCAGGATGTCCGTAACCACTCACTAGATGACCCCCAGAAACAATTCCGGCGCCCACACCAGTACCAACTGTCAAATAAACCATGTTGTTAACATCTTTTGCAGCGCCGGTTTCAAATTCCGCCCATCCAGCACCGTTAACATCTGTTGTCCAGAAATAAGGAATATCACGCCATGTCTTCATACGTCCCAAAAAGTCAAAACCTGACCAACCACGTTTCGGTGTATCTAAGACATAGCCATATGTTTTAGAGTTGGTAACAATATCAATTGGCCCGAATGCTGCAATACCAATCGCATCAATATTATCAAACTGGTCAAAAAACGCGATCACTTGATCTAATGTTTTTTCACCATCCAGCGTTGGAAACGCTGAGCGTTCAATGACATTATAATTTTCATCAGCGACAGCTACAACAAACTTTGTTCCACCTGCTTCAATTGCACCTAATAATCCCATAATTTTACCCCTTTGTCTATATACGATCGTTTTAAACGATCTGTGCGCCATTATTACCTCGGCTAGTGACACGTCTAAAACCAACGAAATGTCATTACACTGAGACCATCATCAGTATAAACTTCAATCACATCAATGTCTACAATTAATATTAAATTATTCACATGACCAGTAATTTGGCGTTGCTCAATTTCATCAGATTCCCACTGACGGCGTTTCAAAATAAGGTCGTTACCCTGCCGTTCCAACGTCGTATGTTCACCAAATTGTATACGCCAATCGTCGACTGTATCAATCGTATATTGACCAGTCTCAACGTGGGTGAAATCTTTTAATAATTTTGGATTCAAAATTTCTGTAATTGGTTTTTGAACTAATCTATTATTCGCATCAACATGCAATTCGCGCGGCAAACTTAAAACATGTACCCATTGTTGCTTTGCAATAGTCGGTATTGATTCCTCCCGTTCAGGTGTCATCATACCTGCCCAACCCCACATAATACGCCGACCATCTGGGGCAATTAAAGTTTGTGGCGCATAAAATTCTAACCCCTTATCTACTTCCGAGAACTCAGTTGACACGTGAAATTGAGCTGTTGTTTCATCAAATTCACCAACAACATAACCTGTATTGTGAATATTTTCATAGCGATGGTTCTTAGTGTCTGGCGCCAATCCTTGTGGTGAAAACATTAAAATTTGTTTGCCATCAACTTCAATAAAACTCGGACACTCTAGCATATATCCACGAACATCTGGTAATTGATCACCTAGTATTGATCCACGATAGCGCCAATGATTGAAATCGATAGATTCATAAACAATGATATCACCAACATTATCATCATGTTGCGCGCCTAGTATTAGAAAATAATGCCCATTTTTTCCTTGCCATACCATAGGATCTCGTACATTTTTTGTAAAGCCCTCTGGATGTGGCAACAATTCACCCAATTTTTCAAAATGAATACCATCATCGCTGACTGCCCACATTTGAGAAGATTTCACACTATGGCCAGCGCTGTCGCGCACATTCCCTGTATAGAAGACATACAATCGCTCGTCGTGGACAAATGCTGCTCCTGAATAAATTCCCGCGCTATCCAAATTTTCAAGTGATGGCTCCAAAGCTGTCTCAACACGTTGCCATGTTATCAAATCGTCGGAAACAAAGTGCCCCCAGACTTTATAAGTATGGTCACAGGCGCGCGGGTTCCATTGATAAAACACATGGTATTGCCCTTTAAAATGTACTAAACCATTTGGATCATTTAATAATCCTATTGATGGATATAAATGATATTTTTCAAAAGCGACATGATCATTTGTTACTAGCATTAAGCTCCCCTTTAAACATTTGCTGGTGTAATAGTTTCAGAAATCAATTCTGGCTCTGGTATAGCCGTCAATAAAGTATCAGTAATTTGAACTGTGTCCCCGAATGTTGCATCCAGTGCCACGTCTTTAAAAGTACTTGTATTTGTAATAATAACCATTGTTGTCACTGGATAACCAGCATCTGAGATGACCTGTTTGTCAAACGTACCAAGTAATTGACCTTGTTTAACCTGTTGCCCTTGTATCACTTCACTAGTAAAACCCTTCCCAGCTAAATTAACTGTATCAATACCCACATGAATTAATACTTCAACGCCATCTGTAGTTTTGATACCATAAGCATGCTTTGTGTCGTATGCCACTGTAATTTCACCATTTGCGGGTGCAAAAATTTTATTATCTGTTGGTTCAATAGCAACACCCTTACCCATCATACCACTTGAAAAGACAGCATCACCAACAGTCTTGATATCAACAAGTTGTCCTGCTACCGGCGCATCTATTCCAAAACCATCGACATGCGTAGTGGACACTGTTGCGTCTGCTTCTGGCACAGCTGTTTCATCATCAGTAGCTGGCATATGTGAGCGGCCATAGGCATAAGTTGCGACAAATGACAATGAGAAGCTCACGATAACTGCGATGAAGAAACCAACCCACTTATTTGCAGGAATAGCAATAAAGCCAATCAAACCGGCTGGTCCAAGTGATGATGACATCACTTGGAATAGCCCCATAACAAGACTCGCAATACCTGATGAACCCAATGCAATGAAGAACGGAAAACGATATTTTAAATTAACTCCAAACAAAGCTGGTTCTGTAATACCTAACATGGCTGAAGCGCCCGCTGATGAAGACAAAGCCCTTAACTTTGTATTTCCCTTTGCCAAGAAATAAACAGCAAATGTCGCAGCACCTTGCGCAACGTTAGCAGCCGTAGCGATTGGGAAAATAAAGTCACCACCTGTTTTAGAAATGTTAGCCAACAATTGGGTTTCGATTGCTGGGAAACTTTGATGTAACCCAGTAATGACAATTGCTGAATAAAATGAACCAAATACACCATAGCCAATAAATCCAAATGTCGTCACCAACCATGTTAACCCATCTGTGATACCATTTGAAACAATGCGTAAGACTGGACCCACAACAATGAAGGTAACAAAACCAGTGATTAACATTGCAAGCATTGGTGTAAATGTAAAGTCAATGGCACCTTTTAAATGCTTATGGAAAAACTTTTCCAATGTGGCTAATATAAAGGCGACACCAATCACTGGCAAAACTTGACCTTGATAACCAGCTTGTGCAACTGACAAACCGAATAAGTCCCATGTTGGCATTTTACCACTAGCAACAGCTTCAGCCACACCGTAACCATTGATTAAACTTGGCATAACTAACATCATACCTGCAGCAGCACCTAGAATTTCACTACCACCAAATCGACGTGTAGCTGTGATACCGATTAAAATAGGTAAAAAGGCAAATGGTGCAGATGCCATCAAATTAACCATTTCTGACAAACCAGTGATTTGTGGGAACATTTGAACAAGTGACTTAGGTCCAAACATGCCTGCACCAGTCAAAATGTTATTCAATGCCATCAACAAACCACCAGCAACCAATGCAGGAATCAAAGGCACAAATATATCAGATAAAACTTTGATTAAATCCATTAAAGGATTTTTCTTACCAGATTTGGCGACAATTTGTTTCAAATCATCAGGCGTAGCCTGTTTAACACCAGTTATTTTGACAAATTCATCATAAACACCGTCAACATCACCAGGGCCAATGATAATTTGATACTGACCATTGGCGTTAAATGTGCCTTTAACATCTGGATCATTATCTAATGCGACTTGGTCAATTTTGTCGACATCCTTAACAACCAGACGTAATCTCGTTGCGCAGTGAGCTGCAGCGACAATATTATCCTTATCAACCGTCTTTGCAATACGCTTCGCTACTTCATTATACTTCATTGTCTTTCCCCTACTCTTCTACAAAGTGAGCTATATTCCGTGTTACCATCGGCTTTTACGGAACCGGTTCTTTATTACACTTTTATTGTAACCGCTTACATAGCTATTTGCAAGTACTTTATTTATTACAATTATGTGACAGCGCATACATTGAATTTCTGATATGATTAAGAGTATGAATAAAAAAGTCACAATTAATGATATTGCAATGTTGGCTAACGTTGCAAAAAGCACTGTTTCGCGTTATTTAAATGGCGGCTCTGTTAGTGTTCACACGCGCGCGAAAATTGATGATATTGTGGCAAAATATAACTATACACCAAATACATTTGCACAAAGTTTAAAACAACAAACGAATCATACAATTGGTGTTATTGTGCCACGACTTGATTCCATCGCACAATCTGATATGTTGAGAGGGCTTGACGAACTCAATAAAGATGATACTTTTTTGATTATCAATGTCTACCAAAACAGCGCACGTGAATTGGCAGCTATTGAAAAATTGCACTCTCAAAATGTCAGCGGCCTCATCATATTAACAGCTAACCTAACAGACGAAATCCGTTCAATTTTAGAGGCATCAGAATTGCCGACTGTTATTCAAGGTCAAGACGAACCGGGATTCAATCGTATCATTATGAATGATATTAACGCTGGTAATGTTGTCGGTGACTACCTCAAAACTTTAAGACCACAAAATGTCCTACTCTTAAATGTCGATGATCACTTAGATCGTGCTGTTGGTCATGACCGCTTTGTCGGCATAAAGGCAGCGTTATCAGACATTCCTCATAAAGAAATCATCACTGATTTTAACATGACAGATGCCAAAGAAGCCGCAAAATCGGCAATGAAAAATGAGACGTTTGATCTTGTTATTGGAGCAACTGACCGTATTGTTGTGGGTGCCATGCAAGCTGCTTTTTCTTTAAAACAACAACCACACTTTATTGGATTTGGACAATCTTTTTTCAGTGAAACAGTTTCCCCTAATCTAACAAGTTTTGAATTTAGCTATTTTGAAACGGGAAAAGAACTTTATCGCTTATTCCTAAAAGTTCGAGACAATAAGCCCTCGAAACCACAGCGGGTTGTCATCGATGGTCACCTAGTGATTCGTGATTCGACAACTTTATGATCATAATCAAACAAAGAGACGCTAACAATTTAATGTTAGCGTCTCTTTGTTTGATTACTTACGCGTCGCTTTTCAATACGCCACCGACAGCATAATGGCTCTTTGGCATTTCACGTAGTATCACATGAACAGCTTCCCGATTAGCTCCAGCGTCCTCAACAATGACATCGGTAATATCTTTTACCATCTTAGCCAATTGTTCGTGTGTTCGACCTTCTAATAATTCAACTTGTACAATAGGCATTTTTTTCTCTTTTCTTTTGACTATTTGTTATCTTCAATTTTATCTAGCTGTGACTCTAGTTGCTGCTCTGCTTCTATTTGTGCGGTAATTGTTTCAAGTTTAGGAACAGATACGGCTTGGCGCATTTGCAACTGCCGATCTGCATCAAAGAATTCCCCTGAAACACTGACAGTGCTCAACAAATTAATAAATGCTTTAGGATCTGATCGGTGTACAATTTCTTGCATCTCAACTAACTCATAGCGAGATAGTACCATCATCAAAGTGGCTGATTCTCTTTTAGTATAAGCACCTTTAGAAGGTAAAATAGTAATGCCGCGTATAAGGTCGCGATGAAGTGCTTCGACAACGTCATCACCTTTAGAAGTCACAATCAATGCTGTTAACTTTTGATACCCTGTGTATAATGCATCAACCGCGCGTCCAGTAGCATATATACCAATTAATGTGAACAGCGCATTTTGCCAGCCTATAAAGGCACCCGCAACAATGACAACAACAAAATTTATCCCGTTCATTAATGCACCAATTGATTTACCTGTACGTTTTTGAACAACCATAGCAATAATATCCATACCACCTGTTGAAAAGCCGTAACGCATCGCTAATCCTATAGCAATACCAACAAGTAAGCCACCGAATAACGAAGCCAATAACGGATCTGTCGTCAATGCTTGTGTTGGTGCCACGATTTGCAGGATTGAAACAGTAATAGAATTTACAAAACTCAATATCGTGAATCGACCACCTATCAACTTCCAACCGATAACACCAATTGGAATATTGAAGATCATGATGAATGTTCCTGTTTGTAAACTAATATGGAAACCATGTTCAAAAAGTAACGATAGTAACTGCGCAATACCATTAAATCCACCAGAAAAAACATTGTTAGGTATGAGAAATGCGTTCAAAGCCAAGACCTGAACGCAAGTGCTGGCAACAAAAACAGCGGCTGTCAGTAACACTTTTCGCCAATTAATCGTTATTTTTTTCATTTCAACATCACACTCCTAAAACTTATAAAACACTTCCCCTATCATAACAAAAAAGCTACGAAATGTCGTGGCTTTCGTTTGATGCGTTATATATTAGGGGCCAAGTTTTTAATAGTTTTCAAAATAGGCGTCAGTTTCCCATTGCGATACAAATTGACGATAAGAGGTATACTCAATCTTTTTAGCCTCAATAAATTTATCTGCGATGTGATTACCAATTGCTGAAATGATCACATCATCTGCTGCAAGTTCACGGACGGCAGCAAGTAAAGTATCTGGCAAATCAGTAATACCAGCTTTTGTGCGTTCTGTTTCATCCATCAAATAAATGTTTTTATCAACAGAAGCTAATGGTTCTAGCTCGTTTTTAATACCATCCAACCCTGCTGCCAATACTGCCGCTAGAGTAGTATAAGGATTAGCTGTTGCATCAACTGAACGCAGTTCTAAACGTGTTGACTTACCACGTGACGCAGGGACACGCACCATTGGCGAGCGGTTAGATGCAGACCAAGCAACATACACTGGTGCCTCAAATCCAGGCGTTAGTCGTTTATAAGAATTAACAGTTGGATTTGCCAGTGCTGTAAATGCTGTAGCATGCGCCAATATGCCACCTAAGAAATTGTAAGCTGTTTTTGACAATCCCATTTCATCTGATTTATCTTCAAACACATTATCGGCATCACGGAAAAGCGACATATTTGTATGCATACCCGAACCATTAATACCAGATACTGGCTTTGGCATAAACGTTGCGTAATAACCATTTTTACGGGCAATCGTCTTGACAACTAGTTTAAACGTCTGAATATTATCTGCAGCCTCTAAAGCAGAAGCGTACTTAAAGTCAACTTCATGTTGCCCTTCAGCAACTTCATGATGAGCGGCTTCAATTTCAAACCCCATCTTTTCTAATGTTAAGACAATTTCACGACGAACATTTTCGCCTTTATCATGCGGTGCTAAATCAAAATAACCACCCTTATCATTAAGTTCAGTCGTTGGGTTACCATTAGCATCTAACTTAAATAAGAAAAATTCTGGTTCAGTACCTACATTGAAAGCAGAGAACCCGGCGTTTTTAGCTTCCTCTAAAACATGGCGTAATGCATGACGTGGATCACCAGCAAACGGTTCACGATCTGAAGTGTAGACATCTGCAATTAAACGCGCCACATTACCACCATGGCCATCAGTCGCCCAAGGGAAAATCATGAATGTCGATAAGTCAGGATATAAATACATATCAGACTCATTAATACGAACAAATCCTTCAATAGATGAACCATCGAACATTAAATTATTATTTAATAATTTATCCAACTGAGATGTGGGGACCTCAACATTTTTAATTGCGCCAAGAACATCTGTAAATGTTACACGAATAAATTCCACATTTTCGTCTATAACTAATTGCTTGATTTCTTCTTTAGTGAATAACTTTCGTGCCATGATTTCCCTTTCTTCATAAAGCCCTTACGAGACAACAGTTGTCATTACAACTAACGATCGAAGCGGCCAATTTGAGCAAACTCTTTTTGCAACGATCGCCGTAATGCTGATTCTGAATCTTGTTTTTCAACTGCTTTCCGACGTTGTTTTGCAAAAATTTCCTGAATGTCCTTTATCGAATCACCAGCATCTAGAAAATCCCTAATCTCAAGTAAACGATCAACATCATTTAAAGAAAAACGACGCTGTCCTCCCTTACCGCGGCTCGGGTTGATCAGTTCATTTTGTTCATAATAACGAATTTGTCGATCGGTTAACAATGTGAGATCACGTACCGTGCCAATGGGTAAAATCGCTAAATTCCTTCTCAGCTCGCGTTCGCTCATTTAACAACCTCCGTTAACATACTCTTATTTTAATAGATATTTAGCAGTTATGCAAATATGTGTCAGGTTTTATGACATGGTTGTTAAAATAAAAAAACGCCATATAGGCGTATCTCTATTTTGCATCATACCAGGTGTTACCAGAATGGCTCTCGACTAGCATGGGTACATCCAACACCACGGCGGAATCCATCACGCGTGTAATTAATTCAGACAATTCTTCTATCTCATCAGTTGGCGCTTCAAAAATAAGTTCATCATGAACCTGTAATAACATACGTGCTTGCATGCCATTTTCTTGTAGTGCCTCAGCTACTTTAATCATTGCTATTTTAATAATATCTGCTGCTGATCCTTGAATCGGCGAATTCATTGCCGTACGTTCTGCAAAGCTACGCAAATTGAAGTTTTTTGAACTGATCTCTGGTAAATATCGCCGACGTTTAGCGATTGTTTCCACGAAGCCCTGTTCATGGGCCTTTGCTTTAATTTCGGTCATCCACTCGTGGATTTGAGGAAATTCCTTAAAATAAGTTTCAATAAAACGTTTCGCTTCAGCACGTGAAATACCCAAATTATTGGCTAAACCAAAATCAGATATACCATAAACAATACCAAAGTTAACTGCTTTTGCCGTGCGTCGCATCAATGCATCGACTGGGGTGCTATCATCTAGTCCAAAAACGGCACGAGCTGTCTCTGCATGAATGTCTTCACCATTTAAAAAGGCCTGCTGCATATTTTTGTCGCCAGTCATATGCGCTAAAACACGCAATTCAATTTGTGAATAGTCGGCACCAAAAATTTGCCAGTCTGGTTGACTAGGAACAAATGCCGTTCTAATCTGTCGACCTGCCTCTGATCGCATCGGAATATTTTGCAAATTAGGGTCAATTGATGAAAGTCGTCCAGTTTGTGTTAAAGTTTGTAAAAATCGTGTATGAATTTTACTATCTTTTTCATGAACAACTGATAGTAGACCTTCAACATAAGTAGATTTCAATTTGGCTAGTTGTCGGTATTGTAAAATATGATCAACGATTGGTGCTTGTGAAGCAAGCTTTTCTAATACATCTACAGCTGTTGAATAACCAGTTTTTGTTTTCTTAATTACTGGCAAACCCATTTTTTCAAAAAGAAGAACACCAAGCTGTTTTGGAGAATTAATATTAAAGACCTCACCTGCTTCAATAAATATCGCTTCTTTGATGGCATTAATGCGCTCTTCAAGTGAAGTCCCAATATCACGTAATCGAGTCTGGTCAATTTTAATCCCACGGTACTCCATATCGGCCAATACATGCGCAAGCGGCAATTCTATTTCGGTATATAGATGCGTTTGTTCATGATCTTGCAACGCAGCAAAAGCAGGCTTTTCGAGTTGCATCAAAACATCTGCTTTGTGCGCTAAATGCACAAGCACTCTTGACGTCTCTTCTGGTACCGCATACTTGGCACCCTTACCGTAAATATCTTCATCTGGTGTGACATAAAAATCAAATCGCTGTGCCAAAGTTGACAATTCGTTATCGTTATCAGTTGTATCGAGTAAATATGCAGCTAATAAGAAATCAAATTCAGCACCCTTTAACGTGATTCCAAGACGTTTAAATAATACAAGTTGCGCTTTAACGTTGAACACATTTTTAATAATGGCAGCATTTTCAATCACTGACCTGAGTTCTGGTCTTTGTAATAATGATACATCGCGACTACCATAGTAACCTGTCGCCGGACTGCCTATTACAAAGCCAATCATGTCATCAATATGATAATTTGATCCAGCCATCTCTATATGTACCGCTATTTTATTACCTAGCATGGCTACCGCTTGTAGGTTATCTTCCTGTAATGTCACGACGTTAATCACTTTCTCAACAGGAGTTTGACTGCCTATAATTTGACCAGATTTTTGAAGTGCTTTAATTTTTGCTAATTGTTGCTTAAAATCTAAGTCTTCATAAAATAGGACTAACTTATCATAATCAATATGACGATATTCAATTTCTTCTAGAGGTAATTCTAGGGTAGCATCTGTTAAAATCGTTGCTAATTGTCGCGCACAAAAGGCTGCTTCACGATCCTTGATTAGATTTTCTTTCAATTTTGATTGTTTCATATCATCAATATGTGCATATAAATTATCAATATCATGATATTCAGCTAGCAATTTTAAAGCAGTTTTCTCACCGACCTTTGTGACGCCTGGATAGTTATCCGACGTATCTCCGGTTAGCGCCTTTTTTTCAATAATTTGTAACGGCTTTAACCCAAACTTTTCCATAATATAACTTGGTGTGTACTGTTCAATTTCTGTCACACCTTTTTTTGTGACATTAACAGTCACCTTTTCAGTTGCAAGCTGAGTGAGGTCTTGATCTCCGGTAATGATTGTGACTGAATACCCCGCTTGTTCACCCATACGAGAGAAAGTACCAATAATATCATCCGCTTCTAACCCAGCCTGTTCATAGTTTCGCAAGCCATGCAAAGCTACCATTTCACGTAAATATGGAAATTGCTCTTTAAATTCTGACGGTGTTTTTGATCGACCATCCTTATATTCTGGGAATAAATCACCACGAAAAGTCTCTTTACCAGATGCCGCATCCCAAGCAACAACCGCTAAGTCTGGTTGCATTGGGTCAACAATCTGATCTAAGAAATTATTAAAGGCAACAAGCGCATTTGTATGCAACCCTTTGTGTGAAATCATCCGATCCAGTTGATTATACATAGCGTAAAATGCACGAAAAGCAAGTGAATTGCCATCAATTAAAAGTAATTTTTTTGTCATTTTATATTCCTTTACTATGTCTAGTGTAACAAAAAAACAGCCCTAAGGCTGTTAAATTTAATACGATTTCTACCTAGTTTCGAGAGCCACCAGCAACACCAAATATTCGAATCAAAGCAAAGAATAGGTTGACAAAATCAAGGTACAATCTTAATGCACCATTGACAGCTAATCCAGTTGTATCCGCTTGACCAGCAAATTGGCTGTACATGATTTTCAAATTTTGATTATCATAGGCGGTATACAGAGCAAAGACAACGACACTTGCAAGCGACAGTAACAATGATACGATACCGCTATAGAAGATCATATTTACAACTGAAGCAACAATGATTCCGATTAAAGCACCGAAAAGAATCGATCGCATACCAGTCAAATCACGTTTCGTAAATACACCATACAAAGCCATACCACCAAATACTGCTGATGCAGACACAAATGCCATAACAACAGAAGCACCCGTGTAAATGGCTAACAACAAGCCAAACGTCAAGCCTTCAACGACCGCAAATGCCATAAGCAACCCGAAAGCGCGTGCTGGATTTTTAAAAGTAGCACGCCCAATCATAGTTATAATTAACATCTGAATACCAATAAGGGCTAGTGCACCGATAAGATTACCCGCAAGTAACGCAATGGCTTGTTCCAAAAAGAATTTTTGTACGATAAACCCAGTAATAGCCGTGACCATAACAGCTATTCCCATGAAGGTATACGTTTGTTTGAAGAACGCACGCATACCTTCATCCATGCCTGTCACATCCCGACGCGCATTAATATTAAAATTATCCATTTGAGTCTCCTCACATTACATATATTCCCCAGTTGTTTCTTCAAGTAGTATTAAGTTACTACAACAGTTGCCATTTCTGGTTAGTTATATTATACCAGAATGTCTATTAAACATATACTAAAACACTTAACCACAATATACTTCTGGCTACTTAAGAACAACCCGCAAAATCCAATAATCAGCTTATTGTAAATCAGTACGTAATTGACCTAATAACTTTTCATACGCAAATTCATATTTTTCAATATCACCTGCACCCATAAATACCATGACAGCATTTTCATAAGGCATGAGTAAACTCATATTATCTTCTTCAATGATGCCACCAAACTTACTAATTTCTGCACCAATTTCTGCTGAAGTTACTGCGCCTGCCTTTTCTCGTGCTGAACCAAAAATGTTGGCTAAATAAACTTTATCTGCGGCTTCTAAGCTCTTAGCAAATTCATCCTTGTAGGCAATCACACGTGAATACGTATGCGGCTGAAAAATCGCAATAATTTGCTTATTAGGGTATTTTTGACGAGCAGCATCTAGGGTTGCATCTATTTCTGTAGGATGATGTGCATAATCATCAATCACGGTAATATCAGCGATTTGTTTCTCACTAAACCGACGTTTAACCCCTTGGTATGTCATTAAGTATTGCCGAATTAACGTGAGATTAACTTTTTCCATATACGCAACGGCAATGACTGCTAAAGCATTTAAAATACTATGTTGTCCGAATAAAGGTACTGAAAATTCACCTAATGTCTCACCGCGAAATACAACAGTAAAATGAGACCCTTCGGTTGACTTATGAATATTTGTCGCCACGAAATCGTCTTTATCGCTGTTTGTACCGTAATAATAAACATCTGCTTTAGGGCGCAACGATCTCAAACGCTCATCATCTCCCCAAGCAAAAATTGCCTTTTTAACATGACTAGCAAAATCAGAAAATGCGTGCGTTACATCTTGAATATCTTGGTAATAATCTGGGTGATCAAAATCAATGTTGGTTAAAATAGCATAGTCAGGTGCATAGTCTTTGAAATGCCTGCGATACTCATCTGCTTCAACAACAAAAAATTGTGAACTAGGGACGCCTCGACCTGTACCATCCCCAATAAGATAAGAAGTTGGTGCAATATTTTTTAATACATGTGCTAATAAGCCTGTCGTTGAGGTTTTACCATGCGCACCAGCAACGGCTATCGCGGTTGTTTGTTCAATCTGCTCTTGCACGGCTTCAGGATACGAAATCATGCGAACCCCCAATGCCAAGGCTTGCGCAACTTCAACATGATCATCGGAAAAAGCATTACCACGAACAAAAACTGCCTCACGATAATTGGCGATATTATTTTTATTGAACGATAATATTTTAATACCAGCTGCCTCTAATGGTGCCTGTGTATATGTATAAGTATCAATATCGGAACCCACGACTACATGTCCTTGATCGTGTAAAATTTGTGCTAGAGGGCCCATACCTGTTCCTTTAATACCAATAAAATAATATGTTTTAGACATGACTTCCCCTATCTTGTTCAAAAATAAAATATTGTAGCTCGCCTTTACGCAATTCAAATACAAGCCTTCTATACTGCGCAAACTCACCATTAAATGTGCGATAAACGCGTGGTGCGTTTTGTAATTTATCTTGTGTACGCATTTTAATAATTCGTGTCCACTAATCCAGAAGTATAGAGAGACTGTGCCTTCTTAAAATTAAAAGGTTCTCCAATCTCACCAAAATTTTCTGGTAGCACTAACGCACCAGGTTTTTCAGGCGCGCCAGGTAACTGTAACTCACGTCCAGAAACAATCATGCCACTTGAAGCAACACCACGTAATTCACCCGACCAAATTAATGCCCCTGACGGCATCATTGTGCCAGGTTGCGCCACAGCAACTTTAATACCAACTTGCATGTTAGGCGATCCGGAAACAATTTGTAATGTTTTGTCTTCACCAACTTCAGTTGTAGTAACATGCAGATGATCTGAATCGGGATGAGGCGTCATACGCTGGACACGACCGACAACGAGCTTTGATGCAGATGATGTCAACTCTGCTTTAAACCCTGCTTTTTGAATCTCGTCATTAATGATATTGATTTGTGTATCGTTTAAATCAACGGGTCCAGACTGCTTAGTTAAGCCCAATTTTTCGCCAATCTCTGCGATGTTAAACCCTGTAATATCGCCAGTTTCAATATTCTGGATGCAAGTCACTTTTCCCTGAGTCGTGACACTTTGTGTGTTAGCATTTGGTTTGAGAATAATCACTAGAATATCCCCACTTGCTTTTAAATTATAAGTTGTTATCATTTTTTTATTCCTTAAATCAGTCGTATTATTATGGTATCATAGGCATTTTTAAAACACAAAAGACCGCTCACACGGTCTAATGACATTAGCTTTGACTATCAAGATAGGCTAACAATAATTTGGCTGATGCTTTTCCAGCCTCTATAACATAGTCATCAAACACAATCCCTGAATCACCATCTGCTAGATCTGAAACGCCGCGCAATACAATAAATGGTGTATTGAATTGATAAGCCACTTGTGCCACAGCGGCAGCTTCCATCTCAGCAACCAGTGCTTCAGGAAAATGCGACAAGATACGTTGCTTAGCAGCCATTTGAACAAATTGATCACCTGAAACAATTAAGCCTTCTTTGACAGCAGTCAATTTTTCAAACGCTTTAACGACTTGTGCATCAGCTTCAAAATACAATGGTTTATTAGGTAACTGACCAAATTCATAACCGAACACTGTGACATCAACATCCGAGTAAGCAATTCGCGTGCCAATCACTTCATCGCCAATTTTTAGTTGTGGATCTAACGCGCCTGCTGAGCCAGTGTTAACAATTAAATCTGGTTGGAAATTATCAATCATCACTGTTGTTGCTGAAGCAGCTGCAACTTTTCCAATCCCGGATTCTGTCAGAATCACTTCATGCCCATTGTACTGTCCGTGCGTAATTTCTGTGCCACCATGCTGCTTAGTCGTTATATTCTCTAATGCCGCAATTAAAGCAATTTTTTCTTCCGCCATCGGCGTGATAATTCCAATTTTCATGTTTCAAATATCAAAAACTAACGTTCACGGTAGCCAAAATAGCGATTATTGGCTACCACATACTGTCAGTTTTATTCCCTTTCAAATTTTAATAGTTAAATAATTCAAGTGATTAGTGCACCAAAAAGAAATATGCGTACGTGATAACAATCAGTAGTAGTAATATGATAATTGCCATGTTATATCGATGAGTCAAACGGCTGGATTTCCCTTGTGGCGTTAATTTACCATCGGACCCCAATTCGTAGCGACCTTTTCTTGTTAAACGCATTTCTTCACGCGTTTCAGGTTGAACAACAGTAAGCTGTGCAGGATGTGCCTTAGCATATGCTCGCTCGACCTGTGCCCGTTCTTTTTCCCGCCTTTTTTGCGCTTTTTTTGCAGCTCTTCGCGATAATTCCTCTGACATACTAACCTCTTAAATAAGACCAATACAAAAATGCGAGTACTGTCTTCTGATCGTTGAGCTTTCCAGCTTCAAATAATATTTTCATTTCATCAAAAGAGATTGTAATCAAATCTAAGGATTCTCCTAAGTCTCTTGGTAATTGCTTGCTAAGCGCAATAGGTTTAAGATCACGCGCCACGTAAACATGCATGTAAGCATCTGAAAAACCAACCGTTTCAAAAAATCCCATCACACGTTCGATCGTACCCGCAGTCATACGTAATTCTTCATTAAGTTCACGTTCAACAGCGTGCTCTGATACGGCCAAATCACGTTCATCAAGCTTGCCAGCTGGTATTTCTAGTATAAAATCACCAATGGTAGCGCGATATTGTTTTTCAATCACCATATGATCAGCATCAATGAACGGCAAGACCGCTATAGCTGGTACGTGCCGAACAATATCACGTTGTGATTGATGGCCATTGTACAGATCAACATTTTGTTTTTCAACACTAAATATTGGTCCTTCATAGACAATTTTTGAATTCGTCACTTGCTCGCGTTCTGCCATTATATTTCTGACGCTTTTTTCATGACTGGCTGCACTTGAGCCGCTTGGTAATTCTTGTACCCTTGTACCAGTTGATAAGTCACTTTTTCACCTTGATTGAGCGACTTGAAACCATCCATATCTATACCATTAAAGTGTACAAAGACGTCTTCGCCACCTTCATCGGGAGTAATGTAGCCATAGCCACGTTCTTTTTGCCAAATTTTTACTGTTCCTGTTTTCATATACTTATTGTATCAAAAAAACCGCCAGTTAGGCGGTTTTGTTTATCATGCTAGCAAAAAAATTTAAAAAGACATTACATAAATGCCAGTACAATAAAATTGATTAAGAAAAATAGCGATACAATCAACAATACTGGTGAAATATCTTTAAACTTACCTAAAGCTACTTTAACAATAATAAAGAGCAGGAAACCAGCGGCGATACCATACGAAATTGAATACGAGAATGCCATGAAAACAGAAGTGAAGAAGGCTGGTATGGCTACCTCCAAATTTTGCCATGATACTTTTTTAAACTCCCCCATCATCATGATACCAACTAAGATTAATAATGGTGATGTGGCAGCTGTTGGTATCACACCAACAAATGGTGCAAAAACAATCATTAACGCAAAACCAATCGCTGTCACAATATTAGCTAAGCCTGTGCGTGCACCTGCAGCAACGCCTGTGGCAGATTCAATAAATGTTGTTGTGTTAGACGTTCCAGCAATACCTGCAAATGCAGTGGTGAACGTATCCACAACTAGCGCCCGATCCATTTTTGAGTTAATACCATTATCAGACTCGAATGCTTGTGTATCTTTTTTTGAAAAAATGCCAGTTTGATTACCAATCCCGATCAAAGTACCAATGGCATCAAATAAACCAGTCAAACCCATAGCAAAAATCGTAATAATTGCCAACGAGGCATGGTGCCAATCAGTAAACAACGCACCAATACCGTTTGAACCAAATGCTTGACCGAATACATGTCCCAAAGAACCAAAAGCAGAACCAATTGACGTGCCTGGTTGAATATGAGGGTTAGTCACGCCCATTGGGATACCAATAATTGTTGCCGCTATTAAAGTAATTAAGAACGCACCGGGTACTTTCCGAATAACTAAAACAACCAAAATAATAAAACCAATTAAAGCTAATAGCACAGCAGGATCATTAAATTTTGCTAACTCTGGTGTGACACCACCATTTGCTAAAATTGCATGTATACTGTCTGTCTCTTTTCCAGTAAATGGCTTATTATTCAGTGTCTTAATATTATCAGGGTCAACAATAAAATTAATAAACCCCGCATTTTTAAGACCAATATAAGTCACAAACATGCCGATACCACCACCAATGGCAGCTTTTAATTCTTCCGGAATACCCTTAACAATAGCACGACGTCCATGTGTCAAGGTAATTACGATATCGACTACACCGACCAAAAATACAATTGCTAGTGCTTGTTGCCAAGTAAAACCAAAGCCAAACACAATTGTGTAAGTAAAATAGGCTTGCATACCAATACCAGGTGCAAGAGCAAAGGGCACGTTAGCAAATAGTCCCATAAACAACGTGCCAAACACAGCAACTAAAATAGCTGCTAAGAAAACAGCCTGCTGTGGAATACCCGCTTGACCCAGAATTTGTGGATTTAAAAAGAAAATATAAGCCATTGACACAAAAGTTGTCATTCCCGCCACAATTTCACGACGAATTGTTGTTTTGTTTTCAGTTAGTTTAAAAAAATTAGACATGCTATTCTCCCATATACGAAAAAACCGCCCACCATAAACGATAGACAGCTCTAACATTTATGATAGTCCAACATTGGTGTTGGCTAGAAACAGTCGGCCATTATCCGACACTATATCACATACTTCTAATATATTATAGTTTAGCACCACAATACTTAAATAGACAAGTAGCTATTGTATTGCGATACATAATTTTTTAAGATAAATACTCTATTTGTGGGTTAAATTTTAAGCCACGGTATGTCCCCTTGATAATAATTAATAATTTTCTGCCACGATACGAAACGCCTGGTGATAATAATGTTCTTAACAAATCCAGCGCACTGTGTACCAAAGTTTTTAACATTTTTGATCGTTTATGCCGACGGCGTGATGTCAAAATGCGATTACGATACTCATACAAATATCTTGGTAACCGTGCATCTAATTTTTCACCCACAATGTCCCCTGGTTTGGCATTAAATTGGCTTTCATGAACAACAATTGAATCTTGGACATAATAGCCACTCATTTGTTGTGAGGCGCGTTGTGTAAACTCCATATCGTCACCCCAAATAAAATATTCTTTTTGCGGCAAACCAATCTGTTTAATCAATTCACGTTTAAAAATTGTCGACACAAATGTCGCATTTTTGATTTGTACCCAGTTTTCTGTCCCCGAATAAATACGATCACGATGACCTGTCATAGTACCCGGAATATTCATTTTTGCAAAGTTGCCATCCACCCAAGTCACTTTACTGGCGCCCCAGCCGGCAGACGGATTAGCCTCAAACATGCTTAATAGTTTGCCCAAGGCATTTTCTGATGGCATAGAGTCGTCATCCATGACCCAAACGAACTCATCAGATGTTTTTTCATAAAATTGGCGCATACCCTGATTAAATCCACCAGCACCACCAACATTTTCGGATAAATGAACAACAATTAGACGTCTATCCGAAAGTGTGTCCAAGTACGCTCGTGTCCCATCACTGCTGGCACCATTAACAATAATGAGATGTTTTAACGCCTGAGTGCGTTGATTCAAAACTTTTTGTATCGCCTTTTTCAATAGTGGTAGGCGATTATATGTCACAATGACAGCTGAAACTGTTACTTCACTCATATTGTTTCCTTTTTACGGTATCAGTTTTTACAATTCTGAATCATATATCATAATAAAAAAGACATTACCTGTCTTTGTTTTAGATTTATCAGTATACATTAATTGATTTTAGATTCATGATCTGTTGCCAAATCTTTCGTATTCAGGTCTTTTTTAATCTGTGTCGTTGAAATTTCTGGCGTTCGTGCCAGATAAACAACATTAGCATCCGTTTGCTCTTGAATAAAATCGAATTGACCAGCCCAATCATCCCCCATAACAAAAGTATCTACTTGATACAGTTTAACGTCAGATGTTTTTTGATTCCATGATTCTTCAGGAATGACCAAGTCAACATAACGAATGGCTTCTAATAATTGTTTGCGTTTTTCGTATGAGAAATAAGTTTTTTTCTGTTTGGCGTGCCAATTAAACTCATCAGTCGATAGCGCAACAATTAAATAGTCACCCATTTCCTTAGCACGTTTCAACAAATTGATATGCCCATAATGTAACATATCAAAAGTACCATATGTAATAACTCTTCTCATTTTTGATAATCCTTTTTAAATTATTTTTCTTCTCGCGTAATATAAATTGGTCGATGTTTTGATTCTAAAAAGATTGCTGCAATATAGCGGCCAATGACTCCCAGGCTCAATAACTGTATCCCACCAATAAATAAGATAATGGTTACCATTGAAGGCCAACCATCGACACTGTTATTATATACTAAAGCACGTATCACAATAAATGCTGCGCTCATTAGCGAAATAATAAAAGACACAAAACCCAAACCAGTTATGAGTGTGAGTGGGAACGTTGAAAATGAGACAATGCCTTCAATAGCATATTTTGACAATGACCAAAATGACCATGATGTAATACCAGCAGTCCGTTCTCTATTTTCAAATGGAATGTACTTTGTTCTAAACCCTACCCAACTAAATATCCCCTTACTAAATCGCTGATTCTCACTCATTGATAAAATGGCATTAACCATTTGTCGTGTCATGACACGGTAATCACGCGCCCCATCAACCAGTTGTGTTTCACTGATTTTATTCATCCATACATAAAATTGTGCTGAAAACCATGACCGTATTTTAGCCTCACCTGCACGGTCAGCACGCCTTGTCCCTACAGCATCGTAATCACCATTTTGAACTTCATGTAACATTTGTGGTAATAATTCTGGTGGATCTTGTAGGTCAACATCCATCACAGCAACATACTGCCCAGTGGTTTGTTGCAAACCAGCATAAAGCCCAGCTTCTTTGCCAAAATTACGAGAAAAACTAATATAATGAACATTTTCATCTCGCTGAGCTAATTCACGTAAAATACTAAGTGTGCTATCTGTCGAACCATCATCAATAAAATGATAATGTATTGTAGCAGTTAGATTAGTTTTTAAACTTGATAACGTTTCATAAAAAGTTTGAATGGTTTCCTCCTCATTATGAACCGGAACCACAAGTGATAATACATCTGCTTTTTCAATTGAATAGTTGCGATTATTCTCTGTCATTTTTGATCCTATTTTTTATGTACGCCCACTTCGGGCTTATAATTCAATGTTATCATGTGCAAAATTAAAATCAGCACTGATATTAAACTCTTGACGCACAGTATTCAAAACATCGTTTAGCACTTGATCCATATCAAAGTAGCGATATTTTCCTAACCGACCACCAAATATGATTTCTGGGTGGTTTTGTCGTGCTTCTTGCGCATATTGTTTATATATTTTCGTGTTCTTATCATCATTGACTGGATAATATGCTTCTTTTTCACGATGCCACTCTTGTGGATATTCCTTCGTAATAATAGTCTTACCAGCATCTGCCAGACCATCAAAATGTCGCCATTCCATTACTCGTGTATAAGGTGTTTGCGCATCTGTATAGTTAACTACTGCATTGCCTTGATAATTGTCGGAATCAATGACTTCATGTTCGAAACGTAATGATCGGTACTCTAATTCGCCAAATTTATAATCGAAAAACTGATCGATCATCCCTGTATACAACACACGTGGAAACTCTGACAATAGTGTCTCTTTATGATCAAAGAAGTCAGTATCTGTCATAACATCTACTAATCCTTCTGACTGCGCCAGCATACGCTCAAAGATTTGCGTGTAGCCACCCACTGGAATACCCTGATAACGATGATTAAAGTAATTATTGTCATAGATAAAACGAACGGGTAGACGCTTGATAATAAAGGCAGGTAATTCCGTTGCTTGACGTCCCCATTGCTTTTCAGTATAGCCCTTAATTAACTTTTCATAAATATCTGTGCCAATGAGAGAAATTGCTTGCTCTTCTAAATTACGTGGTTCGCGATTGCCCAAGTCTTTCAATGCTGAAGCCTTTTGCTCGGCAATTTTAGCTTGTGCCTCATCCGGTGTCTTTGTGCCCCACATTTGATAAAACGTGTTCATGTTGAAAGGCAAATTATATAATGTCCCCTTGTAATTCGCAACAACTTGGTTCTGATACCCGTTGAATTCAGCAAATTGACGAATATAATCCCATACTTCTTTGTTATCAGTATGAAAAATATGGGCACCAAAATCATGAACCGTAATGCCATGTTCAGTGTGTGTATGCATATTCCCAGCAATATAGGGACGTTTTTCAACGATCAAAGATTTTTTACCACGTTTAGCTGCTTCATAAGCAAAAATCATGCCAAACGGTCCGGCACCTACAATTAAATAATCATAATTTTTTGTATTAAATTTATTTGTCATCATGTCTCCATTATACCTGACTAACTGCATTGATTGTCTTTGTTAGTAATATAAATTTATAAGCTTATAATCTTATTTCAATTTTAAAAAGTATTTTTAATATTAAAAATACTTTTTAAATTATACCATATAATCAATTTTTCAAATAGTAACCGATAAATTTAGACATTTGATAGATACTGATTCTCACTAACCTAGTTATTTTTCACTGTTTTTCTTGCATCAAAACATAAAATTCATCTTTGTAATTTCGAGAAGTCGTACTAATTTTATAATTTTCAAATAGTGATTCCCGTAGATGCTCATCAATAGCACCACTAATTTGTCGATGTAATATCTTTTTATTATTTGACGGCTGTTGTCTTAATCTAATAATGACAAAATTAACTTTTTTGTGATTCATACTATGTTCAAAAGATTGGTACATTTGTGGCAGCTGCTCATAATTCATATTCAATTTATGCCAATACTTTGTTTGAGGTACGACTCTCGTCGTCAAAAAGAATCCCTTATCTATCGTATTAATCAATATTAATTTAGGTTCCTTCTTACCCATTTGATGTCGCATAAAGTAGGCAAATTGTGGTTGCGCCATATATTGATGTCCATCAACTGATTGGGACGCACGCTTAAGCACTAAACGATTGAGGTTTTGGTTATTTACAAACGGCATCAACATTACGAGTAATGAAATGATAATTTTAATGGGTAACTTAACGCGCCTATCATCTACTTGACCAGGTATTTTAAATGCCATAAGTCTAATTAAGGCAACCACAAAAAACGGCATCCAAATAACATTATAGTAATTAATCACCCAGTGCTGTAATGCAACAAATACTAACGCACTTGGAAACATAAGAACTTCTATTATAATATTATCGCGCCTATAAAGCGCTTTAACCCATCCTAATAAAATAATAGCAGCAATAATATAATGAGTCTGAATTTCTTTAGCTAGTAGAAATAGTATTTGCCAAAACTGCATTAGTTTGGTTTGATCTGTTTTACCATAAGACATCATATTTTGGACAAAATAAATTTGTATTAAATCATTGACAGCATTATGCATCATAAAATAGATTAACACAATCATAGTAACGCTCAAAAAACCTAACAACGAGACGGTAACAACTTGTAATAGTTTTATGAACTGCTTACGATAAATCAACACGCCAGCCGTCCAAATGAAAAATGCTACAAAGGAACCAATCATAGAATACTTATTCCAAAAAACAAGGCTTAAGTTTAGACCAAGAAAAAAGAACGTCTTCAACGTTATACTTGTAACATCCTGTTGGAAATGAATAATTACATAAAGAAGGTATAGAACAGAGGTAAACGCAAATTCTTCTGGAGAGCCACTGAGGCTGAATGCACTTGTAGATAACAAGGCAAAAGGTCCGAATAAAGCCTGCTCCTATCCTAGTATTTGGTACATAAATTTCTGAACAGTTGTGCCATAATTAATAAAACAAGATAGGAGCATTCCAATGAAACGATATCAAGATGATTTTAAAGCCAGCATTGTGAAGATGCATCGTGAAGAGAAAAGATCTATTCGCTCGCTTTCCGAGGAATACGGTGTTTCTCCAGCCGCAATTCATAACTGGGTTAAAGACGCTAAATCAGTTGAGCTAGAAGACGGTACTGAAGTAACGTCCAAAGAATTCAAACAACTTCAAAAGGAAAATCAGCGATTAAAGGAGGAACTTGAAATTTTAAAAGCTGCGGC
Source organism: Leuconostoc rapi (assembly GCF_016908715.1). Taxonomy (GTDB): domain Bacteria; phylum Bacillota; class Bacilli; order Lactobacillales; family Lactobacillaceae; genus Leuconostoc; species Leuconostoc rapi. Next base: position 173,309 of record NZ_JAFBEK010000003.1, on the reverse strand, counting down.
GGTGTTACTGGGAAAGCATTAGGACGAATTAATTGCCTTGTCTTCATAGAAGATCAGTTATTACGACACCGCTTATCAATTATTCTTTCGGCACTGAAATTACCGCGCAGCACCTATTACCATTGGAAAAGATATCAACCTAGTCAACACGAACGTGTTGATAATCAGCTCAAAGAAAAAATTAAATTGATTTGGGAAAATAATTATCGTGCCTATGGTTATCCACGAATAACGATGGTGCTTCGCAAGTCAGGCATCTGTGTTGGGTCAAAACGAATTTTACGATTAATGAGGGAAATGGAGATTCACTCTTTAATGAATCGGCGATTTAAAAAACCTGGCACTCATGTGGATCATTCGCAACGCCCCAATTTAATCAAGCACCAGCCCAATGCAAGGATATGGCGTGCTGACATTACTTATTTGGAATTACGTCCAGGAACCTGGGTTTATCTCAGTTCTATTTACGAACCAAAGGTTCATCAAGTTCTTGCTTTCAAGATTGGTCGTCAGATGGAGGCGACGTTAGTTGTAGAAACGATTAATCAGGCGCTTGAATGTCATCAAAAGCCACAATATTTTCACTCTGACATGGGTTCACAGTACACCAGCAACGAAGTTGAAACTTTACTTGAACGGCATCAGATTAGCCACTCATACTCAAAACAAGGTTATCCTTATGATAATGGGCCAATCGAAGCTTTTCACTCATTGTTGAAGAGAGAGTTTGCCTTTCAAACAACTTTTTCCAATTTTGAGGACTTGGTAATCCGAACCTCAAATTACATCAGTTGGTTTAATTCCGACAGAATTAGAACGAGTGTTTAGAAAAAGATGTGCCATTTATTGACATAGGAGCAGCCAGCCATTCTGGTGAAGAAACCTTATCTTTAAAATCACTCGCAATCTTAAACGTCAAAATATAAACAATTAAAACATTTATGGCTTGTAAAACAAAAACACCTAAAAAACTCGTTTCTTTAAAAAGGGCCCCTAGTGCAAAAATAGCATATAAAAACGGTCCTCTTTGTTCAATAACGTCTTTATATGGCACTAAACCATGAATAACGGACCTACCCATAGTCATCATAGCGTTACTATCATCCCATGGATTAGTTTGAAACAATGGAGAAGATCCAATTGTTATTAAGCAGGTAATAGCAAGAATAATTAGTGGTAACCAAGGTATTCTCCCAATATGTTTTTTTAATTGCATGTTCATCATCCCCATCAACATATCATGTCGATTATAATTATTCTTTGCTTTTTTGGTCAAAAGTTTTTCAATAAATGTTACGCTGGTTAATTTAATGCCAATCATTGCCTCTGTTATTGTACATCAAAATCCAATTTTAATTACTTTATTATTTATTTAAATAATAATCATTATATTTTACGTCACATTATCAAATAAGTTAAATGTACTAACTTTTATTCAGTAACAACTTCACTGCTTTTTTGGAATATTTAGATTCTTCGCATTTACTTTTTTAAAATCTCAAATCTGGCGACCAAATCCAATTTTCCTTGCTAAAAATTTCCCACCCTTTAGTAGCCAATTTTGCTTCTCCATAAAAACAACAGGTACTTCAGTATAGCTGATGTGGTTCTTTTCTAGCCAGACATCAAGCAATCGTTCACTCAAAAAACCATAAACGCGTTTTTCATAAATATCCCAATTGACAACATCTGACTGTATTTTTTGTTCGACTGCAAACAAAATCTCAAATAACCAGTCAACGTAGGCATCATACTCAGTACGAGGCATAATAAACATATTAAACATATGCGCCCAAGTTCGTGACATATTATGATCATAAGCTGTTAAATAATCTGGCTGCTTGATGGCAATAACCTTACGTAAAACGTCTAGCGCGACACCATGATGCGCATGACGATAGTGTGATTCACTGCTCTCAATCCAATAGCGTCTTTTTTTAGGTACAATCACACTTTTTTTTGATAATAAGGCACGTATTGCTGATTCATCTAAAATTTTATCACTATCTTTTTGCTTTGAGAATGAGAAAAAACGACGATAGTGTACTAAACCAATAATGTCAGCGTCACTATTATAACGCGCCCAATACAACGCTGTTAATTCATTAAAATATGGATTTTTACTAGAAATCTCGCGTCCCGTATTATCTTGAATGAAACCATCAAACCTCTTTGCAGATAGCGCCGCACCAACTTGTATTGGTGTATACATTGCTTGAGATGGCATGGAAACCTTCTTGTGTGCCGCTACTAAAATTTGAATTTTTTTTTCCATCATTACACCAAGTTTTTCCTCTGACTTACAAAAAGCACCTGACTGAGACATGAACTTCTCTCATCAATAGGCGCCTTCTGATTTAAATATCGCAATAACATTTCTAAATACAATACTAATATCGTAAAAAAAACCAGCATTTGCAACATACTCAAGTTCTATTTTTGTACGTTCTGGATATTCAATCAACGAGCGACCGCTTGCTTGCCATAACCCTAATGCACCTGGACGAACTGACAGAAAAAGATCGATATGATCGCCGTATTCCTTAAGCTCTTCAGCAACGATTGGCCGAGGACCAACCAAGCTCATATCACCGACTAACATATTCCAAAATTGTGGTAATTCATCAATTGTTGAGCGACGCAAAAAAGAGCCCAATTTTGTAATACGTGGATCTTCTTTTGTTGGCAGCTTATAACCACTTGCAACATATTTTTGATACAAAACAGTATCGGCCTTCAAAATTTCTTCAGCATTTGGCACCATCGATCGGAATTTATAAATATTAAATGGTTGCCCGTATCGACCAATACGTTTTTGTTCAAACAGTGCTGGCGATTTTGGACTATCTATTTTTAACAATACAAAAACAATCAAAAATATTGGTGACAGTATGATTAATCCAAGTAACGCAAAAACCACATCAATAATACGTTTGGCTATCAAATATGATTTATGTTTTGGCTTGATTTTCAAATTTCTTACTCACTTTTACAAATATTGTGCGTCAAATTCTGGGTCTTGACTTGTTAAAATTTTCGGTCCATCTTTTGTGATTGCTAAGGTATGTTCGTACTGAGCTGACCACGAACCGTCAGCCGTAGTTACTGTCCACCCATCTTCTTCAGTTTGGTCGGTATTGACTTCCCACCCACCAATATTAATCATTGGTTCAATCGTAATAACCATACCCTCACGCAATCGAATACCATGTCCTGGTTTACCATAGTGTGGTACCTGAGGTTCTTCGTGCATTGTTGGCCCGACACCATGACCAATATATTGTCGAACATCGCCATAGTTATTTTCGACTTCAGTATATTGTTGAATCGCATGACCAATATCACCGATACGATTACCAATAACAGCTTGATCAATACCTAAATACATCGACTTTTTTGTAACAGCCATTAACTTCTCAATTTCAGGTGACACTTGACCGACAGCATATGACCAAGCAGAGTCCGACACAGCACCGTTAAGTCCGACTACTGTATCAACTTTAACTAAATCACCTGATTTCAAGTGTAAGCCTTTACGAGGCAAACCATGTGCAACTTCATTATTCACGCTAATGGTAGTCGCGTATTTAAATCCTTCAAAACCGACTTGTAAGGCCACGCCACCATGGTTTTCAATATACTCACGTGACTTTGTTTCAATTTCCCAAGTATCAATACCTGGCTTAATTAAATCACGTAACATATGGTGCATGCCCGCAATAATTGCACCTGATTGACGCATCGCTTCAATTTCTCGTGGTGACTTTAAAGTTATCATGTTGTTTCTTCTTTCTATAAAACATCAATTTCAGTTAAAAATTTAAATAACAATTACCTTACATTATACCTTTTTTTAGAGGCTAACGTGCTATTTATTAAAAAGTGTATAAAAAAAGCAACCGTTTGGTCGCTCATGTCATGTACTTTAAAACTAAACGCGAGCCAGGTAAGCAGCGCCAATAACACCTGCATCATTACCTAATTCAGCCAACTTTACCCGTGTACTAGCGCGTACAGTTGGAAAAGCAAATGTTTGCCAATTTTTTTCAACACGTGCTCGCAAAAATTCACCCGCTGCAGCTACACCACCACCAATGATAACCGCAGAAGGATTAAGAATATTAGACATGGCCGCTGTTGCATAGCCCAAGTAATAAGCCACTTTGTTGACAACTTCATTGGCTAAGAAATCACCATTTTTGGCCAAATCAAACACAATTTTCGACGTTACTTCATCGCCATTAGAAATTAATTCTTTTAATTTAGATGAGCCAACATATTCCTCAGCAAAATCTTGTGCCAAATGAACAACTCCGGTGGCTGACGTATATTGTTCCAAGCAACCTCGGTTACCACAAGTACACAAATAACCGTTTGGTTCAACAACAACATGACCAATTTCACCACCCGCGCCAGCGGTACCATGAATTAATTGACCATTTGAAACTAAGCCACCACCAACGCCGGTTCCTAGAGTGATGAAGGATACCTCACCATCGTTATTACCTGCACCACGCCAAGCTTCTCCCAATGCAGCTGCATTGGCATCATTATCAATTGTAAGCGTAAATCCTGTACCGGCTTCAATATCTGCTTTAACCGCTTGTTCTGTTTTCCAATTTAAATTGAAGGCACCTGTTACCGTACCAGTTTGACGATTCACAGTTCCCGGTGTCCCCATGCCGATACCAATAATACGTTCTGCATCAAGTTGGTACAAATCAAGATGATGATTAATTGAATCAATAATATCTGGTACAATATGTGCCCCTTGATCAAATATATTTGTTTTAATTGACCATTTTTGTTGAATTTCGCCATTTTCAGTTAAAATAGCAAATTTGATTGTCGTGCCACCAAGGTCAACACCAATTAGTTTGTCTTTAGCCATGATATTAAAATGTTTAGTCTAAACCAGACTAAACACATTTCCTCCTCAAAATTGATTACCCACTCATTCTAACAGAAAACGCTTGCAAATTGCAAGCGTTTTCATGGTTTTCAGTAAGCAATCATAGATCTCAAATTAATCACTTGGTTGAGATTCTTCTAAACGATGTTCATGTGCCAAAATAAGTTTCATTGTAGCGTAATTCTTGTCACTAATCACATCAGCACGGTGCAAATTATCCACCTCTAGTGCAGCCATTTCAATATCCCATAAGCGCTTACCAACATGGATGTATACGCCAAATGATTTTAAAAACGTTAATATATCGTAAAAGTTTTTCACGTTACGCCACCTTTCGGAATAGCGGTTAGTATCAAAATAATAATGGTTACAACAATCATTGCTAGTCGCATCATTGGCGGATATTTGCCTGCCCGACCATAAAAACCGACGATAATCGTAAAGATCATGCCACCAATCAAACCACCAATATGACCCCACATATCAATTCCTGTTGTCGCAAAACCTGTCACTAAATTCAAAGCCACAAATAATATCATCACTGTGCCTTGAGAACGGATACGCGGATCATCTTTAAACTGTAGCGCATACAAAATCATACCGCCAAACAAACCAAACAGCGCAGAAGATGCACCCACAGACACCGTTAGGGGTGCAAATAGGTACGACAATATATTGCCAATGATGCCACCAAACAAGTATAGAAAAAGAAATTTACGACTACCAAATGCAGATTCAACAAGTGGTCCAATAAACCATAACGTCAGCATATTAGTGAAGATATGCATAAAACCAGCATGTAAAAATAATGGTGTGACTAATCTCCAATAGTCATGATGCAGCTTAATATAGGGTCCCCATTTAGCGCCTAATACGACGAGTAGTCGCCCGTCATCAGTTTGTCCACCCCCGATAATAAGTTCTACAATGAAAATAAGAACCGTTAATATCAAAATGCTAACCGTTATCGGCGCTTGTTTGAATTGTTGTTTAAAAGATATTATCATGGTTCTATTTTACACTATTCTAGCAGTACATGTTTATTTATCATAACAATGATCGTCTTCTGTGATTCAAATGCGTGTGTCAATGCCAATAACACGTCCAATGCTTAAAACGACTAGTTGTGGTGTGTTGAAAGTATACTCAGGATATTCTTGTCGTAACGCCTGCTCATACAACCGCAACTGCCCTTTATAGCGGGCAATTATTTTCTGTAAATCCTCTTCAATACGATTATGACGAACAAAATCAGTTTTATAATCAAAAATAGTGATCACTTTAGTCAATTCATCAATAAAATAACCATCAATAATACCATGGACAAGTATGGGTTCATCATCGGTCAAATTTCTATAGATTTGATTGGCAGGTATAATCATCGCAAATGTTGCCTCACGCCGCAATGTATCCACATGTCGTATTAATTGTTGTGCAAACGATGTCTCTAAGAAATGGATCAAACTATCAATGTTAATCAAAGCCGCCACTTGCGGTAGAATACGATGACTAGCCACTAATTCATCTCGTAACTTTTCCAATGTTTGCTGTGTTTGCACGGCTTTAAAATCAACCAGTTGCAATATGAGATGTGTGCCAACACCCACAGCAGCACTTGAAGGTTTTTTTGACCCATCTGTCATGAATTCTGGTAACGCAAGTGACTGGTTAACTAGCACATTAGCTGCTTTAAAGTCACCCGTTTCTAACACATCGACTGTTTGTAAATCGGGGCGATCAGGGTCTTCAAATAATCGTTTCATTTCACTAACCGACTGATAAGCTGCCGTATAACTCGCATTTTGATTGCTGTAGTCATAGGTCATAATCTTTTTCGCCTGTGCAAAGTCATTTATGCTGTAAGACGCATTTTCAGGTTGATCTGTTTTGGCACTGTCTGTGTCATACACTACTGACTTAATTTGCGTATCATTAATCAAATTAATCGTTATTTGTCCGTCTAATAATGTTTCTGATCCGACCAATCGTGGTAATTCACCATCACCTAACCAGGATTCTAAGGTCTGGTTTTTTGTACGGGCAAGACTAATAACTAGCCAATCTAAATAAGATTTAGCCGATAAACGTAAGTCTTCTGCTAAGAACTGACCGCTTGTTTTTTTTGCCCGTTGCCATAGTTCGGTGAGTCGCGCACTTTGTCCATCATCATCAACTTTGACAGAGCCAATAATATACAACTGCTGCTCTGCGCGCGTTAAAGCAACGTAGAGTAGTCGCATCTCTTCTGACCAACTTTGCCGTTTCAATGCTTGCTGCACAGTTAATTTTTGTAAAGTAGGCATTGAAACCAAAGCATCTGGTTGCATGTAATCCATGCCAATACCTGCATCTTTTTGGATTAAAACTTTACCAGTCAAATCTTTCGTATTAAAAGCCTTATCAAACTCAGGCAAGAAAACAATTGGGAACTCCAGTCCTTTAGAAGCATGAATTGTCATGATACGCACAGCCTGTACATCAGCTTCTTGTGGTGCTTCTCCAAGTTGTCCGTCGTTATCTTGTAACTGTTCAATGTATCGTACAAATCGAAATAGACCAGCGTTATTATTAGTTTGATATGTTCGTGCATAATCATATAAGGCATGTAAATTGGCCTGCCTTTGCGCTCCGCCAGGCATACCTGCAACATAGTCTAACCATGCTGTATCATCAAATATTGTCCAAATAAGCGTCACTAGGTCATTTTGAGTTGCAAGTAGATGCCATTTTTGAAATGAATCACGTATCACTTTACCACGCGCATCATTTTTTGAAAATTCTTGTAGTGCGGTCCAAAAATCATGTTTTTGGTCTGTCAATCGAATAGCTGCTAAATCATTTTCCGTTAAATTAAACATGGGAGATCGCAGTACAGCGACAAGTGGCACGTCTTGATGCGGGTTATCAACAACACGCAATACATCTAACATTAAATAAATTTCCATCGTTTGAAAATAATTACCAACAGAATCCACTTGAACAGGAATACCTGCTTGCCGCAAGGTAGCGACAAGATCAATGTACCCAGCCTTTGATCTTGTTAAAATAGCAATGTCCGCATATTCAACAGGACGCATGCCTGCTGGATTATTTTTTCGGTCATATATCGTTGTTTGACGTAATTTTAAAATTTTATCAGCAAGTCGTGCATACTGCGCTTGCCGTTTTTCAAACGCCGGGTCGTCATCCGACGTCTCATCCTGATTGCTTTCTGAAGCCGTTGTCGTGATTATATCGACATCAAATACCGCAGGAACATCTACTGGGTAAGCCGCTTTTGGCACTAGTCTTGCTTCCCCTAAGTAAGCAATGTCACCTAGTTTTTCATCCATTAACTGTGTAAATATTAAATTAGTGACCTGCGTGACATTATTTTGAGAACGGAAATTATCAGCTAACTCGATGCGGCTATCGTCATTACTTGCTTGTGCGAAACGCTTATACTTTTGTGTGAATAATGACGGTTCCGCTTGCCGAAAACCATAAATACTCTGCTTGACATCACCCACCATATACATGTTTTGACCATTAGACACTTGAGACAATAACGTCTCTTGTAACTGATTAATATCTTGATACTCGTCAACTAATATTTCAGAAAACTGCCCACTCACTGTCTTTTGTGTCGCATCGTCTGCTAAAATTTGAAGTGCCAAGGCACCTAAATCAGGGAAATCAACTAATTTGGCTGTTCTTTTTGCTTTGGCAAATGCTTCCCGAAATGTTTGTGTTAATAGCATGAGCGTTTGCGTGAGTTGATTAGCATCATACTGTATTGATAGCCAATTTTTTTCATTGAATCGAAAAAAAGTATCTGCCAAGTTTTTAATATCTGATTTAGAACCAATAATTTTATTTTTAACAGTAGTTGCTTGGGATAAAATCGCCAACATTTCCGGCTCTTCTTTTACCCCTTTACTCGCTTTTGTCTCTATGCTGATTTTAGGCGATTGCATGATTTGATCACGGATAACATCCCATTTTCCTTCAACTAAACAACTTTCAATGCTATTTAGATAGGTTATCATGTCCAAGAAACCAGCTTGCGTTTTTTTAAACTCTGGTATGCCATCAGTCAGTATTTGGATGTCTTTGGCAGCGGCCAGTAGCTGATTAATCGTATTTTCAACAATAGGCCGTATCTCATGACGGTACATATGTGATTGCGTCAAATCACTGGCATGAGTCAAATCGTCTTCACGCAAACTTTGCAGCCAAGCTGAACCATCTGGGCGTGCTTCAGCAAAGTCAGCTAACTTTAAAACAATATTTTGTAATTGATCATCATGGGAGGGATCACCAAAATTAGTGACTAAAGCTAGAAAATTGACATGTTGCACATGTGTTTCTTCATAAAATTCTGAAAACACATCATTTAGAACATCTTGACGAAGCATATCGCGCTCCGCGGTATCTGATAGCAAGCGAAACTGTGGGTCCAAACCAATCACATGATAATAATTTTCAATCAGTCTTAGGGCATAGGCGTCAATTGTCGAGATATTAGCTGCCGGCAATAACAGTAATTGTTCTTGTAAAAACCGTTTTAAATGTTCATCAGCAGTTTGTAGGCGTTTTTCAATAGCTATTTCAAGCCTCTCTCGCATTTCATTGGCAGCCGCATGCGTAAACGTAACGATTAGAAAATTTTCAACACTGGTGCCGGCCAATATTTTTTGAATTAAACGTTCAATTAGAACAGTTGTTTTCCCTGATCCTGCAGAGGCAGCAACCAAAATGTTATGTCCTGTCTCCTGAACCGCACGTTGTTGGTTAATCGTAAATTGTGTCGCCATGATCGTCACGCTCCCTCAAATTTTTTAATATATTCGCTTTCCCTTTGGGTGCTTCTGGTCGATAGCTGTCTCCCAAGGAACGATCAAACCGTAAAATATCAGCAAAAGGCGTGTAACGTAAGCTCGCTATTGTCGGTTCTAAGGGGAATAAGCCCGCTAAGATGTGTTCTCCTGCACGATTAATATTATCACGATTACGACTCAGTAATAATTCAAAGTCATCTGGATCTACAAAGTCACTATTGGCATAAAGTGCACCATCATTTTTTCTTTTTAATTGGTAAAATTGTGAGGCATTATTGTCGTCTGAATAATCTAAACTATCAATGTAATCTTCTTCTGAAACAAATAATCCGCGATATTTAAACATATCTGGTTTGACGTTTCCATCTAACAATTCATCTATATCACCCTTGAAATTTGCAATAAGCTGTTTTTCAGGCGCAATTTGCGCAAAAAAAGCCCCGCCAATTGTTTCAACGCCCAGAAGTTGAGCATTCATTTGTGCCGCTTGCCAATAAGTTAGCAGTTGCATCTGCAAACCGTCAAATGCTTGTCCCCAATCAAATTGTTTTCCACTGGATTTATAATCAATAATCGTACCAAAAACATGTGCTTGATCTTGTATATCCAAACGGTCAATTTTACCACGGACCTGAATATTAACCTTACCACGTGAAAACTTTAGCGGTGGTAATGACGATTGACTTGGAAAACCAAACAGTTGTTCAACGTGGCTTGGCTTGGCTGAATTAACACGCGCGGATCGCTGTAAATTCATCAAAAGCGTCGCACTCACGTGCTGTAAATAATCACGCGTTGCACGCATCTTACCATTTTCTTGCAATAAATGATACTCAGGAGATTGCAATTCTTCAACCATTTTTTGTTGCACTAACATCAGCAAGTTTGGCGTTGTGATGTCACGCAAACTCATGTTTTCTTGAATGATTGCTTTCAAAACACCTTCCAAAACTGCATGATATAAGGTCCCCGTTTGTGCCACGTCTAATTCATTGGTGGCACGCTCTTTTAATTTCAAACCATATTGAATAAAATATCCCAATGGATTACGATAATAGCTTTCTAATTGCGAGATGGAAACATTCAACTGGTCACCAAACAAAGCACGCACAAATTCTGGTTTTAGAACTTGTGGCGTGTTTTTATAGTTTGGCGCTGACAAAACACGTGTTAATCGGTCGTTTTGAGTGTCTGAGATGATATTTTGTATGGCTTTAAAAGCTGCTGTTGTCCGTTGCGTTGGTAAAATCTTAACGAGTTCAGAGAGCGTTGCCCGTGAAGTCCCAATATATCTTTTCAATAAATCAGCACTATTTTTTGGCGTGCTTGCCACTTTGTCGACATTAACGTCAAAGGTATCAATTAGTCGTTTAAAAAAAGGTGACATTTCTGAAATTCTACCGTTGGCTTCCAGAATAGGGTATGACAAAGTCAGATTATCTGTTGTTGCTGACAGTGCACCATAAAATAATAAATTTTCTTCCGCCATTTGCTGTTGTGCTGTATTTTGCAAATATTTTGAGACGCCTGCCTCTTTTAAAGCCGGTTGTACAATGAGTCTCTCGGCGTCATTAATTAATGCTGTTGTTTTGGTCTGTGCTGGTAAATTAGATCGTGTGCCACCCATAAAAAAGAGTTGTTTATAGTGATTATTTTGAACAATACCTGCTTCAGAAATTGTTAATTGATCTAAATTATTGGGAATACCTGAAAACTTAGCGCCGGAGAACCCTGCAGATAAAACATCTTTAAATACATTTAAGTCAAACGGTTCATCCCCATTAATTTCAACAATCTCATCTAGAGTTTGTGTCAATAACTGCCACACTTCTTCGCCTTGTCGTGATCGGGTTAATTCACCGGTCAGAATCAAAGTATCACGTTGTTCTATAATTGCATCAACAACATGAAAATTTTGTAACCAAATAACCAAATTTGTAGCCGCTTCTCGCATCGTTTTTGCCTGATCTAACGCAACTTGTAACGCATCAAACGCAGTCAACACGAACCGGCGTAATGTTTCAATTCGACGATTAATCACAACGTCATCAGAAGCAATCGTTGCATCATCATCATCAATTTGACCAACAACTGTGAATAGTTCAAAGGGCTTTTCTAAATTACGCCAAGTTTGTTCATAAGGTCGATTTGCATACAAATAATTATCAAAATAACTCACCACATCAAAAAACTCATCTTCGGGCACTAAATTTGTTTCATTATAGGGCCGCAATAAACTTGTTTTCAAAATCGTCATCACATTTTGATATTGAAATCTGTCTTTTGCTGGTGAAAGTAAATTTAAAATTAATTCAACCAAAGGATGATTTGCCATTTTCTGATCTGTATCTAAAAAATAAGGTAAGTCAAATTGTGACATCACTTCGGGAATATGTGCTGTATAGGGCGTTAAATCACGAGCTAAAATTAAAATATCGCGCAATCGTAGTGTGGGTTGTTCAACCAAAAGGCGCCTGACACGCCGTGCAATTTCTTGCATTTCAACAACGGTATTTTCTGCTACAAATGCCTGTAATTCAACATCGTCTACCTCCCCATTAAAAGCACGATATTCTCCCAGATTTTCCCAAGCCGACAATACTTGATTCACAGTATGACTAAGCAATCTTGTTTTTTTTGCGGCTGTAATTTCTACTGGTTGTTCAAATTGTTTTGTTAAGTAAACAAGCTGTTGTGCCGTTTGCATTGGTTTGTTAAATACATCTCCTGCCTGCTGATGTCCTAATTTTTTAGCATCACCCAATAAAGCGATTGTCACTGGATAACGCGCCAAAAGTTGACGCACAACTTGCATTTCAGCACTCGTAAAGCCATTAAAGTTATCTAAGTAAAAGGCCACATTTTCTAACTTAACAGATGCCAATTGCGTTGCAAAAAAAGACAACACCTCTTGTTGTGTGATACGTTCCGTACCAATTTTACGCGCTAAAGCATCGGACACAATTGCCAAATCACGTAACTTACTAGCAAGTGTTTGACGTAAAAAAGTATCATCGTGACTCTCATCATTTAAAATTTGTAATAAATCTTGTGGTGAAATATGACTGGCGCGTAATTCAACGAGTTGCTTAACTAATGCTGAAATGAAACCACTTTTAGACTGCATACGTGCAAAAACTGGCAACTGTGCTGCATAATCACGTAAAATATCAGAAACTATAATAAACAAACCTGTATTTTGAATGATATTTGGTTGCGCATCAGGCATATCTTTTAATAACGCCCACGCTAATCGTGTTAACGAATATACTTGTAACCGGCTTTGCGCATAAAATTGCTTGTTCGGCGTCTGTCCATTCAAAATAGCAAATTGTTTTAAAACGTCAACTTCACTATCAAATTTAACATGATTGGGAACAATGTAATAAACTGTTAAATTAGGATTTTGTTGTAGATTTTTTTGCACATCTTCTAGTAAACTGACACGTAGGTCAGCGCGTGCATGATTCATATAAATTTTAAGTGCCATAATATGCCTCTTTCATCAACGACCTTTGAATGCTTATCCTTGTATTTTATTCTTAGGCTATTCATTATTCTATTTTATCACACAAAAAAACACGCAAATCACTGCGCGCTTCTTTTTTCATTAACGACGATCTTTGAGGCGTTGTTGCATCAAATGCTGATATCTCGCATACCAAATATCAATATAACCTTGTGAAAAAGGGCCTGTTTCGTCATTAATCCAATCAACTAAAATTTTAACATGTGCTTTTAAGATTTTGTCGATTTCTGGTGGATAATGCCATTTTTTGCTATGAACAGCATATTCATCTGCATCAAGTAAATGTTTTTCTCCATCTGGAAAGACTTTGACATCTAGATCGTAATCTATATATTTTAACGCCTCTTTGTCTAGGACATAGGGTGACGCCAAATTACAGTAGTACGAAACGCCATTATCACGTATCATTGCAATAATATTAAACCAATACTTTTTGTGAAAGTAAACAATAGCAGGCTCTCTGGTTACCCAGCGACGACCATCATCTTCAGTTACTAAAGTATGATCATTTAATCCAATAATCGCGTTTTCACTAGTTTTTAAAACCATGGTATCGCGCCAAGTTCGATGCAACGAGCCATCATGTTTGTAACTTTTGATCGTAATGAAATCTCCTTCGCGGGGACCGCGATTCGACTTATCAAAACCCATGACAATACCTACTCTTCTAACACCGAATTTCTATTTAATTGTATCAAATTTCACGATTAAATGATAGACTACAAGTCATTGCGATGATTATTACCACGGAAAAAATGTTGCGTATTTGTTTTTTGGTTAGCTTTTTTAGCAGATATAAGCTGCTTTTGTAACTGTACAATAATTAATTTTACATTAGGTAATTGACTTTCTAATGTTTTGATTTGTTGACGCACATAGTTATCAGTAACGTCTACCGTTTGTAAGCGTCGTAATTCTTGTGTCATCTTATCCGCTTGTTGCTCTGCGACTGATAATTTTGTTTGTATCACTTTTGGATCATAAAACTGCATGATTAAGACTCACTTTCAAGCGCTAACATGATGATATCAATGGTTTCACGATGATACCCCTTAGTATAAAGATGACTTTTTGTCTTATACTGCCGCTGACTCAGTGGCTCATTCCGATAGCGATGCCAGAGCTTTTCGGCTTGCCTTTTAATATTGTCAAACTCAGTCACATCATCATTTCCAAAATCAAGTTCTGAGATAACAGATTGCCCAACATCAAAGGAAAAGCCTTTGTTCGCCAATGCTTGAATAATTTTTTGCTGCTTAGCACGCGTAGATTCTCGTTTGTAGGTATTAGCAAATTTCGTCGCCATTTTTTGCGCAATTTCAATTTGCTCTTCGTAAGTATAGGTTTCGAGCGCCACCACAATGTCATCTTCCAATATGCCTGCCTGCTTCAAATCCATTTTTATAGCATTTGGCCCTTTAGGACTGATTAATTTTTTGGTTGCGACATAATGCCTTGCATAATTAGCATCATCAAGATATCCTAGATTTTTTAACTGTGTAATCGCCTGATCCTGTATCGTTTCCGAAACCGCCTTTTCAGTTAATTTTTGTTTCACTTGTTTAATTGTTCGTAAGGCATGGCCTAAGTAATTGATTGCGATATTAAATGCCTTGGCAACTTCATCATCGTGTTTGATTTGTTCAATTAATACATCGTCAAGTTCACGTCCCTTTGCCAAACCATATTTAATTAACACACTTTCAGACACACCAAACGCAAACTGCTTGTCCAAATCAATGCTATAACGCCCTGCTTTTTTTTGTGTGGCAATTTTTGTGATTGTTTTCATACTTCTATTGTACGAAAAAAAGCACCGAAGTGCTTATCTTTTTTGCAATTAGCATGTCAATAGTGATATCAAAATGACTGTTTACTTGATTAGTCCAGCCCAAGTTTCAAGATTTACAGGATTAGTCATATCAATCACAAATTTGCCATCGGCAAGAGCTTCTTCATGACTGAACGTTATTTATTTTTACGTTTTTTGTCAAACAGCGTTAATCCTATTGTTGACAATGCCAATCCAAGAATCATCGTGATTTTATTATGAGGCTGTGTCTCTTCACCAGTTTTAGGTAACTGTTTTACAGACTTTTCAAGAACTTCTTTTTTGATTAAGTTGCCACTTTGTGCCTTATCTTGCATTACCTGGTTATTATTCAAAACAAACTCATGATCATCCTGTTTTTGATTTGAATTTTTTTCAACAACCTTCTCTTCAGGTTTTGTACCTTGATCCTTAGCATAAACATACGTTGTATCCGTTGTCTTGCCTGTATCATACTTACCTGTTTCGTCACCCGTTGTCTTTGTTGGTACTAAGTGATAGCCCGGAATTTCGGCTGGTGTGGTTGTATAATCGGTATCTTTTTGTCCTTGAGTTTGTTCTGCTGGCACTAAGACATTACCATCTTCATCAACGTAATTAGTTGTGTGTTGACCTTGTTTACCGTAGACATAAGTCACTTCTTTGGTTTCGCCGTTTTCTGGATATTGACCTGCAACGTCACCCGTTGTTTTTGTTGGAACAAGGTCGTAACCGTCAATTGACTTTGGTGTCGCTGTGTAATCTGCACCACTGTCCTTGGTTGATGAATCGGATGGTGATAACATATTGCCGTTTTCATCGACATAATTGACAACTAAGCTACCTTGATCCTTGGCGTAGACATACGTTGTATCCGTTGTCTTGCCAGTATCATATTTACCAACTTCGTCGCCGGTTGTCTTGTCGGGTACTAAGTGATAGCCAGGGACTTCGGCTGGTGTTGTCTGATAATCTGTATCTTTCGGTCCTTGAGTCTGCTCTGTTGGTACAAGCGTCTTACCATCTTCATCCACATAATTTGTTGTATGTTGACCTTGTTTACCGTAGACGTAGGTTACTTCAGCTGTTTGCCCATCTGCTGGATATTGACCATTTATGTTGCCGGTTGTTTTTGATGGAACAAGATCGTAACCGTCAATGTTCTTTGGTGTCGTTGTGTAATCTTGGTTTGTATCAGCTGTTGTCTTGTCTGCTGGTGATAACACTGCACCACTTTCATCGACATAGTTGACAATCAAGTTACCCCGATCTTTGGCATAAACATATGTGGTATCTGTTGTCTTACCTGTATCGTACTTGCCTGTTTCATCGCCCGTTGCCTTTTCAGGTACTAAGTGATAGCCTGGAATTTCGGCTGGTGTCGTTGTATAATCTGTGTCTTTCGGTCCTTGAGTCTGCTCTGTAGGCACCAACACATTTCCATCTTCATCAACGTAATGAGTAGTATGTTGG
Organism: Leuconostoc rapi; assembly: GCF_016908715.1. GTDB lineage: Bacteria > Bacillota > Bacilli > Lactobacillales > Lactobacillaceae > Leuconostoc > Leuconostoc rapi. Next base: position 156,765 of record NZ_JAFBEK010000003.1, on the reverse strand, counting down.
CCTTGTTTGCCATAAACATAGGTTACTTCTTTGGTTTTACCGTTTTCTGGATATTGACCTGCAACGTCACCGGCTGTCTCGCTTGGTACAAGATCATAACCGTCGATTGACTTTGGTGCTGTTGTGTAAGCTTGGTTGGTATCAGCTGTTGACTTGTCTGATATTGCCAACGCATTTCCGTCTTCATCCACATAATTCACAATCAAGTTACCTTGATCTTTGGCATAGACATACGTCGTATCTGTCGTCTTACCTGTATCGTACTTTCCTGTTTCATCACCTGTTGTCTTGCTTGGTACTAAGTGATAACCTGGCACTTCGGCTGGCTTTGTCTTGTAATCGGTATCTTTTGGACCTTGAGTCTGTTCAGCCGGCACTAAGTCATTACCATTTTCATCGACGTAATTAGTTGTGTGTTGACCTTGTTTACCGTAGACATAGGTTACTTCTTTGGTTGCGCCGTCATTTGGATATTGACCTGTAACGTCACCAGTTGTCTTGTTTGGTATGAGATCATAACCAACAATATCTTTTGCTACGGTTGTATAATTTTCACCACTGCCTTTCGTTGATGATTCGGCTGGTGATAACACCACGCCGTTTTCATCGACATAGTTGACAACCAAGTTACCTTGATCTTTGGCGTAGACATACGTGGTATCCGTTGTCTTGCCAGTATCATACTTGCCAGTTTCGTCGCCTGTTGTCTTACCAGGTACTAAGTGGTAACCAGGAATTTCAGCTGGTGTGGTTGTATAATCGGTATCCTTTGGCCCATTCGTTTGTTCAGCTGGAATTAATTCTTTTCCATCTTCGTTCACATAATTAGTAGTATGTTGACCTTGTTGACCGTAAACATACGTTACTTCTTTAGTCTCACCATCGTTTGGATATTGACCTGCAACGTCACCGATTGTCTTGCTTGGCACAAGATCATAACCGTCAATTGATTTTGGTGTGACTGTATAATTTTCACCACTGTCCTTGGTTGATGAATCGGCTGGTGATAACACTGCACCACTTTCATCGACATAGTTGGCAATCAAGTTACCCCGATCTTTGGCATAAACATATGTGGTATCTGTTGTCTTACCCGTATCATACTTACCGGTTTCGTCACCGGTTGTCTTTTCTGGTACGACATGATAACCAGGAATTTCAGTTGGGGTCGCTGTATAATCGGTATCCTTTGGTCCATTCGTTTGTTTAGCCGGAACTAGAACATTCCCATCTTCGTCAACGTAATTTGTGGTATGTTGGCCTTGTTGACCATAGACATACGTTACTTCAGCTGTTTGACCATCAGCTGGATACTGGCCATTTGTGTTGCCAATTGTTTTCGCTGGAATTAAATCGTAACCGTCAATTAACTTTGGGATCGTTGTGTAATCTTGATTAGTATCAGCTGTTGACTTGTCTATTGTTGCTAACGCATTGCCGGATTCATCCACATAGTTGACTATTAGATTTCCTTGATCCTTGGCATAGACATACGTTGTTTCTGTTGTCTTACCTGTATCATACTTACCCGTTTCGTCGCCAGTTGTTTTTTCTGGTACTAAATGATAACCAGGCACTTCGGCTGGCGTTGTCTTGTAACCGGTATCCTTTGGTCCCTTAGTCGTGTCTGTTGGTACAAGAGTGTTACCATCTTCGTCAACGTAATTTGTCGTATGTTGACCTTGTTGACCATAAACATACGTTACTTCTTTGGTCTCACCATCTGCTGGATATTGACCATTTTTATCCCCGGTTGTCTTTGTTGGTATCAGATCGTAACCGTCAATTAACTTTGGTGCTGTTGTATAAGCTTCACCACTGTCCTTAGTTGATGAATCGGCTAGTGATAACACCACGCCATTTTCGTCAACGTAATTGACAACAAGATTTCCTTGATTTTTGGCATAAACATACGTTGTATCTGTTGTCTTATCCGTATCATACTTACCCGTTTCGTCGCCAGTTGTCTTTTCCGGTACTAAGTGGTATCCAGGAATTTCGACTGGTGTCGTTTTATAATCTGAATCTTTTGGTCCTTGAGTTTGTTCAGAGGGCACTAGTCCGTTACCAGATTCATCCACATAATTAGTCGTATGTTGACCTTGCTTGCCATAGACATAGGTTACTTCTTTGGTTTCGCCGTCCTTTGGATATTGACCTGTGACGTCGCCGGTTGTCTTGGTTGGTACAAGATCGTAACCGTCAATTGACTTTGGTGCTGTTGTGTAATCTGCACCACTGTCCTTAGTGGACGAATCTTTCACAGCAATTACTTGACCACTTTCGTCAACGTAGTTGACAATCAAGTTACCTTGATCTTTAGCATAGACATACGTTGTATCTGTTGTCTTACCCGTATCATACTTACCTGTTTCAGCACCAGTTGTCTTGGTTGGTACTAAGTGATAGCCTGGCACTTCGGCTGGTGTTGTTTGGTATTCGGTATCTTTTTTTCCTTGAGTCGTGTCTGTTGGTACAAGTGTCTTACCATCTTCATCCACATAATTAGTCGTATGTTGACCTTGTTTGCCATAGACATAGGTTACTTCTTTGGTTTCACCATCTGCTGGATATTGGCCAGCAACGTCACCGGCTGTCTTGGTTGGTACAAGATCATAACCGTCAATGGACTTTGGTGTTGTTGTGTAATCTTGGTTAGTATCAGCTGTTGACTTGTCTGCTGTTGTCAAAGCATTACCATCTTCATCGACATAGTTGACAACCAAGTTACTCTGATCCTTGGCATAAACATGAGTGATTTCGTTATTGCCGTCAACATAGACGCCATCTGCCTTTCCTAACGTTGTTACCAAATGATATCTTGGAATTTGAACAGCTTGTGTTATACCAGTGTTATAGTTATCTCCTATTATCCCAATATCTGCCTTTGAAGGAATTAATTGATTACCTTCTTGATCTTGAAAGTTAACACTTAATGGTTCTTCATACTTCATTGTTGACAATAGTGAAGGGTCTACTTTACTACCTTGACCTAATTGTACTTCACCATCATTATTTTTTTTAGTGCCAATCGTGGCGATAGAATAATCAAACCCTTCTTTAGGGATATCCATTTCAAACAACACAGTGACTCTTTTTTCATTAACTGGTAATGTTGCTGCCTTAGCATCCGATACATCAGATGGATCATTGTATTTTCTGGTCACAGCTAAATAACCATCATCAGTTTTTTGATAGGCCAACTGTGACTCATTGTCCACGTATACTTTCTTAATCACAGAATCTGTGATTTCAATCGCTTCGCTTGCATCAATATCTGATACGCCAAAATGAATTGACACAGCAGTCGCTTCAACTATGCCCTTTGAAATTGCTTCGTCAGGTGTCAATTGTTCATTTTGATCAGCGTAGTTAATATCTTTAAAAAATTGAATGTGCGTGTTGAAAAAGTTTCCCAATTGCGCCATCTGCCAGCCAGATCCTACATTCAATAAGGTTGTCCCACCACCGTCAATGGAACCTTTAATACCTAAAGCAATCATGGATTGCTCGTTCCCATAATTAACTGATTGCAGCGTCCATTTCATATCATATGATTCATATTTGTTCGTATCTTGATTTTTAATACGCATCACATCTTTTGCATAAAAGTAGGTATTTCGGCCTAAATCAGATGTCTTCAGTAACCGTGAATGTCCTGAAGAGCTATGTCCCGGATACTCTGAATTAGGCGCTTTTGCTGTCCCTAAACTATCATCATCTTGTAACGTACCAATATCAACTTTTTGCCCATTCACATACAAAGATAAATCACTAGATTGTTTTAATACCGGTGTTGGATTGTAACCGTCAGTAAAAGTTGTTGTCTGTAAAAGGTCCTTAGTTTCTGTTTTATCATACTTTTTAATAGATTGACCGTTTGTATCCGGCCAATACTCACCTGCTTCATTACTAACAGGGTTGTTATCGGAATTATTAGTTTGCGCAGATTTATCTCGTTCCCAAATTGTTTGCGTATCACTAGTTGTTTGATCTAATGTCTGACTACTTTTCAATGTTTTAACAACTAGATCCTTGCTAGGTTCTACAACATCCGCTGATGATTTTGTTGTTGACTCGGCTGTAGCTACCGTTTGATTATCTACTGACGACTTTGCTGCCTCATCAGTCGATTGTGTTTGTTCATTTACTGGCGTCTTTGATGTCTCATCAATCGATTGTGTTTGTTCATTTATTGACGATTTTTGCTCGGTTTCATTCTGATTAGTTGACAGACTGGCATTAGCCGCTTCACCGTTAGTATCTGCGGAAACTGTTGTACTAACAATCATACCACCAGCTACAATTGCTGCTGTTAGCCACAACTTACCAGATTTATACAGTTTAATAATCTTCTTTTGATTCTCCATTAAATTTATGCTCCTAATACTTCAATTTTAATTGATTATCGTTAATCAATCTTCCAAAATATTGTATCACATAAGTCAAACAAAATCCGCCGTTATTGTTATTTTTGTATCATAAAAAGTATATAGGTTGCTCTAAATTTTTAGGTATTTTAACTTGAATACAAACCATAGATTATAATTTCATGCACAAAAAAAGCGGATTTCTCCGCTATATATTATGGTCAAAATCACCATGTTATTATTCATATATTATAAAACACTATCCAGACCAATTTTTAAGCCAGTTATTTTCTCAACGCCTGCTAACGCAAGTAAGACACCTGGTACAAACGCTGAGCGGCTAGTTGTACTTTGTGTTAAAGTCAACTGCTCATCAATACCACCAAAATAAACACTTTGCTGCGCAATGTATCCTGGTAAACGCATTGCGTGCACTGGTACATCTGCTACACGTTGACCACGTGCTTGGCCGTCACTGGTCTTCATAGGTGTGTTTACACGTGCATCTGCAATCAACTTAGCAGTTTGCACTGCTGTACCTGAAGGTGCATCAACTTTTTTGGGATTGTGCACCTCAGTAATTTCAACATCAGGAAAATACTGAGCAGCTAATTGTGAAAACTGCATTAAAAGCACGGCCGAAAGGCTAAAGTTTGGCACAATTAATATACCGCGTTGTGTTTTCGAACGTAGGTCAGTTATTTGATTATCTGTCAAACCAGTTGCCCCAATAACAATTGCCATATCATGTTCTATAGCCCATATGGCATTATCAAAAACGGTTTCAGGCGTACTAACATCTAAAAATATATCGGCAGATACATTAATCTTATCTAATAATGTCCACACTGGATACTGACTGTCATGCACATGCCCACTTAAAATACCAACAATTTCATAGTTTGTTCCGACTAGGCCTGTTTGAATGGCTAATCCTAATTTACCAAAACCACCCGCCAAAATTATTTTTGTCATCGATTATTCTCCCAATAATTTGTTAAGCTGTTCCTGCTCATCAGAGGTCAAAGGTAGTATAGGCAAACGTGCAAGGTTTTTCACAATGCCAATTTCACTTAATTTTGCTTTGACTGGTGCTGGTGACGGAAATGCAAACAAAGCGTTCATTCGTGGTGTTAGGTATCGCTGCAAACGACCCGCTTCACGCCAATCATTAGTCTTCATCGCTGTAAATAGCGCAGTCATTTCATCCCCGTAAAGATGTGATGCAACTGAAATTGTTCCAGCACCGCCTTGTGCGAACGCCGCCAATGTTTGGGCATCCTCACCCGTGTAAACAGCGAAATCAACAGACTGTGTTTGTTCAATTTCAGCACCAATAAATTCTGCCGAAGTCGTTTCTTTGATCGCATTGATATTAGGATTTTGCGCTAATTCAACGACACTAGCAACAGTTAATCCTACTGCCGAACGACCTGGAATATTATATAGCATCACAGGTTTTGTAGCAGCCTGCGCTATCGCAGTAAAATGTGCAATCATGCCAGACTGGCTGGGTTTATTGTAGTATGGCGTCACCGCTAAAATAGCGTCAACATGAGCTATTTCACTCAGTTCGCGTGCATTAAGAACAGACTCTGCTGTATTATTTGTCCCAGCATTAGCAATTAGCAATGCTTTGTCCCCGACGTAATCAGCGATATATTGGGTCAGCGTTAGCTTTTCTTGATGCGTCAATGTTGGCGACTCACCTGTTGTTCCAGCTATAACCAATCCTTGTGTCCCATGGTCTAATAAATGATCAATCACACTTTTTAAAGCAGGATAGTCGATTTCATTTTCTGAATTAAACGGCGTAATAATTGCCGTAATTAAATTGATATTTTCATACATTGCTTTGCCCTCTGCTGTACTTGTCGTTACTTTTTTAATGCGCCATGCGCCATTCAATCAAATCTTTTAATGCTATAAAACCGGGGAATAGTGCTGCTTCATCAATCGTTAACTTGGGACTGTGTAACGAGTGCGTATCATTTACACCTACCCACAACATCACTCCTGGAATTTGTTGTAATAAATAACCAAAATCTTCTCCAGTCATTGCTGGTTTTGCCACTTCAAAAGCAATATCATCACGAGATTGCATGAAATCAATGACCTGCTGAGCTAACTCTGAATTATTTTCAACAGGTAAATAACTCCCACTCTCTAGCGATACATCAATGGTGATATCATTTGCCAAAGCCACACCAGCTGCAATTTGACGAATTCTTTTCATCATTAAATCTAATCCAACACGCGTCATACTACGTACTGTGCCTTCAAAATAAACATCATCTGGAATAACATTGTTTGCTTGACCACCGTTAATGACACCAATGCTCACAACCCCACCTTTTATTGGATCTACTGATCGTGATACCACTGTTTGTAGTTGCACAATAAGTTCTGATGCAGCAACAATTGGATCTTTGACCAAATGTGGATAAGCTGCATGTCCGCCTTGCCCGTGAACAGCGACTTTAAGTTCAGCAGTCCCAGCAAATAAAGTGCCATCTAATGTACTCAACGTTCCGGCAGGCAAATCTGGTTGATCATGAATACCATAAAACTCATCTGGACGCCATTCACCAGTAAACAATCCTAGATCATAGGCTAATTTACCACCACTTTTAGCTTCTTCTGCTGGTTGAAAAAAGACAACGAGATTATCTTTTGGCTGATGTTGACTAAAGTAATGCACTAATCCTAAAGCTAAACTCATGTGAACATCGTGTCCGCAGGCATGCATCACACCAGGATGAGTTGATTCGAAAGACAAACCAGTTTGTTCAGTTATTGGTAACGCATCAATGTCTGTGCGATAACCTATCGTCCGTTTAGGATCAGTTCCTTGAAAATGCACTAATATAGCCGTTGGTAGCTCGGTTACAGTACGAATATGCATCGTATCATTTTGCCAGCTTTGTATTTTTTCCAATAAATAAGCATGTGTTTGATACTCTGCTAGTGCCAACTCTGGGATGAGATGCAAATCGCGACGGTATTGTTGCAATTCAGAGAAATTTATATCAGTCATTATAAGCCTCTTAAGGCGTCGATTAGGGCAGTCTTTTGTTGTGTTTGTGAATCAATTTTTTTAATCACTTTAGCGGGTACACCGGCAACAACTGTGTTGGCAGGGACATCTTTTGTCACAATAGCACCAGCAGCAACAACAGCGCCATCACCGACCTGAACACCTTCTATGACAACAGCATTAGCACCAACTAACACATGATTACCGATGCGCACAGGCTGTGCCGATGCTGGTTCAATCACACCGGCTAACACGGCACCTGCACCAATGTGAGAGTTTTCGCCAACGATCGCACGGCCACCTAATATAGCGCCCATATCAATCATTGTCCCGGCACCAATTTCTGCGCCAATATTAATCACAGCACCAAGCATAATAACAGCATTATCGCCTATTTGCACTTGTTCACGAATAACAGCGCCTGGTTCGATACGCGCGTTAATTGCCTTTTTGTCAATCAATGGTACTGCTGAATGACGCGCATCATTTTCAATGTAAATACTTTCCTTAGGTAAACTAGCAATTAATGGTTGGATTTCTGACCAATCACCGATCAATTGGCCAAAAGATACACCACCAAACTGTTGGACAGTATCTGGAATTTCACCAGATAACGTCCCCTTATATGTGACTTTCACTGGTGTCACTTTTTTCGCGTTAGCAATAAAATTAATTAATCGTTGTGCATCATTTTGTGTTTCTGTCATGAGAATTTAGTTTCCTTTAACTATCTATTTGAGTTCTACTGTATGCATTGGCTGAGAAGATCATTAACTATGATCTTCTTGACTGACTATACGTCAGCCTCGCCCAAAGTATACTTTTTATCTAATGCTGTTAAATTAGCATAGGTTTCTCGCGCAACAACTAATTGGTGTTCACCATTTTCAACAAATACAACACCTGGTCTTGGGTTACGATTATAATTTGAAGCCATCGCATAACCATAAGCACCTGTTGCCAATACAGATAAAATATCACCTGGCTGTGTTCTTGGTAATGCCTGCTGCCATACTAAGACATCCCCTGATTCACAATATTTGCCAGCAACACGCACAACTTCTTCGGTCGGCGCATTTGGCTGATTTGCTAACACGGCATCATAATTTGCTTGATAAAGTGCTGGACGAATATTGTCCCCCATTCCCCCATCAACCGCCAAATACTTTCGCAAATCAGGAATGTCTTTTCGAGAACCAACCGTATACAATGTTTGACCTGCAGGACCAACGATAGAACGACCTGGTTCTATCCAAATTTCTGGCATTTTCCAGTCATATTGCGCAGCTTTACCCTTCAAAGTGCGAATGATAGCATCAGCATAATCACTTTCTGGTAAGGGTGTATCTTCATCTGTATAGCGAATACCAAAGCCGCCACCAACATTAATAATGGCTGGTTGCCAGCCCCAACTTTGCGCTGTATCAGCTAACAAAGCAGCATTTTTTTCAAAACCTGTCACATCAAAAATTTGTGAACCAATGTGCGCATGTAGCCCGAGCAAATTTAAATTTTGATCATCTTTTGCAATATCATAAGCCTTTTTGCCTTGCCCAGTTAGCAAATCAAAGCCAAATTTAGAATCTTGTTGTCCTGTACTAATAAACTCATGCGTATGGGCAGAAATACCCGGTGAAATGCGTAATAGTATATCTTGTTTCATGTTGTTTTTTGCAGCAATTTCTGATAATAATTGTAGTTCTAAGAAATTATCAACAATAATGGTGCCCACACCTGCTTCAATGGCCATCGACAGTTCGTCAAAGCTTTTATTGTTACCATTAAAGCTTAAGTGTTTAGGGTCAAAACCGGCTTTTAAAGCCGTATAAAGCTCACCACCGGATACAATATCAGCATGAATGCCTTCTTGTTGAGCGACTTGATATATTGCCTGAGTTGCAAATGCTTTTGAAGCATAACTGACAACGTATGGCACGCTTTCTTTTTCAAAAATAGCTTTAAAAGCACGCATTGTTTGACGAATTTTAGTGACATCGTAGACATATAAAGGTGTCCCGTATGTCTTGGCTAACGTGACAGCATCAACACCATCAATCGTCAAATGCTGTACCTCATTTGTTGGATAACTCATACAATTCTCCCAATTTTTCACATAAAAAAGCCTTTGTTCGAGACCAGGTCACGGACAAAAGGCTTTTAGCTAGCAGTTTTGACTGTTTCCATAGCTCACCGTTATTCATTAACGACAGTCTAATAGTTATTAACTATTAGCCCAACGAAGCAATCCTGCACTGATTGTTCATTTCGGCAACTTCCCCTTTAACCTATCTTCATTACTGTTACAACAGTTCAGATAAGCGACTCATGTCAATCGCAACCTCTATGTGAAATTAAATTTTATATTGATATAATCATAACTTACCAATGACCTAATGTCAACTTTTCAACTTAGTATTCTGTATCAATAAATGTTAACCCAAGTTCTTTACCGTATTGTCTAATTGTTGACTCTGCCAAATTCATTTCAAAGGCTAGATCAATATAGCTTGTCATGCCCCTTTTAAATAGCGCAGCAACTTGCATCTTACGTTCATCTTTACCGATAGCTGATTCTGTTCCAAGTGCTTGTACGCCATGCCCAACAATGCGATTATCTGGTTCACTTTCTGGTTTTTTATTTCGTTTTTGACGATCACGATAAGCTTGTGCGGCTAGTTTGACATCTAGTTTAGAAATTTCAACATCATTATTGATGTCTTTTTTTGTATTAAAATGATAGTTCACTGTCATTACCTCAAATAAGTGCGCGGTTAATAATGGCCTCACCGTTAATTGGTGGTATTGTCCCATTGTCGTAAACCGTTTCTAATAAATCTTGACCTGGTTCATCATTGGAAACGGTCATGATTTTACTATCACGTACAATGACTTTCAATAAACCAGCTTTGGACGCCTTACTAGCGTCAGTTTTAGGGTTTTTTTGAATATTAATTTTTTGCCCGTTAGCATTTTCCGCATATGCTGCTTTAATCGCAAATCTTTCTGTATCGCGTGTAAAACCTTCTTGCAACAAGCCCCCGCCAGAACCAACGACTAAATTATCAGCTGACCAGCCATTGGACATCAGTGCCTCGTATAAGGCAATAATCGTATCAGCTTTCATACCGTCACCTTGAATAATGCCAACGTTATTTTTCAACACCTTATAACCTTGGTCGTTAGTCGTTGTGCCAAATATGTCGGCTAGTAACACTAACACTTCTAAATCAATTGCCTGCGGATCACCAGAGTCTGGTCGCAAAACGACCCGACCCACGCGATTAATAATACGTGCTTTAATGTCCGGTGAACCAATCACTGTTTTGACAAAATTTAACGCATCATAAGAATCAATGACAATAGACAAAATCGCGTCATCCGGTGCACGATCAAACTGTGCATTAACATAGTCGAATTCACCCTGACCTGCGCCATATGATGTTGCGACTGAATGTTCAGTCGCCCACACAGACAACGCACGTCCTGCCACGCCATAAACTGATTCAAAGTAATGCGACGCTGCCATGTTGTCTGATCCTTGAAAATGCAATAAATGTGCTGCACCACCACGTTTACCCGATTCAAGTGACGTTGCACCACGCAAACCAAAATCGTTTACCGCCAGAAATAATCCTGCCAACGAACCAGATTTTTCTAGCAAAGGCGCCAAACGCTTCTTGATATACATGGAATTTGTGGCGATTGTTGTTGGATACCAAACGTGCATCAACAAGACTTCCAACGCATTTAAGCTCGTGGCAAACCAGGGTGCTGTCGATTCAATGGTAAACACAGCATTGCCAGTTGGCACCTCAAGGCCCTCAGGTAATGCTTTAATTTTAACTGGAAAATAGCCCAGATCACGAACTTTTTCCCAGACTGAACGATTAAAATAGGCTTTTGTACCAAAAGTCAACTCAGAAACTTTTTCGGCCTCATCAATCATGTCATTGGTGATAGGTTGATGAAAATAGTCATGTAAAATCATGCCCATACCAAACCAGCTGACTGTATTAAACTGCCCACCAACTCGCGCTTCGCCATATGAGTACAGCTTTGTAATGTTACTTGGGTATTGTAAATGATGCGTTAATTTGTAGGCGTCCGTTGCCAAAATCAAATTTTCGGTCATAAGTTAATCTCCGGTAAATCACCCGCTATCAATTTTTGCGTAACGTCTTGAAATTTGTCGCCCTGAATGCGCAACAAACGCCAATCGTAGGTTTTATCATCATCAAATTCGTCAATATACGGTTCAAATTCACCTTCGCTTTGTAAAATCAAATAACCTGCAAAAGTAGCAACGAAATCCGCATTTGATTCGACAACCCGAACCAGTTTATTGCCATTAAAGAAACCAACCGCTAGTTTATCTCCTGCCCAGGAACCTTCAAATGCCCACTTTAACGTAATCCAATCTGACATTGTGATGCCAAGATTCATTAAATAGTCTAAAGATAAGCGAATATGAATAGGATGACCTTGTGATTGCTCAGTGATACCTTTTGCATCAAGTTGACTTGAAAATATGCCAACTAGCGCCTCTAGTTCAGCCACAGTGGGCATACTTTCTTCTTGTTGCCAAGACGTGACAGTTGCCACATCAACATCTAATGCATCAGCAATTTCTTCAGTCGAAATGCCTGTCAATTGTTGTAATTTATTTAAATTATTCATAATGCTATTATACTAAAAAAGCCACCCAAAGGCAGCTTTAATTTTATTTTTTCGCAATTTTTTTGGCACGTTGGCTAACCATGATAGACCGCACAACACCAATAATAGTTGGCATCAGTGTCACTAATGCAATACCCAAAATAATAATCGAAAAATGCATTTTAACAAATGGTATATTACCAAACATATAGCCTGCACCTGTGGCAATCAAACTCCAAGAAAAAGCAGCAATCACATTATTTCTTAAAAAATGACCATATGGAAATTGACTAATACCTGCAACAAATGGCACAAATGTCCGTACAATCGGCATATAGCGACCAATGATAATTGCCATTGCCCCACGCTTTTCAAAAAAACCTTCTGCTTCACGAATATGGTTTTCTTTGATAAAGCGCCCAATTAAAGGATGCTTTATCAATTTATAACCACCTGTACGTCCAATCCAAAAATTCAAAGAATCACCTGCAATAGCAGCTAAAAAGAACAATATCATAAATACCCAATGATTTAATCCGGCATTGATACCAGCCGGTGTAGCGGCAACTGCACCAGCAGCAAAAAGTAGCGAATCGCCGGGTAAAAACGGCATGATGACAATGCCTGTTTCAATGAAAATAACAGCAAATAAAATAACATATGTCCATGGTCCAAATTGTGTCACTAACGTGGCAATATGCGCATCAATATGGAGGATGAAGTCGATTAAAAACATGTGATTATTGTATTCAACTCAATTAACATATGACAATCGAGCAAAACACGGTTCCCCTTAGTATATATTTTTTTCAGATATCCTTATTTTACCATAAATACAATATCAAACATAATATTTTAAGGGTCACCTGTTACCAATAAAATAAATTTTGGACAAATTTTGTCCCTTTGCCAGACAAACCAAATATTCTGTTGTAAAGTTATACTAGTGTCAAAATAAAAGGAGAAAAAACATGAATGAAACAAAATTGATTGCCGATCTTGAAGCGATTAATCGTCGTGTCGACAATTCACAAAAACGACCTGGTGCTAAAAATATTTATTTAGCTGCTGGTTGGTTTTCTGATAATCAAGAAGCATTATTAAAGGATGCCTTTACGCAATTGAGTGCTAATCCAACAATCGCCCATATTCATGTCCCATTATTACATCAATATGGCGGCGTTGCTTTGGGTGAATCAAACAACGAGCCTGATTTTGAATGGGGTGCAATGACTTATAAAGCCGATATTAAAGCGATTGATAATTCAGACCTCACTGTCGCTATTTTTGAAGCAGAAGATGCAGATACTGGTACAGCGATGGAATTAGGCTATTCAGTTGCTTCAAATACACCAGTTGTCTCGGTTTTTGCTGGTAATATTGATGAACACCCAATTAACTTAATGCTATCTTTTGGTACAGATGCACATGTCACGTCAACTACTGAATTGGCTGATTATGATTTCTTTGATATTACACCGAACAAATATACTGGTAAACTCATTTAACCCATTAAAAACAGAAAGGTGCCGAGCCGCTCTCTCAAAGCACTGCCTTTGCGACAGAAACCACCCAGAGTGCCTTAATCTCGGTAAAATTTAAATCATGCAAGAAACGTCAACACCACATATTTCACATTGGCAAGTTTTCAACCCACTTTGGTATGCTGAACAATTTAGAGGCTGGACACGGTTGTCTTATGCCCTATTAGCAGTTGGTCTCCTCATCATCGCCTATACAAGTTTTGGTATGGGAGCCACTATTAACGGCATGACATTTGCGACATTCTTTGCAGCAGCATTTGGTTGGACCACTGTTCTTGGTTTAAAAGAAGCTAAACCAATGAATGGCTTGTTTGGCTTATTATCAGCAGCCATATATATTTATGTCGCTTGGTTGCACAGAAACCCTGCTGATGCCGTTTTACAACTAACTTATGTTATTTTACTAGACATCCCCGTGTTGGTTATGCCTTCATGGGTTAAAGATACTGACAAACATGTCCGCTTTATTCATGAAACGGACACACGTGGTGAAAATCACGGTAAAGTATTTTGGTATACAGTAGTTGCTTTCGTGGCAATTGTTGCTTTCGTGGCTGCCTACTTATTTGAAACACAAATTTTACACACACCACGACCAATTTCTGATTCTTTGGTACTGGGTACAGGGCTAGTTGGCGCTGTTTTGACCACTTTTCGCTTCTCTGAAAGTTGGTTTGCTTGGTTATTACAAGGTATCATGCAAATTGCTTTGTGGGGATTTACTGTTGCTGCCGGTGGCGCACTTGGTGCTTCGGCCTTAGTTATTTTAGTGACTTACCTCATGTACTTTGCTAATGACGTGTTAGCGATTGTGCAATCTTCATGGTTCCATCACAAAGAAATCACCGCTCAGCTTGCGCGAAACAATGTCAAGTAAAAGACCTTGACATTGTTTTTCAAAAAACTATTGACAAAAGTGTTAAATTTCGGTAAACTTGACTAGTTGATAAATTGAAACGAAAGGAGGTGCCATTTATGGCTACCCCATCAAACAAAAACTCAAAGTCTCACAAGCGTAACCGCCGCGGACATATCGGTTTGAATGTTCCTAATATCGTGTTGGATCAAACAACTGGTGAATACCGCGTAGCTCACCGTGTCTCACCTTCTGGTGTTTACAACGGTAAGCAAGTTACAGAAAAGAAGTAATTTCACATTATAACCTGTACCATTTGGCACAGGTTTTTTGTTTGCAATTTTATGGTAAAATGATGACATGACAATTACAATTAAAGAAGCAGCCGTTGATTCTGTTGAAGCTGCCAGACAAATGCGCGACAAAGGCGCTAATCGTATTGAATTAAATAGCCAGTTAGAATTAGGTGGTCTCACACCTGATACACGTACAATCATTGATACACTAATAGAAATTGATGATGTTCCTGTGGTCGTTATGGTTCGCCCTCGTGGCGGTGATTTTGCATACGACGACATCGAATTGCAACAAATGCATGATACCCTACAGCAAATTGCTGACCTGGGTGGTCAGTTAGTCACTTTTGGTGTGGTACGTAATCATTTGTTAGATAAAGATGCGATGTCAAAACTGATTGCACATGCCACTGAATTAAACCTGAAAGTGATCATGCATATGGCTTTTGATGATATTGCCATTGATCAGCAGCAAAGCGCGATGTATTGGTTATCAGAACACGGTGTTAATCGCATTTTAACACATGGTGGGCCACTTAAAACACCAATATTTGATCTATTGCCCAGTATACAGGTACTTGTTAATACAGCCCCTGCTGACGTAACCATCCTTCCGGGTGGTGGCATTAATGCTGAAAATGCCCAATGCATTGCAGATACATTGGGTGTTAGCGAAGTTCATGGTTCAAAAATTGTCTAGTACTTTACAAGATGTTTAGTGGGTAATTACCAGTTTTAAACTGATGATTAGTCACTAATTTTTTATTTGATCTCCACAAAAGGATCAAACAATGCTGTACAATGTGTAAAGTAAACAATGATTAACTCATTGTTTACTTTTACACCATTAATATCCTAATCAGCTTGTCAAAATAGCAAAGGAAACTATTAAAATGCCTTTAGATGGTCTTTTCACACATGCGTTAGTGCATGAATTTAACGAATTAATTGTTGGTGGACGCATTACCAAAGTGCATCAACCCTACCCAAATGAAATTGTTTTAGTTGTGCGCAACAATAGTGTGAACTACCCACTTCTCCTCAGTGCGCACCCTACATACGCACGTGCCCAAATTACTCATATTCCGTACGAAAACCCTCAAACCGCACCTAATTTTGTGATGTTTCTACGTCGGTACTTAGAGGGCGCTAAGTTACAAAAAATTGTGCAAATTGAAAATGACCGTATTATCAATTTTTACGTCAACGCGCGTAATGAACTAGGTGATGTGCAACAAATTCGATTGACCCTGGAAATGATGGGGCGTCATTCCAATTTGTTCTTAGTAAGAGAAGAAGATTCACGTATTTTAGAGCTCATCAAACATGTACCTGCAGACCAAAATCGTGTGCGTTCGCTCATGCCAGGCGCAACGTATGTGTTACCACCTGCGCAAAACCTATCTAACCCCTTTACCAAAGGCCTAGATGCCTTGGCCCCCATGATTTTAGATACACCGTTTGATGACTGGGCAAAAACGATCCAATCGACTTATCAAGGATTTGGCCGTGATTCTGCCGTCAGTTTAGCCCGTACCATTAATCAGCCTGGTGATCATCTTGCTCATGCCAAAAATTGGCTCGCACGATTTAACGACCTCAAACCTACTTTGTTTACTTCTGATAAAGGTGCCCTAAGCTATTCGGCTTTCGACTGGTCACAGGATTATACTCACGAACAACATTTTCAAACACTTGGAGATATGTTGGATGCCTACTACATTGGCAAAGCCGAACGCGAGCGTGTCAATCAACAAGCAGGTTCGTTGGTACGTATTGTTAAAAACGAGCTTAAGAAAAATACCTCAAAACGGAAAAAATTATTAGCAACATTAAACGATGCCGAAAATGCTGATGATTTAAAAGTCATGGGTGATTTATTAATCACCTACCCGCATCTTGTCCAAAAGGGCATGACATCAGTTGAAATTGAAAATTACTACGACAATAATGCACTGCTTAAAATCACATTAGATCCTAAACTTAACGGCTTAAAAAATGCCGAGCGCTATTTTACAAAATATCGCAAATTACGTACTGCCGTTGCCTATGTGAATGAACAAATGACGCTAACCGATGCCGAAATTGCATATTTTAATAATATTGTTGCACAACTTGATGTCGCTTCCCCTAAAGATGTTGAAGACATTCGCTTGGAATTAACAAATGGTGGCTATATTCGTGCCAACAAGAAAAATAAGCAAAAACCAAAAGTGTCAAAACCGGATCAGTTTCAAAGTACAGATGGTACACACATAGAAGTCGGTAAAAATAATTTACAAAATGAACGCCTGTCGTTGAAGCAAGCAGACCGTCGTGACATTTGGCTGCACGTTCAAAACATACCCGGTTCACATGTCATTATTCACTCGCCAAATCCATCAGATGAGACGTTAATCGAAGCTGCAAAGCTCGCTGCTTATTACAGCAAGGCGCGCGATTCGGCTAACGTACCTGTTGACTACCTACCTGCCGGAAAGCTCCGGAAACCCAATGGTTCAAAGCCTGGTTTTGTTATTTTTGAAGGACAGCAAACACTGTTTGTTACACCAGATAGTCAACTAGTTTCTAATTTAAAAATCAAAAAATAGTCAAAAAAATATCCGATAAACACTTTAAAAGTGTTTATCGGATATTTTCATTTATGCATCATTGTGCAAACTATGATTTAGTCGCTTCATATAAAATAAAGGGAGATTGTGTCCGCTCGTTTCCCCAGTTAATGTTGCCATACTGTGCTTCAATTGTCGCAATTTGTTCAGCATTAAAATCATTAATAGTGGGATACTTGACCGTAATATGTTTAAATCCTGCGTTTTTCAAATTGTCCTCATACATTTGATTTGGCCAATTAAAATCATGTAAAATCAAATCTTCTTGCTGACTCACATGCAATTTTTCAACGCGCTGTTCACCATAACCATATACTTTGCCTTTAGCACCATTTTGAAATGTTGAAAATGGTACGCCAGTGGTATTTGGATTTGTATCCAACACAATAAATTGACTGTTGGGACGCAAAACGCGATAAATTTCTGCCATAATACGACGTATACGAGCTTCTGACCCATTATTGATAAATACATAGCAAGCAATTGCACCATCTAGTGAGTCATTGGGCAGAAAACTTAAACTATCGTTTTTTACCACTTGGTAATCAATACGATCATGGGGCCGTTGTTGGTTTGCAATATCAATCATACGATCAGATTCATCAACAGCGATGATTTTTGAGTCGGTCTGTTGAGCCAACCTTAAAGCAACTTTACCCGGTCCACAACCATAATCTAATATCGTGGCTGCATGGTTTTTGGAAAAAAAAGATAATATATGACTATACCCCAGCACTTGTTCTAATACATCATTGTATGCATTGAACTGATTGGCTATTTTGTTACCTTCAAAAAGATTATTCATTGCCACCTACCTCTAAATTTGCTACATGATTGGGCCATTTATTAAGCACAAAATATTGATAAATTGGCAACAAATGTCCAAACAATGTCCGATCAATTTTTTTATTATAGTGAATCATTTGGTATATACTAAATAACGCTAATATTTGCTGCCAATACGGTGCCATATGAGTCGCTAAAATTGACTACCAATCCATCGTGAGTTCGTTTTTTCTCAGTTTTTCTTCATACATCATCAATTCATGGATCATTTCCCAATTATTTTCGAGTGGCATTTCTGGGAATTTAAACTGTGCCTCGCTTGGCGTTTCTAACACATGCGTTACCCATACATTATCAGGCTCATAGATGTGCATGGTACCAACACTGTGATAGTAATTTCCCACTGGTACATGAAGCTCACGAGCCATCAGTTCTTGAATAAAGGTAAATGAGAAAACATCACTCACGATACCACGAAATGCATCATTAGCCCGCATATAAGCAATCATATCCAGATGATTATTCCGAATAAAAAATTGTAGACCCAAAGTACACGACACATCTAAGTTGTTTGGAATAGCCAACTCACTATCATCAAAAATTTGTAATACTGCACGTTTAGAATCTGGATCTTTGATTAATAAATCTTTTACATTCTGCCATTGGCTTAATTGCTGATCTTTAACATTAAACATTTTCGAGCCATAGGCAGTACCAGTTAAAACACGACCATCCATTGAATAATCTGGCATTTTTTTATTATAGTAACTGATATAGTCTAAACGATTATTACCTGTTAAATACCATAATGCTTCGGCAAAATTAAATACAATATTACATTTTCTTTTTTGATTATAAACACCTCTTTGTACTGGCTGACTAATACTAAAATTATAGGCAATTTTTTCGCGACTTTGAAATCCCCGAGGTTGATTAAAAAAGTCAGCATGGTTATATATGTCATCAAGCACAGACATATAGGCATTATCAAAAGTTTCATACGTTGACATCTTTCATTTCCTCTCCCTAATGATGACAGATGTTAGACATGCAATCATTGTTTTTCATTCAAAAATTGTTTGATCTTTAATAAACAATCTGCGGCATCTTTGTAATACAAATACTTGACACGACCGACAGTCCCTAAGCCTCTTACTAGGTACGCATATGTTGTATTTTCTTTTAAGAGCAAGACGATCGGTTTATCAAACGCCGATGCCCACCCGATTTCAATATGCGTTCCAGGTGATGCTGGATAACCCGGAAATGCCATAAACATATGGCAGATTTTGATAGCCTCAAAATCTGCCGTAGTGCATTCATCTGGGGTCATCATGTGTTGACCCCACCCCTCACGTTGGTGCGCGTTATCGACCACAAAATCAGCGTCTTCGAGCAATTGCATCACATCTTTAATCAGACTCATACTTTGTGAATCAACGACTTTGTCTTGGTTTAATAATTGTTTAAATGGTGCCGCCAAAAATACGTGGTTACTCAAGAAAGATACCTCCTAAATTTAGAACATAGAAAAAGAGCGTTTGCAGGATTAAAAATGATTGCAAACGCTCTAGATATAGTATGTCTATCTATAATGGCACCCTATTGGCCCTTTATATTTCACACTTTCCTACGCTGTTTGCAACAGATCAGGTTCAAAGGGTTCAAAGACTATCACTTCTCTCTCAGCTTCTTGTAAAGCACCCCTAGTATGTTAATTAATCGATTAATAACAAGATTGATTCTACCACATAACAATAAAAGTATGCAACTCATTAGTCAACACAAAATGGGTTCTATCATCAGTAAATCCCTGCCACTGTGCTATTATTCACGATATAAACAAAACCCAATATGTTAATTGGTACGAACCAATTAACATATTGGTGTTGATTTTTTAACAAATAACCTATACGATAGGGATGTAAAAATGATGACGCAACAATAGCATGTTAACAGTTTGTGTTAACAGTTTGATTAAGATCTTAATCACCTGTTAAATTTTTCAAAATACTTTGCAAAGTAACTTTTTTCTATGTATCTTGCTATACTTTTTACGACGATTGCCCTGTGCATTTGACTATAATCATAATAACTTGGAGGACTTAACTAACATGAGTATTGACTCAAAGAATTATCTTGATCATCTAGACGCTTACTGGCGAGCTACTAACTATCTATCAGTTGGTCAACTTTATTTATTAGATAACCCATTACTTAACGAAGAACTGACGGCGGATCAAGTTAAAATTCATCCGATCGGACACTGGGGAACAATCCCAAGCCAAAACTTTATTTATGCACACCTTAATCGTGCCATTAATAAATTTAACTTGAACATGTTCTACGTTGAAGGACCTGGTCACGGTGGCCAAGTCATGATTTCAAATGCTTATTTAGATGGTAGCTACACTGAAGCCTTTCCAGAAATCACACAAGATGCTGCGGGTATGCAAAAAATGTTCAAACGTTTTTCATTCCCTGGTGGTGTTGCGTCACACGCTGATCCAAAAGTACCTGGGTCAATTCATGAAGGGGGTGCTTTAGGTTATTCAATCCTTCACGGTGCTGGTGCTGTTCTTGATAATCCAGATTTAGTTGCTGCTGTTGTCGTAGGTGATGGTGAAGCTGAAACTGCACCATTAGCTACCTCATGGCACGTTAATAAGTTTTTGAATCCTAAAAACGATGGCACTGTGTTACCAATTTTAAATCTTAACGGATTCAAAATTGCTAACCCAACTGTTTTATCACGTGAAACTAATGAAACATTGACGCAATACTTTACCAGCCTTGGTTGGCATCCATACTTTGTTAGTTCATTTGACAAGCCTATTATGCAAGTCCATGAAGAAATGGCGAAAACAATGGATACAGTTTTTGAGGAAATCAAAGCTATTCGTGCTAATGCTGCAAATCAAAGTAGCGACGAAGTAACGCGTCCAACATGGCCTATGATTGTATTGCGTTCACCAAAGGGCTGGACTGGTCCTAAGAGTTGGGATGGTCAACCGATTGAAAATTCATTCCGTGCTCACCAAATTCCAATCCCTGCAGATCAAAACCATCCTGAATATATCCCTGATTTGGTTAATTGGCTAAAGTCGTACCAACCTGAGGAATTATTTGATGAAGCTGGTCATTTAGCACTAGAAATCCAAGAAGTATTACCTAAAAAGTCATTACGCATGGCCAATAACAGCGTGACAAACGCTGGTGTCGTTAAGCCACTTAATCTCCCAGATATTAATGATTATCTCGTTGATCGTCAAGTACCTGGTAATGATTTAGCGCAAGATGCTATTTTGTTAGGTGGTTATATTAGAGACCTCATCAAGCTAAACCCAACGAATTTCCGTGGCTTTGGTCCAGATGAAACAGCTTCTAATCGTTTCCAAGATGTCTTTGAAACGACTAATCGTCAATGGTTACTGCCAATTAAAGAACCAAATGATCAATTCATGGCACCTGAAGGTCGTATTATCGACTCAATGTTGTCAGAACATTATGACGAAGGCATGTTAGAAGCCTACACATTAACAGGCCGTCATGGTTTCTTTGCAAGTTATGAGGTCTTCATACGTGAAGTGGATGACATGATCGTTCAACACTTTAAGTGGTTGAATCACTCACATGATGTTTCATGGCGTAAGGATGTCCCTGCCTTGAATATTATTGCTAACTCAACTGTCTTCCAGCAAGATCATAACGGTTACTCACACCAAGATCCTGGTGTTACAACCATGCTTTATGAAAAGCAACCTGATTTCATCCGCGAATTTTTCCCTGCTGATGCTAACAGTTTAGTCGCAACATTTGAACATACTGTACAAACAAAGCAACAAATTAATTATATTGTTGCAAGCAAGCATCCCCGCTTACAATGGTTCACACCACTTGAAGCTAAGCAACTTGTTACTCAAGGTTTGCGTGTTGTTGATTGGGCAAGTACAGACCACGGTGAGAAGCCTGATATCATTATTGCTTCTGCTGGTTCTGAACCAACAACTGAAAGCTTGGCCGCAATCCAAATTTTGCACGAACAAATACCAACATTAAAGATTCGTTATATCAACGTCTTAGATTTGTTTAAACTATGTGCAGATGCGAGTTACGGGTTGAGTCAAGACGAGTTTGATGCTTACTTTACAACTGATGTGCCTGTTTTGTTCGCATTCCACGGTTATGCACCAATGGTTGAATCTATCTTCTTCAAGCGCCATAATCATAATTTAGCTGTTCATGGTTATCGTGAGGCTGGTGATATCACCACACCATTTGATATGCGTGTCTTGAACAAAATTGATCGTTTCAACTTAGTTAAGGCTGCAGTTGAATTATTACCAACTGAAACGTCAGTTAAGCATGCTGATCTTGTACAAGCCATGAACGACAAGTTAGATAAACATGTGTCATTCACACGTTCAAAGGGAACAGACTTGCCAGAAGTTGAAAATTGGCAGTGGCAACCCTTAAACTAATTCAAATAATACCAACACACCTATTGACAAAGCAGGTCACAATCTGTTAAATTGGGTTATGTTGTTTCGTACAGATAGCGCGATTTATATTCGTGCCGAAAAAAGAGGCGTGACATTATCATTTTTTTGATAATGCCATACCTCTTTTTATTTTTTGTGTTTAGGAGAAAATTATGCATACCAATCATTGGAAGGTCATTCCTGCCGTCATCGCTTCTGGTATTTTGAGTTTTAGTGGTGTTCTAATCGAAACCGCTATGAATGTCACATTTCCCACCTTGATGACTGAATTTAATACCAACACGAACGGTGTCCAATGGGTGACTACTGGATATTTATTGGCCATAGCCATTATTGTGCCTATCTCGGCATTTTTAATTCGTAATTTTTCGACGAGACAATTGTTTATCGCCTCAAATATTCTATTTCTTGTTGGTATTATTCTAAATAGCCTCTCGCCGACACTTACCATACTTCTCACGGGTCGTGTATTACAAGGTGTTGGTACAGGTATTGCGCTACCATTGATGTTTCATATTATCTTAACGCAATCTCCTATCAAAAGCCGCGGTATGATGATGGGCATTGGTAGCATGATCACATCACTGGCACCAGCAATCGGACCAACGTATGGCGGTATACTACTGAATACACTAGGTTGGCGGACAATCTTTTGGTTTTTAATCATTTTAGTTTTAATATCACTAGTGATCGGCTTAATGAGTATTCCAAATGAATCGATTTCCCACAGTGAAAAATTCCCAATCAACACATTTATCTTTTTAGCTGTCGGCTTGAGTCTATCGTTACTTGCGGTTGAAAAATTATCACTTATCATGTTCCTTCTGGGTATTGTATCATTGGTTGCTTTCTATGTCGCCAACAAAAAGCAGCCTTTACTACACCTCACCTTGTTTAAAAATCTTAACTTTAATCTGTATATGTACAGCTTCTTAGTTTACCAAGCTATTTTACTTGGTCTATCTTTTATCTTACCCAATTATTTACAAATACAATTACACGTGAGCGCCTCCGCAGCAGGTATCTTCATGTTCCCTGGTGCTTTGATTGGTGCCATCTTAGCTCCTATTTCTGGTTCTCTGTTGGATCATTTCGGTCAATTCCGACCAGTGGTTATTGGTTTAATCATTTCTACAATTGCCCTAATACTCATGGTAAGTTTTTTCCAGCAACTTAATTTTTGGACACTCATGTTAACACATATGCTATTAATGGTCGGTATTGGTTTTTCTTATGCCAATTTGATGACTGTCACTTTAGCAACATTGCCAACATCTCAAACAGCAGATGGTAATGGTATCTTAAATACAACACAACAATTTGTGGGTGCCTCAGCAACAGCTATTGTTGCACAGCTTATCACAACGGCTGTACACGCATCACCAGAAAATGGTATGATAGTCGGTGCTCAAAAAGGTATTGGCGGATTGACATTACTGATTATACTATCGCTCATATTATTTGTAGGTGCTCATTTTCACAATAAAAAAGTTGGCTAACGCCAACTTTTTTAATTTTAATTAAACTTCTGGTATGAACATATTTCCCAAGGTCGCAGCCATAATAGCTTTAATCGTATGTAACCGATTTTCGGCTTGTTCAAATTGATGTGCGTAGGTCGCATGGAAAACATCATCCGTAATTTCCATTTCTGTAATGCCAAACTTTTCATAAATTTCTTGCGACATAGTCGTTTTTAAATCATGAAATGCTGGTAAGTCATGTAAAACAATGGTTTGATCGTTATGCGTTAGCGCAACCAGTTCTGCATTAATTTGGTAAGGCGTCAATAATTTAATGCGCTCTTCAAATGTTTCTTCTTCACCCATTGATGCCCAAACATCTGTGTACAGAACATCCGCCCCATCAACACCAGTTGCAATGTCATCAGTAATCAACAATTTTGCACCCGATAGATTTGCCTGTTTTTGAGCCAATGCCTGAATTTCTAATGTTGGTTGTAAACTTTTAGGTGCAACAATATGCACATTGACACCTAAAATGGCACCAGTAACTAACAACGAATTTGCCACATTGTTACGGCCATCACCCATATAGGCTAACGTCACACCCTCAATATGATGGAGCTGCTCTTTAATTGTTAAAAAATCAGCCAACATTTGCGTTGGATGCCATTCATCTGTCAGGCCATTCCATACCGGAACGCCAGAGTATTGTGCCAATTTTTCAACAACATCTTGTGAAAAACCACGATATTCGATGGCATCATACATACTGCCAAAAACTTTGGCTGTGTCTTCTAATGACTCTTTCTTGCCAAATTGAATATCATGCTGACCTAAAAATTCAGCGTGCGCGCCAAGATCGTTAGCGGCTACAGTAAAGCTCGACCTTGTCCGTGTTGATGTTTTTTCAAATAACAAGGCAATGTTTTTACCTTGTAAATAGGCATGTGGTAGGTTATTTTTTTTCAAATATTTAAAATGTGCTGCTAAATCAATGAGTGTTTCTAATTCTTTTTTTGAAAAATCGATTTCTTTTAAAAATGATTTACCTTGAAAATGTGAGTTCATTGACGTGCCTCCAGCTTTTTCTGATTCCTAATAATTTCTTTTTTAACATTGCTAACTGCTGTGCCACCCAGTGATGTCCGACGGTCAACCGCTGTTTGTGATTCCAATACATGATAAATGTCAGCTTGGATCTGTGGTGCCGCTGCTTGTAACACCTCTAATGTCATTTTTTGTAATGGTGTATGCGTTTGTAACCCTTGTAAGACAAGTTGACCAACAATGGCATGTGCCTCACGGAATGGCACACCTTTTGTTGCTAAATAGTCAGCCAGCTCTGTTGCATTTGAAAAATCATCTTGTGTGCTGGCAAGCATACGCTTTTCATGCACTTTAAGACCACTGAGCATGCCAGTGAATATTTTAATCGAAGCAATGACGGTATCCATCACATCAAATACCTGTTCTTTGTCTTCTTGCATATCTTTGTTATATGCTAAAGGCAATGACTTCATCGTCGTTAACAGTGCCATCAATGCGCCGTATGTTCGCCCTGTTTTACCACGTACAAGTTCCGCAAAATCAGCATTCTTTTTTTGTGGCATGATTGACGATCCTGTTGAAAAATCATCAGACAATTCAATATAGTTAAACTCGTAAGTTGACCATAAAATTAATTCTTCTGCCATACGTGATAAATGCATCATCAATATTGCAGCATTTGATAAAAATTCTAAAGCAAAATCACGATCAGACACAGCATCTAACGAATTATGATAGATGTCCTTAAAATCTAGTTGTTCCGCGACAAATTCACGGTCAATGGGAAATGTTGTGCCTGCTAATGCTGCGGCACCCAATGGCAAAATATCTGTATGCAATTTATTAAATTCAAAACGTTCATAATCCCGTTGGAACATTTCAAAGTAAGCAAGTAAATAGTGTCCATAAGTAATTGGCTGGGCATGTTGTAAATGCGTATACCCAGACATAATCGTTCCAGCATGAGTAGTTGCCAATGTCAAAAGTGTTTCTTGTAATTCAGTTAATGATTCAGAAACGTGAGGTAAACGGTGTTTCACCCACAAATGGAAATCTGTCGCTACTTGGTCATTACGCGAACGCGCCGTATGCAATTTGCCAGCGACAGCCCCAATTTTTTCAGTCAGTAACGCTTCCATGTTCATATGGATGTCTTCATTCTTAACGTCAAATGTTAACGATCCCTGCACTAATTCTTGTTGTAAAGATTCTAATCCAGCGACAATTTGTGCCGATTCCTCAGGTGTGATAATCGCTTGTTGACCCAACATTGTTGCGTGTGCAATTGAACCTTCTAAATCTTCTGCTGCCATTTGTTGATCAAAATGAATGGATGCCCCAAATTCATCAACCCATTCTGCTGCTTTTGCAGTAAACCGACCGCCCCACAATTTCGTTGTTGCCATAATTATTCTCCCTTATGTACGGCGAAAAACGCCATGAACTTACTTAATTTTATTTTTTTTATCTGTTGAATGCACATGGTTCACTTGTTCGTAAACTGTGTTACTCAATGTCCATAACTTGATAAAGCCAACAGCTGCTTCTTGGTCAAATGATGAGGCACTTGTGTAAGTTGCCAAATCTTCATCATATAATGAATTATGTTCAGATTGACGTGCAACCGCAATCGCGTTTCCCTTGAACATTTTCATTTTAACAACACCGTTAACATTCTTTTGCGTCTCATCAATAAATGCCATCAATCCATCAAACAATGGTGATACCCACTTAGCTTCGTACACTAAATTAGCTAATTGTTGCTCGATCATTGGCTTAAAGTGTGCCACATCACGTTCTAATGTCAAATCTTCTAGATCCTTGTGCGCTGTCATCAAAACAGCGGCAGCAGGGGCTTCATAAATTTCACGTGACTTAATACCAACCAAACGGTTTTCAATATGATCAATCCGACCGATACCATGTGCGCCTGCAAGCTCGTTTAATTTGATAATCAAATCGGCCAATGGCATCTCAACACCATCAAGTGCAACTGGCACACCAGCAGCAAATGTCACATCGATAAATTCTGGCGTGTCTGGTGTCTTTTCAATTGGTGCTGTCAAAGCATAGGCACCTTCTGGTGCTTGGTTCCAAGGATTTTCCAAGATACCTGCTTCATTGGCACGACCCCAAAGATTTTCATCAATTGAATAAGGTGATTCCAAGCCAACTGGTACGGGGACGTTATGTTCAGCAGCATAGGCGATTTCTTCTTCACGCGACCACTGGAATTCACGAATCGGTGCTTCAATCTTCATATCAGGATCTAACGCATGAATAGCTGCTTCAAAACGAACTTGATCGTTACCATGACCAGTTGAACCGTGCGCAATGGCAACAGCATCATTTTCATGTGCAATATCAACTAACTTTTTAATAATCAAAGGTCGTGATAAGGCAGAAACCATTGGATATTCACCTTCATACAACATATTAGCTTTGATTACTGGTGCGACATACTTATCAGCAAATTCTGCTTGGGCATCAATCACAATCGATTGACTTGCACCAACTTGAAGTGCCTTTGCTTGAATCATATCCATATCTTTACCATGTTGTCCAACGTTTAAAACAACGGCAATAATGTCATACCCTTTGCTCTTTAACCATGGAATTGCAACTGATGTGTCTAAACCACCTGAATAGGCCAATACTAATTTTTCTGTCATTTTGATGTCCTCCGTATTTATGCTATGTATTAATATTAACGCCTTTTGTTTATTTATTCAACAATTTTATGACTATATGCAACAAAACACTGTATATTATGATTTTTAATGAATATTTTTGCAGAAAAAAACAAGTATCGCTACTTGTTTTTGGTTTATTACTCTGACATTTGTTCCGTAATCGCTGTGTGTACACGATCAATTTCTGTCTGACTCATGACTTCTACTGATCCTAAAGCACCCATACTTTGTGTTGTCCCACGCATCTGGTCTTGCTTAATATTTCCTAGTGCTGAGCGATAGCTCATGGCCAAGTTCTTCATAGACGTGGTTGATACATCTGTTTGAACATTATTCGAAAGTGTTGTTAATAACGAATCATTGAACAAACTACCTACACTAGCTGAATTTTTCAAAACAGCACGAATAATCAATTGTTGACGCATTTGACGACCATAGTCACCATTGGGATCAGAATGTCTCATACGTGAAAACGCTAAAGCTTCATTACCATCCATATGATAGCTTTGTCCAGCAGTGAATGAGTATTGACTCTTAGAATCTGCTTGAGTGTCATCCCCTTCTGTTGTGAACGTTAATGGTGATGTGACATCAACGCCACCAACAGCATCAACCATCTTAACTAGACCGCCCATGTTGATTAAGATATAACCACCGTTGATTTTGATATTTAACAAGTTCTCAACTGCTTCTAAAGCTGAATCTGCTGTGCCATATGCAAAGGCAGCGTTAATCTTCATTTGTTGACCATTGACATCTACCAATGTATCACGAGCGATAGAGGTCATAGTTGTCACATTTGTTTTCGGATTAACAGTCATCACAATCATGGTATCCGTACGGCCTTTATAATCACGCCCTAATTCACCAGTATCGGTTCCCAAGAGTAGATAAGATACAGGCTTTTTAGCAGATGTAATTTTATCTGCCTTCTTTGTTGTCTTGGACGGATTTTGAATCTTAGTGATTGTACGGTTCATTTTGTAATAGGCATAACCACCCGTACCAACACCGGCTAACACAATTAAACCAATAATGATTAAAATCGTATTACGGATTCGGTGCCTTTTTTTAGGTGATTTTGGCTGACCTTTTTGACCTAATCTAATTTCTTCACGCGTTGGCATATTTCTTTACTCCTACAGTATTTTCATCATACATTGTAACACGACAAGCATTAAATTCTCATTAAGAACTTAACCCCCTACAAAATGAGAGATAAACAATTGTGCAACACTAAAATAAATCAGCACGGATGTTAAATCTGATAATGTGGTAATAAATGGCCCGCTGGCCACAGCTGGATCGAATCCAATCTTATCAATGACAACCGGAATCAAATATCCCGCTAAATTGGCAACAATGATTGCCATTGTCATTGCCAAACCAACGGCAACCCCGAGCATACTATTTTGTTTCCATACCGCAACAATGGCAAAAACTGATATACCTGTTGCTATACCAACGATGATACCAGCCAAAATTTCACTAGCAAAATCTTTCCAACCATTATGCTCACTGCCGACTGCAATACGACGAACCGCCAAGGCTAAAGCCTGTGTACCCGCATTTCCAGCTGTTCCTGTGATAAGTGAGATGAACGCGGCAAGTATTGATGCGCGCCGTACTAAGTCATCATATGAGCTAATCAGTGTTGCGGTTGTCATACCAAGCAACAAAAGCGCAATTAACCATGGAATACGTTTAACGGCAGAATGCCAAGGTGTATCATTAATTTGGCTAACGTTAACGGCGGCCAAACCAGAGTAATCTTCAACAGCTTCTTCATCAATGACATCGACGATATCATCGACCGTGATAACGCCTAACAATCGGTTATCATCATCAGTGACTGGAATAGATAGAAAGTTATAGTCGGCCACAATCTGAGCAACATCTTCCTGATCATCACCAGCTTTAACACTCACAATCCGATCTTTTGTTATTTCCGAGACAGCTAAATCATCTGAATGCGTTAATAAATCACGTAACGAAATCACACCTGTCAACTGATCTTGAGTGTCTAAAACATAGACGTAACTAATAGATTCTGCCTCTAGTGCCTGCTTTTTGACCAAACGCATGACTTCATCGACATGCAAATCTTCTTCTACTGCCAAATATTCCGTTGACATCAAGGATCCGGCAGTTTGGTCATCGTAGTTAATTAATTTACGAATGGCGTTTGCTTCATCTTTTGGTATCAAACTCAGATAGGTTGCAACTAGCCTCGCGGGCATCTCTTGTAATAAATCTGCAGCGTTATCCGCATACATTTCTTGTAATATGCGTGCGCCACGTTGCGGTGGCATTTCTTGTAATAGCGTTACAATATCAACTTCGTCAACATCTAAATTATCAAAAACACGAGCTAACACATCATCTGAGAGCAACCGCCAAGCCACCGAACGAAATTGTTCTGGTAACTCCGCATAAACCTGAGCCATTTCAAAGTCATGTAGTGACTCAAAGCTTTCTATAAATTCAGTATCCTGTCCGGAATGCAGGAGGTCAGACAAAAGTTCAATGGTTTGGTTCAATTGTTCAAGTTGATCAGCCATGCTTACCTCGTACCTTTCTCGCAGCAATGATATTTATCACTGCTCGTCTATCATGAATTCATAATTTATTTCAAATCTCTGAGTCCTTTTAAATCTTCTGGCAATTTAGTATTAAATTCGCGATATGACTCAATAAAAGGATCATAAAAACGCATATGGTAAGCATGTAAGGCTTGCCTTTTCAAACCATACCAAAGTGGTCCACCATATAAATCATCCCCAACTAACGGGTGACCAATATTTTGGAAATGAACACGAATTTGATGCGTTCGTCCAGTATGTAACTGTACCTTAACACGTGTCATTGGTTGTTGCCCATTTTCATCATAACGACGTTCAACCCAATATTCAGTACGCGAGGGTTTCCCATCATCACGTACCTCACGTTTAATGAAGTCCCCATCTACACGACCAATTGGTGCTTGAATATCACCATGATCATCAGGAAGAAGACCACTCGTATAGGCCAGGTAAAATTTTTCAACCGTATGCTCTTGCAATTGTTGATCCATTACTGCATGTGCAAAACGGTGTTTAGCCAACAACACAATGCCTGACGTGTCACGATCTAAACGCGTCACAACATGAGGTACTAAGTCCTCAGCATTCATTTCTTCCAAATGACCTTTAACTTGATTAACCAATGTATGTAACCGATCGGCATGTCCTGGTACCGTGGTAATACCGTAGGGTTTATCAACGACGAGCCAATGTTCATTTTCAAAAATAATATTCAATGGCTTATAATCGGGTACAACTAAATCATTACTTGCTTCTGTAGGCATAATAATGGTAACCTGATCGCCATCATCTAAATAATCTGATGTATAAACTTGTTTATCGTTTTTTAAAATAGCCCCGCCGTTGTGTTTCATTTGGCTAAACATACGATGTGAGACACCATGTGCCTGTAAAAATGTTCTCACTTTTCGTTGTTCTGTGCCAGAATATGTCCATGTAAATTGCATTGCTATGTCATGCGTTCAACCAACAACTGCTCGTCAAACGCTTCCCTTCATTAATTTAAATTACCTGCGTAAACACCTATTACTCAATGTCACTAATGAAAGCACGGTGCACACGTTGCCAAAAATCGACATGACGATAAGCCGCAAAATGTACCTTTTTATCAGCAACACGGAAACGTAATTCAGTAATATTTTTAACTTTAATATCTGATTGATCATACATAACCAAAAAATGGTCACTTTTTGGTCTCATAATAATCTCTTGTCCTTCAGGAACAACTAAAGGTGATCCCAAAGTTCGAAAGACGCGATTATTAATCGAGGCAATTTCAGACATTTGAATGGCTGGAATGTTTGGATGCAAAACCGCGCCCCCGTTGGCCTTGTTATAAGCTGTTGAGCCAGTTGGTGTCGCCACGGCAATGCCATCACCACGAAAACGTTCAAATAACTGATCCCCTAAATAAATATCAGCCACTAATGTACCAGTGGGTTGCTTGATTGCTGCTTCATTTAACGCCAAAAACTTGTAATGCTCACCACTATCGTACACAACAGTCATTTCAAGGAGTGGATAAGTCACTTTTTGACCATTATCGTTAGCTAAACTATCAATTAATTCATCAAGTCCACTACTCAACCAATCTGTATAAAATCCTAAGTGCCCAGTGTGCAGTCCGACAAAGCGTATGTGGTCAATTTGATCAACATAATGCTGAAAAGCGCCCAAAAGTGTCCCATCACCCCCAACTGAAACAACAATATCAGGGTCTTCGTTACCAATTTCGACATCACGTTTTCGCAAACCTAAAATAAGTGCTTGTGTGATTTTTTGTGAGCTTATGACATTGTTATTAAAAATTGCTATCTTCATTCTGTCGCCCGAATCTCACTGACCCTTTGATCCCATTCGAAATTTTTGTCCGCTAAAATTGTGAGCTGTTCTGCCACTTCAGTGGGCAACTCATCGCCATGTTTATAACGTAAATCATGTTCAATTGTTGCCCATACGTTCATGGCAATCGTTCGTACTTGAATTTCAGCAAGCACTTTGCGTTCGCCACTGTACATTTGTACGGGATATTCAATCACAATATGATATGAACGATAGCCAGAAGGTTTGGCGTTCATGACGTAATCACGTTCTTCTAAAATTTGAAAATCCGTTCGGTCACGCAATAACTCAACAACGGTGTAGACATCTTCTATATATTTTGTCATGATGCGTACGCCGGCAATATCTTGTAAATCAAGGGACAACCGTTTTTCATCCAAATGCCGTCTCAGTATTTTTTCTTCAATTGATGCTTGTGTTTTGACCCGTCCTGTTACAAATTCAATGGGCGAATTTTTACCATCTTTTTCATATTGATCGCGTAAACCGCGTAATTTAATTTTTAACTCTGTTACCGTCTGCTTGTACGGAACGAAAAAACGATCCCAATCCATGCCGACACCTCTTTCTAAACATCCTAGTAGTTCGGAAAACCCGACACTACAGCATTAAAGAAGTGCGTACCACCCACAAACACCTATCAATTCGACAGCCTTATTTGGGAAAATGCGCACAATCTTTTAATCTGTTACTCTTCATTTTAACACATTTTAATACTCATTTTGAGCATAACAGTCGACAAGTCACTATTTTGCGGGTAAAATAAATTTTTGGATATTAAATAAAATTCATTTCACGGAGATCAAACCAATGATTGATATTTATCAATTTTTAAACCCCCTTGCAGAGCCCTGCTTTCGCACCGAAAAATACCTGCTAGCCGTAACAGAAAGCTTAGCACAAAAGGCAACAGTTCGCTTTATTCCAATTATGGCCACAGACGCCACACAAGAATTAAAATCACTTACGCCTGATGTTTCCCTACCAGATACACTATCAGCCGTTTGCCATGTTGCACTTGATTTTAAGGCGGCGCAACTTGAAGGCAATAAAAAAGCGCGTTCTTTTTTGATGGCGTTGCAACAAGCAATCGTTACCAATCATCAACCCTATAGTCGTGATTTGGTGGTTTCAGTCGCAAAAGCAGCACAGCTCAATGTGGCTGATTTTATTAGTAATCGTGAAACCAAAGAAACAATTCGTGCTGTTATTGAAGAACAACATTTAGCACAACAGCTCATGCCAAAAATTCAAACTGGTATTACAATTGATTTTTCTACGGCATCTCAAACAACAGTCTTAACTGATTGCTCTGCCGGCCACTTAGTTGCTGCTTTTACGCCACACTTAACACAACGTGTCACACCGGACATATTACTACAAAACCTTAATGCTTATGCGCATTAAATAAGATGCAAGACCTATTTTGGAGGTGTACTAATTATGAAAAAAATGGTTCAATTTATTGGTGCACTGGTCACGACGCTCATTGGCTTATTCATCTTTATTCCCATACTCTTAACAATTATCGGCGTGGCTGTGCCGCTTATATTTTCAATTATTGCTATCCTATGCTTGGTGATACTGGTTTGCTTAGCTGTTGGTGGTATCATCACGTTAGTTACCATTTGGCGATTGAAACGGCATATTAAAAAAGGTAACGGTTCTGAATTTGTTCATCAAGGCAAACACTATAATATTTATATGTCACATGCCGGTGAACAACAACATCGACGTGATGTAACAGATGATGATCAATAAACTAAACAACTATGCTGCACAATTTGTTGACCAAACCTGGATTCAACAAAAACTGATTATCGCCAGCAAGACATTACAGACTCTCGAAAGATATGAACTGCCAACTCAGCCCTTACCACGTTTAAGCTTTAGCAAATCACAAATAATACATGATCCACGTTTAATGCCTGTTGATGACCTTTTATCTGGTTTTAGACAAGAGTTGATTACTACTTTTGGTATTTGGCATTTACCTAATCAACTTTGGCTCAACGATCTCCATCAATTTATTGCGGGTCGACGCGTATTAGAAGTCATGGCTGGTAATGGCATATTAACCTCTGGTCTACGTGCCTTAGGCGATGACGTGGTGGCAACTGACAATTTTTCTTGGGAAAATCAGGACATTCAAACACCTGATCTTTGGACACAGGTCAATCAAATGACTGGCTTACAGGCTATTAAGACGATCCCCTTTGACGTTGTAATAATGAGTTGGGCGCCCGATACTGATACCAGTGATGTCGACATACTCATGACTCTACGCCAGCAAAACTTCACCGGTGATTTTATTGTCATTGGTGAAAAAAATTGTGCGACTAATTCAGCACAATTTTGGAAAATAGCAGATCTTTCTGCCCCGTTATCTCTGAACGAACATCATCAACCATTTGATTTTATTGATGATCAAGTATTTATTGTAAAATGAGACGAGAACTAAAGTTCTCGTCTCATTTTTTGTTCATATTGATATTACCTGTTTTAGTAAGTCATTAAGGCCATGGCTGGTACATCCCCAGCTTCCATAATCTTTTCACGGCCATGTAATGCTTTTAATTCAATAATGAAAGCAACACCAGCAACCACACCACCAAGCTTTTCAATTATTTCACGTGTGGCGTTAATCGTACCACCAGTAGCTAGTAAGTCATCTACGATTAAGACACGTTGTCCAGGCTTAATGGCATCTTTATGGATTTCAAGCACGTTTTCGCCACCATATTCCAGTGTATATGAGGCACTGACTGCTTCACGTGGTAGTTTTCCGCCCTTACGCGCAGGAACGAAGCCAACATTGAGCGCATAGGCCAAGGGGGACCCAACAATGAATCCACGAGACTCAGGTCCGGCAATGAGGTCAATTGCCAAGTCTTTGGCAAAATCAGCAATCTCATCAACGGCTTGCTTATACGCTACGCCGTCACCCATTAAAGGTGATAAATCTCTAAAATCAACGCCTGGTTCTGGAAAATTTTCAACTGTGGCAACGTAATTGTGTAAATCTACTGTCATTTTTCTCTCAGAGTACACAATAATGCCTGCACGACTGAATCCTATTCAGTCTCAGTAACACCTTCTATATGAAGTACTCATACTTTCTATTTAATCATTTAACGGTCTGCCAGGAACTTATGGTAAGTTACTGACGATGATAATGCTTTTTGTGGCGCATTAGGAATAACTTTTACGAAACCACCATCAATGATTCGGACAAAGCCTAACTCAATAAAGACTTGTACCATAATATTAAGGTCATTTTTCGTGATGTGTAGCTGCTGAGCTATTTTATCCAAGTTTTGCGCAAAGTTTAAATCCTGATGGCTATAAATAAATTTATAAACCTGCGCAAAGAATTTTTTGTGTGCATCCTTTTCAACAGTCTTTGGTATGACAACATCTGTTAAAAGTAACTGTAATCGCTTCATACCACGGAAATAATTGATTCCTAATGTTGCTACAAACGACATGTTTTTTGGTTTAACAACAAGACTTGTCCAGTCTGGATGATTAAATCCAACTGCTTCGATTTGGTTAGATAAGGTTAACTTAACGTGCTGATTTGTTGACCCCATAGTCATGGCTTTTTCAATATTTGGGTTTTGAATCTCAAATATTGGTTGCCTATTGCCTGTGCCAAAAGGTTCCAGCAGTGTTAACGCATCATAAACTGTTGTCGTTAGTTCTTGCGTTGTTAACATCATATTCACATCAACAACTTGTTGTGTTATGTCGAGAGCAGGTAAATCAGCTAGCTGGTCACGTAAACGCGCTAAGTTGTTCTCAGAGATAGCCAACCCCAAAGCGCTGGCATGACCTCCAAAAGTATCATATAACTCGCGATATTGTCCCATCAAAGTGTACAAATCGAAATCGCTATAAGTACGTCCTGACCCTTTATAACTACCAGAAACCAGACTCAACACAATGACTGGTTTGTGTAATAGTTCAACAAGTCGGCTAGCCACAATACCTAAGATACCTTGATGCCATTCTTTCCCAGCAACAACTAACACTTGGTCATTACTGTGTGCATCAGATAGCGCAATTTGCTTAGCAGCCCCAAAAACTTCTTCGACAATTTCTTGACGTTGCGCATTAATTGCTTCAATTTGTGAAGCTAGTTCGGTCGCTGTATCGAGGTCTTGGCTGAGTAATAGGTCAAGTGCTAGACTGGCATCACCTAAGCGCCCCACCGCATTTAAACGTGGTGCAATTTTAAAAGATACCGTTTCTGAAATAATAGGTTGGTGACTTGCTTGCCCAGCATTTTTCAAAAGCGCTGCCAAACCTGGACGCGGACTATCATTGATTTGTTTCAGACCCCAAGACACCAATGTTCGATTTTCATCAGTTAATGAGACCATATCAGCGATTTCACCAAGCGCCACTAAATCAAGCATTTCAGTTGGTAACTCGCTTTTATCGGCTATCGGCTGACCATCGGTTAGTAACGCTTGTGCAACTTTAAATGCAACACCGACACCTGAAAGATCATTAAAGGGATAATGCCCATCAGGGTGCCGAGGATGTACGATGGCAAAGGCTTCAGGTAATGTCGGTCCCATTTCATGGTGGTCAGTAATAATAACATCAACACCTTGATTCATTGCGTAAGCAACAGCTTCATGACCGCTAACGCCATTATCAACTGTAACAATCACTTGAGCCCCGTCATCAATCAAACGCTTGTAGGCATCAATATTTGGACCATAACCATCTGAAAAACGATTGGGGATATAGGCCGTCACATCTGCCCCTAACACTTCAAGTGCTTCTACCATGATTGCTGTACTAGTGACACCATCTAAATCATAATCACCATACACGACAATTTTTTCACCACCAAAAGCGGCTTCTGTTAACCGTTCAAATACTTTGTCCATATCGTGCAATAGCATCGGATCATGTAATTGCTCAATGCTTGGTTGTAAATACTGAAAAGCAGTTTCAGGCGTTGTATAGCCTTTTTGCGCAACAATTGTCGCTGCAATTTGGTCAATATTTAATTGTGTTTGGAGTTGTCGAACAACTTTTTCAGGCGGCTTTGACAATATCTGCCAGTTCTTTTGACTCATTGTAACCTTCTTTAACGCGTGAGTAATTGACCTCACACCTCTTTTTTAAACGGAATGTTGATGATATCGAGATCTCTAGCAACAATTGTATTTGGAAAAATACGACGGACATCTGTAATCAACGTCTTAACCATTGGTCCAATATAGCGCGCAGATAAATGGGTCAAAACGAGTTTGTCGACCTGTGCCCTCTGGGCTATGTTAGCAGCTGTAACACTAGTCGAATGTGCGTGTGCCCGTGCCATTTTTGCTTCTTCTTCACCGGCACCATAGGTACTTTCGTGAACGAGAACATCTGCATGATCAGCTAATAATTCAATATTATCATTAGGCCGTGTATCTAAAATAAAAGTCACGACACGCCCTTGTTGTCTGGCACCGATATAGTCTTTGCCATCCAAAATACGACCATCTGGTAAAGTAACAACTTTGCCTGCTTTCAGCTGACCAAATATTGGACCTGATGGTATGTTTTCTTGACGCAACTTATCTACTAAAAGTTCACCCGGATGGTCTTTTTCTTCGACACGATAACCCCAAGTTTCAATGCGATGACGCATCTTAGCAGCAACCACACGAAAGGTTTTGTCATCAAAAATCACGCCTTCCTTAAGTTCAGCATACACGATTGGATAAGATAGGCGTGTTTCTGAAATGCGGAGCGCTGTCTGCACGAATTCTTTGACACCTTTTGGACCATAAATTGTTAACGGTTCATTTTTATCAGCGCCTTGAAATGAACGTGAACTCAAAAAGCCAGGTAACCCAAAAATATGGTCCCCATGTAAATGTGATATAAATATTTTTTCAACTTTACGCGGACGTATCGTTGTTTTTAAAATTTGATGTTGTGTTGCTTCACCGACATCAAAGAGCCATACAGCGTTGCGTTCATCTAGTAAACGTAACGCAATACTGGTCACATTTCTAAACTTTGATGGTTGACCAGAGCCAGTTCCTAAGAATTCAAGTTGCATTTTATTTTGGTCGTTCAAATCGCACCGATGACCGGCATCCGATTTAACGTATTCTCCTAATTAATTAGATGTTTTTGTAGCCACCTATAACCTA
Organism: Leuconostoc rapi; assembly: GCF_016908715.1. Taxonomy (GTDB): domain Bacteria; phylum Bacillota; class Bacilli; order Lactobacillales; family Lactobacillaceae; genus Leuconostoc; species Leuconostoc rapi. Next base: position 118,309 of record NZ_JAFBEK010000003.1, on the reverse strand, counting down.
TTTATTTTACCATATAACAGGTAATTTTGGCGTCACAATCCGAATACAAAATAAAAACAGCTGACGCTGTTTATTTTGTATGCCAATTCTTCTGTTTAAATGCCAAGCGTTGTTCCATTTCTAGCGCTTCGCGTGTCGGCTCTTTTTTGTAAAAGTCTTGATGATATTCTTCCGCATCATAGAATGGCTTAGCATCCTCAATAGTTGTCACAATTGGTTGCTCAAAACGACCAGAAGCCTCAAGGCTGGCTTTTGACTGTTCAGCAATTTGACGCTGTGCCTGATTAGCAACAAAAATAACTGGACGATAATTATCGCCACGGTCTTGGAACTGACCCATAGCATCTGTTGGGTCTGTTTGCTCCCAATAAATGGTTACAAGTTCAGCATAAGTCAATTTTTCAGGGTCAAACCAAATCTTGACTGCTTCAGTGTGACCCGTTGTATGTGAACTCACTTCTTCATATGTTGGGTTGACTGTATGTCCACCCGTATAACCGGAGCGCACTTTTTCAATACCTGGTAATGAATCAAATGGTTCAACCATGCACCAAAAGCATCCACCTGCAAAAATAGCTGTTTCAATTGTCTTTGTCATATTTATCCTCCAATAATACCAATTAAAAGTGACATACTTAACTCATTCATACTAAATTTCAAAAGTCTCCTGCTGCTTAGCAATTTTGACACGTTCAATGTCTTCTTTAGCATGAATCAGATGTGTAATCATCGTGTTGAGTGGGGTTGGCACATCCTCTTGATGCCCAATTTTTGAAAAATACCCATTTAAAAAATCAATCTCTGTTCGTTTACCATTTTGAATATCTTGATACATTGACGGATAATGATTTCCTGCATTTTCTGGTTTTAACAAATTTGTTAAATCAGACATAATTGCAGCAATGTCTACTTTAATACCCTGTAAAGCGCCAACTTTTTGGATCTCATCCAATATAGTCAAAGCCAAATCCATCCCATTACCAGCAGTGCCAAATTCAGCAATATTTGCATCTAGTAATACCGACAAAGGATTCAAAACTGAATTGATACCTGCTTTATGCCAAATAGCAGTCAATACATCATCAGTTAACTCAACATTTAGACCAGCCTGATTCATTGCCTCAACAACTGGTTCAGCATTCGCATGGCCAATGGCTTGTAATTTAATCGAACCGCTACCCGTTGTGTGAATTTCACCTGGCTTAGCTAACGTTGATGTCCAGAGCGTCACACCCGCTAAGATTTGATCACGCGCCACATGTTTTTCGATGACTTCAATATTGCCTAAGCCATTAGATAGCACAAGAAGTTGTGTATTTTTGGTAACAACTGGGGCAATATCTGTTAACATGCGATCAAGTTGGGGTGTTTTTGTTAATAGAATAATTAAATCAAATTCTCCGGTAACTTCTTGAGGGGTGACAACAGGTACAAAGTACTTTTTAGGGGCTTGATTATCATGAATGACAATTAAACCATTCGTATTAATCGCTGCAATATGTGCTGGCCATCCATCAATGCCTGTGACCTCATGACCAGCAGCTTGTAACTTAACACCTAATCGTGCACCAAGTGCGCCAAATCCTGCAATTGCTATTTTCATACGTTGCCATATGCGTACAATATATCGTACGCTTCCTCCGTTTTAATTATGCCAAACTCACTTTAAGTGATTAGCTTATGTGGTGACAATTGTCATTAATATTATACTTATAGCTTATCATATTTTATGATTGCGCGTTCAGCTGAGGCTTATGCATAATCAGGCATTCGTTCGAGCTAATTTCAGTGTAGGATACTACAGATAAAAGCGCCATAATCACTAAAATTAGTGATTATGGCGCTTTTATCTTTTCAAATTAATATCAGTCTCTTTTTCTTTGTTTAATCACAACGAAAATTAAGATACCAATAATGAGTACCAGAATTATTCCAATTGAAGGATATAACCAACTACGGTTGTTACTGTTTGCCTTAATATCAACATCTGATTGGTTTAAATCATTTGCTTTTGAGGTAGCTATTTTAAACTTTTTGGTAAATTGCCAACTCTGTGTCTTTTTATTAGCAGTTCCAGTCACTTTCATACGTAGTGTATATTCGCCTGCGGCCATTTCAGTCCCATTCAATGAGATAGGGTAATCGAAATGACTATTTGGCGCAACCTGCATGCCATTTTTAATCGCAGTATATACTGGCTTCTTACTATGCTTGGCATAAACTTTGGCGTCAATCTTAACATCTGAAAGTAAAATTGATTGATCATTTTGAACATTAGCATTGATAACATTCCGATGATTATTTTGTCCCGGTTCAACTTTCAATAAATTAAGATTAGGCGTTACCAACTTATCTGTCTCTTTTAACATGATAGCAACTGCATACGCATATTCATTTTGAATTGTCGTACCTGATTTCGCTGTCGCTTGGTTTACTTCACTTGATTTTTGTTGAAAGGTTAAACCACCAAGTAATATACCATCAAACGTTTCCTTAGGCATTGCAATATGAAAAACCACATCTTTAGATGAATTAGCCGGTATGACAACACTTGATGGACCTTTAACAATGTCGCTCATATCATGTTTCAATGAACGATCATTTTTGGTGATCATTTTTCCATATTCAACTATACCATTGACATTCGTTTTTGCTGTGTTCACCCCAATATTAACAGTAACATCTTTTTTCGTATCATTTTTCAAGGTAGCTGTAATATCTTGCTGCTGGTTAGGTGACCTTCCAGGGCAAAATTACCCCGCCATTCACCCACAACACTATTTTGACTACCAATTTTATGATCACCAAAATCAATATCCGGTACTGAAAGTAGCTTAGGTTTAGAAGATGGTGTATCAGTTGTTGGCACTGCTATATCCGAATAGTTACCTGACTGTTCACCCATATAGTTATTAATAAAGTTTTTGGCAACGATATTTCCTTTAAATGCTGTAGTCGCTAATGTCACTGTTGCTTGAGGCGCCAAAACGGCGCCAATATTATCGTTAGTCGTTCCTAGGTTCACATTTCCAGCAAAATTCGACTGTCCTGCTTCGTTATAATAATTAAAAAATATGCCTTTATCTTCTGTGCCATTCACAAATGTTAAATTTGTTGTTGATACATCATTAACACCTGTTGTATCAACAGTAATCACAATCCTTTGATTTGCTGCAACACCCGTTACATTTAATCGATTATTCATACCAGACAAATCGCTAGCTTTGACTGTCATATATTTTATATTATCTTTTGCAGGGATATTAGTGACATCAAAAGTGATTAATCCATAGTAGTTAGTGACTATTGGCACATTATTTTTGGAATAATGTGCAATGTTTTCAGATGACGTACTTAGTCTATTAAATTCCGCATCAAAATCAATGTATTTTGACCCATTTGCATCTTGACGTAAGTTTTTAGGCGCAGTATCTAACCGTATGCCATTAATTGCAGGTCTTCCCCATTGAAAGTCCGGATTATAATTGAACGATTGCCCTAAAATTAACGTATCACTATTAAAGCCAATCGAATCACCATCTGAAGTGATGTTATTTTGGACATATGAGAGACTCTTGTTGCCATTTACAACCCAAGATTGTGTTTTTACAGTTTGAGTCGCAAAATTACCATCAACTGGGTGATTCTGGGTTGTGTCCATATTTCTAGCAAACACATTAAATTGACCTGCAATACCTAAAGCATTATTTTGATTAACGTTTTTAAAGTCATCAGTCCAGTTTCCTGCAGTTGGTAATCCAGAATCAGATATAACAGCTCGACTAGTAATCTTTGGTGCTTCAGATTCAGGTTTCTTTGAGTTCTCAGATGAACTGTTACTGCTACTGCTACTGCTACTGCTACTGCTACTGCTACTGCTACTGCTACTGCTACTGCTACTGCTACTCATTATGGCACCATCTTCTGTGCTTGAGGAGGCTTCATTAGCTAAGGGTTTCATTTCATATTGACTAGGTCGTGACGAACGAACGAACATTTCTGATTTATCGTTTGTATGCTGAAAATAGACTGCCCCCCTTACGAATAGCATAGAAGTTGCCAAAGTTATGATACTTCTTTTGTTGGTCATATAAGGCTCCTTTCAGCTAAACGACTTAATTTAAGTTGCGGCCTTGCTATTGAATATATTTTTTCACAATAATAAATTAGTTTTACTATGATTTTAATACTTTGTAAAGTGTTATTATTTTAATTGTAAATTGTATTGTTAACAATTACTATTTATATGCTAAAAATTTATTAATCGTTACTGACCCCATGCACACGGCAACTAAACATTAGCATTAAAACACTTCAAGGTTTAAAATAAAGTTAATGTCATACACATTGGACGATATCATGGACAAATTGAGTAAATCACAACAAATAAACATTTCCAAACCGCATCATATGCCAATTCCTTGGCAAAGCTTAATTCAAAATGATGAACTGCCCGCACAAGAGGCCAGTTTGCCAGAACGCGCTTCTATCGTTGGCCGCATCGGTATTTTGATGCTATCGTGTGGCACAGGTGCGTGGCGTGTACGAGATGCTATGGATAAAACCGCTAGAAAATTAAATCTCACTTGCTCAGCTGATATTGGTTTGATTACCTTGTCGTTTACTTGCTTTAGCGATGGCGACAGCTACACACAAGTTTTATCCTTGCCAAATACAGGTGTGAACACTGATAAACTAAACGCGTTAGAAAATTTCGTCAGAAATATTGATCATTCTTTTGCAACGCAAACAGTACGACAAATACACAAATCAATCAATCATATTCAAACTAAACCGACACAGTATTCACCCCTCGTTGCTGGCTTAGCAGCTGCTCTTGCATGTAGCGCTTTTATTTTTCTACTCGGTGGTGGCATACCAGAAATGATTTGTTCATTTCTAGGTGCTGGTATTGGTAATTTTGTCCGCGCAACTTTAGGGAAGCACACGATTACAACGCTTGTTGGTGTTGCTGTCAGTGTCGCTATTGCCTGCCTAGTCTATATGTTGACATTCAAAATATTTGAATCTTATTTTCATGTTTTGGTTCAACATGAGGCTGGTTACATTGGCGCGATGTTATTCGTGATTCCTGGATTTCCTTTCATTACCAGTATGTTAGACATGTCAAAGCTAGACATGCGGTCAGGGTTAGAAAGATTAACTTATGCATTAATGATTACGTTAGTCGCAACATTAGTCGGTTGGTTAGTGGCTTTAATTTTTAATTTTCGACCTGAAAACTTTTTACCACTTGGCCTTTCACCTATTGTTATTGCCTTGCTCAGATTACCTGCTAGTTTTTGTGGCGTTTATGGCTTTTCAATCATGTTTAATAGCTCGCAAAAAATGGCTATTGTTGCTGGCTTTATTGGTGCATTGGCCAACACATTACGTTTAGAGTTAGTTGACTTAACCGTTATCCCTCCCGCTGCGGCAGCCTTTGCCGGTGCGTTACTTTCTGGATTAATCGCATCGATTGTGACACGATACAATGGCTATCCAAGAATCTCTCTAACTGTGCCATCAATCGTGATTATGGTTCCAGGTCTATATATTTATCGCGCCATTTATAATATTGGCACCAATCAAATAGGCGTTGGTGCCCTTTGGCTAACGAAAGCTGCTTTAATCATGATGTTTCTACCTCTTGGTCTCTTTGTTGCCCGTACCCTATTAGATAAAAATTGGCGTCACTTCGATTAGCACTAAAATAATTTATCAACCAAATAAAAAATAAGATCTTTTTAAAGACCTTATTTGAACAAACGATTAGTTTTGTTGACAGACACATTTTTTCTGTCGATAGACCTTATCGTTTTATTTTAAGATTGAACTTGTCCGTAGTAGGCATTTTTACCATGTTTACGGAAATAATGCTTATCCAAGAGATACTGTGGCACATGAACATCTGTTGCAGTATCTAGTGTCATTGTATGATAAGCCATTTCCGACACAACGTCTAGTACAATCGCATTATGCACGGCCGCCATGGCATTTTCACCCCATGTGAATGGGCCATGATCATTTGTCAAAACACCTGGAATAGCCATTGGATCGATATGATCACGATCAAAGACACGTGCAATTGACTTACCGGTATTTAATTCATAGGCACCTTCGACTTCTTCTTTTGTCAATTTATCCGCAACCGGCACATCCCCATAAAATGTGTCAGCATGCGTTGTGCCTGCAGCGGGTACCGCCATTCCTGCTTGCGCAAAAGCTACAGCCCACTTAGAATGTGTATGCACGATGCCACCTATATCCGGCCAATGCCTGTATAAAAATGCGTGCGTTGGTGTATCACTAGAAGGGTTTAAATTGCCTTCAACAACATGACCATCCAAATCTACAATCACAATGTCTTCAGGCTTTAAGGCGTTATAGTCAACACCACTAGGCTTAATAGCAAATACACCCTTATCTCTATCAATTTGTGACACATTTCCCCAAGTCAATGTGACTAAATTATTAGCAGGTAAAGCCATATTAGCTTCATAAACTGTTTGCTTTAATTCTTCTAACATATCAGTGATTTCCTTCCTTTTTTGATGGTAGTGCTTTGATCGCTGCCAACTCAATATCTAATCCTGCAATATACCGTTGCATAAATGTATCAAATCCTTCAACATCACTTGTTTCTGGTGCGATTGTTTCTGATTCTTCATGTGCGAAAACAGTATCATCTAAAAATTCATCCAGTGTTTGGTCGGGTAATTTATCAGTAACATAGAGGCTCAATATTGCCATACCCCATGGTCCACCTTCGCTGGCAGTTTTCATCACTGTAATGTCCGTGTTTAGTGCTGCAGCCAATAACTTTTGAGCAACAATCGGCGTTTTGAAAACACCGCCTTGTGCAACAATGTTATCGGTCAAAACTGCCTCATCAGACAAAATCCGCATACCGATTTTGATTGCACCAAATGCTGTAAATAAGTGAAAACGCATGAGATTACCAATGGTAAATGCTGACTCAGGTTGACGAACCAATAATGGTCGACCTTCTGGCATCGCTGTAATATTTTCACCTGAATAATAACCATAACCTGTTAGGCCACCTGCATCTGCCTCAGCGTCATTCAAAGCCGCATTGAAGAGTATTTTATAAAGCTCATCTGTTGAAATATGACTACCAATCATCGTCGCAAATTGATCAAATAATTTAGTCCAAGCATTCAAGTCTGATGCTGAATTATTCGCATGCACCATGGCTACTGGTAAGCCAGTTGGCGTGTTTACAATATCAATGTTATTGTAAACATGCTTTAAATTGTGTTCCAAGACAATCATTGAAAAAATTGAAGTACCCACGGAAATGTTGCCAGCTTTTGTTTTAATGCTATTTGTTGACACCATACCTGTACTTGCATCACCTTCTGGTGGTGCCACAATCGCGCCTGCCTTTAAGCGGCCAGTTGGATCTAGCAATTTAGCGCCAACTTCTGTCAATTGACCAGCTATCTCGCCTGCCTTTAAAGGTTTTGGCAAAATGTTAGCAATCTGCCACGTATATTGCTGAACAGACTTCAATGAACTGAACTGTTGCATCATGTTTTGGTTATAAGATCCGGTTGCAGTTTCAATTGGAAACATGCCAGATGCATCACCAATACCAATTACTTTTTTACCTGTTAATTGCCAATGTACATAACCTGCCAGTGTTGTCAAAAAATCAATATTTTTAACATGTGCTTCTTGATTTAAAATCGCTTGATATAAATGTGCAATACTCCAACGTTGTGGAATGTTAAAACCAAATAATTTGGTTAAATCAGTCGATGCTTGCCCTGTAGTTGCATTACGCCAAGTTCTGAAAGGTACCAATAACTGATCATTTTTGTCAAATGCTAGATAACCATGCATCATGGCCGAAACACCAAGACTTTTAATAGTTGCTATTTCGGCACCATAATGGTTGAACACTTGTCGGTTGAGTTTTTGATAGGCTGTCTGTAATCCCAGCCAAATATCATCAATACTATAAGTCCACAAGCCGTTTTCAAGGTTATTTTCCCAATCATAACTTCCTGAACCAATCGTTTTAAAATCATCAGCGATTAATGATAGTTTAATGGTAGTTGAACCAAACTCGATACCCAAGGCAACATTTCCTGATTCTATTATTTGTTTGACTTCTTTTTTTACCATTACCCTTTTTCTCCTGTAAAATGAAGCGTTCTAATAAATATAGGTATCACGCATTAACCTGTTTATTCAGATATATTATTTAATTTACCTGGCATTTGACACAATACTTAACCAAGATACGTTATTTATCATTCGAATCTATACTTTAATTTCTTCTGGTTCTTTATTGTTCACTATTTTTAAATTATTACTGTCAGTTTTTGAAAGAAATATGGTAGCAAATATTGAAACTACCAGAACAAAGACACCCATAATCAGATAAGTTTTTTGAAAACCAATGTTATCGTACATGTTTCCCGCTAACGCTGAAAATATGAAGACTGAAATTTGCTTCATGAAATTGGCAGCTAACGCATAAACTGTTGCATATAATCGCAAATCGAAGGAATCAGAAATATACTTCATAATAGATACCAAGACTAATGGCATTTCAAATCCTGCAAGTAGCCGTAAGGCAACAATAACTATCCAATTAGGTGCCAAAGCTGTACCGATGATGCGGATTGCAGTAATAAACCCGTAAATAAGTAAGCCATTTCGAGGTCCAATCTTATTAATGATCCAAGGCATAGGTATCATTAATACAAGTTCAATAATCATCTGAGCTGTAACAGTGTTAGCATAAACGGTTGTTGACATAGCAACTGAAGAGAAAAATTGATGGAAGAATATAATAAACTGCTGGTCGAATACATCATATAATGCGGAGGCACCCATATAAAATATACCTAGCACCCAAAAATTTTTTAGTTTAAATATTTTAGTAATATCTGATACTTTGAGTTTTTCTGAATTTTCTCCAACTAGATCAGCATTGCCATAATTTATTTTGTTAAAAAAGGCAAACATTACAATAGCAATCAGTGCAGTTACTGTAGCTGCCCAAAATATTGCGTTAGGTGTCCACAAAAATAGACGTCCACCTATAAATGAAGCAACCATTCCCGCAACGGATCCGCCAATGCGGGAATGACCAAATTCAAATTTATTGGCTAATGACGCTCTTTGTATATATTGCTCAATAACTGACACGCCACCATTAAGCACGAATGCTAAGTATATACCTGTGAATATTGCAACACTAAAAGCATTCATGGCATGTAATACTGGCAGAAAGACCCACTGGAAGTAAGGCCCAATCAACGCACCTGCGAATAAAATTATAAATACTAAGTTCTTTTTTAACAACAATCGATCTGACACAATACCAAAGATGGGTTGATAAATCAGTGACATACCTGCCATCAATGAAAACACCATGCCTGATTCAGAGCCCGATAGATTTGCTACTTGCTCCAACCAAAGTGTCAAGTAGCCGTTCACAATTGCCCAAATAAAGAAATAGGAAAAATGAGAAACTGGAAATGACCAAAATTGTCCATGTGCTTTTGATATAGCTTTCATTTTAATTGTTCTCCTAACAATTTATTCGTAATTATAATTAACAGGTGAGCCAAATACTGGATAACCCTCAACATCCCAGCCAAATTCTTGGACATTTGTATGACGATTTGGATCGTATAATGGATCGCCTGCTATTTTTGTATAGTTACGAGAATGATATACTAATATATCTTTTGTCCCGTCTTCTGAAACAGTGAACGAATTGTGTCCTGGTCCATATTGATTAATTTCTAAATTGCTCGTAAAGACAGGCTTTTCTGATTTACGCCACGCATTTGGATTTAAAACATCCTGATCATCATTCAAAGATAGCATCCCCATCGCATAATTTTCATCAGTTGCGCTTGCTGAGTAAGTTAAAAATATTTTATTATCATGATGAATAACAGCTGGCCCTTCATTGACCCAAAAAATTTGTTTCTCCCAATCATACTCTGGTTTAGTCAGTAAAACAGGTTCTGTTTTTAATGTCCAAGGATTTGCCATTTCAGAAATATAAATGTTGGAATTTCCTTTAATAGTAGGATCTTTTTGCGCCCATACATAATACAATTTGTTTTTTAAAGTGAAAACAGTTGCATCGAGGGAAAAGCTATCGATCGGCGTCTCAACACGACCCTTTTCAATCCAACTATCCTCACTTTCCATAGGATTCTCCGCTATGCTTTCTAACACAAACATGCGATGCTGAAACATACCATTCTCATCAAACTCAGTTGTACTTGCTGCGGCAAAATAGACATACCATTTACCATTCAAAAAATGAATTTCTGGTGCCCAAATGAGTTGACTCATTTCACCAGTATCATGTTTACGCCAAATTGTTTTTGGTGTTGCGTGAGCCAAACCATTTATTGTCTTTGCTCTGCGTAATTCAATTCGATTATAATCTGGCACGGAAGCACTAAAGTAATAAAAACCGTCACTGTGTTTATAAATTTGTGGATCTGCTCGCTGAATAACTAACGGATTAATATATTCACTTACCATTTTAATTTCTACCCTTTCTTATTTAATATCTACATAACTCAGTCCAAACAAGTTGGCCAAGTCTTGTAACTGTTCAGAAGTAACGCTAAAACTTAGTGTTGTATGGTGCCCACCACCAATTGCTAACCACCCTTCAGCGCCAGACTTGAGTCCTGACTTAGGTGTCCACAACTGCTTTGCAACAGGCAAATATGGTGTATCAGCCTCGGGCTTATTGCCTACAACGTCATAGCTAAGTAGCTTAAATTCATCACCGTAGTCGGCCAAAGTGACATCAACTGCGTCGCCTGTCTGACCTGTGAATACAAGGCGAGCAGGATCTTCTTTGCCACCGATACCAAGAGGATGTACCTCTACGCGTGGCTTATCAGAAGTAATTGTCGGATCAACTTCAAGCATGTGTGAACCAAGAATAGCTTCATGCCCTTTACGCAAGTCTAAAGTATAATCTTCCATGAACACTGTGCCTTTGTTATGCGAAACGATTTTAAGCAATCGAGTTAATGCAGCAGTCTTCCAGTCGCCTTCGCCAGCAAATCCATACCCTTCACTCATTAACAATTGAACAGCTAACCCTGGCAATTGCTCCAATCCTACTAAATCTTCAAAGTTGGTAGTAAATCCTGAATAACCCTTGTCATCCATAAACTTTTTGATAGCAATATATTCACGTAGTTGGTACTTAACATGATATTCAAATTTTTCTGGATCATTTTGACCTGCAACAAAATCATATTTTTGTTGTAAGTCTGTATAGAGTTTATTGACAGCAGCTTCATCAACAGCTTCAACATATGACACTAAATCGCCAACGCCCCAATAATCGACTGTCCAGCCCAATTTAATTTGCGCTTCAATTTTATCACCGTCGGTTACTGCAACATCACGCATTTTGTCACCAAATGTCACAATTTTGATATTGAAACTCTCGTTATACCCGACAGCGACATTCATCCAGTCGCCAATTTGCTTTTGAATTGCTTTATCTGCCCAGTGTCCGAAAATAATTTTATTATTGACGCGCAAACGTGCGTTGATATAAGCATATTCTCTATCGCCATGAGCTGATTGATTCAAATTCATATAATCAAAATCAATTGTGTCATAAGGAATCGTTTCTAACATTTGAGTCGCCAAATGAAGAAGCGGTTTCGTGAGTAATTGTGTTCCTCTAATCCAATTTTTTGCAGGTGAGAATGTATGAGCCCATGTAATCACACCAGCAACTTCATCATTAAAATTGGCTTCTTTCATTGTTTCAGTGATATTTTCAGCAGTAATGCCCACTGTCTTAAACTCGATTGGATAAGCTAACTCGCCTGAAGCATTCAAAGCATCAATCATTTTTTTTGAATCTATCTCTACTTGTTTCAAAACTTCTGGACCATAAAGTAATTGCGATCCTGTCACAAACCAAAACTTATAATTTTTACCTGTCATGATTACCAAATCCTCTTCTGCTATTTTTATAATCCTTTTCACCAAAAGACTGTCATCTAGAATTTTTTGCCATTTATGAAAACGCTTACAAACACACTATAAAACATTTGTCCGTATAAGTCAATATTATATTTTTTTATATGATGAATTTTTCGTGACTAATTGCATGTCGCTGTTAGCTGAAGGATAAAAAAGATCAGCTTAGAATAAAAATTCTAAGCTGATCTTTTTTTTTGAATTATGATGGTCTAATATCTTTTACTGAATCACGTTCAATTAATTCTGATTGGTATACAATCGAGCTAATTTTATGATGCTTTATTTTTTGTATTAAAAGCGTGGCCGCGTCATGCCCCATTCTTTCTTTTGCATGTGTCATCGTAGTTAGACGTGGCGAAATATACTTAGATAGTTGAAAATCATCAAACCCAATAACAGATACATCGTCTGGTACGCGCAGACCCAAATCATGGATTAAATCTATGATTCGTATCGCAAGTTGATCGTTGTACGCAATAATTGCTGTAGGTCTTTGATTAGCATCATCTATCAGCAAATCCGTGACTTTATTTAACGCAATCGATATTTCATCTGACTTATACATTATTGGTACACAATGCGTTAGAAATGCTGGATGATCTTGATATGATTTCAAATAACCATTTAATCGATGGACGCCTTGTCGATCATCAACCTGAAATACACCAACAATATTAGTATGCCCTTTTGTCATCAAATAATTTGTTGCCCGATAAAAGGCTGCTTCATCATCACTAATTACTGAATAGTTAGTCATATTTTTATAAGTAGCATTAATAAAGATAACTGGAATGTTCATTTGATTTATTTTTTGATAAAGATCAATATTTGGCGTGGCTAAGGCACTTTGTGTTGGTTCAACAATTAATCCAGCTAAATTTTGGCTCATCAGGCTGGTCAATGCGACACGTTCACGCTCAGGATCATTGTGCGTATTCGCCAAAATAAGTGAATAGCCATTCTCAGATATTACTTGGTCTGCCCCATCAATGATAGCTGGAAAAATATAGGACGCCACGTGTGTAGACAATATGCCAATAACTTTAGGATCGTTATCACTCTTTTTTTGCGTCTGCCAATCAGCGACAAAGGATCCCCCGCCTTGCACACGGTACACGTAGTTTTCGTTTTCCAAGTCGGAAATGGCCCGCCTAACAGTATAGCGACTAACAGCAAAGGAAGCCATCATTTCACTTTCTGTCGGTAATTTTTGACTTTGCTGAAATTCACCTGTGATAATTTTGTCACGTATATTTTTCTTTACAATATCGTACTTATTCGTCATATTTTATTGTTTTAACCAACTAAATCGACAATGTTGCAAATAACGCATACAATATATATGTTACGCATCAACAAATCTTAGCTGTCTCTCACTTTCCAATCCCTTAGCCGCTTTTAATTACCTAGGGAGTAACATTTAATATTAATACATTTATTACCATGTTACCATATTTTTTATAGTGCGAAATAAAAAAGTAGAAACGTGAAGTGAACCCAATAACTTTATGAACAGATTTTTTATTCTGTCCAACTATTGGGGTTCACTTCATGCTCAAGTCCTTTTGTTAAACATTAATATGATACCACAAAATAAGTTGATAGATACTTTAACAAACCAGCATCTGTTTAATATGTAGGCGTGAGTTTAACCCCCACGCTAGTAGTCAGCGCTTAACTCTCTCACTCGCCAACCCCGTCAAAAACATCTCCAATGCTTCACGCCAATTAAGTATTTCAAATCCTGTTGATTCAGCTTTTTCAAGACTCATCACAGAATGTCTCGGACGATAAGCCTTTTGTGGAAATTCAGCACTTGTAACTGGTGCAACTTCAACATCGGTATCCTTTAAAATCTCACGGGCAAAATCAAACCATGTTGTCGTGCCTTCATTAGATAAATGATAGATCCCATAAGTTGCCTTGGCATTGATTAGATGCAGCATGAACTCTGCTAAGGTACGTGTCCAAGTTGGCCGACCTAATTGATCATTTACCACTGTTAACTTAGGATGTGTAGCGGCTAAGCGTTGCATGGTATAAACAAAATTATTGCCAAACTCACCAAATACCCAGCTGGTACGCACAATATAAGCCTCAACGCCACTTTCCGTTACGGCTAATTCACCGGCTAATTTAGCGCGACCATAAGCATTTTGTGGGTTTACTGCATCTGTTTCGACATAATCATTATTTTTAGTGCCATCAAAAACATAATCTGTTGAGACAGCAATTAATTTGGCTTGTTGTTGCTTCGCGGCATCAGCGACATTCTTAGTCCCATTAACATTGACTTGCCAATTCAGATCGCGTCCCTCATCTTCTGCGACGTCTACTTTTGTATAGGCTGCCGCATGTAAAACAACATCTGGATCGACTTGCTCAAAGACTGACATTACAGCCTCACGGTCAGTGATATCAAGTTGTTTTGAATCAAAAGCTACAAAATCCAAGTTGCGTTCCCGCAATAACTTTTGTAGTTCTTGACCCAATTGACCATTGGCACCTGTAACTAGAAACTTCATTTGGTTCTCTCCCTCATAGACAAAAAACTCACGGTTGTGAGTTTTGTTTACTAATTCATTTTACTGGTTATTTTGAGCGTATTTTGCTTCAACGTCGTCTTTTTCAGCTTGCCACCAAGATTGATTATCTTGATACCACTTGATTGTGTCAGCTAACCCTGTTTCAAAGTCTGTATACTTTGGTGTCCAACCCAATTCTTCACGAATTTTTGTGGCATCAATGGCATAACGCAAATCATGCCCTGAACGATCTTGCACAAAGTCAAAATCATCTTCGGCCTTGCCCATATCTTTCAAAATCGCACGTAAAACAGTGATATTATCTTTTTCACCATCAGCACCAACCAAATAAGTCTCACCAATCTGACCTTGCGTTAAAATGGCCCAAACAGCAGTCGCGTGATCATAGGTGTGAATCCAATCACGGACATTTTTACCAGCGCCATATAGTTTCGGCTTGATACCGGCAATAATATTTGTCACTTGTCGTGGAATAAACTTTTCAATGTGTTGGTATGGCCCATAGTTGTTCGAGGTATTAGAGATCGTTGCTTGCAAACCAAATGAACGCACCCAAGCACGGACTAACAAATCAGAGCTTGCCTTTGTTGATGAATAAGGACTTGAAGGGCGGTATTGCGACGCTGAGGTGAACTTTTCCCCATCCCCTTCACCATGACCTGGCAAGTCTTCACGTAGTGGCAAATCACCATACACTTCATCCGTTGAGACATGATGGAAACGCTTGTTGTACTTGCGTGCTGCCTCAATTAAAGTGTAGGTACCAATAATATTCGTTTGCACAAAAGGTGATGGGTCTTTTAGTGAATTATCATTGTGACTCTCAGCAGCATAGTGGATCACGGCATCGGTTTCAGATACCAATTGATCAACCAATGGTGCATCAGCAATATCGCCAACCACTAATTTTACGCGGTCTTCAGGCAAACCAGCCAAGTTTTCCTTGTTACCAGCATAAGTTAATTTATCTAAAACTGTCACAAAAACATCAGGATGTTCTTCGACAATGTAACGGACAAAGTTCGCTCCGATGAAGCCGGCACCACCCGTTACTAAAATATTCTTATATTCAGTCATGAATGTTCTCCTATTACAATTGCTCTTTTGTTAGTGGCACGACATCTTTTAGCAAAGGATGATTTTTGTCTGCTTCACTTACTTCAGCATTTTCGACATCATGCCATTCAATGCCCAAAGCAAGATCTGCGTAATTCACAAAGGCATACTTTGGCTTTAAATCAAGTGCCCAGTAGTCATTGACTAAGTATGAGTATGATACCGTTTCACTCAATACTTGGAATCCATTAGCCACACCACGTGGTACATAAATGCCCTTACTGGCATCAATAACCGTTTGGTAGACATGTCCAAATGAATCACCTTCGCGTAGGTCAACCCAAGATCCCAACACACGACCATTATCAGCCACAGAAATGTACTTATCCCATGGTTCAGCATGCAGACCACGGAGCACACCCTTTCGTGATAGGGACACATTGTTTTGTAACTTATCCTCTTTAAAGAAAGACTCTGGAAAACCAAGGGGTAACATCTTTTCTTTTTGGAAGTTTTCCTTAAACCAACCACGATTATCACCGTGAACAGGAATATCGAAAGCGATCATCCCCGGAATAGCTGCAATTGGTTGTGCTGCTAATTTTTTCTCAAAAAATTCTTCAGTCATGTAAACGCCTTATTCCCCTTCTTCATCAACAATTCTAAGCAAATATTGACCGTAATCATTCTTTTTCAATGGTTGTGCCAACTTTTCTAATTGCGCAATATCAATATACCCCATACGGTAAGCAATTTCTTCTAATGAAGCAACTTTTAAGTTTTGTTGTTTTTGAATCGTTGCAATGAAGGAAGAAGCTTCGAGGAGTGAATCGTGTGTTCCAGTGTCAAGCCAAGCATAGCCACGTCCCATGACTTGAACATCCAAATCGCCACGATCTAAGTAAGCTTGGTTAATATCAGAAATTTCAATTTCACCACGCTCTGATGGTTTAACGTTAGCCGCGATTTCCACGACATCATTGTCATAGAAATAAAGACCGGTTACGGCGTAATTGGACTTTGGCTGTTCTGGTTTCTCAACAATGGACAAAGCCTTGCCATCTTTATCAAATTCAACCACACCAAATCGTTCCGGATCCTTAACTTGATAACCAAACACTGTAGCACCAGATGTTTTCAGAGCAGCTTCTTGTAACTTCTCTGATAACCCTGCGCCATAGAAAATATTGTCACCTAGCACAAGAGCCACAGCGTCATCACCGATAAAGTCAGCGCCAACAATGAACGCATCAGCCAAACCGCGAGGCTCTTCTTGAATCGCATATCGGATATTTAAACCAATTTCATGGCCATCACCGAATAGTTCCTCAAACTGTCCAACATATTCGGGTGTTGAAATTAGCAAAATATCCTTGATACCAGCTAACATCAGAACAGACAATGGATAATAAATCATTGGCTTGTCGTAAATTGGTACCAACTGCTTACTTGTTGCCTTAGTAATTGGATAAAGTCTCGTGCCGGAACCTCCGGCTAGGATAATACCTTTCATTTTTTCTCTCCTTATATATGCTCGTGCATTTTACATCAAAGAATGGTGTCCATTAACTTAGTTCGAACCAAGAGTCTTTTCTTTCTTTAGAAAGTCAACTGGAATTGCGCATATTCGTCCATGGATTGACAGTTTTTTCACTGTCTCGCCATTAATGCATTGTATGTTCTGCACCAATGATTTCTCGCCTGAAAACAATTCTGTCTCTAAGTTCGATAATTCCTCATAGCTCATACCATACTTAATTCCCAGAACCATCCATCGTGATTCTTGGCGAACTTCGCTAATACTTTGTGAATCCATACGCTCATTGATTATTTTTCTCAAACCAGCAATTAGCGTTTCTCTCTCTTGTTCATTTTTCTGAAGCTTAATAATTTCTATCACAGTTGTATATGAGCTATTAAATAGTCGACCAATATACATTGCCTTGAGCTTAGATTGCTGTGCCAAAGACCAATTAGGAGACGCCTCAATAATATTGAATACCTCCGATAAGATATTGAGGTATTTCCAAGGCTCATTGTAAGTATAACTTGAGCTCTTGCCCAGATTACCAAAGTCTTCTCGTTGGTTCCAATAATAGTAATCTTTATCCGCTAAGATGGAAATTTTTCTCGAAACAGAATAGGCTTTCATATTGAAAACTTGATCTTCTTCGACTGGAATATAACTACTGTCAGGGAATTTAACATCATATTGATTTAACATTGCCCGTCGATACATCTTATGTGGTGCTAACGTACTGAGAATATGATCCGTTATGATGCTCGCGTCTTTAATGTTCGTGCCGTTTTTAAAGGGAACCTGTGTGCCGTTGTACATTTTGCCTTCAGCGTATTTGCCAATAATGACATCAGAATCATCGCCAGCAAATTCAACAAAAGTCAACAAGGTGTCGTCCGCCAAATTGTCATCTTGATCCATCAGCATGATGAATGTCCCACGTGCTTTTTCTATCCCATGATTTCTTGGAATGCTTGGATAACCATGATTCTGCTCTTCGACAACTATTCGCAAATGCTTAAGTTGACTCTCATATTCCCGAATAATGTTTAATGGCTTGGTACTCTTATCATCAACAATAATTACCTCAAAATCATCTTGGTTCATTGTCTGTCTGACCAGAGAGTCGAGCGCTTTTCTGATATAATCCCCAGCATTGTAGTGTGCTATAACAACTGATACTTTAAATTCATCTTGATTCATTCTCAGTCTCTCCCAAATCCTTAAATACTATGTTAACAAATATGGTTATTAAACATTAAAAAATTTCTTTCTCTACATAAAAAATGAAGGGGATACATTAATCTTGTTATATTTGGCTGTATTTCTATTTCATTTTAATATTTATTATCTCAAGTCTACTTACTGAACACTTACAAACAGGGTACATATAGTTTACAATCAACTTGTCTATTACCCATTTTTGGGACGTGTAACTCAATAATCAATTTAATTACTAGAATTTTTATTATGTCTATATTACAATAAAAGTTTTCAAAACAAAAGCATTAAATTTCAGAAATAAATTGACTTTTCCATCGTTCAATTTGATCAAAAGGAACATGTATGTCCATATCAAAATTACTATTTATCAAAGCATCTAGTTTAGATATATTTTGATAATTAAGAGTCTTTAAATTTGTATCTCTGGCAATTTCTCGGGCTCGATTATCTACTTCAATAATAACTGTTCTACGTCCATGCTGGAGGGCTCTAATTCCTGCATGTAAGCGTGTTCCAACATAATCTGTATCTTCTTTATTTAATACATTATCTAAGGCTTGTAATGTGGGAGAAAGCAACATAATTCTGTCTTCCTTGGCAAAACCTAATTCTGTTAACAGATCAATGTCAGCAGCTGATTGAACCCATAGAAATATTTGCTGGTAATTTTTAATTAAGATCAACAACATATCGCGATAAGATTCCAAAAATTCTTGGTCACGCCTGTAATCTGTCAATGTCATAACCACTGTACTCGATTTTGTCTGTTTTATATTTTGTAAATGTTCAGGTGTTAAGTCCCACATAGTAACACAAGCAGTATTGATTGAATCTATTCCGTATTCTAGCATCTTTTTCTGTGTAAAAGAATCGCGTACTGAGTGCAAAATTTTGTCGTTCATTGAATTTTTGTATAATTTTTTTTGAGCAAAAACAAATGGAATGTCTTTTGTCCGTGAATATTTTCGATCAGATTGCCACCCCACAGCTAAACCAATCACATCATTTATAGACTTACTATCTTTAAATCCGAACCTCCACTGGGCTCTATTTTTTCCAATATATCTTCCACTTAATAGGTTTGTACCTCCCAAAAAAGTATATGCGGCCTCTCTGTGCCATTCATGAGTTTTTTTGCCTATTGTTTCATGTGTTGATGCATTTATAAAAAAATCATCAGGAAATATTTTGCGTAGCTGTTTTTGGACAGAATCCATAATTATGAAGTCGCCCATATTTTCTGTATTGTTGCTTGTGTCTAATAATAATATTTTTTTCCTAGACATGTTTAGATTTTCTCCTGTTTATTAATTTCTTTATAGAATAAAAAAAGTCTTTGTTAAGATAAAGCATTAATAATAACAATAGTGTATTCCCTATAGTTTCTATTCTAGAAGAAACTAAATCACTGAACAACACAATAATCATTAAACCTAGTACAATGTGATCACAAACTAATAAGATATAATTTATTTTAAAGCTAACTAAATTTCTAGTATTTAATATTCGGATAACAGCAATAACAAAGAACCCTATTGCTCCACCCACGATTACTCCTTGAACTCCAAATATTCTTACAAGAACTAGTCCTAAAAGTATATTAATTCCCATTCCCAAGAACGTTGTCACGGTTATCATTGTGGTTTTTTTTGCGGCAATATATGTCGTACCTACGAAAGATGAAACATTCGAATACATAACAGTGAGGAGTAGAAATGGAACTAGTTGCCAAGAATTATAAAAGTTTGTCGAAACAAAGCACTTCATTATATCTTTAAGAAAAAGTAAAATGGTTGCATTAAAAATCATTGAAAACTCAATCATGCGCTGCAGTACAATCGAATAAAATTCACTCCTATCCTTAGCATCAAACTCTTCTACAGCAGATATTTGCCAAGCTTGTGCAAATATAGAAAAAAACATAGAAAAAATAGCTGGAATCTTGTTAGCAACAGCATATAAACCATTCGCTGCTGGACCAACAAAAGCTAAAATAATGATACGATTAGCGTCATTTGTTAACCACCATGACATGGCATTGGGAATCAATGGAAAACTATATCTCATCATTTCACGAATCTTTGCAATGCTAAAATACTTTATTTTGAAAAAATATGATATTTTTCCGAAGATGATAATGAACACTATACCCGCAACTCCAGATATGATTGCTGAAATCAGATATCCTTCCAATCCCAAACGAAACTTAACTAAAAATATTAGATTAGTTACCAACAAACATATTGCATTTACTATGCCACTCAATGTAAAAATCAAAACTTTGTCGACTACTTTCATGAAATTAGAAAGTAACGAGTTAACAATCGAAATTGAAACTGATATCATCAAAAAGATAGCAAATTGTTGTCCAACAAAAAACGATACTGCTGGAATTAATAGAGTTGAAACAAATACCCCGATTATCGTTACAATAGCACCATTAGTAAATACCTCACTTCTCTCTGACTCAGGGTCCAAAGTAAAACGAAATACAGCATCTGCAATACTAACTGCAAAAATAGGCGTTAAGACTGTAATAGTTGTTGTTAATACATCAGCAATACCAAATTCAGATTGTGATAAGAAATGGGTATATAGTGGAACTAAAATTATTGCTGCAAATTTTGACCCTAAATTGCCTATTGATAATATAAGGGTATTTGTTATTAATTTTCTTGCTTTACTCATCGTAAATTATCGAAGCTTCTTACAATTCTTTCAATTAACTATTGTATAAACTTTAAAATATAAAATGTATATGAACCCATCATTCCAGGAATATCATACAAATATCCTTCAGCAATTATTCCCAATATAATAGAAAGTGAAAAAAGTATATACTTCACTCCATCTCCCTTCTTTAAATTTTTAATTGTTGTAGTACTAGTTACTAAAATTATTCCGCACATCATTGAATTTCTTAATATTCTCTCAAAAGCAAAAGAGCTAAAAATTACAGGAATTCCTATCGCACCTATTAAAAATAAAAGATACAAGCTTTCATCTTTCTCTGTGAGCGTGCTATCATCCATTTTATCTTTTATTATTATCTGCAATACATGAAGCATAAATAAATAGCTCGCAACCATAGGTATAGTATATACGTTAAATATGCCTGCTGAGTACGTTTGTAGCGACTCTGAAATACCATTTCTTTCAGAGAAAAATGATAAACTTCCAATATACTGGGATAGTAATGATATTGATCCTGTTGCCCACAATAGGACCCCCGCTGCCGTTATAATATATATTAATTTAGGTATTATAATATAAATTTTTCTAAAATGAATGGCACGAAGAAGTACAAATAAGTAAAATATTGACCCTGTTGAATGGAATAAAGATGCTACATAAATCAGAGCTATAGCTAATAAATAACGTGAAAATGTTCTCTTTGTTAGCACAGCACATGCCATTAACACAAATGTCAACATAAAAAAATTTCTTACTTGAGTCGCATCACTCAAAAAAGGAAAAAAAGAATAAATTAATATAAAAAAATTAGGATTATTAGAAAGGGCATTCACACTAATATAAAACAAAATATAAAATACAAAAAAAGTAACTGTCCTAAATGTAGTGTAATCAAATCCATTAGTATAAAACCAATACGATAAGTTTAAATAACCGGATTCGAATATACTTGTACTTGGATTCATTGAAAATGTTCTCATGTAAGCTGCTGTGTCAGCAGAGTGATCAACAGAAACCGTACCAGCTAACCATGCTAGTATCAATATTCCAATCAGTCCAATAATTCTTTTAATTATCTTGTTATTAACAAACGATCCTATTAAATTAAAAAACCAACCAGTTAAAAATAACATATATACTAACCTCAGAGTTCAGTTTGTAGATAAAGCAGCCAATAGAATTTGTACCGAGTTATTAATATCATGTTTCTCTACACTATGAAGAGCTCTCTTTGCATACTTAACTCGACTTTCTTCATCGTTTAGAAAATGTATCACCTCGTTAACATATTGGTCAAAATTATTAACATCAACTAATTTACCCTCAATATCATTTGTAATATAATCACGTAAGCCACCAATATTACTTCCTACAACCACAGCTCCAGAGGCCATTGCCTCCATTCCAGTTAGGCTCCATCCCTCAAGAATTGTTGGCATCAAATAAACTTTTGCTTCTCCGTATAATTTACTACGCAACTGATTTTGAGTTGGTTTTTGAAAATATTGAACGTAGCTAGGCAAGCCAACGGGCATCTCACCTGTTCCAAACAGATACACCTCTAAGTCAGGGATTTGCTGTTTTACTTTTTCTAGTACACGCAATCCGAATTTTGTTCTTTTTGTTGGCTCGCCATGATTTAGTATTGTAACTACATTTTGTCTTTTTTCAATTTGTTTATCTATGTAAAATATGGAATGATCATAAAAATTAGGTACCTGTATTGGATATTCTTTTGTAACTTTATAAACTTCCTCACCCAACCATTTTGCAATTACTATTTTTTTTAATGGCAATAGATAGGTTTGTTTTAATTTTTTTTCCCCTAAATTCCATATTTCGTAATTTTGAATAAAATAATATTTTTCACCAACTTTATCAGAAAACCTAGATAATAACGTAGCAGTTTCTGGCGATGTTGCTATTACCTTATCGTAATGTAACAAACTATCTTGTTCGATTAAGTTTTGGACGATTTTTATATCATTATTTAGAGGAAACCACGAAACATTCTGACTATTTCCTTTACGACCTAAATACTTTTTCAAGCGTAGTTCTAATTTTTTAACCTTCAGAATTTTTTTACTATATGGATGATACATGAATGCAATCGTTACTTCATGACCTAACTCCATCAGTTCATTTGCATACTGATAGATTATTTTATAACCGCCTACAGGAGTATCATTGTTTCCTGGCAGTATAAACGCTATTTTCATTTTTTCACCTTATTTAACCATACAAAAAATAGAGTTATTCTTTTATGACGCCACCAAATATCTTTTTTTATTTCTTTCAATATTTTATGTGTTTCTTTGAAAGAATGTTTTACAGTTATATCATTATATTTTTTTAAATGATCCATTATATCTGTAGAAACACCAAATTTTTTGCGAAGTAAAAAATTATATATGCTAGCATTATTTAATAGAATAGAACTGATTAGTTTTCGTAAATCAGTTATTTTTTTTATAGGATTACTAGCACTTCCTTTTGCGCCCACAACATTATTTTCATGTTGTCTATAATTTAACAGTGGTTCATTAATTAGAATATTTTTACCCAAAATTTCAATCAGCAAACCTATTGCTGCATCGTGCATCGCAACATTTTTTATTTCATTTTTTGACAATTGAAGTACTATTTTAGCAGCTTTATTATTTATAGCATAATTGGCGCCCGTTATACGGAATCCCCATGTTAAAAATTCCACGCTTAAAGGTCTATTTAACCAATCATACATTTGTGACATTTTAGTTCCTTTAGATTTCCCCTTATCATCTGCAATCCAAGCATCAGAATAAATTCCAATAACGTCATTCGAATTACTTTTATTATAAACTTCAATAAATTTTTCAACTTTATGATTTAGCCAAATATCATCTTGGTCACTAAAAAAAATAATATCATAATCTGCTGACTGTTTTAATAACTCAAAGAAAGATCTAACAACCCCAATATTTCCCAATTGATCATCTAGAATCTCTATTTCCTTATATTTTTTTTCGTAGTTCTCTAAAGTATTTTTAGTAGCATCTGAAGAACCATCATCTCTTATTATTAATTTCAAGTCATAATTATTATCCGGATACTTAAAAAAGCTCTGATTCAAAATAGAATCAATTTGCTCTTCTATAAATTTTCCTCCGTTATATGTTGAAATAATTACCGCTATACTAATTTTATTCATTTTTTTCTTTCCCTATAACAATTGGACTCTTAGAAAATAGTCCTATAAATAATCCCTTGTTAAACAACAGACTTTTTTTAAAAAAATCTTTGTTTTCAAAGAAAATATAAATGCCGTGTGTTATTATAGTTCTCAAAACAATACTTAGTAGGCCTTTAACATATCTTTTGTTTGACTTGTAAAGCCAAATAGAGTTTCTTGCTATTGTAAATCTTCTTAGAGGGCTGTGATTTGTATTCCAAAAGATGATTTTTCCAAAAATTTTGATAGGTTTTCTTTTCCCTATGGGATGCTCAAGTAGCACTTCGTTGTTTTGTATAATATCATAACCCGAAATCAATAATCTTAAATCAAAATCTGTATCAACCGCATCAATAAACAGTTTTGACGTCATCCCACCAGCCGCACTCCAAGCCGATATACGAATCATCGCCCCTGAAGCGATGGGTATCGCCACCTTTCGTGTCTTTTTACTATTTTCTTGTTCTAAGTTTTTAGGCTCGTAAATTTTTAATTTGTTTTTTCTATTATATGTTCTTGCTTCAATATAGCAATTGGTATTCAAATCTTTAATCCTCGGGACAACCATGCCTATTTCGCTACTATCTAGAGAATTGTACATGTTTTTAAAAAAATTTTTAGGAATCATTGAGTCTTGATCAAAAACAGTTACAAAAGTATATTTGTCTTCCTCAGCCTTCGCAAAGGCCATATTTTGTGCTTCTGCTATTCCAACATTTTTTCCCATTTCTATGACTAAAGGTGTTACTTCAGCAAGGTAGTCAAGTTTTTTTCCGTTATTGACCACAATTACATCAACATTTTGAGATTCAATCTCTTTAATCATTTTTTCCAAATGAGCAGTATCAGGGTTATATGAAACAATTGCTGCTACAATTTTTTTTACCACAGTCTCCACCCCCATTTATTAAAGTATTTAATCATGCTTCTTATCATTAATTTTGCTCCACCGATAGAGTGGTTTCCACGTTGCCATTCATGCATAACTTCAAATTCAGGAGAAAAAAATGCCTTCCCCTTTTCATTAATAGCTTTTGTCAAGTCAGTATCTTCCATATATAAGAAATAACGTTCGTCAAATCCACCTATACTTTTCAAGGCCGAAACTCGAAGAAACATAAAACATCCAGTTGCATTCTTTATTATTTGTTCACGATTATATCCATCATTCAAATGTATAAATTTTGCCTGACGTTTTTTAAACCAATTAGGTCCAAAAAAACGAACGGCTAAATCAAAAACTGTTGGCTCATTCCTAGTCAAACGTTGAATGTTTCCGTCTGGAAATAAAACTAATGGACTTAACAAATTTATATCTTGACGTCTGTCCATGTACAAAACCATATTACGAATGAGCCTTTCCTGTTTAGGCGTTGTATCTAAATTCATTACAATATGATACTGACTATTCGTTTGTTTTATAGCTTGATTATGTCCATATCCGAATCCTTTATTGCTATCCAACAGAATTATCTTTAATTGTGGTTCATCTTCAGAAATTTGTTTTAAGATATCGTCCGTTCCATCCGTCGAGTGATTATCAATAATAAAAATATTGGTAACTTGGCTAGTTTTGAAAATTGGTAGTAGTATGTCCAAACGCTCTTTTAGAACATCAGCATTATTAAACGTAACAATGGAAACAGAAACATCAGAAAGGCTTTCGATCATGTGATTCCTCCAAATTCTCAACATCTCTGGTCAGTGTTTCTTTAAACACACCGTCACGCTTCAAAACAGAAACAAACGTTTCCACTGTCAATAACATATCTACCTTAAAACTTAAGTGTGCTGCATACTTCGCATCATAAGCTGCCTTATCTTCATCGGAAAGATTATTTCGACCATTAACTTGTGCTAATCCCGAAATACCTGGTAATACTTGATCAGCACCGTTCTGTTTTCGCAAAGACAATACCTTTTCATCAGTCTTAGCCAGCGGACGGGGTCCGATAAAGCTCATGTCACCCTTAATAATATTCCATAACTGCGGTAATTCATCTACTGATGTTTTTCGAATAAGCATACCAAAAGGCGTCACATAGCTTGTAATGTCTTTAAACTCTGAGTTTGCTTTTACCGGTGCTTTGTTAGTCATTGAACGAAATTTATACAACGCAAAAGGCTTCGAATTTCTACCGTAACGTTCCTGAATAAATAGAACTGGGCCTTCCGAAGTCAGTTTAATAATAATTCCAACAATGATTAGTGGAATCAATAAAATGATTAACATGGGGATTGCTAGCAATAAATCAAGCAATCGTTTAACAACTTTTCTATAAACCAATAGTTCTCTCCCATCTCCCAATATACGATTATCACTTAAGCCTTGGTTTCTCCATAACCGTAGCCATATCCGTAACCAGCACTGCCCTTCTTTTTACGACTCTGATCATTATAAATAAATCCAAGTACTGGTGCTTCAGCAATTTTTAAAATTTCGTGTGTTCGCTGTAAAGCACCCTTGTTTGTTTTGCCACCATTAACAACAATGGCCACACCATCCATTTTCGACATCAACACTTGTGCATCCGTAACCATCAAGAATGGCGGTACATCAAAGATAATCATATCGTAGTGTGTTTTTAATTGGGTAATTAAGTTCGTCATACGACCTGACCCCAAGAGCTCCGCTGGGTTAGGTGGTATTGGTCCTGACGGCATGACGTTGAGGTTATCCATGGCCGTGCGATGAATAATTGCCCCAACCTCTTTTTCAGAATCACCAAGATAATTCGTTAGCCCACTAGCATTTTTATTCAATCCAAATGTCACAGCCACCGTAGGACGGCGCAGGTCAGAATCAACTAGTAACACTTTCTTCCCTTGTTGCGCGTAGGCAACAGCTAGGTTAGCTGTGACCGTTGACTTACCTTCTGAAGGTAATGCCGAAGAAATTAATAACGTTTTGATTTCACCTTTCGCTACTGAGGCGAATTCGATATTCGTACGCAAGGTACGGAATTGTTCTGACACAGGATTTTTTGGTTCTGCTGCGGTAATTAAGCGAGCGCCTTTGGTCATTGTCTCAACGGACAGCTCATCTTTACCAACAGCTCGTCCTTTATTAAAAAAACTCATTCTGCTCTCCTAATCTCTTTAATCGCGATCCAAACGGCCCAAACGTGACCGTGGTGTTTTATGACTCTCTGGTTTAGCAATCTCTACCTTTGGTGACATACTGAAGTGCTTAATTGGCTTAACATGACCAATAATACCAAGGTTCGTCATGCCAAATGCTTCCGATATTTCATCCGGTGACTTAATGGTTGTGTCAGATAATTCTTTAACAAGCATATACAAGAATGTTAATCCGCCAAGTACAACCAATCCTGCCAAAGTAAACAACTTAACATTTGGTGCAACCGGTTGTTTGTTAGCCTTCGCTGCATCAATAATCGAGACGTTATTGATTTTCATAAAGCCACCAATTTTATCTTTAAACGCATCGGCAACTTCATTGGCCACATCGGCAGCTAGTTTAGAATCTTTGGCTTTGACGTTGATTGAAAAGACTTGCGAATTAGTTTGGTTACTGATAGAAATCATACTTTTTAACTCTTCAACACTTAGATTATATTTTGTCTTCGTTGAAGGCTTTGTAATTCTCTTTTTTGCTGGTGTTACTAGACGTTGTGTACCATCAGCAAGCGTTTTGTACTCAGCATCTTGGGCCTCTTGTACGACAATTGGTGCTGGATTTTTTAATTCTTTTGATACAGTTCCTAGAACATTGCTAGAAATAATCAAATTCTTATATGTATTAATCAGCTGCACGTCAGCCTGTTGATCAGACAAGTTAGCAGTTGCGGTACTCGTGTCATCAGCAGATCGGTTAACCAACATACTTGTTGAGGCACTGTAGGTAGGTGCAATGACAAACTTAGCAATGCCATACCCAGCAGCTGCACCAATGATTGCCATCACAACAATTGAAAAGAAGTGTTTTCGAATAATCTGCCATAATTGACGTAGTTCAAGAACATTATTCATAGTTCATTAATCTCTCTATTCTCTAAAATTTACTAAAAAACTTACGTTTAACGATTGGTTCTGGAACCAAGCTCGTGACATTATCACCATCAAGTATTGCTTCAGCATTAGTCTTAAACAATTC
Organism: Leuconostoc rapi; assembly: GCF_016908715.1. Classification (GTDB taxonomy): domain Bacteria; phylum Bacillota; class Bacilli; order Lactobacillales; family Lactobacillaceae; genus Leuconostoc; species Leuconostoc rapi. Next base: position 89,915 of record NZ_JAFBEK010000003.1, on the reverse strand, counting down.
TTGATAGTCCCGTCCCATTTGTTTCTCTAATTTTGCCATGGCCTCAACCATCTCGTAATCACGATTTGGTAAGTCATGCGCATCAGAAACAAAAACATGAGCCAAGTTATGCTTAATAATTTCTTCGGCAAACTTCTCAACTTTTTTACCAAAGGTACCTACATAGGAACTTGCTGTCACCTGCGCCACCGCACCTGCTTCAATCAAATCAAACAAAATACTTGGTGTAGACATTATTTTAGTATTTCGCTCAGGATGAGCAATTTCTACAGTAATACCACGTTGCATGACTTGAAAAATCATATCTTTACTATATATAGGAACATCGTCATCTGGAAACTCCAGTAGAAGATAGCGGTTACTTTCATCAGCAAACAAAATATCATCATCATCCAAAGCCTGCAATAAGCCACCATTGATACGTACCTCCTGCGAAGGAAATACTTGGAGTCCAATGTCATTATTATCTAGGTGTTTTTGGAATTCTGATGTTAGTGTGATGATATCATCTTTATGGTTCACGTAATGGCCATTCATATGATGAGGCGTCATTAAAGCGGCTTTAATGCCACTATCTGCCGCTGCTTTTGCCATGCGTATAGATGCTCGCATAGACTGCGAACCATCATCTATGTTTGGTAATAAGTGACTATGTAGGTCAATCATCTATTCTCCTCACGATACTATCATGTTCAATCACGCGTTAAACTGCACTTCTACACTATACCAATATTCTTAAGATATAACTATGACATTAATATTACAAAAAAAAGCACATATTTATGCGCTTTAAAAATAATTAAATTAATCAACTGATTCAACCACGATTATTCCTGTTTGATATCATCTAATAAATCACGTTCTTGCTTGGTTAGTTGGCGATTTGCTAATAAATCTGGGCGCCGTTGCCACGTTCTGCGTAGTGACTCTTTCAGACGCCATTCAGCTATTTTAGCATGGTTTCCACTCATCAACACTTCCGGTACACGGCGACCACGAAATTCAGCGGGTCGTGTGTATTGCGGAAATTCTAACAGGTTATCCTGAAAAGAATCTTCTTCCGCGCTCACATTATTCCCCAATACATCAGGCAAAAAGCGCGCTGTCGCATCAATAATGACCATGGCACCGAGCTCCCCGCCCGTCAATACATAATCACCTAATGAGATTTCATCATCGACTAATTCACGGATACGTTCATCATAACCTTCATAATGACCCGCAATAAACGTCACATGTTCTTTTTGCGCTAATTCCTCGGCAACATGATGGTCAAATTTGCGACCTGCTGGGTCTAAAAGCACCACATGCCCTTTATCGCCTGCTTGTTTTTCAACAGCCGACATAGCATCAAATATAGGTTGTGCCATTAACAACATCCCCGCACCACCACCAAAAGGATAATCATCGACGTTATTATGTTTGTTATCCGTGTAATCGCGAAAATCCGTCACATGAAAGTCTAACGCGCCTTTGTCGATTGCCTTACCTAAAATTGATTGTTTTAAAGGTGTAAACATATCTGGAAATAAACTCAAGACATCAATACGCATTAATCAAGTAATCCTTCCAACGCATCAATTGTAATCAGCTTATGCGCAATATCAACTTCCTTAACCACATCGTCAATCATTGGAATTAAAGCATCTGGTTGACCAACACGTTTTACAGTCCAAACATCATTGGCACCTGTTGCCATGATTTCAGACACAACGCCAATGTCGTTGCCATCAAGATCGACAACACGACTATCAATAATTTCATCATAATAGTACTCGTCGTCATCTAGTTCTTGACGTGCTTCACCATAGACATAAATATCATGTGTCTTATATTTTTCAATTTCATTGATGTTTGTCACACCTTCAAATAAGACCAACCACATATTTTTATGTAATCGTGAGGATTGTACCTTCACAGGTACAAATCCTTGCTTCGTATCAATTTGTAACTCAGCGCCCTTTTTAAAGCGGTCTGCTGCAAAATCAGTGATCGCCATAATTTTAACTTCGCCACGGATACCGTGTGTGTTGACAATTGTGCCAACTTTAAAATAATTTTCTGTATTTGTCATAGTGTTATTATATCAGATTTTTACCGTCACTTTGCTAATATCAGCTGTTGATCTAATGCTAATATTGCTTGTTTAATCACTGAACCATAGCGAAACTTGCCAATGCCACCACTTTTTGGCAAAATACGATGGCACGGATTGATAATTGTTAAAGGATTTTTACCGACAGCCGATGCGACTGCTCGAATGGCTGTTGGATGTTTGGCCCGCACTGCTAATTCTGAATAAGTCAATGTTTCAGATAATTTCATCTCACGCATGGCTTGCCACACATCACGTTGAAATGACGTTCCCTTGAGATACGCTGTTTTGAGTTGGGTCCAATCCACAAATTCACCGGCAGAATAACTTTGAAAATAACGCATTTCTGGTAGTTGAGCACGTGTCACTTGTTCATCAGGATAAAAAGCATAAAAATCAGCACAGGCATCATCCGCCAAGCTAATAAAAACAAGCGCATCATGACTTTTAAAAAGGGTCAATTGCCGGTCTAAAAACGGTGACGTGTCATAAGTTATCATTGTGTCTACCTTTCTAGTGTTTCAGTATGCTAATTATACGCCATTTTTTATATCACTTCTATATAAAAAACGGTTATCACAAATAACCGTTTTTTATCATTTCAAATCTTTAATTGTTATATCGTCAATCGTTGCTATTTTAGCTTGATCCAAAACATTGGCCTTAAATGATACATCATCCCCCGTCTTTAAGAAAACGACTGTTGGATTGCTATCAGCATCAATTTTAAAGACAGTTGGTTGGCCATCAATCATAAAGTTAACAATTGTTGTTTTCCCATCATTAATCAGTGCCACACGAGACACTTTACCAGTAAATGTCTTCTGAGTTTTTGGATCTGTTGAGCGATTATTTGAACCAGACTCTGCCAAATCTTTTCGATAATCATCTAATGATTCTTGAGCATTATCCCCATCAATCACAATATCATTATCAATTGCATTAATATAGACATATTTCTTAAAAATACCCTTTGTGTCTAGTAATGAGACTACCCATGTTGGCGTGCCGTCGATATTATACAAAATCGGCATATGCGCTTGCCACTTCTTCTCAGGATAAATCTTATCTGCAATACTAATGGCACCATCTGAATCCATGAGACCGGATCGCGTATCACGATAATAAGTTAGGCGGCCTGTTCGCGCATCAACTAGTGAATAGCCCAAAGCTGAATCTTGATCATTGTTGCCAGATGTGAAATCCGTAAAGTATACCAAACGACCCTTTGAGTCGATTAACGGTGTGATTTGACCACCAGAATAAATTCCGTTATCCGTTGGCACCTTCACATCACGTTTTGCCCCTAATGATGTTTGGTTCCACCAACCCTTTTGGTAACGACCGTAAAATTCATTCATTTGATTAGCCGCAGAACTCGTAATCGGCGCATCAATGAATTTTGGTGCTTTGTTAGCATCATAAATTTTAACCTGACCTGTTTGTGCATTGAGCACAGCAGTCTTAAACTCATTAAATTTCATACGACCAGACACACCATATTCTCGGTATAAAGTCTGAACGTAGTAAGGAACACCCTGATCATCAATTTCTAAATTCATGCGACCTGTACTAGCATAGGTTGGTGCTTTAGCATAGATTTTTCGAGCGGCATCATCATTGAGATAAGCTGACGTTGTGTACTTCAAGCGTTCTTTGACAAACCTAGGCTGCGCATTAACGTCTGTTGCACTAATAATGAAATACCCTGGGACGTATTTATTTTTAAGCCATTTGAAGAACCCGTTAAATTCGACTGTTGCAACATAAACATACTCACCATTAACAGTTTGTGCGGTAATACCATCTAATTCATACATATTTGAATTTGGAATCACACTAAATTTTTGCTGCATTTTACGTTTTGCGGTATCTGGTGCCAGTGCGATTGGCATGTCTTTAGCTGAAGTCAGTAATTCCGCTGAACGCTTTGTTTGCGTGGGAATAGATTCATAAACATTATCAATACTTGTAATTTTTGTGACAAACGCTGTCGCACCAACGATAACCCATAATAAAATTGGTACGATCGCAACAACTGTATAACGTCGCAAAAAATGGACCTCTTTAGCAGGAACATTCACATTACGCGCATGTTTATGATTATTTTCTTGACCCAAATCGCGTATTTTATCTACAGCAGACAAACCAACATTGCCAATAAAATTAATGACTGCAGCTCCAATAGCTAGAAACAGATTAATATTTAACAACGCTGTCATGTTCTTCGGTGGCATTTGAACATATAACGCCAGATAAATCACAAGTATTTCAATGAGTGTCGTTAGTATGAACCATTTAGTCCGTCGGCTAATGATCAAAGCAACCACGTTCATCAATAGCAACCCAATACTAAACACAAGGGTGACATTAATAAAATTCAATAACATAAAAACCTCCAAATAATGTGTCGTCACCATAAGATAACTGACCTTAATGCGATACAACTCTTTATATCATTATAAAGTAACCGTTATCACAAAGATAGTCTACATGACTAACAACTCATTTTTGTGCATTAAAAAAGTCTAATGTCATCAATAACAATTAGACTTTAAACAGAAACATACGCCTTTTTATACTTTTTTCAATGTCCCGTAAATCAAACCAGAAACCACAGCACCTGCTGCGATAAAAATAATATAAAGCATTGGTGAACTTGTTAAAGCTATAACGAATACGCCACCGTGGGGTGCAAGTAATTTAATACCTGTCAAACCAACTAGGCCACCAGACAAGATCGAACCAGCCATGAAGCTTGGAATCGCACGAGCTGGATCAGCTGCGGCAAATGGAATTGCACCTTCTGTGATGAAGGAAAGCCCCATCACAATATTTGTCAAACCAGCTTGTCGATCTTGTTGATTAAACTTATGTTTAAAGAGTAATGTCGCAACAAATATTGCCAAAGGTGGTACCATACCCCCTGCCATAACTGCAGCCATAATTGTTGAACCGCCTGTGGACACCGTAGCCGCTAACGTACCTGTCCCAAAAACATAAGCCGCCTTGTTGATTGGGCCACCCATATCAATTGCCATCATGCCACCTAGAATTGCCCCTAGAAGAACTGCATTTGTGCCATCTAAGCCAGATAGGAACCCGTTAAGGCCGGTATTGATAGCAGACATTGGAATATTAATAAACAACATTGCAAACCCTGTCAATAAGACACCAAATACTGGGTAAAATAAGATTGTTTTAATGCCATCCAATGATTTAGGTAACTTTTGGAAAATTTTCTTTAGTAGTAACACCACGCCACCAGCTAAAAAGCCACCAACCAATGCCCCTAAGAAACCTGAAGGAATCGGCGCATGCGTTGGATCTAAGCCAACGTTATAAAAATTATAACCATTAGCTGACAGTGCACCAGCCACAAATCCGGCAACTAAACCAGGTTTTTCAGCAATCGAATAGGCAATGTAACCTGCTAGCACGGGCAACATAAAGTTAAAGGCAGCGCCACCGATTTGCTTAAATAATGCAGCTATCGGATGATAGGATCCTAATTGCGCCAAAGCATTTTGTGGCACGCCCAAACTTTGATCAATCAAGAAGGCCAATGCAATTGCAATCCCACCACCAATAACAAATGGTAGCATACTGGATACACCACCCATCAAATGACGATAAAACGCTTTACCAATTGATTTTGCTTGATTACCGTCAGTACTATGATTTTCGTGTGGTTCTTGACTGTGATAAATCGGTGCTGAATCATCTAACGCTGATTTTATCAACTCTTCTGGTTTGCGAATACCATCTGCTACCGGTCGATTAATGAGTGGCTTACCATCAAAACGCGCCATTTCGACTTTTTTGTCAGCAGCAATAATGACACCTTGAGAACGAGCAATTTCTTCATCGGTCAACCGATTACCGACACCACCGGCACCATTGGTTTCGACTTTAATTTGAATACCTAATTTTTCAGCTTGCTTTTTCAAGGATTCTTCAGCCATATACGTATGTGCAATACCAGTTGTACATGCTGTTACTGCCACCAAATATGGCGCGTCGGTAGCGACCTGATGTGCTGGCACAACTGTCTCTTCCTGTGCTGTAAATAATGCGACAACGTCATCAGGTGTTTTAGCTTGTTTTAATTTATCGGTAAAACCATCTTGCAACAGATAACGCGATAGACTTGCTAAGGCTTCTAAATGCGTATTATTAGCATCAGCAGGTACGGCAATCATAAATAGCAGATGCACAGGTTCCCCATCCATTGCTTGGTAATCAACGCCTTTTTCAGATCTCCCAAACACAATTGTTGGTAATTTGACAGCTTCATTTTTAGCGTGCGGCATGGCTATGCCATCACCTAAGCCTGTTGTCGTTTGCGCTTCACGTGCTAAAATACCAGATAGAAATGCCTGTTTGCTCGTGATACGACCTGCTTTTGACAACCGATCAATCATTTCATTAAAAACATCTTCTTTTGTGGTTGCTTGTAAATCCAAAATCATCACTTCGGGTATTAATAATTCACTAATTTTCATCATATGCCTCACCTATCTAATGGAATAATATTAACCTGTTGATAAATTTCTAAAATCTTTTGTTTTGTTGCAATATCATCACTAAATGCTGTTGCGGTACCACTTGCTACAGCCATTTTAAAACTTTCTAAAGCATCCCCTGTTGCTAACCAAGTACCAATAAACCCAGCAATCATTGAGTCGCCAGCACCAGCTGAATTTTTAACCTGACCAGATACTGGTTTAGCAAAGTACTCTGCATCATCTGTAAAGAGCAAGGCACCCTCTCCTGCAAGTGACACAATGGCGTATTGCGCGCCATCATTGATTAATTGTCTGCCCCATTTGATATAATCATCTTGCGTATCTAAGCTCACATGATAAAGTTGTGCTAACTCACCACGGTTGGGTTTGACTAGTAAGGGATGACTACGCAACGCCGACTGCAACTGTTCACCTGTAGTATCAATGACAAAACGTGCCCCCTGTGCCAAAATTTTTACAAGTAACTGTTGATAAATCGCAGGATCCAAACTACGAGGCACACTTCCGGATAAAATAACAACATCTTGTTGTGTTAACAGTCCGAAGTTTTCTAAAAAATTGTCAACTTCTTGATCTGTAATCGCCGGGCCGGTCGCATTAATTTCAGTTTCAATTGTTGCTTTAATTTTGAGATTAATGCGTGTTTGTCCAGCAATCGTGGTAAATGCTTGTCTCATATGCGTATCGGCTAATGTTTTTTGAAGATAATGGCCCGTAAAGCCACCTAAAAATCCTAATGCTGTGTTATCGATCCCTAAATTTCCCAACAAGCGACTCACATTGATTCCCTTACCACCTGGGAAAATTGTTTCGGATTGCGCCCGATTGGTTACCCCAAGCGTTAAATTATCTAATCGCGTCACGTAGTCCAGTGATGGATTTAACGTCACTGTATAAATCATAATGTGCCCTCCGCTTCTAAAACTGTCATTTCATGTTTTAACCGTGTTCTTTGTTCTGCTGATAATTGCGTCGTCACTAGCACAACTTGTCCTAAATCAACCGCTTTTGCAAAAGATGCCGTGCCAATTTTACTGGCATCTGCTAAAACATAACTGAGTTGTGAACGTGTCACAACTGCTCGTTTAATCGCCGCTTCTTCCAAGTCTGGTGTCGTCAACCCAAAATCTACCGACAACCCATCTGCCCCGACGAAACTGACATCGAAAACCATACTGTTAATTTGTGCCACAGCGGCTGCACCAATAACAGCATCAGTCGTTTGCTTGACTTGACCGCCAATAATCATAACGGGAATCATGAGGTCAGATAGCTTAGCGGCATGATGGACTGAGTTGGTTACCACAGTCACTGCAGGTTTCTTATCTGCCAAATAAGCAATCATTTCTCCCGTCGTCGATCCAGCATCTAGAAAAATGATTTCTCCACCCGATAACTGTTGCACAGCTCTTTGCGCAATTTTTCGTTTATCTGCTTGATAAATAGGTACGCGTTCGTTAACTGTGAGGTCAGCTCTGTCAGGCTCGACAAACTCAACACCACCATGTACCCGGCGGACGTTACCAGTAATTGTGAGATTTTCAATATCTCGTCTAATGGTTGATAACGACGTTTGCGTTACCGCCTTTAATTCTTGTAATGAAATAAATTTATTTTTTTGGATCACACGTAATAATCGTTTCTGTCGTTCTTCTACTATCATGATTCCCTCCACTTTATGTAAGCGCTTTCTTTACAAAACTATAATAACCTCTTTTAGGTTAATTTGCAACTTATTTCTATCATTATTGTTCAAAAAACGTCAAATAAAAAGCAGCCAGAATTAACTCGCTGCTTTTTATCATTCCCAGTCTGCTTTTTCGAAACTACTATCGTGGCTAAAAAGTTGATACCCCGCTTGTTGCGCAACTTGCTCCGCACTATTCCGTAATTCTCCAGAAGTTTGGTACGCTTGACCAACTAATTTTAAATAAGACACCAGGTCTTTTGACCAAACCAATTTTGGATCATAACCGTATTGTAACCATAAACTATCAGTACTGGCATCTTGCCAATCACTTGCACCATGATAAGGGCGATCATCAATCAAAATACCACCTACCCCATGGGCTAGACCCTTATCATGAGTTAAAGTGACCCTTTTATAAAATGGGCTAGATGCACCATCTCCAAAATATTGCGCCAACCAAGATATTTTATCTTGCCAAGCACTGGCATTTTTCCACGGTGCAGTGGATAGAATATGTAACTCATAAATACCTGATAAATCTTTAATTGCTTCAACAGCACCCGACATTGGTGGTAAATTTCGGAAAATACCAGGTATTTGATCTGGCTTCTCTACTGTTTGGTTTGTCATATCTATATGATTTAAAATAGTCAAGGTATCAACCAAGACATTATCCATATCTAAAAATAATTTGGGTTTTGTTAACATTATTTTCTCCGTCATTTTCAAAGTTAAAGAAAGCGCTTCCAACTTTGGATAACTTCATTATAGCGGATATGTGACTATTTCGCAAAATTGTACGCAACTGATACCTCTGAATATCATAGAAACAACAATTGATTCAATCCACTATCTTTACGTTTCAGAGGGCACTTTTTATACGATCAAAAACTGATTGCACCCCTACACCTGTTAATAATGGTACACCATTTATAACTTTGTCTTTAATATCATTTGGGACAATTGTTGTTGAAACAACGATATCATAATCATCATTACGAATAGCTCCCACTTCATCAGAAATTTTAGATTGTAAAAATTTAACATTATCAAGTAACCCTTCTTTTTCAAGATAGGATTTGATCTTTCCTGTCGCAATTGTTGACGTTGCAATACCCGTTCCACATACAACCATTAAAGATTTTTTCATTTTCATTCTCCTTTATACACGTTTTGCGTGAAATTTATTTAACCAAATCATCAATCCAAGAACTATCACACCAACAATGGCAATTCCTCCCCATGACAACATCTTACCCAAACCGACAATTAACAATGTTGTCCATGTCCCACCATCCGACAAAACCGATATTGATGAGGCACCATTCATTGAAAAATGAGCAGATTTAGCAGCAATTGTTAACAGCGGTGCAATCCACGATGCAATCCATAAAGATACGGCGATGTCCACAATACCACCAATAACGATACGGAAAACATTACCGCCAAATACAGCAGCCATTACAGCTAACATAAATGGAATGGTTGCTAAATCACCGAACGGTAATACCTTATTCCCTGGTAAAATAACTGCCACTAACAGTGACACCGGCACTAAAATCAATGAAGCAGATAATACTGCTTCCTGCCCAACAGCAAGTGCAGAATCCATACCAATATATAAATTACGCCCAGGAAATTTCTTTTGGACTACTTCATTTGCTGCTTCAGAAATTGGTGATAAGCCTTCCATTAGCAATGATACCATGCGCGGCATAAGGATTAACACTGCTGATGTTGTAATTCCAAGGTTCAATATTTTAGTCACATCGTACTGCGCTAGACCTCCAATGGCTAATCCAATAATTAGTCCCATGACAGCAGAGTCACCAAATACGCCTAACCGTTTTTGAATTGTTTCAGGTGTCCAACTAATATTTTTAACGCCTGGAATACGATCAAGTAACCAATTAATTGGTAAAGCTAGTACAAATCCCGGTGCTGAAGCACCTTGTGGAAAAGAGATTCCCTCTAGACCATAATGCTTTTGAATCGTTGGGGCTGCTAAGTCGGCCAAAAAATAAATCCACATTGCATGAACAGCCATTGTGGCTAACCCTAAACCAAAATCATCCGTTGCTGCAAAAATCAATGAACCAGTAAATGCAATGTGCCAGTAATTCCAAAGATCAACATTTAATGTTCTAGTTAACCCGACAATTAACAAGATAACATTTAATAAAACACCAATTGGAATAGCCAAACTTCCCAATGTGGTACCATAAGAAATAGCTGACGCAGCAGGCCAACCTACATCAATGGCATTCAACGATAACCCAAAATTACGTACCATTGCTTGCGCCGCCGGTCCTAAATTATCTGTCAACAAACCAATGACTAAGTTTAATCCTGTAAACCCTATACCAACCATCAAGGCAGCCTTGAATGCCTTACCAACCTTAATTCTCAAGAATAAGCCAAATGTAAATAACAACATTGGCAAAAATACCGTAGGCCCTGCATTTAACAACCATTTAATAACGCCCATTATAAGTCACTCCTCCCTTATACTATGCCCGCTGAATTCAGCGTGGAAATTATTAGTTGTGGATCACTTTCTTGTAATAACATCGAAACAATTTTTTTGTCTTGAAAAATACCCATCAACTTTTGCAACATCTCTAATTGCTCATGTGGCTTTGTTAGTGCAAGCATAAAAATCATTTTAACTTTAATTGCTTGGCCATCCCCCATTTGTAAAAATTCGACCGGCTGTTGCAGTCTGAGCAACCCTATTTGCTGACGAATAACGTGTTCCGCGTCTGTATGTGGAATAGCAAAACCAACACTATCAGTAGACAAACCTGTTGGAAAATTTTTTTCTCGCTTTAAAATTGCCGTTGGATATGTCGTTTTTACTGCACCGCTTACGACCAGTTGATTTGCCAAGATAGTCAACGCCTCTTCTTTATCTTGCGCTTGAAAATCTAATATAATAACCTTATCTTCTAACATTTTTCAACACTTCCTTTACTATCTGATCCAAATTTTGTTGATTTTTTATATTTCTCATTTTTTGCAAGCCATTGTCATTCAACATTTGACTAAGAATTCGTCTAACGTTTTCAGATGGCACATTTTTATCAACTATCATCACTAACTCATAATGTGTTTTAAATTTTATCCACATAATGCCTTGATTGGAAATATTTTCAATTTCAACGTGTGGTAAATTGATGTCAAATGCAATAGCTAGGTTACCAAGTTTATTTCTGTCTGTTAATGCTTGTTGCACAACATGACGATCTAATTTGAATTTTTCTGAAACAATTGCTGCCAAATCAATGTTATTCTTTGCTTCGACAAATATATATTTATCCATAAACTAATTCCTCAACACGACGCTTGTCCCCTTCATTGAATAAAGCACTCACTTGAATAACCGGTGAGACAGGTTGATACGTGATATACACTGTAGAAATGACCAAATCAATATTTTGATATTTATTCAAATTCATTTGATAAGCTTTAGACGATACAATATCTACAATCTCAAAATTAGGAAACGCGTGCAGAACCTTGGTTTGCAATAATTGCGCCGTTCCTACACCAGTTGAACACATTAACAAAACACGTTTGTGATCAGTTGCCTCCTCCAAAGCACGTACAACATAAAGGGTCAAAAATCCAATTTCATCATCTGAAATAGGGTACCGTGATTTGTTCAATATCTGTCTTATTTGACTAAAAACATCTCGATAACTAAATTTAATATCACTTAATAGCGGATTAACTACTGCTATGCTAGATTCGATACGATGAATCATCGGTCTAACATGCCCTAATAATCCTTTTTTTAGCGTTTCAAAATTAACATATCTGTCCGTCAATGACAAATTCTTAATTAAAAAATCAACTAATTGGTACGCTTCGTCATTCTTACTATCATCTAACTGTTTATCATATCTTAATCCCACAAGATAAATTAGCAGGTTGTCAATTTCCTGATCTGGAATTTTTTCGTGTAAAAAATGACTGATGTTACCTATAATCTGACGTGCTACCTTAGTCAACATAGCGTCATAATGCTTTTTGACAACTGCTTCTTCAGTTATTTCATATCGATGCTGGCGTACTCGTTGTAATAAAATATATAAGTGTGAAAAAATGTTAATTGTATATGGTTCTAATATCTGCACATTTAACTCTTGCTCAATTAGCGTCATCTGACTGCTAATGAATGCTTGATTCTTAACTGAAATATTTGGAAAAATTTCACTGATATTATCTAGCACTTTTTTGGTGCGAGTATTTTCAAGTAAAAAATAGTTTAATGCTTTGCGAACTTGCACCTCAGTCGCAATTACAGTAATTTCTCCATCCGATTTGTTTAAATGAATATTGAATTTTTTGAGTTGTTCTCCCAATCTAAACAAATCTTTCGTCAATGTTGAATCAGAGATATAAAATTTGTCAGCAAATTGTAAACGATTCAAACGATTTGGAAATTGGGTCAGTAAACTAACGGACATATCGATTTGCCGCTGCACTTCCTCCTTAGTATCCACCACTAACCTTAAATCTTCAATTAACTTATAGCCACGCCCTCTTTGTGATTCAATCATAATTTCGGAAGAATTTAATTTATTGATTGTACGGTAAATTGTTTTAGTTGATACTTTGAAGGTTAAAGCGATTGTTTTGGCATTAACAAAACCCACTTGTTGCCCTAGAAACATGAGCACCTGATTCTCAAGTGTACGCAATTTATTCACCTCCCTTTCTACATTTTTATTATACGTTTTTTTGAAAGCGGTTACTTTTATACATTGTCCATTGTAATGGACACACGACTCATAATTTCGCAAAAAAGGAGCCAAACATCATCACATGATGTTTGGCTCCTTGTTGTAACAGATTAACTTTTATACCAAAGCTAACAAATCAGCCTTCTTAGCTGAAGAAGCGTATTCTGTACCTTGGGCATCCAAATAAACTTTAATTTCAGCAACAGTATTCTTTTCTGTTGGCTTTGTTACTGCAGTTGTTGTCTTGGCAGAAGCTGGCTTCTTGCCTGTCTTTGTTTCTGCATACTTTGATAAAATACCAGCATGGCTCAACAAGTTACGAACAGTGTCTGATGGTTGTGCACCATTACTCAACCATGACAAAATCTTAGCTTCATCTAACTTGATTTCTTCTGGTTGTGCAATTGGGTTGTATGTACCAACTGTTTCGATAAAACGGCCATCACGAGGTGAACGTGAATCAGCAATAACAACACGATAGAACGGACGCTTCTTTGCACCCATACGCTTCAAACGGATCTTAACTGACATATTAATGTCCTCCAAATTTCTTCTGTGTTTTTCACACTTTAATTTACTCAATAAGTATCTCATTAATCGGCATACATGTCAAGTACTTTCACTTGACATGTCTTAATATATCATCTAATTGATCAATGCTAGACACCTTAAGATAGCGTAATGTGATCTGTTGAGATGAATCGCCATCACGCACAATAATATGTAAATGTTGGTTTTTTTGGCGTACCATAAACCAAGTTTGAGAAGTGGTATACCCTTGAATTTTTTCATAAGGTATGAAGTACGTTCGTTTTGTATAGTTAATAGTCCTTTGTATTATTAAATAATTATCAGTCAAGCTAAGTCCTTGATCTGACATGGCCATATAAGCACCACCCAATGTATACACTAGCAAAATAACAGTTGCAGCGACCAACCACCAAAAACTAAACGTGACTTGTAAAGACATTGACATAAATTCAAAAGCTACCAATAATAGTAATATTACCATTAAATCTAACAAAAAGATAAAGCGTGACCGCAAAAATAACGCATGTGAGGCCACTGGTGCTTTGTCTGGTTGTTGAAAATTGTATTTTGGTAAAAAGTGATGTAATATTTTCGGACGATGACGTTCAGTAACGACTGGTATAAGCGTCGTCTGTTTTGTCTGTTCTTCATCCTCTTTCATCGATGAGGCTAATAAAACCTTAACTGATACAAGATGAACTAATCGGCGCAATAACGTCTGTTCATAATAAACAGCCTGAATACGTGACGTACGTAAATTAACTGCTCTGATAGTCAAAAGGCCTCGTTTAATGGCTAGATGCGAACTAACCCGTGATATCGTGAATTTGAAATAATGGCCATATAAGCGTAAAAACGAAAACGCTATAGCAATAATGAGCACGATAAACACTAACAACACATAAACGGTCATCGTTTGATGATTGAACACACCATAAAAACGATTTTGAATATTCTGCGGTATCAAATCGTTCATCATTGTTAATCCAGCATAAATAATACCCATCGTCCCCAAACTACCTAACGATGTTAATGCATATAAGATCAAATCACGATTATTAATTTGGTAAGTCGCACTAACTTCTGGTTGAATCGCTGCCCTTTCAACATCTGATTGTTTTGTCTGTGCTTCCTGACGTCGTGTTTCAATATACTCAATTTTCGGCAATGATAAGGCATTAAATATCAATTTATCATCATTTTTACCAGATGTCTCCACATTGACTTTAAAAACGTTAAAAGGTCGAAAATAAATCGGTTGTGTCCGTGTAATCGTCTGTATTCTTTCAAACGGCATATGCACATGCTTTTTTACAAAAATCCCTTGCGATGTTGTTAATTCATAGGAAGACATATCATACGTAAAAAAAAGCCAATTCAAAAAACCAAATAACAAGGCGAGTATCAAACCAGCACCAATGATCATGATTCTGGTCGGCCAAGTGTGTTGACCACCAAAGAAAATAAAAATAATTGGCCAACCGATCATTTTGATACTTGATATGGCATCAGAAAAAATAGCAATCTTGGATTGGCGTGATCCCTTAATCATCGGTATCAACCTCACGTGCTTGGCGGGCTGCATCAATCAACTGATCACGTAGATACTGAGCAACATCTTCATTAATGCCTTCAATTTTAAAAGCATGGGCCGCAGTGACAATAGCTAAATTTTGTAGATGAAAAAATCCAAAAATGGGTCCTTGCCTTGTATCCACGTTTTGAATACGATTCAATGGAATTGTTTCCGAACGTCGCCAAATAAAACCTTTATAGATTGAGACAGCCGATTCATTAACTACATATTTATAAAATCGATAATGATATGGAATCAGGACAGCATCGCCAATAATAACCAACATCACGATACCAAATAAACCATTGACTCCTATTGCTACTGGGCTATACCAATCTAATTTGAAAATAAGATTAACAATCAGTCCAGTGACGAAAACAAGCAATAAGGCGATGATGTCTACGACTAACCAAGCCAATCTCACACGTTTTGGTAAACTTTTTGCATGTTCTGGTATCATCGATCAATTCTCATCTTGCTTTTGCCGCATCGCATTGATTTCTTCACTTAAAACAATCAAATTGTCCAAAGCTCGTCGTGCTAGTCGCGAATCGTGTGCGCGGTTCGCATCGTTAGTAATACCACCCAGCGTATGTGGTGTATTAATATCATTAATGATGGCAATCAGTTGCTCATGCCAAGTAGACCACTGCTCTTCTCTAGTCATAATTTTCCTCCAAACAATTATACTTATTTTATCATGAGATCAATTTAATTTCATGAAAATAACTAACACTTTTAGTCGATAATGATTGAAGATTGTATCCATCCGCTGCCGATGATCAGCAATGAATGACGTTAAAGTGACCTCAATTGTTGCAATTATGTAAAATCACTTGTATTTTTTTCAATAAGCTAGTAATTTTTACCTATTTTAAGTAAAATAAATAATAGAGAAAACGAAAGGAATAGACGTACAGAGTAACTTAACCTGTGCGTTCACATATAACTATGCTCTCAGAATTCAAAACATTTATCATGCGTGGCAACGTGCTTGACTTAGCCGTTGGTGTTATTATCGGTGGCGCCTTCACTGGTTTGGTCAAGTCATTGACCAATAACCTCATTGGTCCAATCCTGACATTTTTCACTGGTGGTACATCTGATTTAGCCAGTTTGGAACTTGTTATTACTAAAGAATTGACATTTAAGTATGGTGCTTTCTTAAATGACCTCATTAACTTTTTGATTACAGCTTTTGTGGTCTTTATCTTAATCAAGGTTATCAACCGTCTTTTCCGTACAAACAAAGCCGAAGAAGTGACAGTTAACCCTGAATTAGAAATTCTATCTGATATTCGTGATTTATTAGAAGCTGAAAAAAAGTCTTAATGTTCGCTTTTTGTAACAAATCCGTCCAATAACTGACCTTGTTATTTGGACGGATTTTTTGTATAGTTAATTAGTTATTAAATTATTGGAGGTCGTTATGGTGATTATCACGGCAGGTATGATTGGTGTTGGAAAAACAACGTTAACTGGATTGATTGCAGAACATTTTGGCACAAAAGCATTTTACGAACCGGTGGGTGACAATCCTGTACTCCCACTCTACTATTCTGACCCGAAGCAATATGGCTTCCTTTTACAGATATACTTTCTTAATCGTCGCTTTGATATGATTAAGCAAGCTTTAGCAGATGATAATAATGTCTTAGATCGTTCAATATATGAAGATGCGCTCTTTACATCTGAAAACCATAAAGACGGTAATATTACTGATGCTGAGATGTCAGTCTACACGCAATTACTTGACAATATGATGTCTGAATTGCAAAAATTACCAAAAAAAGCACCTGATTTACTTGTCTATGCCGAAACCGATTTTGAAACGATTCTATATCGCATCAAAAAGCGTGGTCGTGATTATGAACAATTCGACGATAATGACGAATTACGTCAATATTATTTCAGAATTTGGTCAGCTTACCGCGATTGGTTTGATGCCTATGATGCCTCCCCAAAAATTAAAATTGATTTACAGACATACGATTTGGAACAAAAAGAAAATCAAAGCATTATCTTACAGCAAATTGATGATGCCTTAAAATTAATCCGTTAGTCAAAAAATTCACGATAGCTAAGTTTAGCTATCGTGAATTTTTTTAGTTGACCAGTAGTTTTAATGCTGAGCGAATATAACCATCCGTTGTGTCATGTTGACTAGCTAGCGTTTTCTCCAGCTTAGCAACTTCTTTTGAACTATATCCCAGCGACTCTAGTGCTTCTAACGCATCTGACAATGCTTGATTAGTATTTTGTTGCACTGTTGATACCTGCACACCAGCAGAAACCGCTAAATCATCCAATTTACCTTTTAGGTCTAAGACAATTTGTTGCGCTGTTTTTTTACCAACACCAGGGAACTGCGTTAAGTAACTCGCATCATCATTAGCTACCGCATTGACTAACCCTGCTGCGTCATCACTAGCAAGAATTGCTAAAGCACTTTTTGGTCCAATCCCAGACACATTGAGTAATTTATTAAACAATATTTTTTCATTTTCATCAATAAAGCCATACATAGCAATATCATTTTCACGTACAATTTGCTCAACATATACATGAGATTCAACGTTTTGTTCAAATCGATAAGGATTTGCCACGAAGAGTTTATAACCAACACCGCTCCGATCTGCAATAACCAAATACGCAGGATATATATTTGTAATTAACCCATTAATATATTCGTACACTTGTCTTTCTCCCTTAAATTCATTATTTTCAGTTTATCATAAAATAACAATGAATTTCTTTTTTCTGAAAAATTTCAAGCACACAGCATTTTATCCGGGCATAGATGGACCCATTATCGCTTAATAAACATTGCATCCCCAAAACTGAAGAACCGGTACTTATCATCAACCGCATGCTGATAAGCATTTAAAATATTATCGCGCCCTGTAAAAGCCGCAACTAACATAACCAACGTTGATTTAGGTAGATGGAAATTTGTGATGAAAGCATCAACAGTTGTCCAGTGATAACCTGGTTTGATAAAAATATCAGTCCAACCAGAATCAGCCTGCAAGTGCCCATTAAACTTTGAACCAATTGTTTCCAAAGTACGTATCGAGGTTGTCCCTGTGGCAATAATACGCCCACCGTTAGCATGAACTTGATTCAAAGCATCAGCGGCCTCTTGGCTCAATTGATAGAACTCTGAATGCATTTTATGATCTTCAATATTTTCTTCCTCAACTGGTCTAAATGTTCCCAAGCCAACGTGTAACGTCAATTCAATTGTTTGAACGCCCTTTGCACGAACCTTATCTAGCAGCTCTGGTGTCCAATGTAATCCAGCCGTTGGCGCAGCCGCAGAACCATCAACCTTGGAATAAACAGTTTGGTAACGCTCTTGATCTGCTAACTTTTCTTTAATGTAAGGTGGCAATGGCATCTCACCCAATTTTTCTAATAATTCCATAAAAATGCCATCATAATGAAATTCAATATAGCGACCACCATGCTCTAGTTCGCCCACAACTGTCGCAGTCATGACAGGATGATCAATATCATCTCCAAAAACAATCGTTGAACCAACTGGTGATTTTTTTGCTGGTTTAACCAAAGTTTCCCAGACATCCCCATGATCTTGGCGCAGCAACAACACTTCAGCATGCCCGCCTGTTTCAGGTCGCGCACCATGTAAGCGTGCAGGTAACACCCGAGAATTGTTCATAACAATCGCATCGCCTGGATTAACATACGATAAAATGTCATAAAAATGTTTATCCTCATAGGCACCGCTATCAGCATCTAATACCAATAGGCGTGATGAATCACGTTGCTTTAATGGTGTTTGTGCAATCAATTCTTCTGGTAAATTATAATCAAAATCTGCTAATTGATAATGTGTTTCTTCAGTCATTTTTTTCACCTTTATCACCTGTCAAACCAGTTGTTGTTTTTTCAAATTCAAACCCAGTCAGGATTACTTTTTCTTTTTCTGTTTTAGATAATACTTTGTTTTCATTTGGAATATTAAACTTATCCAAAACATTAGCAAACGTCAAATCATGACTATTGAGGTAATCAACCAATAAAGCCAGTTCATGACGTTGCGTTGCTGTTGGTTTATTAATGGTTATCGTTTCATCAAATGCCCGTTCAATTGAACGATCGTATCGTTTATTCTCTGATTCAACTTGATATAACGCAGCAATTTCAGCAACCCGCTGTTCAAGTAGCGGTGTTAGTTCATCAAAACTCACAGGTACACCAAACGGTCTAGTTTGCATATACGCGGAATCAAGCGACAAATTAACCATTCCTGGACGTTGATATTCCGCTTCATGAATATGACCATGAAGCGATAAGATAGGATATGGCAAGTCAATCGCATAATGGCTCAACCAAACCTGTATGCCATTAATTTTCAATGCTTTGGCTGTTTCAACAATTGCCACGATATTTGTTTCAGGTGTTTTCAACGCAGCCTTAAGTTGATCAGAATGATCATGGTTCCCTTTGAAAAATACCTTTTGCCCATTTAAACGAGTGAGTTGTGCAACAAAATCTTGTTTCTTTCGAAACATACCCAAGTCACCCAAAAAATACACCGTATCTTTGTCATTCACCGTGTTGTTCCAAGCTTTTTCGAGATAGTTATCCATATTTTCAAGCGTCGGATCAATAGCAAGATTTTTGAGAGATTCCGCACGAGATTGATCAAAATATAGAATTTTCTCATGATTAAAATGGGTATCTGAAATAATATATTGCATTATAATTCCCTTTGATAAGGTAATTTTAGGTGCTCATACGCCGCTTCAGTGACAACACGACCACGCGGTGTGCGTTGTAAAAATCCAATCTGTAACAAATAAGGTTCAACCATTGATTCCAAAGTCTCAGCTTCCTCACCAATATTTGCTGCAATGGTGTTCAATCCTACAGGACCACCATTATAATAGTCAATCATGGTTCCTAAAAATTTATGATCTGTTTCATCTAATCCGCGATTATCAACGCGTAGTTTGTTTAACGCAATATCCACAATATCTTTATCAATCGCATCTTTGCCTTGTACTTGTGCAAAATCACGCACACGCTTTAATAACCGATTAGCGATACGCGGTGTGCCACGTGACCTTAAAGCAACTTCATAGGCGCCTTGTGGCTTAATCGGTGCATGAAAAATATCTGCAGACCGCACAACAATTTCTTGTAGTTCTTCTGGTGTATAGTAAGCCATCGAGTTAATGATACCAAAACGATCACGTAGTGGCTTTGAAAGCATGCCTGGTCTTGTCGTCGCACCTATTAATGTGAAAGGCGGTAATGGAAAATGAACTGCTCGAGCCGTTGGTCCCTGACCAACCATAATATCTACAAAGTAATCTTCCATAGCAGAGTACATTATTTCTTCAATATTAGTCGGTAACCGATGAATTTCATCAATAAATAATATGTCGCCTGGTTCTAGTTCATTCAGTAGCGCTACCAAGTCGCCTGGCTTTTCAATGGCTGGGCCCGAGGTTGTTTTGATATGCACAGCCATTTCATTAGCAATAATCATTGCTAATGTTGTTTTACCAAGTCCCGGTGGTCCAAAAAGCAAGACATGATCCAGTGCCTCTTCACGTTGTTTAGCCGCAGAAATATAAACATTCAATTCTTCTTTCAAAGCGGATTGGCCAATATACTCACGCAAAAATTGCGGACGTAATGATAATTCGTCCCGTTGCTCTAACGCATTTGCTTCTGCATCATGTACAAGTTGATCCGTTGGTGTGTTGTCATCATACCATTGGTTAAATTGTGGTTCTTGTTGGTCTACCATAAATATTATTTTACCACGTTTACGTTTAGAACGTTTTCATATCATTTGTCAGCTATGAGCCCTTATCGTGGTTACTTTCACTCTATTACGTGCCCTTAGTGGATGGCTATCGTGCAACTGACACCGTTAAATTTTCTAATAGTTGATGTGCTCGATTATAAAAATGGACCACATATTGTTTTTCTTCAACGACTAAGATTGCATAGGTTCCACCAATCACTGCCCGAGGTCCCTTGGGCAAACTAATTGACCCAGGATTAATAAATAATTTATGATGATAGCTCACAGCTCCCTCAAGGTGCGTATGACCAAATAAAACGACCTGAGCACCACGGCTTTGTGCAGCTTGATCCATTAACGCTAAATTCGCCCAAGTGCCTGGAGCTGTTGCTTGATACAGATGACCATGTGTCTGAAAAAAAGTCGTGCCAGCAATTGTTTCTGTACGTGCTTCAACGAAGTTAGGATCATAATCCATGTTGCCTATCACTGTGGTTACACCCTCAAAGACGTCATCTTGCGCTGATAATTCCGAATCACCATTGTAAAAAACACCATCAACCTGTGAGCGCCAGTGATTAATAATTTGCACCAAAATATCTCGATCGCCATGTGTATCTGAAATAATTAAAAATTTTGTCATCTGTCTATCAAGGAGTCACAACTTTTCATTGGACTCATTCTACTTTCAACCATTGCGGTAAGCGACGGCCTAACTCTTGTAACGCAAGGCCGCGATGGCTCACCTGATTTTTTTCATCTGCTGTCAGCTCCGCAAACGTTTTTGAAAATTGCGGTACAAAAAAAATCGGATCATAACCAAAACCATTATTTCCCTGGCGCTGTAATGTAATTGTCCCATCAATCACGCCGCTCACGACTAATTTGTGTTTATTTGGTCCAATTAACACAATCACGCTACTAAATTGTGCAGAACGGTCTGGTGAATTCTCTAGCTTAGTTAATACCTTATCAATATTTACCTCATCATCATGATCCCCTGCATAGCGTGCAGAATAGACCCCTGGCTCACCATTTAGCGCATTGATTGATAGACCAGAGTCATCAGCTAAAATATAGTCTTCCGGCGCAATTTTCGCAATGGTAGTCACTTTTTTCGTCGCATTTTCTTCAAATGTTGTGCCATCTTCAATAATTTCAGGAATATCATTTCCTAAATCACGCAAAGGTATAACCGTCAACTCAACATTGATTGTTTTTAAAATGGCTTCTAATTCTGTAATTTTATGGGCATTATTACTTGCTAAAATCAGTCGTGGCATCGTTTTGCTCCTCCAGATGTTGTTGGGGACCTGCATCGACAATTTTTAATTGACGAACTTTCAGGTCTCCCTCTCGTTCTAACCAATCCGTTGCAATGGCTTTAAATAGTGCTGGATCACCAGTTGTATAGTATACGTCATCATTATGGTCATGTTGGCTAACTGTCGATAAACGAGATTTTGTCAAACAATCCTGAATCACTTGAACAGTTTCTTGTCCAGAATCAATCAGGGTAACACCATCACCAATTGCCTTTTTAATAAAAGGTGTCAGCAACGGGAAATGCGTACAGCCCAAAATTAACGTATCGATTTCGGCTGATTTTAAGGCAACTAAATGATTTCTAACAAGATCTCGTGCTTCATCACTATGATATTTATTTGACTCAACAACTTGAACAAATGCCGGTTCTGCTTGTGAGATAACAGTTATCTGACTATTATACTGATGTAATTGTACATCATATGCTTCAGATGTTACCGTACCTTGTGTTGCGATAACCCCAATTTTTTCATTCTTTGTCGCTAACTGTGCCGCTTTCGCACCCGGTTGAATCACGCCAATAACTGGTATCGATAACTGATCTTGGAGTACTGTTAAAGCCCGAGCGGTTGCTGTGTTACACGCAATAACCAGTAATTTTATATGCTTTTCGTTTACCAAAAAATTAGCCATCTGGCGTGTGTAAGCAATCACCTCATCAGTCGTTCGAGGGCCATATGGCATACGTGCTGTATCACCAATAAAGATAAATTGTTCGTTAGGTAGTTGCTTCTGTGCTGCTTTGATAACGGTTAACCCGCCAACACCAGAATCAACCATCCCGATTGGATTATTTTTATTCATATCTATAATTATGACTGGAAAAATTAAGAATGCAAGTTTTACATGCCAAAAATTTGGTATAATAAAAGTCTGAAAGGTTTATATAAACTTATGAATATCAATGATTACGATAAAATTTTACAAACAAATTTTCAAGTTAACAGTTTCGCCTTAACACTGCTACGTGATGGTCTCTTGAAAAATCTGCTACAAGAGGACTACCCTCATATTCTTTACTGGGCAGGAAAAGAAATCGCGCGCCAATTTCCAACTGACACACTAAGTTCAGTGACTGATTTTTTCGACCATGCTGGTTTTGGTCACTTGGAAATTGCCTCACAGGACAGTAAAAATCAACGTTGGTACCTCACAGGTGATTTAGTGCAACAACGTCTGTCTCTTGATAGAACTGCTGATTTCAGTTTAGAGGCTGGCTTTTTAGCACAACAGCTTGAGGTACAAACTGGTGCAATTGCTGAAGCTACTTTTAATTTAATGAAAAAAAATGTTGGGGTGAGTTTTGATGTTGTCACTGATTTAAATGAAACTGTTGATGTTTCCGATCTCAAACAACGTGTCGCCGCACGCGAAACCTTTCTAAAACAAACTCACGAAACAGTTGAACATGCTAAAATTGTGGACGTGCGTGATGATGACGCGATTTCTCGTGAACAATCTATCACGGACTCACTATTAGCTTTTAATTTTGACGATATTATCCTACCGCCAGAAGAACAAAACAGTTTAAGTGCTATGTCTGGTGATGACACAATTGATCCGTTCAATTTTCCCACGACATCAAATAAAGATGGGCAGAAGCCTTTTTCATAATAAAAAAATCGCCGAGTATCGTGAACTTCAATTTACGATACTCGGCGATTTTTTATTTAAATTGTGCTAGATTATCAGTCGTTGGCATTAAATTCTGCCAATCTTCTGACAAATAGTTATTATTAATATGATAGTTCGTTGGTTGATAACCCTGTGTCAAAAATGGTTTAATATGCTGATCTGCCGCAACCCAACCATTCCATCCAAGATGAATCGTATCTTGCATGAAGTAATTTTGATCACCTTGATGTGACAAATCGGCAATATGATTAAATCCTTGCGATGTTAATTGCTTTTTGACCTTGTCAACACTTTGATAATACATTTCTTTTTTCAAACCTGTATAACTTGCCCAGCGTTGATTAACAGGTTGAATAATAAACAGCACATCTGTATGTTGTTTGGCAAATTCTGCCAAAACAGCTTGGAAATCAGCGTATTCATCTGATTGACGATAATCAAAATCTTTCTGAGAACCCGCCAACTGCTTTAAACGCAATTTGACGCGATAACTGTAGAACGAATTTTTAATTTGGAATCGATTATTGGATGTTTGCTTTTTACCAATGCTTGTTGCCTGTCGTGTCAATTCATTATTATTGTCTTGCTCTGGCAACTTTTTCAAAGCTGGTTCAACACGTTTTGACCAATTTGAACTTTTTGAGAAGCTTGAAAATAACTGATCCTCACGTAGCAACATGCGATGACGAACAGCCAACACTTTTCGATCAGTTTTTGATAATGGTTTATTATGACTAATTTTAGTAATCATTTTTGCATAAAGTTCATTATCTTTTATCTGACTCTGTTGCAATAATCGACGTGCCATAAAGCGATCTGTCGGTGTAATTTTTTTAATATGTCGTAACCAATCCGCCGTCTGCAAAGGTGAATAGAACTCTGGAAATGCTAACTTTGAACCTTTCTTGGTAAACCATTGCTGCGAAACGATAAACACTGCTTGCTTTTTGTGTAATGCTGGTGTCATCTCTTGCATACTAAGATAATGTGTTAATGACTCTGTTCCAGCTTGACCAAGTAAAAATGGTTGGTAATTACGATGATACTTTTCAGCTAATATGGCAGGATGCATACTATCTAAACGTAATAATTCACTAGAACCAAAGAATGGGACATAACGCTTAGAATGGTCATTGAATGCTGCATTCTTCACAGCTTCACCCTTAAAGACATTTTTTGAAAAAGACACAGATGCTTCACGCACATCTTTTTTTGTGATGTGATTTAAAGAAAACGGTACTAAAAATAATGCACCAATCAGGACAAAAGCGACCACTACTGGTCCAAAAATCCACCATAACCCCCGTTTTTTCATGGCGATTACCCGATCAAAGATTCAACTTTGGCAACTACTTTATTCGGTGTATTCCACTCTTCACGATTGAATTCTGACACAGGAGCTTGAATGTCAAATTTAGTTTCAAGGTCAAGCAACAACTCAACTGTTGCCATAGAATCTAGCAAGCCACTTTCAAAAAAATCATCATCCATTTGGTCTGAAATGTCTTCACCAATGATTGTATTTAAAATATCTACTACTTCTTCTTTAACTGCCATGTTTATTTCCTCTTTCTTTTATAAGTCGTTACTTGAACCATAGTTTATCCAAAAATCCGCTAAACAGTAAGAAACTGACCATAACAACGTTAAATGTTATAAAGATTGCAAATGCTTCTGTAAACTTGTTGTGTGGAACATGATGTTTCTTTTTGTAACGCAGCCAAGCATCATTAATCGCCATGCCAACACCATGGAACAAACCATAAGCAATATAATACCAATGCAGCCCATGCCAAAATCCCATGATGAGCATGTTTGCAATATAAGCAACATTCGATGTTGTCACGCGATTTTTAATCCATTTCTTTTTCATGATTAAAAATACTAATCTCATAAAAATATAGTCTCGGAACCAAAACGATAATGAGATGTGCCAACGGTTCCAAAAGTCTTTTAGGTTTTTGGATAGGAATGGTTTATTAAAGTTCATTGGTAACTCAACGCCCATCACATAACTTGTTGCGACAGCAAATAATGAATAGCCAGCAAAATCAAAGAACAAATCAAACCCATAAGTATACATGACCGGCACAAGCCACCAAGTCCAACCATGATGAACGCTGGCTGACAACATAGCTAAGTTTTCTACCTGGGGTAAAATAACTGTTCCTAGGATGTATGATATAACAAACTTGTATAAGAATCCAAGAAAGAAATACCATACTGCTTTTTCTAGCATCTCAGTATATTTTTGACGATCTGGCACCGTTGTTATATCTTTAACAAAACGCCGATAACGATCAATTGGTCCTGATGATATTGTAGGCATAAACAACATGAAACGCAAGAATAGCCAAGGGTTAAATTCTTTAATTGAGCCATCACGCGTTTCCAGTATCATTGCCACCGAACGGAATGTCAGGTAAGAGATACCCAGAAATCCTAGTAACGAGGTCACATGCGTCCAATTTGCTGCCGGCGCCACTTTAACTAATATCAAAGGTAAAATTGATAAAAAAGTCGCAATGTAAAAAACAACTGTCCCGTTTGCCTTTTTTCGATAAAGCGTGTAAGCCCAGACAAGCAACCATTGCCAAATCATATAACCAACAAGCGCAACCCCTTCATGATACTTTTTACCATCAAACATCAGAAAGATAAACACTAATGACACAACAACTTCATACCAATTTAATCGTTTCCCAAAATATAACCCAATAGCAACTGGTAACAAGGCTAGTAGCAAAATCACAAAGTACTTTGGATCCGCGTAAGGTTGTAAATTAAGCATGCCCATTTACCTCAGAAATCAATCCTTTCAGATCAATCTTACCATTAGCGGTCAGTGGCAACACATCTCTGTACATAAACCTACTTGGTATCATATAAGGCATCATAATATTTTGAAGATCTGTTTTGATTGCATTTGTCAATAATATTGGTTTTTCAAAATGATTCCTTTTGGCTACCAAAATAGCTATTAGTTGTTTTACCTTACCATCAGCATCATACCTTGGTACAGCAACTGCTTGGTCAACCCATTGACTTTGTTGCAATTGTTGGGCAACCTCTTCTAATTCGATACGGAATCCGTGTAATTTGATCTGAAAATCGCTGCGTCCTTTATAGTGCAATAAACCGTCAGCATCACGTAAAGCTAAATCGCCAGTTTTATAGGCATTTTGTCCGTTAACTGTTGTAAAAGCCGCTGCTGTTTTCTCAGGATTGTTTAAATAACCTTTGGATACAGATGGACCAGCAATCACAATTTCACCCGGCTGACCATCAACTACGACAACACCATCAGCATCTTGAATGATAATTTCTGTATCTGATTTCACAAAACCAATAGGCATTTTATCATTATTTGCAATAATTTCTTTCGTAATAGGTAACCCTGTCACTGCAACAGTTGCCTCTGTTGGTCCATAAGTATTATAAACTTTTGCTTCTGGGAAACGGTCAATCAGTTTTCGCGCTGTTGTGGTCGTCAAAACTTCGCCACAAAAGAAAAAAGCATTCAAAGCAGGATGATTTTCTTGCGTAAATTCTGGGTCAAGTAGCGCCATATCAGCAAAAGACGGTGTCGATACCCACTTATTCAAGTGTAAGCCAGGTAATGTTTTAAATAACGTTTTAAAATCATCAGCAGCTGCTTTTGGTAAGGCCTTTAATGTCCCTTGTGATAATAATGTTGGTACCCAATCCATCACTGATAAGTCAAACGAATAAGGTGGTTGTGACAACACATTGTTGCCTAATCCCCACCCAAAGTCTTCGCCCAACATCCAATTAGCAAAACTCAAAAGATTATTGTGCGAAATTTGCACACCCTTTGGCTTACCTGTTGTCCCTGATGTAAAGATAATGTAGAAATTATCATCCCCACGAACTGGCTTTGTCATATCAAAATCAGATGGTGTGTTAAAAATGCCATCAAGTTGTGTCCGATCAATGACTGGCACTTGCGTAATTTCAATTGGCAAATCATCTACGGCAATTACCAAAACCGGTTTACCAATTTCAATAATGTCAGTCAAGCGCTCAGATGCTGAATTAACATCAACTGGTATATAGGCGTGTCCCGACTTAGTACTACCTAAGAAGCTAGCAATCATTTCAAATTGTTGCCCACCATAAATCATGATTGGTGTTTCATCAGCAACTTGTGTTCGTGATATAAAAGCAGCTAAACGATCAGATGCCGTTTTCAGTTGTGCGTAAGTTTGTGTTCTTCCCAATTCATCATAAGCAACTGTGTCGCCTTGTTCTTGGCCAATGGTATCGATTGCTTCTATGATATTTTCAATAGTCATGTTAATGTCCCTAAGTTAAAATTCATTATAAATAAAGTGCCCTTCGCCCACACCTGAATAGCTGTAAAGATAAACGAGCGCTAGCAAGATAACAAAATAAAATAGCGTCCGACTAATAAAATTGATTATCGGCCGCTGAAAAAATTGCTTAATCACTTCATGTCCCCCCATATCTATGATTTCATGTATAATCAAAATAGTAATTATATCATACTAATATCGAGAATAATTGTATTTATTATATCACACATGTTTTATATTGTAACATATTATTAACTTATAAAAAACACAAACTTATGGAGCCGCTATGTTCACACACTTAATCAATACCACTCAACGCTGGGATGAAGTTTTATATCGTAAACCCACTATGCAAGCAGTTATCATTGCAATACAACAATCCGTACCAATTTTGGCCATTGATATTTATTGCCGATTAGTCATGAAGCTAGCTATCTCTCCAGATGCCTTATTAACAAATCTTTTTGATCAATATCCAACATTTCCAGATAGCGTTGTCGATATCTCAAGACATATCCTATCAGTACTTGATGCGTCTGTTATTCTCATTTTTATTGCAGGATTAACACACCAATATCTCAAAGAAAAAAGCATTCAAAACACGACACTCCCAGTTTTAACTAATTTAATTGTAACGTATCTATTACTATTTAATAAAAATCAATTAATTGCTTATAATGCTGTCCCCTACCTACTAATTACGCTGATCGCACTTTTAACCTGCCAAACTTATTATTGGTATTATAACCGTAACCGTGCAACACGGTCCCCCTATGCCTTAAGTTATTTATTTTGGTCACTTACCACAATCATCACATTTGGTAAATTACTTCATATTGTGCTCCAGTTACCACGTTTACAATCAATTTCATCAACTATTTTATCTCAATCCTTTTTTACAACTTTCTTCGGTTTACTACTTGTGGCTATTTTTTCTCCGATTTTATTTATCATGGGGTTACCACTACCGCTTGAGTTTACGAATAACCAAACAACGCTTAATACCGTTATTGCAAATCTCGATACGATGCTTACCCATGGGTTAACAACATTACCTTTCCCAGAAAACCTATATAGTGTTTATGGCTCGTTTACACTATTTGGCGGAATTGGAAATACCTTAGCACTGAATGTTTTATTACTTTTTGTAACATCAAAAAGCATTCGACGTTTGGGCCTATTGGCTTGGCTCCCAAGCTTGTTTGATAATAATTTCTTACTATTCTCAGGTTTGCCTTTATTTATGAGGCCTCTCATACTGGTCCCAATGCTCATGACTAACATCATCAGCATGCTTATTAGTTACACGGCTATTGCATGCCATTTCATACACCCTAGCGTTTATATCACGCCAAGCAATTTACCTAACATACTGCTACCAACACTTGCCAGTCCCACCCCAATCCAATCAACCATCGTCACAATTCTTATTTTCTGTATCTCTTTACTTATTTATCGGCCATTTTTATCACGTCTTATGCTAGAGGTTTCTCATGAAAAATAAAATCATTTTAGGTTTGAGTTTCATATTAATTATACTACTGGGTATTTACAGTCAACATTGGGTTGCACAAACAAGCACGAATCAAGCTAAAATTCAAAATTCTCGTATGACACCGGTCATTTTCATTCCTGGTTCTAGTGCAACAATCAATCGATTCGATAATCTACTCTCAACTATTAACACGAACGGCCCAACACATAGTATTTTAAAGGTTCAAGTCAACACTGATGGTAAGTTAGTTTACAGCGGCAATATCAATGCTAACGATCGACAACCGTTCATTGTTATTGGTTTTCAGAATAATGAAGACGGTTATAACAATATCAAAAAGCAAACCCAATGGCTAACTAGTGCGTTGTATTCTCTACAAGAGCGTTATCATTTTCGAACATTTGCCGCTATCGGCCACTCAAATGGTGGTCTAGTTTGGACAGATTATTTTGAAAATTACTATGACAGTGATACCTTCACGGTCCCAACACTCATGACATTAGGCACACCTTTTAATTTTTCTGAGTCTTCTTTACAACGGCGCACCGAGATGTTAAAAGATTTCATCCAAAACAATAAGAAGTTACCAACCAATTTATCAATGTACTCCATTGCAGGAACTGAAGATTACTCTGATGATGGTATTGTTCCTATCCAAAGTGTCATTGCAGGACGCTACATTTATCAGAAAAAGATCAAAGATTATACTCAAATTACCGTCTCTGGTGATAATGCACAACATTCAAATTTGCCAGATAACCCTGAAGTTGTCAAACTCATTCAAACAAACGTCATTAGGCCTTTATCACAATCAGGAAGGCGTTAAAAAAACCGCGTGGGTCACCATTTAGTGACCCACGCGGTTTTTTATTGATTATCGCCACGTTTTTTATTTTCTTTGCGTATCGCACGCATGTCTTCTCGCTTTGAAATACGGCGATCCATTTGATCCTTACGCTGAAGTGCCTTTTTGATACGGCGTTTATAGCCAGGCTTAACGATTTTCTTCTTCTTTTTAACCATACCTACCATTGTTGGATCAAGCTTTCGAGTCGTCGCTACACGTTGTTTACGGGCACGGCGATCCTTAATATCTACTATTTCATTATCTTTAATCTGCTTAGCCTTGAAATTAATACCCAAAGCCTCTAATTCTTCAACTTCATTTTCTTCATCTGGGCCATACAATGTAATTGCCAGACCAGGTAACCCATTACGCCCTGTTCGACCAACACGATGCACAAAGAATTCTAATTCCTCTGGAATATCATCATTAATCACATGTGATACGCCAGTAATATCAATACCTCGAGCTGCTAAATCAGTCGCTACGACATATTGATATTCCAAATTTTGAATCGATTTCATCACACGGCGACGTTCTCGTGGCTCAATATCACCATGAATTTCTGCAACTTTTAAACCACGACCGCGCAGATTAGAAACAATTTCTTTTGCTCTATCTTTTGTATTAGCAAAAACCAAGGCCAAGTACGGATTGCCTATTGTCAATACTTGATAAATAACATCATTTTTATCTTTTGATTTCGTTGCCAGCAACCAATTATCAATGGTATCCGCAATAACTGTTGATACAGGAATCGCTTCAAATTGTGGATTATCTAAGTATTTCTTTAAAAACGGCTTCAATTTTTCAGGCATTGTGGCACTGAAGACCAAAGTTTGCAAATTTGCTGGCATTACGCCAGCAATAAAATCAACTTCGCTCAAGAATCCCATATCCAGTGTCATGTCAGCTTCGTCAACAACAAACGTCTTTACAGCGTGTAATTTTAGCGCGCCTGAGGCGACTAAATCTTTAATACGGCCTGGTGTGCCAATCACAATTTGTGGTTGGTTTTTTTCAAGCTGCTTAATTTGACGTAATTTATCAGTTCCACCTACAAATTCAGAAAT
Organism: Leuconostoc rapi; assembly: GCF_016908715.1. Taxonomy (GTDB): domain Bacteria; phylum Bacillota; class Bacilli; order Lactobacillales; family Lactobacillaceae; genus Leuconostoc; species Leuconostoc rapi. The sequence goes on along the minus strand of NZ_JAFBEK010000003.1, from coordinate 58,251 downwards.
AGTAGCATCTTGATGCCAATGTTCTGAAAAATCTCTTGCTGCTTTTGTAATTTGTGCCGCTAATTCACGAGATGGTGTTGTTATAACAGCTTGGACATATTGCTTATTTTGTTCTAATTGATTAAATATTGGAATCAAAAAAGTATGTGTTTTTCCAGATCCAGTTTGTGACTGTCCGACAACGTCATTGCCTTTCAGGATACTAGGAATTAGTTTTGCTTGAACAGGCGTTGGTTCTGTGAAGCCAATCGCCGTCAAAGCGGTAATAATTTCAGGGTTTAAATTAAATTGCCCAAATTGGTTTGCAGTTTCTGCCATCAATTCTCTCTACTTTCAATAAGCTCAATTATTTGTTGAGCTGGTTTCTTCGCTACCGTATTGCGTCATCAATGCTTCGTCAACTGTTTTGATTAAACGGTCAACATCCTGTGAGGTTTGTGCCCAAGCGCCAGAAGCCATTGGATGCCCGCCACCTTCAAATTGATTCGCAATTTTATTAATAATAATCGTCCGTGAACGCAACCGAACACGGTAATTCCCTTCGTCTTGTTCTTCAAAAATGGCCCAAGCTTTGACTTTATCAATTTTAGCCGGTAAAGGTACGACAAACGCCGTTCCTGATTCGCGCAAATCAAATTGTTGAACTAAAGCTTTGGTTAATATCAGATAAGCAAAGCCAGAAGGCAAAATAGTTAGATTTTGTAAAACATAGCCGGATAATTTGGCAGCACTCTCAGAAATTGTTTCCATGCTATGGTGAACAGCTTCATAATCAAAATGGTACCCAAACAGTTCCGAAACAACGCGAAAAGTTTCCTGATCCATACTATACATAAACCGACCAGTGTCGCCAACAATACCAATATATAGTAAACGTGCCGCCTGGTCTGTCATAACAAGCCCTTGGTCCTTGAGCGCTTCATAAAACTCAAAAATCATGGTACTTGTTGCAGAGTGACCTTCCTTAACCCACTGCCAATCACCATAAGGTTCATCATTAGGGTGATGATCAATCTTAATTGTTTCCAATCCATTCGACCAACGTTGGTCATCAATACGTGGCGCATTTGCCGTATCTACCATAATAACTAAGGCATTACGATATGTTTTGTCAGGAATGTCATCCATAAACGAGCTATCTTCGCTCATCCATGCTAATCCAGGAACTGCTTTACCAACGGCATAAATATGTTTTTCTGGAAAGCTTGCCTTTAATATAGCCTTTAACCCTAGTTGTGACCCAAATGCATCTGGGTCAGGTCGTTGATGACGATGAATAATAATGGTCTCGTATCGTTTAATTTGTTCAAATAATTGCACTTCAATTGTTGCCATAATTTTGTCTTTCTCATTTTGTGTCTCGGCACGTGGACGTCGTATGCCTTTATCTAGTATATCACGTTTAAAACAACGTCATTTCCTCAAATGCACTTGATTGTAAATTACTCATGGACATGCCTAATAAACGAATGGAAAACGGCGCTTCCACCAGTTCATCAAATATTACTTGTGCATTTTGGACAAATGCTTCTTCTGAGAGCGGCCAAGGTTTTTCATGCGTTGTCGCTCGTGTCGTTGTCACAAAATCAGCATCACGTATTTTAATATTAAGTGTTCGACCCACAAGATGACGTGTGCGCATGGCTTTAATCATGCTGGCAGCTAGTTTTTTAAATTCTTCTTGTATATCAAGTTCTCGATGTAACATCTGGTCAAATGTTTCTTCTTTACCAATCGACTGCTGCTGACGTTGCCATTTTACCTCGCCAAAATGAACGCCACGTGCCTGCCAATAAAGGTTCTCGCCCATTTTACCAAATAATGCGCGTAGTTCTTCATAAGACATAACTCGTAATTGCGCGCCGTTTTCAATATGTATGTTTTCAAATTTTTCACGTGTTTTTTGACCAACGCCTCGAAATTCACCAATACTTAATTCGTCAAGAAATAACAACATATTTTCTGGTGTGATCACTGTGACACCATTTGGCTTATTAAATTCGGAACCTAATTTTGCCAACAATTTATTATGGGATACACCAATAGAACTTGTTAATCGTGTCGCTTTTAATATGTCATGCCGGATTTCTGCAGCTATTTGCGTACTTGGCTGGCTTAAGTCCGTTATGTCAAGATATGCCTCATCAAATGCTATAGGTTCGACCTTATCTGTAAAAGTATGAAAAATCTCATGAATTTGTTTGGAAACAAGTTTATATTTATTAAAATTAGGCGTCAAAAAAATGCCATTAGGTGCCAAGCGTTTGGCCTCAGCTGCACGCATTGCGGAGTGAACACCGAGCTTTCTGGCAATATAATTAGCTGTCGTCACGACACCATGCCCGCCCGTCTCTTCTGGATTACGTGAAATAATCAGCGCCTTGGTTCGTAATTCAGGATTATCACGCATTTCAACTTGGGCATAAAATGCATCAAGATCCACATGTAAAATTTTACGTGTATCATTAGCAATTAAAAAATCAGTCATATCTATATTTTATCACAAAAAGAACATTTGTTCGTCTTTTATCGCATAATAACTTTTGCTTTGCTTGACTAAATCTAAATGCATATAAAAACCCCCTGACCGAAGAGGGCAATGGTCAGGGGGTAGCTGCTAACCATAAAGTTAACAACTCAATCAATCAGTAATTGGGGGGCTGATTGAAACATTACTAGGGGAGTAATGAAACTCAAATATTATTCGAGTATGTATTAAGTATAAACCCTCGAGGGCGTTTTTTTATATCGTAGACTTTGCTGTTCTATTACGTAAATATTACAAAATAAAAAGTTTAATTTTATGCTTTACTTAGATAAAAACACACCCCAGGGGTGTGTTTTTAAATAAATTAAACGTCGCGACGGCGTTCTTTGATACGAGCTGCTTTTCCTTGCAAAGCACGCAAGTAGTACAACTTGGCACGACGAACGGCACCAAAACGCGTTACTTCAATTTTATCAACACGTGGTGAGTGTAATGGGAAAGTACGTTCCACACCAACGCCAGATGAAATCTTACGTACTGTATATGTTGCTTGGATACCAGTACCCTTACGTTTGATAACAACACCTTCGAACAATTGAATACGTTCGCGTGTGCCTTCAACAATCTTAGCAAAGACCTTGACTGTATCACCAGCACGGAATTCAGGGATATCAGAACGTAATTGTGCTGATGTAATGTTTTCTAAAATACTATTTTGACGCATTGGTCATTCTCCTAGTCGACAATCTTACACTCGTCCTTAGACTAAACGCACAGCGGATTATCGTTAATATGGCTTTTAGGCCTTCATACATTATAACAAATTATTTTTTTATTGTCTATTGTTGGTATATTATTTTGTGTAAGTCATTAAATCTTCTGATATCACATCAATTTTAGCTTGAGACGCTGACTGTGACTCTGATTCTACGCCAATATAAAATTTCAATTTAGGCTCAGTTCCTGAAGGACGTACTGCAACCCATGACCCATCTTCAAGCCAATACTTCAAAACATTAGCCTTCGGCTGTGGTAATGTTGTCACTTGACCTTCATTAGTTGTTTGTGTCGCTGTTGAAAAGTCTTGTGTTCGGATAACCTTTAAACCACCAATTGTGATAGGCTGATGATCTCTAAACTTAGCAATAATGGCTGCCATCTCATCAACACCATGAATACCTGGAAAATCTAAACTAATGGTCTTTTCTTCAAAGTAACCAAACTTTTCAAACAACTCCTGCAAGCCATCCGCAAAAGTTTTACCTTGAGATTTATAATAAGCAGCAACTTCAGCAAATAGAACAAGTGCTTGAATGGCATCCTTATCATGTGAAAATGGTTTAACGAGATAACCAAAACTCTCTTCAAATCCAAACAAGAAAGTCTGTTCTTTAGTCGCTTCGTACTGGTCAATTGTTGCAGCAATGTATTTGAACCCTGTCAAAACATCTGCAGTAATCACGCCAAAGCTTTCGGCCACTTTTGAAGCAAAACGTGATGATACAATAGATGTAACAATTGCGCCATTTTCGGGTAATGTATGTGTATTTTTCTTAGCTGTCAACAAATAGTTAACTAAAACAGCCGCAATTTGATTGCCTGTTAATACTTGGAAACTACCATCTGCCAATTTAACTGCAGCACCCATACGATCAGCATCTGGATCGGTTGCAACGACAGCATCAGCACCGTCTTTTTTAGCATAAGCAATCGCCATTTCCAACGCAGCCGCATCTTCAGGGTTAGGCTTTTTCACCGTTGGAAAATCACCATCAATAACAGCCTGTTCCTTGACGATGGAATAGTTCGTAAATCCAGCTTGTTGCAACGCTTTTTCACCAATGTATTGTCCAGTCCCATGTAATGGCGAGTAGACAAACTTTAATGACTCTCCTTCTTTAGCAACTAAGTTTTTATCAACTGTAACTGTCGCAATATTCTGAAGATATTTATCATCAATATCTGAATCAATTATTTGAACATATTCATCTGTCGTATCTAAGGCAATATTGAATATGTCTGTAATCTGCTCTAGTTCCGCAACAACAATATCAACCGCCTCTGGTACCATTTGTCCACCGTCTTCACCGTAGACTTTATAGCCATTATATTCTTTAGGATTATGCGATGCCGTGATCATAATTCCTGCAAAGGCACCTAACTCACGAACTGCAAAAGACAATTCAGGTGTTGGACGCAAACTCCTAAACAAATATGACTGGATATGATGCGCTGATAATACACGTGCCGCATCTGATGCAAATTCAGGCGAAAAATGACGTGAATCAAAGCTAATAGCAACTCCACGCTGTTTTGCGGTTTCACCTTGGGCATCAATATATCTTGCCAATGCTTCTGTTACTTGGCGTACCGTAAAAATATTCATACGGTTTGTTCCAGCACCTAAAACGCCACGCATACCGGCAGTACCAAAACTCAAATTTTGATAAAAGGCATCTTCTTGTTGATCCGGTGTGTATTCAGATAGATTCTTTTCCAAGTAGTCAGGCAATGTAGCTGCTTGCCATTGTGCTAAACTTTTTTGATAGCTCATGTTTTTCTCCTATATTTTATAAGTTCATTATAACAAAATTTAATTCTTTTCAAACAAATAAGTTAAGTCTCACCTTTACAAGGCCGCTATTTTCGTATGATTTTGAAAAATATACCACAATCATTAATTTATTCTAGCAAAAAAGCGCCTAGGCGCTTATGAATTTGACAATTACCTTGTCGTAAATATTTCTTTACCATTTTCAGTTACAGTAAAGTTTTTAGTTGCAAAGTTAGCGTCCAATACAGCTACTGTCTTACCATCTGCTGATGAACGTGTTACTGTTAATTCATTTTCACCATCATTGACAACTTCAATTTTACCTTCTAAATCAAAGGCAGCGCTTGTATTGCGGAAGCGTAGCAAATCAAACAAGTTTGAAACTACTGGTCGCTTTGTTGTTTCAGCAATTTCAGCCAAATCATAATAATGGCGGTTAATGTTACGACCTTCTTTTGAGCTTTCCAAAAGTTCGATATCATTTTCACCAGCAAGCAAACCAACATAATAAATTTGTGGAATACCAGGCGCAAAGATTTGTGTGGCACGTGCTAATAAGTAAGCCGCATCATTGTTGCCCAATGCTGAATAGTATGTGGTGTTAATTTGATAAATATCCAAGTTGTTGTAAGCAGCTGAAGAGAATATCTTCTTAACATTTGCCCCAACCTTATACATTTCTTCAGTAGTAAAGTCTGTTTCTTCTTGCGTTAACAAGTCTTTTGCATCAACAACACCAATACCATCGTGCGTGTCCAATGTTGTGAATTGCTTCATTGGGCTTTGACGTAACCAGTCAGCGATACGGTTGGTCTTACCTGAGTATAATGAATACAGTGTCAATAATGGCAATGCAAAGTCATATGAATACATGTCGTGATCAGTAATCTTACGAACAATCTTGTAGTGTTCGTGAATTTCAGGTAATACTTCTGAGCCTTCAGCAGCCAAAATTTCACGTACTTCGTCTAAGATTGCCCAAATTTCAGGTTCAACGAAGAAATCATTTGTGTCTAACTTCTTGATAGCATATGCAAAGGCGTCCAAACGGATAACAGACGCACCATGATGAGCCAAATTAACTAATGAATCTTTAATAAACTTTTTTGTTACTTCTTTAGTAACATCCAAATCCATTTGTTGGTCACCAAATGTGTTCCAAACTTGGTCAGTTGTGCCGTCAGCAAACGTTACAGGGGCAAAAGGTGCCTTATCCTTACGCTTGTAAATCATATCAATATCTGCATCTGTTGGACGATTTTCTGGCCAGAATTCTGAATACTTCAAGAACATATCATAATATTCTGATTCTTCCTTCTTTTCCAAAAAATCTTGAAAATACTTTGATTGTGGTGAAATATGGTTCAACATAAAGTCAAACATTAAGTAATACTTATCTGCTAATTTTTCAACATCAGACCAGTCACCGAACTTTGGATCTACTGTTTCATATTCTTCAGGTGCAAAGCCACGATCGCCAGTTGATGGGAAAAATGGTAAGACGTGAACGCCACCTACAACACCATCAAGTTCGTTAGTCAATACTTGATTAAGTTCCTTTAGGTTCTTTCCAAGTGAATCAGCATATGTGATAAGCATCGCTTCGTTTGTCAGTTTTTTCATGATTTCCGTTCTCCTTGTGTAAACATTGTACATACTATCATAGAATTTGGGTTACTTTTATTGCGCCACCTAAAGGCGCAAATTTAAAATTGATTAAGCTTTTTTTCGATTTGTGATAAATGTTATCACTGCAATAATTAACAAAATAACGCCCAATAATGGAATTGTTGTGTAGGCAGCTTCATCAACACTATTTGTCTCATTACCCATTACTTTAGACAAAAGTGAAATGATAAATGGTTCAACAAAGACGCCGACGTTAAAGCCAATCAATACAATTGACGTCACAAATGGTTGTTTTTTCAGCGGTGCTAAGTTAGGTAATTGACTAAATATAAATGGTGATATCAATTGCATTGGGAAACCTATTAATAGGACACCCACTGTTAGCATGATAAAATTGTGATTTGAGAAAGCTACTAAGAAGTTAGATACTGCCATTAATAACAAACCAACTTGTAAAGTAAACCGACCAAACAACTTTTGCATACCACCATACACTAGACCACCAACCATTGCGGCAACTAACATAAACGATAAGATTGTAGAAACCAACAAACCGGATACGCCAGCGCTCTGTGCCATGAATGGGAAACTAAGTTGAATTGCCATGTAGTCAATCACTAAAAATGCAGCAAACAACGTCAAAACCCAAACAAGTGGGCTAATTGATTTTGGTGAATCAACCTGAACCTTTTCTGTTTTTTTCTCTGCTGTATGATCAGCTAGCATTTCCGACGTGTCTGGTACGCGAACATAAAACAAATAAAGAATTGGAAAAGCTAAAAGATAAACCAAGAATGTCGCATGCCAATTAATATTCAAAAGCAAACCAGCGACAAACGTCAAAACTGCTTGACCGATTTGTTCTACTGCCGCACGCCAGCCAAGCATTGTTGCTCTTGTTTGACCTTGATACATCACAGCAATCATCGAAACAGCCAGTGAATTAAAGATACCAAGACCTGCGCCTAATACCATTCTTGATACTAAAATGGCATAGTACGAATTAACAAAAAAAGGCACAACTCCTGCAACACCGACTAAAAATAGCCCTAAGATAATCGTCTTTTTATCACCTAGTTTAGCTGCGATGAACGAACTTAATAGCACAAACACAGTCACGACAATTGATGGTGTCGTTGCTAAGGCTTGCACCTGTGTTGCAGATACGCCTAAAGCTTTTGTCATTTGAGGCATGGCCCCATTGATCGCATAGGCGCTAGTTAACATGAATGAAATAGCCAGAAATGCGATTTTGGTAACCCATTTATCTTGACTTTGCATTATTCTCTCCTTAAAATATCGGTTTAGAACCGGTTCCTTTTTTAAACAAAAAGACACTTTCTTTGTGCATCTTAACACAAATAATTGTAACCGCTTGCACCTCAATTGTCAAACGCTTTTCAAGATGAAAATAAGAATGATTATTTTCAGAAAATTTCATATTTTTTCCAATACTTATTCTTCAAAGAATTAGTCACTTTTATGAGAAAATAAAAATAAAAACTTTTTTTATTTTTTACCTAATAAAAAAAGTAAATTGCTGGCAATTTACTTTTTAAAACACATTACACTGATTTAACTTCGGCAGGCAAAGCACTAATATAATCATAAACACCCTGTCCTGCCACACTACCGTCACCGACAGCAGTTGTAATTTGACGTAATTCTTTTGCCCGAACATCACCCACAGCAAAGATACCATCAACAGATGTCTGCATACGATCATCCGTAATTATCCAACCGGCTTTATCCGTAATATTCAAATTCTCAAGTCCTTGTGTATTGGGTTTGAGACCAACATACACAAAAACACCACCTGTCGCAATTTCAGATACTTCTTGCGTTTGATTATTAATCACACGAACACCAGTAACCTTGTCGCCATTACCGAGAATATCAGTGACTTCAATGTGCCAACGAAATGACATTTTATCATTAGCAAAAGCACGTTCTTGCGTAATTTGTTGGGCACGAAGCTTATCACGTCGATGCAACACAGTAACCGATTTAACTACATTAGCTAAATATAGGCCCTCTTCAACAGCAGAATCACCACCACCAATGACAACGACGTCATCATTACGGAAGAACGCTCCGTCACACACAGCGCAATAACTCACACCACGGCCTTGATAGTCCTCTTCACCATCAACACCTAAATGTGTATGTTCTGAACCAGTAGCAATAATAACTGCCTTAGCGATATAATTATCCATATCCGTATGAATAATTTTATTATGCCCTTCTATTTCAATACTTTCAACAACACCGAAACCATATTCAGCACCAAATCTTGTTGAAGAGGCATACATCTTTTCTGATAAATCGGGTCCTAAAATAGACTCAAATCCAGGATAGTTTTCAACCTCAGCTGTATTGTTCATTTGACCGCCATATATGCCACGATCTAACATCATAACTGATAAATTAGCGCGTGATGCATAGGTGGCAGCTGTCATGCCTGCAGGTCCCGCCCCAATAATCACAACGTCATACTGCTTATAATCTGCCATCGAGTAGACCTCATTTCACTTACTTTTTGTTAATCTAATTTTACACGCGTTTAGGTTATTTGTCGAGCGGAACGATTTTCTCTTAACCAACACGTTTTAATACGTCTCATGTAACTTAAACACGTTGATAAACTCTAGACGATAGCTGTATCTTAAAGTTTGGCTGCTAGTTCTTTAATATAGGCACGTAATTGATCTTTGGTTTGTGGATGCTTGAGTCCAAACTCAATGTTGGTTTCTAAGAAACCAATTTTTGAACCGATGTCATAACGATTGCCTTTAAATTGATGAGCATAAACATGTTGGCGATTATTTAATGAATCAATGGCATCTGTTAGTTGTATTTCATTACCTTTGCCCGGCTTCGTGTTTTCTAATTCTTCGAATATTTCAGGTGTTAACAAATAACGTCCAATAATTGCTAGATCAGATGGCGCATCTTCTGGTTTAGGTTTTTCAACAAATGATTTGACACGATATAAGCCGTTTGAAGCTTCAGCTGCTGGATCAATTACGCCATATTCAGAAACTTGATCATGAGGCACTTTCATAACAGCCAACGTTGATTCACCAGTCTCTTCATAGCGTTGGATTAGTTGCTTTGTTAATGGCACGTCGTCTTCCATTAGGTCATCCCCTAATAAGACCACAAATGGTTCGTCACCAATAAAGGCTTTAGCTGTTAACACAGCATCACCTAAACCTTTGGGATGTGATTGGCGAATAAAGTACATATTAATATCGGTTGTTTCTTGGACAATCTTTAGTAATTCATCCTTACCCTTATCACGTAAGTTATTTTCCAGCTCAGGGTTTGAATCAAAATGATCTTCAATCGATCGTTTTGACTTACCATCAACAATAACAATATCCTCAATGCCTGAAGCAATGGCCTCACGAACAATGTATTCTATTGTTGGTGTATCTACGATTGGTAACATTTCTTTAGCTAAGGCTTTTGTAGCAGGCAAAAAACGCGTACCTAATCCAGCTGCTGGGATAATTGCTTTACGTACTGGTTTCATTTTAATTACTACTCTCTTTCTTATTCTTCTTTTATGCCCTAGGATAGATTAATCTTCAGACTTGAGTGGTCGTGACATGAGATCTTTAATGACCTCACGCAGCGGCTTATCTTCGTACAATGCTTGATATATTGCATCCGTTATAGGCATATTCACATGGTAGGTTTTTGAAAAATCATAAACAGCCTTTGTTGTGTTTACGCCTTCAATAACCATCCCCATATCATCAATAACCTGTTGCAAGTTTTTACCTTTGCCCAGTGCCACGCCAGCACGATAATTACGTGAATTTGGCGACATTCCTGTCACAATTAAATCGCCAATGCCAGCGAGCTCATATAATGTTGATTCTTTAGCACCCATAGCTAAGCCAAGTTCACGCATCTCAACTAGGCTTCTTGTTAACAATGCCGCTTGCGCATTTGCACCATAACCCAAGCCAATCAACATACCCGAGCCAATTGCCACAATGTTTTTTAAAGCTGCAAATAACTCTGAACCCAGTAAATCATGATTTGTGTATGCCCGAAAACTATGATTAGATAATGCCAATTGCAATAGTTTTGCAGCCGCTTCATCTGAACTACCAATCGAAACAGCTGTTAAGTCATGCTTGATGACATCTTCAGCATGTGAGGGCCCTGATACGACAACTAGCGCTGACCGGTAAGCTGCTGGTACTTCTTCAGCTAACATCTCGGAAATACGTTTATAAGTGTCTTGTTCTAGTCCCTTTGTGGCATGCGCTAAAATAACTGTTTGGGATAGTTCTTGTAAGACTTGCGTAAGTTGTTTGGCGACTTCACGAACGGCCTTAGTTGGTACCACACTTAGTACGATATCAACATCTTTAACAGCTGCCAACATATCGTTGGTCGCTACCAAACGGTCAGTTAACGTGGCATCTGGTAAATATTTAACATTTTGGTGTTTTTGGTTAATTTCTACTACCTGATCAGCATTATGCGTCCACAAACGGACGTCATTCCCATTTTCCGAGGCAGTATTGGCTAAGGCAGTCCCCCATGATCCAGCACCAAGAACCGCTATCTTAGTCATTTTTATTCTCCAAATCTGTTTTTTCGTTTTTTAGCATTTCCGCAGACATGCGCTTTTCTAGTGTTTTTAAGGCATCAATACCCATATTAGCTGTGCGGAATTTTACTGCCGCTGCATCAATCACACTAGCTGTGTTACGACCAGGTGTGACAGGCACAACCATTCGTTTGATTTTAACGCCCAGAATTTCAAGTGTGTCATTATCATTTCCCAAACGGTCAAAGTTAGCTTCACCAATCTTACCGCTGGATAAATGAATATTCAGTGCAATTGTTGCATGTGAACGGACAGAAACAGCACCGTAAACTTGTTGCACATCAATAATACCCACACCACGAATTTCCATCATATTACGGAGAACACCATTTGGTTCACCGATTAAACGTTCTTCATCCTCTTGATAAATATCCACACGATCATCAGCAACCAAACGCGCCTTATCTTGTTGTATTAATTCTAGTGCCGATTCCGTTTTGCCAATACCGGCATCGCCCGTAATTAACACACCTAAACCATGCACATCAATCAAAACACCGTGGACATTTTCACGTGGTGCTAGTTGGCCACCTAAGTAATAAGTCATATTAGACAAAATACGCGAAGAAGTTAGTGTTGACGTTAATATTGGAATTTGCGCCTCACTAGCCGCTTGTTTGAGCTCCTCGCTAATTGGTAGCCCTGTTGACACAACAAACGCAGGCGTTTTAGCATCAGCCATGCGACGATATACCATCAATAGTTCTTCATGACCCATACGCTCTGAAAAAGACGTTTCCGTAATACCAAGTAATTGCACCCGTTCTGGTGCATAATAATTAAAGTAACCCGTCATTTCAAGTCCAGGCCGTGAGATGTCTGCTGTTATAATATCACGTTCTAAGTATTGTGCGCCAGCCACAATTTCAAGACGTGTATTATCGACTAATTGTTTTACTGTTACTGAATTTTGTGCCATTTTATTTTCTTTCTACGTTTACGCGTAAGTCAGTTGTCAACATGGTGTTTACAAGCGACAAAATAATCGCCGTTAACATGGCCCAGCCAAAATTTAAAAAATCAAAGCCGCCAACAAGGTCTGCTGTTAGTTCGAGCATAAGAGCATTGATAACAATTGTAAATAAACCAAAAGTTAAAAATGTCAACGGTAACGTTAAAATCGTCAAAATTGGTTTAATAATTGTATTTAATACTGCCAACACTAAAGCTGCGCCCAAAGCTGTTAACCAATTATCAACACGAAATTGATCTTGAAAAAGTGCTGAAAGCACTAAAAAAACTAACATCGTTATCGCTAATCGTGCAAAAAACCTCATACTACCTCCTAGTATACTACTTTGTAAGCGCTTAACATACTGTTATACCAAGCTTACTCATGAATAGGTACTACTTCATTATACCAAAATTTTGTACATCTTGAGAAACAAAAACGACTAAACAATAGTTTAGTCGTTTTAACTGATTACTTTCGTCTGATTCAGGCCACCAAAGCGGCCATGCTTACTAATTAATCTTATTTAAATGAAATAGTTATAACCTGGGTTTAATTCAATAATTTTACCCGTACGTTTATAAACAATCCATTCAGCAATATCAGTTGTATAGTCACCAATGCGCTTTAGATAACCAGCAATAACCAGATAATCGGCAGCAGAATCAACTAACTCTGCATCCTCTTTCATCCCCTCAACAGAGTCGAAACGAACCTGGGCTGCACGTTTTGATAATGACTGATTTTCATCCGCAATAGCTTCCGCACCCAGTGCATCATTTTTAATATAATATTCCATAACCGTTGACACCATTGTCGCGACTTGTTCGCCCATGGCACCAAGAGATTGTTCAACACTGGCAATATGCTTTGTGCCCTTAACACGGATGGTTGAATTTGCGATGTTACGCGCTTGGTCTCCCATTCTCTCTAACACGGACACAGCCTTTAAAATGGTCACAATCTCACGTAAGTCAGTTGTTACGGGTTGGTATAAGGCAATCATTTCGAATGTTTTCTTTTCAATTGCTGCTTCTCGTTCATTAATTTGGTGATCATTTTCTAGGATGGCTTTTGCCCCTTCACGATCATGATCCACAAATGATTGAACAGACTTTTGAATCGTTTGGGAAACAAGCATTCCCATTTCTGTAAATGAATTATCTAGATCTGCTAACTCTTCATCAAATAATCGTCGCATGTTGTTTCTCCTCCTCATAAATATATGAGCAATTAATTATCCAAATCGACCACTGACGTAGTCTTGTGTTTCTTGTCTTTGCGGATTTAAGAAAATGTGCTTGGTTGCATCAACTTCAATTAAATCACCACTTAAAAAGAAAGCGGTACGATCCGATATTCTTGAAGCCTGAGACATCGAGTGTGTAACAATAATCATCGCATAATCATCACGTAAATTCAAGAGTGTCTCTTCAATGTTATGACTAGAAACAGGATCCAAAGCAGAGGTGGGCTCATCCAATAATAACAAGTCTGGTGATGTAGCCAAAACACGTGCAAGGGATACACGCTGTTGTTGTCCACCAGATAGTCCCAGCGCTGACTTATGCAAATCATCCTTTACTTCTTCCCACACAGATGATTGCTTTAAAGACTTTTCAACTGCCTCATCAAGCACCGCTTTATCTTTAATTCCCGCCAATTTTAAGCCAAAAGCAACGTTTTCATAAATAGAGAAAGGAAATGGGTTGGGTTGTTGAAAAACCATACCAATTTGTTTACGCAGATCAACTGTATCTGTTGTTGGTGCATAAATATCTGTGCCATTAAAATCAAATGTGCCAGTAACTGTCACATTGTCTTCTAAGTCATGCATGCGATTTAAAGCACGCAGATAAGTTGATTTTCCTGATCCTGACGGACCTATCAAAGCTGTAATCCCTTTTTTTGGGAAATTAAGGTTGATGCCATGAAGCGCTTCTTTTTGACCATACCATAATTTAACATCTCGTGTTTCAAGTATATTGTCTTGTTTAATATCTGTCATCCGAAATTCCCCGAAATGTAATCATTTGTCAATGCGACCTTTGGTCGCGTAAAAATCTTACGTGTCAAATCATACTCTATCACTTTACCCATATGGAAAAACGCCGTGTAATCACTGATACGCGCTGCTTGTTGCATATTATGCGTCACAATAATAATTGTATACTGATTCTTTAATTCCAGTAAAGTATCTTCAACTTGGGCAGAAGAAATCGGATCAAGGGCACTTGATGGTTCATCTAGCAACAAAATATCAGGTTTTAGAGCTAACGCTCGAGCAATTACCAGTCGCTGTGCTTGACCACCAGACAAAGCCAAGGCTGATTTATTTAATTCATCCTTAACCTGGTCCCATAATGCTGCTTGTTTTAAACTTGTTTCTACAATTTCATCAAGTTCTTGTTTTTTGTAGTGACCACGTTGTGTTAAGGCAAAGGTAATATTGTTATAAATCGACTTCGCAAACGGATTGGGTCTTTGAAAAACCATACCAATATGCCGACGCATTTCGTAAACGTCAATTGCTTTTGTATTAATATCAACACCGCGATACATAATATTACCATTAACTGTTGCAACACTGTCATTCATACGATTTAAAGAGCGCAAAAATGTTGACTTACCTGAACCAGAGGCACCCACTAAACTTGTGATTTTATAGCGTTCAAACGATAAATCGCCTTCACTCAATGCTAAATTATCGCCATAATACACTTGTAAATCCTTTGTCGATATCGCAATTTCGTGTTTGTCAGAGTTCATGTCCAAAATGAAACGCTCTGGTGCATTTTCAGTGATAAACTCGCTCACTGGTTTTAGATCGATGTTATTAGCCATTTTCTCTCCGTTACTCTAATTATTTGAGATATTAATAATACTGCTGTCGTACCATGAAATGACCGATGCGTCACACAAACGGATGACACAACTGCAACAGTTAAGCACTTGTTAGTTTCTTGTAAAGCTGTGCACCAATTTTTCGAGCACTCAAATTAAATAGCAACACAACAATAATCAAAACTGCAGAAGCACCAGCCGAAACTGCATCTAAATCAGGCATAATACCTTCAGAATTAATTTTCCAAATATGAACAGCTAAAGTTTCAGCAGGCCGCATTGGGCTCAGTGGACTAGCAATGTTAAATGGATTCCAATCGGCAAAGTTCAAGGCTGGAGCAGATTGACCTGCCGTATAAATTAAGGCGGCTGCTTCACCGAAAACACGTCCAGCAGACAAAACAACACCGGTAACTATTGATGGGACAGCCGCTGGTAAGATAACATGAATGACCGTCTCCCAACGTGATAATCCAAGTGCTGACCCAGCTTCACGCTGAAGATTAGGAATTTGTGCTAAACTCGTTTCAATTGAGCGGGTTAACAGGGGCAGGTTGAAAAAAGTCAATGCAATTGCACCAGAGAGGATTGAAAACCCAAAATGGAACTGTACAACAAAGATCAAGAACCCAAACAAACCCACAACAACTGATGGTAAAGAACTCAAAATTTCAATCGCTGTACGCACAACAGTTGTAAATTTACTTTTTTTAGCATATTCATTCAAGTAAATTGCCGCACCCAAAGCGATTGGAAAACTAATAACCATTGCTAGAATAAGCAAATAGAATGAGTTGAAAAGTTGGATACCAATACCACCTCCAGCCTCAAAAGCTTTTGCTGGTGAGGTTAAGAAATGCCAAGATAAGTGTGGCACACCGCGTACCAAGATGAAAGCAAGCATTGCAATCAAAATCAGCGCTACAATAGCAGAAATTGCATAAATCACGCCTGTTGCTATTTTATCAGCAGTTTTTGCATTCATTATTTCATTTCTCCTTTACGTCCAATCGCGCGAACAATTAAATTAAATACTAATGACATCAGAAGCAGAATCATGGCCAATGTCCACAAAACATCATTTTGCAATGAACCCATAACAGTATTACCGATGCCCATTGTTAATACTGACGTCAATGTTGATGCTGGTGATATTAAATTATGTGGCATTAATGCCGCATTACCAATAACCATTTGCACAGCCAAAGCTTCACCAAACGCACGCGCCATACCGAAAACAATCGCTGTTAAAATACCAGGCGTTGCTGCACGAAGCACGACCTTATAGATCATCTGCCATCGTGTTGCACCGATAGCCAATGCTGATTCTCGATAATGTCTTGGTACAGATTTTAAAGTATCAACAGTCATGGAGGTAATTGTTGGTAAAATCATAACAAACAATACAATTGTACCCGATAAAATACCAAATCCCGAGCCGCCAAATATATGACGAATACTTGGTACGACAACTGTTAAGCCAATAAATCCATAAACAACAGATGGAATACCGACTAGCAACTCAATAACAGGTTGCATAATTTTTGCACCACGTTTTTGTGCAATTTCAGTCATAAATAACGATGTACCAATAGCAAACGGTGTTGCTATAATTGCTGCTAAAAATGTGACTAAAAATGAGCCAATGATCATCGGCAAAGCACCAATATATGGTTGCTTGGTTTGCGGATTAACGACTGATGGATTCCATGTTGAGCCAAACAAAAAGTCCTTAACATGTACGCCGCCAGTAATGAACGTTGATAATCCACGGCTCATAACAAAGGCAAATATCGATACGACAACAATTACAATTAGGATTAGAGCCGCTAAACTAATCATCTTTCCTAACGAATCTTTTTTTGTCGATTCAGATTTTTGCATCAACTTCTGTGTAATGTTATCCATTTTATCTCCATTACATCAAACATCGTTTTAAAGTCCGTACATGGTTTGTACCGCTTAAAAGAGATATAAGACGCATTTTTTTTGACTGTTCAATTCTATTAACCAATTAGTAATTACATGTTACAAATTACTTTTCAACAACTTTACCATCTACTTGTCGGGTAATGCGCATATCATGTATAGAGATGTACCCTAATTTGGGTACCAGTGTGCTTTGAATATCTTTTGACATGAGATAATTCAAAAACTTGGCAACTGGCTTACTTGGTTCCCCATTTGTATAGACATGCTCATAAGACCAAATAGGATACTTACCATCTGAAACATTTTTATTTGTCGGTTGTATATTGTTGACAGATGCTGCCACGACTGTTTTGTCAATATAACCAAAAGCCGTGTATGATATTGCTCCCGGCGTCGTTGCAACAATAGATCTTACCATACCAGACGAATCTTGTTCTTGCGCTTGGATACTCTGGGCCCCCTGTAGGCCCCACTTTTCAAATGTGGCTCGTGTCCCAGAACCGGCCGCACGATTAATAATAATAATGTCTTGATTTTTGCCACCTAATTGATGCCAATTAGTTACCTTACCAGTAAATATGGCTTTCAATTGGTTAGTTGATAGATTTTTTATGCCATTCTCTTTATTTAAAAGTGGTGCAATACCCACAACAGCAACTTGGTGGTCCACTAACTTTTTAGCATTAATGCCCTCTTTTTCCTCGGCAAAAACATCTGAATTACCAAGGTCAACAGCACCTTGTGATACTTGGCTTAAGCCTGTACCGGTTCCGCCACCTTGCACATTTATAAATGTGCCCAAATTGGCTTTTGCATATTCCTCACCAGCAGCTTCAACAAGTGGCTGCAGAGCGGTTGATCCAACTGCCGTGATTGATGTGCCAGTGGCACCTTTGTCTCGTGCTGCATAAGCGGTTCCAAATACCGCCACAATACCCACAGCTACAATTGTTGATACAATCGCGCCGCGATGTGATTTCGACATGACAATGCCTCCCAAGATTTAACTACTACACCTTTATTATCTTAGAATGATGTAAAAGTAACAACGATGTTTTGTAAAGGTTGTGTAAAGAAAAAACTTACAAAGGCAACGTCACACTAATCGTTGTCCCAACGCCGACTTGAGAGTTCACCTTTAAATCACCATTATGTTTCCTCACAATTTCATTTACAATAGATAATCCTAGGCCTGTGCCACTCGCAATCGCACGTTGACGTGATTCATCCCCACGATAAAAACGTTCAAAAATACGTGACTGCTGAGTTTTTGGAATGCCAATACCCGAGTCTTTTACATTAATTTGCCAATGTTGATGATCTTTATAAGCCGTAATTAAAATATCACCCTTTAGTTTGTTGTACTTTACAGCATTAACAATCAAATTTTGTAAAATAGTTGCCACATCATTTTTAAAACCTCTGACAAAAAAATCAGAAGGCACGTCATTTTTGAGAGTGACTTGCTTCACACGCGCTAATGTCTGAACGTGTTGCCACTGTTCATCTACCATGTCATGAATTGCCATTTCAAGCGACACTGCCTCATTTTTTTGTTTGACACGTGATAGCGCCAAGATGTCACTAACAAGTGATGTTAATCTTTGGGCTTCCTCAGCTACAATGCCCAGAAACTGCTGTCTCGTTTCAAGTGATTCTCCTGCCGGACCTTGTAACGTCTCAACAAATCCAGTAATTGCAGTTAGCGGTGTTTTGAGCTCGTGAGAAGCATTGGCCAAAAAATCTGATTGCATACGTTCAGCTTGTAAAACAGAAGTTAAATCATATAAAATAATCATCACTTCAGCATGTTGTAAATCTCCTTGATGGTACAATGTACTCACTTCATACTGCTTTACCTCACCAGCAATTTGTAAATTCAAGATTGATTGTTGATGACGTTTTGTATTAAAGGTTTGTGTTATTAATTCAGAAAGCGTAAATTGCCGAATGACCAAGCTTTCGGCAATTGGCGTTGATGGTCTATTAATGCCCAACAAGCTAGCTGCTGTTTCATTAAAAGCATCAATCACATGTTGCCGATTCACATTAATAACACCTACGGGCAAGCTTGCGAGTAATGATTGGTAGTTGGTTACATCTCTTTGCGCTGCTTGTTGTGTATGATAGATATAGTTTTGTAAAACATTAAACTGACGTATCAATCCATCATATGGTAATCCTGGTTCAATTAAAACTTCACGTGGTATATCTCCGGCTATTGTTGACTGTATTCTTTTTTGCATAACTTGTAGTGCTTGTTGTTGCCTATTGTCCCAGAGTGTTGCTAGCCACATTTCAAACATTGCCGCAATCACCATCAAACTAACCACAATGAATCGCTGATGATTATTAAACGTTATCATGCTTTCCAACATGCCGGTCATAATCATATTAACTGCTAAAAATGATAGATATTTCAAGACTTTTTTTTTCATAAACTACTCCAATATAACTATCATATCAAAAAAAACCGCTTTCGCGGATTTTAGTGTTTCTGTTGACAGTTATATTACTACTTGTTAGCTACTTTACCCGTTGCATCACGAGTCACTTTCATGTCAGTTAATCCAATATACCCCAATTTAGGCACAATTGTCTTCTGTACGTCTTTTGTTGTAAAGTAAGCTAAGAATGCTTTTGTTGCCCCCGTTGGTTCACCCTTGGTATACATATGTTCGTAAGCCCAGATTGGCCATGAATTATCTTCAACATTCTTCTTATCTGGTGTGACCTTATCAATATTTAATGCTTTAATACCTGAAGCGTCTAGGTAAGCAAAGGCAAGGTATGAAATAGATCCTGGTGTGGTCGACACAATTTTCTGTACCGTACCATTTGAATCTTGTTCTGTTGATTGCACTGCATTTTGGCCGTCTAACACATTTTTCTCAAAGACTGCTCGAGTACCTGAACCCGTTGCACGGTTAATAACAACAATTTTTTCATCTTTACCACCAACTGATTTCCAGTTAGTAATCTTACCAGTAAAGATATCACGTAGTTGTTCCTTTGAAATGTTGGCAACTTGCACATCGGAATTAACCACTGGTGCAATACCAACGACTGCCACCTGATGATCCTTCAACTTAGAAGCGTCAACACCTTCTTTTTCTTCCGCAAAGACATCAGAATTACCGATTTGTGCTGAGCCACTTGCCACTTGACTCAAACCAGCGCCTGAACCGCCACCTTGAACTGTAATTGTCACGCCGGGATTTTTCTCCTGGAATGATGTGCCAACTTGTTCTGCCAATGGTTGCAAAGCAGTTGAGCCAAGCGAAAGCACCTTACCACTCAAATTTGTTGATGATGCTTTACTTGCCTCATTTTTT
Source organism: Leuconostoc rapi (assembly GCF_016908715.1). Taxonomy (GTDB): domain Bacteria; phylum Bacillota; class Bacilli; order Lactobacillales; family Lactobacillaceae; genus Leuconostoc; species Leuconostoc rapi. The sequence continues at coordinate 37,884 of NZ_JAFBEK010000003.1, read as the reverse complement.
GCCGTACTCTTACCTGAATTGGCATTCGTATATATGGCGACACCTGCTGCAATAACAACAACACCGCCAATGACCCCGACAATTGTTTTGTTCATGACTCGTTCTCCCTTGTCTATGCTTCTTTTGAAGCGTATGTAATGTAAACTTGGTTGTAGTAGAGGCTCTTGGGTGCCTGTCCTTGTTTACAAGTTATATATTACGCACGTTGTGTCAAAGAAACACTCGCAAAACTGTCACGATTAGGTAAAGCATTGTAAAGAGAAATTTACATTCTTAATTAACCATGGTATAACCAAACCCACGCACTGTTTTTAGCACTTCTGGTGACTTTGGATTTGTTTCAATTTTTTCTCTCAAATTACTAATATGCATGTCAACCATACGACTTTCACCCACGAATTCATAACCCCAAACTGCTGTTAAAATCGTTTCACGATCAATGACACGACCTGCTCTTTGAGAGAAATACAACAATAGTTCGTACTCTCGTGGCGTCAAAGTTAATGTTTTATCATTTTTCGTGACGACTTTTTTATTATCATCAATGACAAGATTTTGAATTCTAATCACATCTGTTCGTTCGGATTCATGATGATCAACTTGTGAACGGCGCAAAACGGCTTTCAGACGTGCAATGACTTCACGTGGACTAAACGGTTTTGTGATATAGTCATCAGCCCCTAATTCTAACCCAAATACGCGGTCAAACTCATCACCTTTTGCAGTAATCAATATCACTGGCGTACTAATCTTATCCTGACGTATCGTTTTTAAAACAGTCATGCCATCCATCACGGGCAGCATGAGGTCAAGCAAAATGGCATCAAAATCCTGTTTACCCACAAGTTCATAGGCTGTCTGACCATCAGCTACCACAGTTACGGTATAGCCATTTTGCTCTAAGTTGTATTTTAACAACGTTGAAATTGAAGTTTCATCATCCACTACTAAAATTTTTGCCATGATCTGCATACACTCATTTTTGTAAAAGTGCATTCCTCTCCAAATGTTTATTTACTTGCATTGTAACAAAAAAAATGGAAACGCCCTAGCATTTCCATATATTCTTTACAGTTTTTATACAATTGGTTCATCTGTTAAATCATCGTCATCAGATACTAACTCTAGTGTATCCGTCTGATCTAAATCTGAATCAGGTAAATCATCTGGCTCTGTGTTCTCTGATGAAACACCATCACCTATACCAAAAGCATCACGCACTTTGACATAAATTTCCTGTCTCATTTCGGCATTTTCAGGTGCATCCAAAAATTCCTTGGCTTTTTCACGACCTTGACCTACTTTAATGTCGTTATAATAATAAAAAGCGCCTGCTTTTCGAATAATTTCTTGTTCCGCACCAAGGTCTAGTATTTCTCCCGTTTGAGAGATACCCTTACCGTACATAATATCAACTTCGGCAACTTTGAATGGTGGCGCCACTTTATTCTTCACGACCTTAACTTTTGTTAAGTTTCCAGTCACATCGGTGCCATCTTTAATTTGAGTTGAGCGACGCACTTCTAAACGAATTGTTGAATAGAATTTCAACGCACGACCACCAGGTGTTGTTTCAGGATTACCAAACATGACACCAATCTTTTCACGAATTTGATTAATAAAAATAGCAATTGTGCCTGTGCGATTTAGTGTCCCAGCCAACTTACGTAATGCCTGGCTCATGAGACGTGCTTGTAACCCAACGTGAGAATCGCCCATTTCACCTTCAATTTCAGCACGTGGTACCAACGCGGCAACGGAATCAACAACAATCATATCTACAGCGCCTGATTGAACTAACGCATCAGCAATTTCTAACCCTTGCTCGCCAGTATCTGGTTGTGATAGTAACAATTCATCTTTTTTCACACCCAATGCCTCGGCATATTTAACATCCAAAGCGTTTTCAGCATCAATATAAGCCGCTGTACCGCCTGCTTTTTGTACTTCTGCAACGGCATGTAAGGCAATTGTCGTTTTACCAGATGATTCTGGTCCATAAACTTCGATAATACGGCCCTTTGGATAGCCACCAACGCCCAACGCAACATCCAACTTAACTGAGCCTGAAGGATAAGTTTCAACCTGTGTTAACGCATTATCCCCCAATACCATAACAGAGCCCTTACCAAAGTTTTTCTCAATTTTCTTTAGCGCCTCATCTAATGCTGCTTTGCGACCTTTTGCTTGGCTCTCTTTATCATCTTTTTTAGTCGTTTTTTTAGTTACCATATTTGTGGCTAACTCCTTTTACTTTACTTTATTAGTTTACCTGCTTTTAAAGTCAAAAGCAAGCATTTTGCGAACAATTGTTCGTTCATGTTCGCTTCATTATTATGATACGAAAAAAGCGCTTATTGCGCTTTTACATCCCATCTGAAAAAACATAGCGGTTTTTCCAAAAATAATCTATACCGGAATATATGGTAAAAATAACCGCAATCCATAATAAAACATCGCCAATTGGGAAGCCTAGAAAAGCAAATGGTATGTTTTTAAGGTATAAGAAAAAAATAGCAAACATTTGCGAAAATGTTTTAATTTTACCAGGCATTTGCGCTGCCAATACTTGACCGTTATTTTCAACAATCAATGTTCTTAGTCCGGTAATAGCTAATTCACGGATCACAATCACAGCTGTCATCCAAGCAGGCACAACATCAAAACTTGTTAAAAATATCAAGGCTGTTAGAACTAATAATTTGTCCGCTAATGGGTCAGCAAACTTACCAAAATTAGTAACCAAGTGTTGACTACGAGCTATTTTGCCATCCAGGAAATCAGTAAATGATGCAACAGCAAAAACGACCGCAGCAATCAACCAATTTACCGGTAGTGCTATATCTGATACATTAATAGTTGCCCATTGATAAGGTAGTGTCAATATTAAAATAAAAACAGGGATTAAAATCATACGAAAAACAGTTAGTTTATTAGGTAAATTCATCATGTCCTCTTAATTATTCAAGTTCACTAAGACGTTCCAAAACGGCGTTGCCGTGTCGACAACAGTCACTTTTTGCTTATCAAATGTCATAACCGCATTGGTGACATTTGTAAATTGCGCATTAACCGCCGCTGTTCCTTTCGGAATATCAATCGTTTTCTCATCAGTAACCATCTCGTTTAACAAGACAGTATCACCAGCTGTCACTCTAACATTTGTACCTGCGCCTTGCGCACTGATCTTAACAACATGCTGCTTATCAGCCTGCCCAGATAAACTGTAGACAGTTGTTTGTAAAGCAACATTTTGTTCAGGTGTCCCTAAATCTAATTTAGCTTCAGTTTTCTTTGGTTTCTTTTTACTTGAACTTGATGCTTTGGCTGTAGATGACGTCTGTTTGGAAGTATCATCAGGGACGTTTGTTGTTGAAACTGATACATTGCCGCTATCGTTACTTTGTTGCCTACCAATAGTCACGTGTGTTAACACAAACCAAACAGCAATTAATGCCACAACAATCAACGCAACCATCCAAATTGTTGGCAACATGTTTGATAGGCGTGACTGGGCAGATGGCGAGGAGTCCAAGCCTGCACGTACGACCCCGTCATTATCTCGATGCGCGCGACTGAGATCATTGGTTCGAGAAATTGAGGCCGGTGTTTCACCTAACAAATCTTCTGGATTTAACCCAACGGCCATGGCATACTGTCGAATAAACGCACGCACGTAAAAATCTCCTGGCAAAATACCGAGGTTATTGTTTTCAATCGCTTCAAGATATCTTCTCTGAATCTTAGTTGATGCTTGAACATCGTCCAATGTTAAATTTTTCTTAAGACGAGCAGTTTTTAACTGCTCACCTATCTGATTTGTCAAAGTTTCAGTCATATTTTTCCCAATACTATTTTTGCAAAACAAAACGTTGTAACTGAGCGTTTTGATATATTTTTTCAGCGCTATCTAATATATCATTATACGTTAATTCTTGTAGTAACATAATTTTATCAAATAAATTAGTACCAAAAAGCACATCATCCCCACGCAAAGCAATACTTTCTAAAGAATTCAAACGTTGAATACCTTCCCCTAAGGTTGCCCGTCGTAACGATTCAAAATCACTCATCTTACCTGCAAGGACTGTCCGATAATTAGCAATTTGTTGTGCAATTGCGTCAGCTAGTTTATCGTACTCCGTTGTTTCTGAAAAGAAACTAACAAATTGATAACTACGGAGCAAATCAAATGATGTTTCAAATTCAGTATCGATAATACCTTTATTATACAGGTTTTGATACCAGTCTGTCTGCTCACCAAACAACATATCAGCTAAAATATCAGCTACCAACATGAACTTAGTAGCTTCTTGCCCTGTTAAATTATTTTCTGGCAATCTTATACCTAATGCTATTTTAGGACGTGACACATCAAATTTTTTGAATGCCACTTGCTTATTTGGCGGTGTAATTGGGGCTTCAAAACGTTGCACTGCAACATCATCAAAATGTTTCTTATTTTGGTTTTCTTGAATGATTGCTAAAATCGTCTTGGGATCAAAACGGCCAACTAGCTGTATAGTCATTTGTTTTGGTTGGTAAAAAGCGCGATGAATATTGTATAACAGCGCTGGTGTGATTTTGGCAATAGATGCTTTGGTTCCCGCGATATCTTCTGCTAAAGGGGCGTTTGGGTACATGAGTTGTAACAATCCCATATAAACGGCCCAATTAGAATCATCCTCATACATCTGAATCTCTTGACCAATGATTCCTTGTTCTTTAGCAATTGTTTTGTCACTAAAATAAGGTTGTTGAACAAAATCCAATAAATGTTCAAGTGCTTGTTTTAAATTTTGAGTTGTTGAGAAGAGATAACTCGTTTGATAAGCGTTGGTGAACGCATTGGCATCAGCGCCAAGTTCACCAAAACGCGTAAATGCATCACTATGTTCTTTTTCAAATAACTTATGTTCTAAAAAGTGAGCCGTCCCCGCCGGGATATCAATTGGTAACTCATCATTCATCTGAAATCGCGTATCTAAAGCGCCAAAAGGGGTTGTCATCACCGCAAACGTCTTATGATAATCAGCTTTTGGAATCAGGACAACTTTTAACCCGTTATTTAATGTTTCTGTTAACACAGTTTCTTTCAAATTTGGATATTGTTTTTCTATCATGAATTAGGCCTCGGGTAATAATGTAAACTGACTTTGCAAGATAACGTTCCCTGCTAGTTTAGCCACGTCAGATGCTGTGACAGACTCCACAGCACGAACCCAATCATTAACCCGCGTCTCACGATGTGTCAATAAACGTGAAAAAGCAAGCTCAATTTCACTTGTTGGTGAATCTTGTTGGCTTAAATAATCATTAATTAAACTCGATTTAACAGCCGACAAGGTATCATCACTAAAATCTCCTGATTGAATTGCTGTTATTTGTGCTTGGATCATATGTTTCGTTTGTGACACTTTATCCACATCAAGTCCTGCCGCAACAATCATAAAGCCAGTATCATGTTGCCAACGCGAATAAATACTATATGCAAGCGATTCTTTTTCACGGACATTGACAAATAGCTTAGATAGCGGTGAACCCCCAAAGAGCGCATTCATTACTAATGCAACGAATCGCCTTGGATCATCAGGTGCCAAAGCTAGGCGATAACCTAACGTTAAAATCGCTTGGTTAATATCTGCTTGCGTTTCAAACGATTCATGTGGCGTTTCTAACAGTTCTTGTCGATAAAATGGTTGTAAGTTTTTTTCTTGGTGATCTACTAATGGCCAGGTTTTAAATTCTGACACGATACGTGATTCATCAACATCACCGAAAACAATCAGATTCATCGTATCGTCGGTCATCATGTTCTGATAAGCCGCGTAAACATCGGCTGAGGTGAGCGCTTTAACAGCACTCACACGACCTGATGAGGATACTTTCATCGTGGGTTCATTATAGGTTAGTTCACGTAGCTTAGACACCGCATAGCGGTTTTTATCATCGCTCAAACTATCTAATTCATTGATTAAACTCTGCTGTTCCTTGGCAAATGTTACTTGATCAAATTGGTTATTTTCAACTAACGGATCAAAAATCATGTCACGCAAGAAATTAAAAGCATCATGCAACAATGTATTTTTTTGTCCAACATAGATTGGTGCCGGTACTTGCAATGTATAACGCACATGGTGCGTTTGTCCAAAACGTAGAACATCTGTTTGATACTGTGCGCCATACAAGTTAATTGTTTCCTGGGCGACAACTTGCTGACTAGGATATTTTTTTGAACTCACAGCAGTTAAATAAGTTAACAGCGATCGCGCCGCGACATCAGTATCCTGCAAAGGCGCGACAAAATCTACTGCGATATGGAGCGTTTTAAATTGTGTTGTTGGTAGAACGACAAGGTTCACACCTTTTTTAAGTTGTATTTTTTTCATAGTATTGGGGAAAATAGACGGCTGAACTTTTGTAAAAAGGTGAGCCAGAATGATTGCTTTTCAAAATCCTCGATTGTTAATCTTGTTGAACTGTCAATATCTTTTTCAAATAATGTTTCTAAATGGGTCGCAAACTCGGGATCATACACAAAAGCATTTGTCTCAAAATTCAAAACGAACGACCGAATGTCCATGTTGGCCGAACCAACCGTGCCTATCTCATGATCAATAATCACAACTTTACTGTGCAAAAAGCCACCATCGTAACGATAAACTTCTGCGCCAAGTTCAATAAGCTCTTTAGCATAATATTGTGTTGCGCGGTAAACAAGTGGGTGGTCGGGCTTGTTTGGAATCATTAAACGGACACGGATGCCTGACATGACAGCAATTTCAAGTGTTTCTAAAACAGCAGAATCAGGAATAAAATAAGGTGTTTGAATAGTAATTTCAGAGCGAGCCGAGGCAAACATACGCATAAACCCCTGCTTAATTTGTTTCATATCATTGTCTGGGCCACTAGAAACGATTTGCACCATGGCGCGCCCTGGTAATTGTGATATTTCTGGAAAATAGTCAATCGTTTGTGTTAACAATTCTTTTTCTTCAGCAGTGGCATTCCAATCCATTAAAAATCGGCTTTGCATCGATAAAACGGCATCGCCATGGATACGAATATGTGTATCACGCCAATGACCAAATTTTTTAAAATAACCTAAATATTGGTCCCCAACATTAAAACCACCCACATAACCAATAGCACCGTCAATAATCGCTATTTTTCGGTGATTTCTGAAATTAAAGCGTAAGGTGAGTAGTTGGAAACGGCGCATGAGGAAAGGCGCTGCCACACCACCCGCGTCACGTAATCGCTTATACATATCATGATGTTGTCCCTGCGAACCGAATTGATCGTAAACAACACGGACTTCAACGCCCTCACGTGCTTTTTGCGTTAATAAATCAATTAATTGATTGCCAACGCGATCATCATAAATCGTAAAATACTCTAGGTGAATGTGATGAGAAGCATGTTGAATATCTTCAAATAATGCCTTAAACTTTTCATAACCATCTGTGAAAGTCTGAATATCATTTCCACGTGTTAGTACAGCATCGTCAGATGTTAGAAACAACCGAACAAGTTCAGAAGCTGAATCTGGTATTGGCAAGAGCTGCTCGATTTTTTGCAGTTGCCGTCTCTGGTTATCTGCTATCTGTTCCAAGCCACGCTGGTCCTGTGTCCTTAAACGAAAAATTTTCTTATTCGATATACGACTGCCAACTAAGAAAAATATAAAGAAACCAACAACAGGTAACGTGATTAACACAAGTAACCAAGCCCAAATTGTAGCAATATCTCTTTTTTGGCTAAAAACAGTAATAATCGCCACAAATGTGTTAATAACTAGAAGAACTAGCACTATCATCCACAATGAATCTCTTATCATACATTCCCTCTTCTAGTTTTTAATATTACTACTAGTTTACCATTTTTCAGAGTTTCATGACAAAATAACATCATTCTTATGCAAAAAGCTGAAGGTTATTCAATCGGCGAATAACCTTCAGCTTTTATTTTAAAAAAGACATTAATTTGAGAACCATTTCTTCTCAATCTGTGTCATACGGCCATCTTTTTTAAACTTTGTCAGTGTATCATTGACAGCTTGACGTAACTTAACATCAGATTTACGGAAACCAACTGCAGTTTGATCGACAGCGAAACCACCAACTGTAACCGTATAATTCTTAGGGTTTGCTTGATGCGCCACATAATAACGTGCATAATCCTCATCAATTAATAAACCATCAATTCGACCAGCATTCAGATCAGTGAATGCTTTATCAAACGTATCATAACCAATTACTTTCTGATCCTTAACGTATTGCTTCAAAACTTTAGGATGCTCATTGAACGTTTCGTCACCACTAGACGCTGTTTGATCTCCTAAAACCTTACCTTGCATGTCAGAAAATTGATTAATATTATTTTTCTTTAAAGTGACTAACACTTGTGTTGCTTGATGATACGTGTCTGAAAATGCTACCTGTTTAGCACGCGCTGCAGTTTTAGTGTAACCATTCCAAATGGCATCAATATTACCGGTATTTAATTCCGTTTCTTTCATCGACCAATCAATTGGCTGCCATTTGACTGTGATGCCCATTGACTTGAATGCTGCATTAGCCAAATCCACATCAAAACCAATAATTTTACCGTTTTTGTCACGGAATCCCATTGGTACAAATGTATCATCTAAACCAATCGTAATTTGTTTATCTCGTTTAATGCGCTGCCAGTCATCTGTTTTAGTTGATTTTTGCGCATTCTGAGACGTATTTTTAGTTCCTGAATTCAAACTAATTGCCAGCCAGCCAAAAATGCCAATAACGATCAAACCAACAATTGAATTGACAATGATTTTTTTCTTCATACTTACCATCAGCGTGAAACCTCCGTTGCAAAATCAAAAACACGGTCCGAAACTAATTCAGCAAAAGGATGATCATGCGTAATAATCATTTGTGTGACCCCTTGCGCTTTTAACGCTTTAACCACTTCAGCTACTTGATTCGTTGAAGCTTCATCTAGACCACTTGTAGGCTCATCATAAGCTAAAATCTGTGGATTCATTGCTAACGCACGTGCGATGGCCGCACGTTGTTTCTGTCCACCTGACAATTGAAAAGGATACAAATCTGCCTTGTCAGCCATACCTAACGTTTCAAGGATATTGCGAGCCTGTTTTTGAGCTGTTATTTTATCAATTTTATTGACACTAATAGGTGCTAATGTAATATTATCAAGTACGGTGTAGTTCGGAAAAAGATTAAAATCCTGAAAAATCAGGCCGACCTTGGCATCGGAACGTGTACCATTGACTGGTAGTTGCTCGTCATTCAAAATAACTTCGCCACTATCAGCCGTTTCAAGTCCTGCCAATATTTTAATCAACGTTGTTTTACCAATACCCGATGGACCAACGATACTCAAAACCTCACCATCTCGCACGGTTAAATCAAGCGCTTTAAATATTGTATTGCTACTGTACTTTTTAGTTAACTTTTTAATTTCTAACATGCGTTACCTCCATATATTAAGACGCTTTTCGCTACGACGCAATAACACCGTGACGATAGCTGTCATCAGTAAATAAATCAAGCCAACAAGTAGATAAGGGACCAATGTCACATCCCGACTGGCGGCAATATTTCCTGCTCGTAAGATATCACCCAAGCCGATCACATAAACCAACGACGTGTCTTTCACCAAATTGATGACTTCATTACCAAATGAAGGTACAACAATTTTAATAACCTGTGGTAATACGATTTTAAAAAAAGTTTGGGTTCGCGTAAATCCGAGAACGCGGGCAGCATCATATTGACCACGCGGTACAGACTGTAAACCGCCACGGAATATTTCGGCTAAATACGCTGCATAGTTTATAATAAAAGCGATAACCGCCGCCTCAAATCGTGGAAAAGTGATGCCCATCATACCTAAACCATAGTAGACAAATATGAGTTGCAACAATAATGGCGTGCCACGCATAATCCAAATATAGCCATTAATTAACCAACGTACTGTAAAATATTCTGATTTCATGCCAAGCGACACGATAATACCAAGTGGTACAGATCCAATAATTGTTAAAAAGAATACCCCCAGCGTCATTTTCAAACCTGCTAGTAAGTTTGGGGCAATTTCTAGAAAATAGTTCATTATTTACTCCTTTTTAAGCGTTATTAATAACGCTGTTTGAATTAAAAAATCCTCTTGCAAATAATATGCAAGAGGATGCGTCAGCATGGTTCCACCTCAGATTTTAATTTTGTTCACACAAAACTACTCTGTCAGTCTTTTATGTTAAAAACGTCAAAACGCCCTCTGAATACAATATGTATTCAGAGGGCGTTTTCCGCGGTTCCACCTCTTATCACATAACCATCACTGATTACGTCTCAATAAGTCAAAAGACTGTATGCGGTAACGGGCAACCCCGATGTGACCTACTTAACTTCAATCACACACTCGCAGATGTGTTTCATTTAACATAATCATTTGCTCACACTACCCGCAAACTCTCTGAAAAAAATGTTAAACTACTCTTCTACTCAACGTTTTTTAATATAATACTTATTTTAGGCTTTTTTTTTTATTTGTCAAGGGCTATCTCAAAAATTGAAATAACGATAAGGTTGGATAATAACAAAGTGCGACAATAACCGTATTTAAAATAACCGTTGGTAGTACTTCAAACATGAAAAAAGTTGTTAAACTAACGTTTGCAATGCCAATTATAAATCCAGCAACATAGGTTACGACTAAAAAACTGACCAATCCAATTAAAAACACAGATAGTCCACTCAATAAGCGTTCGTCTAATACTTTATGACACTGTTTCATCACAGCAACGGCAACAGCAAATGCCAGCGTATATGTTCCAAAAATACCTGTATAATACATATCAAACAAAACGCCAATAACGATAACATATAGCCAAAGTGGTACATCAGGTTCTACTTCAAACTGAACGGCATAAAACAACCATCCTAGTGTAAGCGTTGGTAAAATATACCAGGGAAATGCAGTGAAAATACCACCCATACCAGCCATCAACGAGCCATCAACAAATAGAAGAAAGACCAACACAACTGGATAAACAACACGCAACCGTGTTAACTGCCAAAATGCCATTATTGCGCTCCAATCTCTGATACTGCAACAACGACCGTTGTAATGTTACCCAAATCAGCGGCTGGTTCAATGTTGATACGCTTCGACAAACCATAGTCATCTTTAGAAACACTAGCTACTTTACCAACGTACAACCCAGAAGGAATAACGCCACCCAAGCCAGATGTTTCAACAAGATCTCCTGATTTGATTTTGTTATCAGATGTGACTTGTCCCATAATTAATTGGTTCTTTTCACGATTAAAACTCGTGACGATACCATTAACATCGCCATTTTCGCCTTTAATTGTAATTGCAAATCGATTTGCATCTTCACTCGTGTCTGAAATTAAGGCCACTTTGGCATTGGTCGTGTTCACTTCACTAATACGTCCAATAATACCAGCTCCAGCAAGTACAGGCATGCCCTTTTTAAGACCCGAATTTAAGCCTTTATTAATGACAAGTTGTGATTGCCAGGTGCTTGGTGAACGACTAATCGTTACGGCAGACACCGTCTTATAGTCAGTTAGTGTGGCTTCTAGTTTAAGTTGCTTTTTAAGGGAGGCATTTTCTTCTTCCACTGTCTGCAACCGAACCTTATCTTGTGCAAATTCATCAATTTTTGATTTCAATGCTTGGTTTTCTTCAAATGTATCCAATAAATTACCAATGCTATTTGCCGTGCGACCGATAGCTGTCGTCGGCACAGAAATAACACGACTAACACCGCCAGCTAAATCATTACCAAAGCGTTGTATAAATGGCGGCTGGTTTGTTCGTTTTGCCCACCAGTTAGACCCTGCAATTAACCCCACAATCACAATGAAGGCAATAATAATTGTTACAACGGCGCGTGACGAAAATAGTTTACGCATCTTGTTGTCCCCTTGTTTCAAAAATAAAAGCGTAGCGCAAGCGCTACGCTGGTGTTCGATTATCTTAATTAATGGTTAACGTTGTCGCATAACATCAATGGACTTCAACGCTTCACCTGTACCAATTGCTACGGCATCAAGCGGTTCATTAGCAATTAAGACTGGCACCTTTGTCGCCTCTTGTATAATTTTGTCCATGTCTCGCAACATGGCGCCGCCACCTGTCAAGACCATACCATGATCAATAACATCAGCTGCTAATTCCGGTTGCGTCGATTCTAACGTCTCACGTATCGCAACGACAATTTCTTGTACGGGTTCTTGAATAGCTGTCGCTACATCCTCTGCCGTAACGTCAATCGTTTTTGGCAACCCTGTCAATAAGTCACGACCTCGAACAGAAGCATCTGGTAGCGTTCTCGCTAATTCTAATGACGCAGCACCAATTTCAATTTTTAATCTTTCAGCTGTGGGTTCACCAATGGTCACATCGTACTTGTTGCGTACAAAGTTAGCAATCGCCTCATCTAACTTATCACCAGCAATACGAATTGATCGACTTGATACAATACCACCTAACGAAATCGTTGCAACATCTGTGGTACCACCACCCATATCTACTACCATTGAACCAGTTGGATCCATAACAGGTAACCCTGCACCAACTGCAGCAGCAAATGGCTCTTCGATGACATATGCATCACGAGCACCAGCCACACGAGCAGCATCAATAACAGCGCGGCGTTCAACTGCGGTGACACCGGAAGGTACACCGATTGTCACATAAGGTTTCCCAATGCGACCACCCAATGCTTTTTGTAAATAGTAACGGATCATCGCTACTGTCGTGTCATAATCCGCAATAACACCATCACGCATTGGTCGGATAGCTGCAATACTGGCGGGTGTTCGACCAAGCATATCTTTGGCTTCAGACCCGACAGCAACGACTTCGTTTGTTTGCGTGTTACGCGCTACAACAGACGGTTCACGTAAAACAATGCCGCGTCCTTCAATGTATACATATGTGTTGGCCGTACCAAGATCGATACCGACGTTTCGTTGTCCAAATGAAAATGCCACTATGCTTGCCCCTTTTGTGCTTTCTGTTATCAAAAAATGCGCACACCTTATTTTATGCTTAACTTATAGTATTGTAGCATAAAATAGCATACTTTTGCCGACTAATTTGCACGGACATATTTGATATGGCCTTGTTTTCCCGCAATACCGCGAATCCGGTTCTGAGATGGAAAATCTCGCCAAATTTTCTGGAAATCTGGAAAAGTATCTGGTGTGATATCTATTTGATTAATTTTACCATCACGTAAATCATTTAGTTGTTGTTCGTAATCCATTATTAATACCTCATATCTATTATACAACATTTATTTTAGCACTCAATGCAAACGAGTGCTAATTTTAATTGCAATTTAATCTTATGGTGTTATACTTAAGGCATATTAAATAGAAAGGAAAGGTGTAAGGTAACTGAAAGTGATTTTACTTTTAGTGGTATTATCTTGCACGACTTGATACTATGGCATCACAAGACCCATTTGGATTTAGTAACATTAATTTTGACGAAATGATGCGCGCTATGAACGATCAAATGCAATCCGCGCAAGATAACGGCCAGGCTAATCTTGGTCCACAACAACAGAATAAAAAAGATAAAAATAAGAAACGGCCAACATTATTAGAAGAATACGGTATTAACTTAACGCAACAAGCACGTGAAGGCAAACTTGACCCTGTTATTGGTCGTGACTCAGAGGTTGCACGTACAATTGAAATTCTCAACCGTCGTACCAAAAATAATCCAGTTTTAATTGGTGAACCTGGTGTCGGTAAAACAGCGGTTGTCGAAGGACTTGCGCAAGCAATTGTTGCCAACAAAGCGCCTGAAAAACTACGCTCCAAGGAAGTCATCCGTTTAGATATGTCTGCTATGGTGCAGGGTACTGCTATGCGTGGTCAGTTTGAGGCACGTATGCGCCAATTAATGAAGGAAGTTGCCGATAATGATGATATCATTTTGTTTATCGACGAAGTACACGAAATTATGGGCGCCGGTAATGCTGAAGGCGGTATGGATGCTGGTAATATTTTAAAACCTGCCCTTGCTAGAGGTGAGTTCCAGTTAATTGGTGCGACAACATTGAATGAATACCGTAAAATTGAAAAAGACGGCGCCATCGCCCGACGTTTCCAACCAGTTCAAGTTGAAGAGCCGTCTAAAGACGCCACGGTTACAATTTTAAAAGGTATTCAACAACGCTATGAAACTTATCATCATGTTCGTTTTACAGATGATGCGATTGCAGCAGCAGTTGACTTATCTGACCGCTACATCCCCGAACGTTTTTTACCGGATAAAGCAATTGATTTGATTGACGAAGCCGGTTCACGGAAAAACCTAACGATGACAATTACAGATCCTAAGGCAATCCAATCTAAAATAGACACTGCTGATAAACTAAAACAAGAAGCTATTGATAAGGAAGATTTCGAAAAAGCCAGCTATTGGCGAGACCAGACGAATCAACTTGAATCCCAAAAAGTACAAGTCGAGGCGCATCCTGAAATGTTTAAGCCTCAAACCATTACAGAAAAAGACATCTTAAAAATTATCGAAGATAAAACTGATATTCCAGTCGGTGACTTAAAGGATAATGAGGCAAATCAATTGCAAGAGCTTGACAGCCATTTATCAGATCATGTTATCGGACAAGAATTAGCTGTTCAAACTGTTGCTAAAGCGATTCGCCGAAACCGTATTGGGTTAACGAAATCTGGTCGTCCAATTGGCTCATTTCTCTTTGTTGGACCAACTGGTGTCGGTAAAACAGAATTAGCTAAGCAGCTTGCCAACGAAATGTTTGGCAGTAAAGAAGCTTTAATCCGTTTTGACATGTCAGAATATATGGAAAAGCATGCTGTTTCGAAAATGATTGGTGCCCCTGCTGGATATGTTGGTTATGAAGAAGCTGGTCAATTAACTGAACAGGTTCGTCGTCACCCCTACTCATTGATTTTGATTGATGAGGCAGAGAAAGCGCATCCCGATGTTATGAATATGTTTTTGCAGATCTTGGATGATGGCCGCCTAACAGATGCACAAGGACATGTTGTCAGCTTCAAAGATACTGTTATTATTATGACATCAAACGCTGGTTCAACAGACACAGGCAACACACCAATGGGATTTAATCAAATTGATTCTCAAAGTCGTCTATTACAGCGCTTAGAAAGTTACTTCCGACCTGAATTTTTGAACCGTTTTGACGACATTATTGAATTCCAACAATTATCAAAAACACATTTATTATCAATTGTTGATCTCATGTTAGCTGATATGAATGCTAACTTAGCTGATAATAATTTAAGTGTGCGCGTCAGCGATGCCGCTAAAGCTAAGCTTGCAGAGTTGGGTTATAATCCAACACTTGGTGCACGACCTCTTCGTCGTGTATTACAAGATAAAATTGCAGATCACCTAGCAGATTATTATTTAGAAAATCCAGAGAGTACACAATTATTTGCAGATATTGATGATGCCACAAATGACATTGTGATTTCCGAAAATGAATATGTCAAAGCTTAAAAAGTACACATTTTAAAAACGCCACTGGGTGGCATGCGTTTGGTATGAAGCCAAGCACATGCCACCCAGTTTTATTTTGAAGTACGACGTATTATAGTATAATATTTATTAATGAGGTAATCTATAATGAACAAAATTTTAGAAGCACAATTTTTGGTTGATCAACTATCTGATGATCAACAACATGTTATCACTCAGTTAAACACTTATATTCATGACAGTATTCTAAGAAAGCAGCATGCCGTTGCGATTATTCAAGGCGCTGCCGGTACTGGTAAATCGGTTGTGCTCATGCAACTAGTCAAACAATATATGACAGACTCGCACTATAAAACTGCCTTAGTAGTCAATCATCCCGAACTTTATAAAGCCTATCAAGATATGGCAAAAGATTTTTCTGGACTTAATCCGCGTGATATTCGCAGACCAACTGCGCTCATCAATGATGCACAGAAAAACCACCGTCAATACGATGTTATTTTTGTTGATGAGGCCCACTTATTATATTCAAAATCAGAACCATATGCCCATTATCGTGGGGAAAATCAACTCACTGATTTAATGAATTTAGCTAAAATTGTTGTCGTCGTTTATGATTTTAACCAGGTTTTTCAATCCAAAATGTACTGGTCGCAAGACCTATTATTAAATACAATAGGTGACCATCCACATCAGCAATTTAATATGGATTTTCAATATCGTATGATTGCTAGTGAATCGCAGATTGATTGGTTAGACAAACTCACGGCCCAAAAACCAATCACACCATTTCCAAAAGATAGTAATTTTGAATTTGAGGTGTTTTCAACTGCAGGTGCGCTCTATGAAAAAATAAAATCTAAAAATAAGGCGTTTGGGTTAAGCCGTGTCGTAGCTACATCTGGATTTCCAAGAATTGACGGTCGCCATAATGTTGAAATGGATTCTTTTTCGTTACCTTGGGATGAATGGGATCCGCAACGGACACATTGGGCAAAACGAGAATCTTCTATCACGCAAGTAGGGACAATTTATACATTACAAGGTTTTGATTTGAATTATGTTGGTATGATTATTGGCCCATCTTTTGGTTATGATGCTAAAACAGATCGTATGACTATTTTGCCAGAAAAATATTCACATAAAGAAATTTTCAAAAAAAGAAAAGACCTACAATTCACGCCAGCACAATATCAAGATTTTATCGCTAATGTGTTAAATGTTCTAATCAAGCGTGGCAAGTATGGTTTGTATTTAACTGCATACGATGATGCCTTAAGAGAACGATTAGTTGCCTTACAACAAGATAGTCAATTGTCTGGAAACGATGATTGATAGTCAAAACATACGTACCTTGAAATACACAAAAATTGCCTGATAGTAAGCACACTTACTATCAGGCAATTTTTTTCATCATAATTAGTGATGCATCACTTATAACACGCCAATAAATTGAAATTCATCTAACTTAGCTAACTGGCTAGGATTGGTTCCTGGCTTATTTAGAGGTACCGCAACACCTAGTTTAGCGTAGTAATTTTGCCAAAAATCTGAAATTACCTGCTTGCCATCACCAAATTGCATCGGTTGCTCTTCAATCATTAATACATCTGCAAATGCTATTGCTACTAACTGAGAACAGTAAAATCCAAAATCATCTGGATAAAACGAAAAATTATAAGGACGCTTGTCAAACTGTTTTGCGCGCGCAACAACGCCATCTAGATTTTTAATCGTTGGCCGATAAACATCCGCATGTTCAAAAGCCTCTAAAAATTCACTCAGAGTCTGTATTGCAACACCAAGATGTGATGTCGCATGAATGACAGTATTCGCGTCAATAACAATCGCCACATGAACGTATTCACCTGTTGATGAAGCTATGGCATCATCTAGGCTATCATGCTGACTGTGAACAAATAATAAATCGGAGTTTCGTATTTTCATGTGACTATTTTACCACGTAGAAACCGACCAGTAAAATTATTGCCAAACTTCACTCAAAAGATGTGTTTCCTCAGGCTTTGGTCCAACTGCAAAACTTAGTAATTCGACCTCAAGTAATTCTGATATACGCTTTAAATAATTTTGTGCATTAACAGGCAAAGCATCAAATGACTGGATACGAGTGATATCTTCATCCCATCCTGGAAGTGTTTCACAATTCACGTCTAACCCTTCAAACCAGGTGTCTGAAGCGGGAAAATGATGAATTTCTTCACCTTTATAAGTATATGACGTTGCAATTTTTAGTTCCTTAAGACCAGACAAGACATCAAGGGAGTTAATAGCCAGCTTAGTCAATCCAGAAACTTGTACAGCGTGTCGTAACGCAACAGCATCAAGCCAACCAATACGACGAGACCGCTTGGTCACAACACCATATTCATGACCAACTTCACGAATATGATCTGCAATATCATCGTGTAGCTCAGTTGGAAACGGTCCTTCACCAACACGTGACGTATAGGCTTTGATAACGCCAACAACATCTTGTATTTGCTTAGGACCAACACCAGCACCGTTCATGACGCCGCCGGCAGTCGGATTAGAGCTTGTAACATAGGGATAAGTCCCATGATCCACATCTAGCATAATGCCTTGTGCGCCTTCAAAAACGACGCGCTTTTTATTGGCCATTAATTGACCTAATAAGTATGATGTATCGGTAACATAGGGTGCCAATTGACGGCCATATTCAACATAAGTGTTGTAAACTGTTTCGTAATCCAAAGCTGCTTCTCCGTATAGCTTGGTCAATTGTTTGTTTTTAAATGGCAGATAGGTCTTGAGTAGTTTTGCAAAGACCTCTGGATCAATGAGATCAGCTACACGAATACCGACACGAGAAATTTTATCTGTATATGCTGGTCCAATGCCTTTTTTTGTTGTACCAATCCGATTATTTGAGGCTGATTCAGCAGCCTTATCAAGTTCAATATGATATGGCATAATCACATGTGCACGATTTGAAATGCGTAAATTTTCAATTGAAATACCTTTTGATTCAACTTCCGCAATTTCTGCTAACAATGCTTCAGGGTTGACAACCACGCCATTACCAAGGATTGCGAGCTGACCTTTTGTCAAAATACCTGATGGTAAGGCTGATAATTCAAATTTCGTCTCACCATGCCAGATTGTATGCCCCGCATTATTTCCACCTTGATAACGAACGACTGCATCAGCGTTTTCAGCAAAAAAATCAACAATTTTTCCCTTACCTTCATCACCCCACTGCGAGCCAACAACAATTACACCAGACATATTTTTCTCCTAGTACATTCCCCAGCTGCTTTCAGACGGGATAGGTTTATCGGAGAAAGTCTTGTGATTAACAACCAGCAATGACCTGTTTGCGCCTATCCGTGAGTGTCCCTCTGTGGACATACATTTTATTTTTTAGCAAAAAACGAACATTAAAACTTTAAACGTCTTTTACCTATACATTTTACCATATAAAAAAGCAGTAAGATAGTTCAAATTCAGCAAAATATTATCATTCTCTCAATAAAATGACATTTTTCGAACCTTTCTACTCAATAACAACTATCACACAACTTGTTGTTTTTAAATTAAGACTTTTTTAGCGCAAGCAGGACTTGTTGCATACCACGATTATCTTCTGGGGTACCTAAAGCAATTCGAATCCATTCGGCATTCAAACGATCATTGACCTGATAGCCTTCTGATAATAAACGCGCACCATATTTTTTTGTATCGCCAACTTTAATCCAGATAAAGTTCGTTTGTGACTCATAAAAAGTAAATTGATTTTCAAATAAAAACGTTTGAAACGCCGTTCTTTCTTCAATTACTTTGCGGACAACTTGGTTTAGGTAATCTTGATCTTCAATGGCGGCTGTACCACCAACAATTTGATAAGTATTTAAGTTATATGGTAAACGTACTGCCTGCATAACACCATACAATGGCTCTTGAATAATACCATATCCAACGCGCAAATTAGCTAAACCGTATGCTTTAGAAAGCGTACGTAAGACGACAAGATTCTCATAGTTTTCAACATCTCTGGCAACCGTAGCATCTGGTTCAGATACAAAGTCATAATAAGCTTCATCAACAACCAGTACAACTGATTTTGGTAACTTATCCAAAAAAGTTAAAATATCTGCTCGTTTCTCAAACACACCTGTTGGATTGTTGGGATTAGCAAGCCACACCATAGTCGTTTTGTCGTCAACTTCGGCTAGCATTGCTTCAAAATCAAGTTGTCCTGTTGTTGGTTGAACGGGTACTCTTTTTGTATCAGCCTGTTCAATTTGAGCGTGCATCGCATATTCACCAAAAGTCGGATCTGGCACAATAATATTTGATCCTGGGGTTAATACCGTTCGTGTTAGTAATTGAATCAATTCATCCGCACCAACACCAAAAACCAAACTTTCAGGGGCTACTTGATCGTGCTTGGCAACCGCTTCACGTAACGCTGTCGCCTGGCCATCTGGATAATAACCTAAGATATCATCTGGTGTCGCTTTAATTGCCTGTGCCACTTTAGGTGTTGGCCCATAGACAGACTCATTGGCTGACAAGCGAGCCAAATATTGTAACCCATACTTTGCTTTAACTGTCTCAGCTGGTAATTCTGCCTGATAAGCAGACATATGTTTAATTGATTCTTTCATTCTTCGACTCTCCAATTCTTGCGCTCGTGCAATCGTGATTTTTGACCTGCCCGACTGCCAAGTTCATTTTTAATGTCATCAAGTGAGACACCCTTTTCAACTAATAATACCATTAAATGAAATAATAAATCAGCCGTTTCATAAATTAATTCATCATTTGTATTCTTTGCGCCGAGAATAACTTCCGTTGACTCTTCTCCAATTTTTTTGAGAATTTTGTCTAATCCCTTTGTATAAAGATAATTTGTGTATGAATTTTCTTCTGGTTGGTTTTTGCGAACCAATGCTTGTTCATACAATGATTCAATCGTTTGTTGTGCCATAATACTATCTCCTTTACTACCCATTACGCCTCTGGAAAATCACCCGTTGTCCACTGATTTGTTACCAACGCTTGATTATTATTTGTCAGGGTTTCGCCAGACACACTGTTAAAAAAACAAGAGTAGGCCCCTGTGTGACAAGCTTGTCCGTTAGGCATGACTTGAATCAGCAATGTGTCCAAATCACAATCCAAAGTCATGGATACAACACGTTGTGTATGACCACTCGTTTCACCTTTATGCCAAAGTGTTTCACGTTCACGTGACCAAAACCACGTTTCTCCTGTTGATTTGGTTAAGTCATAACTTGCTTCATTCATATAACCCAACATCAAGATAGCACCAGTCGTTGCATCTGTTATAATAGCTGGCACAAGCTGATTTTGAGAAGCCTTATTGAAATTTGGTTTTTGTTCCACTGTCATAATCTGACAACCATCCCTTCATGATGTAACCGCTGCTTTAAATCAGGAATGGCGATTTCCCCATAATGAAATACAGAAGCAGCTAACGCAGCATCGACACGTCCTGATTTAAATACTGCAACAAAATCAGATAAATCTCCTGCACCACCGCTTGCAACAATTGGCACATCAATCACGTCATCAAGTGCTTGGTACAAAGCGACATCGTACCCTTGTTTGGTGCCATCAGTATCCATACTTGTCACAAGTAACTCACCTGCGCCATATTGTATCATCTGCTGCGCCCACGCCATTGTCTCCAGGTCTGTTGGTTTGGTACCACCTGAGACATAAACACGATGCATATTTGCGACATCATCCCACTTTGAATCAATCGCACCAACAATCGCTTGTGATCCAAATAATTCAGCGCCTTGTCGAATAAGATCGGGGTTTGCAACCGCCGCTGAATTTAAAAATACCTTATCTGCCCCTGCCTTAATAATCGCACGCATACTTGCTAAATCAGTGACGCCCCCGCCAGCTGTTAAGGGAATGAAAACAGCTGATGATACACGTTCAATCATGTCTATCATCGTGCTACGGCCTTCAAGTGTCGCTGATATATCCAGGAAAACCAGTTCATCTGCGCCAGCATTTTGATAGGCAATGGCTGCATCAACTGGATCGCCAATATCTTTTAGATTAAGAAAATTAATGCCTTTTACCACACGACCATTTTTGACATCAAGTGCCGGTACAATGCGTTTTGCTAATGCCATATTATCCCTCCAATTCAGCCAACTGTGTTAATGATATTGTTCCTGCCGCTAAAGCTTTGCCAACAATGATATCTTGTATACCTGCTTGGTTAAGCTCTTCTAGATCATCTATCTTTGCTATCCCACCACTCGCAATAATGTTAACATGGCTAAATTGATGCTGAAGTTGAGCTAATAGCGTCGTATTTGGTCCACTAAGGGTCCCATCACGTGAGATGTCAGTGACAATAAAATTTTCAACACCGACTTTTATCATGCCAGTCAGCAGAGTTTCAAAGTTGACAGTTGATTGTTCAAGCCAGCCTTCCGTCGCCACCTTACCATATTTTCCATCAATGCCAACTGCTATTAACTTCCCATATTTTTCAATCGCTTGTTGCACTAAATTAGGATTTTTTAAAGCAACAGAACCCAAAATGACACGATTAATGCCAGCATTCACATACTGATCAATTTGCGTCAATGTTCTAATCCCACCGCCAACCTCAATGAAACCAGTAAATACTTGGCGTATATCAAGAATTGTTTTAAAATTGGAGGCGACGCCGGATTTCGCACCGTCCAAATCAACAACATGTAGGGCATTTAGTCCAGCATTATTGATTTGTATTGCTTGCTTGATCGGATCAGAGTTAACGACAGTCCCGGCATTATAATCCCCTTTTAGTAAGCGTACAGACTGACCGCCCAGTAAATCAATTGCAGGTAATATCACGCGATCACCGCCTTATCTGAAACCATATCTGCAAAGGCTTGCCAAACCCGCAAACCTACTTCACCCGATTTTTCTGGATGAAATTGCGCACCAATGATATTATTCTTGATAACAATACTTGGGACCTGCACACCATAATCTACACTAGCCGCAATATATTTTACATCCGTTTTAACATAATATGAATGCACAAAGTACGTAAACTCATCTTTAACGCCTCGGGTAAGCGCATTTTCAATTGCAACATTATTTTGATTCCATCCCATTTGTGGTACTTTAAAGCCTTGTTTTTGCGGTAATGTGACAACCTGACCTGGTATCAGTCCCAGCCCTTTTGTTTCACCAAATTCTGTTGACGAGTCAAACAATAATTGCATGCCAAGACAAACACCAAGGATTGGTGTCCCATTTGCTGCTGCTTTTTGAATAGGTATAAGCAGTTGATACGTATTAATTTTGTCCATCGCTGCTCTGTAGGCACCCACACCGGGAATAACAATACCGTCAGCAGCCAAAATTTCAGCAGGATCTTTAGTCAATTTCGCTGGCATATCGACATAGTCGATGGCTTTCATGACATTACGAATATTGCCTGCGCCATAATCAATCACTGCAATAAACGGATTTTCTTTTGACATTAAATCACTCCTTTTGTCGAATTAACCCCAATAATATCAGGATTACGTGTCACAGCTTGACGCATCGTACGCCCCATAGCTTTAAAAATACTTTCGATTTTGTGATGTGTATTACGGCCGTACAAAACAGCAATATGCACATTAGCGTGTGCTTGATCTGCAAACCCCTGCCAAAAGTCCTCAACAACCTCTGTCTCAAAGGTACCCAACACAGGTGCTGTTAATTCGGCTGCAAACACTAAGTATGCACGGCCAGATAAATCAACAACTGTTCGCGTCAATGTCTCATCCATTGGTACAAATTGTGCCCCATAACGTTCAATACCAGATTTATCACCTAATGCTTGTGTAAATGCCTCACCTAAGGCAATGCCAATATCCTCTGTTGTGTGGTGTGAATCAACATTCAAGTCACCACTAACCTTGACTTGCAGCCCAAATCGGCCGTGTTTAGCAAATAAAGTGAGCATATGATCAATGTAACCAATACCCGTATCAACTGAAATAGGTGTTTGTTCATCAATATTTAAAGTTAACGCGATTTGTGTTTCAAATGTATTCCGTATAATGGTTGCTGTTCTTGACATTGTCAATTAAATTCCTTTCTGATATGGTACAGATATTATTATGATTGACGCACTTCGATGGCACGTGCGTGACCTTCCAACCCCTCTTCACGGGCTAGTGAAGCCACATCGCTGGCATCATCACGTAACGCATCTTGTGAATAATTCAAATATTGGATACGTTTTTGAAAATCCCATACACCCAAGGCTGAACTAAATCTTGCTGTGCCACCAGTTGGCAAAATATGATTTGGTCCGGCCAGATAATCTCCTAAGGGCTCAGATGCATATTTTCCCAAGAACACAGAGCCGGCGTTTTGTATTTTTGCCAAGTAATCATAAGCATTTTCCAACTGAATTTCCAAATGCTCTGGTGCAACGACATTCATCAAATCAATCATGTCATCAACCGTATCAACGAGATAAATAAAACCATTACTATCAACTGCAGCTCGCGCGATATCAATTCGTGGCAATGTTAGCAGTTGTTTGTCTACTTCTTTAGATACAGCTTGCGCTAATTTTTCCGAATTTGTAATCAAAATTGCTCGCGCATTGACGTCATGCTCCGCTTGCGACAACAAGTCAGCCGCAATATCTTGGGGCCGAGCCGTATCATCAGCCAAAATACCAATTTCTGATGGTCCTGCAATCATATCAATCGCAACTTGCCCATAAACTGCACGCTTGGCAGTGGCAACATAGACATTGCCTGGACCTGTAATTTTATCTACTTTTGGTATGGACTCCGTACCATATGCAAGTGCCGCAATGGCTTGTGCGCCGCCCACTTGATAAATACTATCAATACCAGCTATTTTGGCTGCTGCTAGCACCGCTTGATTTAAGCCATCTTTTTGTGGCGGTGTCACCATAATAATATTTTTAACCCCAGCTATTTTGGCTGGCAAAGTATTCATTAAAACCGATGACGGGTACGCCGCCGTGCCACCCGGAACATAGATACCGACTGCTGATAACGGTGTCACTTTGGTCCCTCTTACTACGCCAGGACGCGGAGAATCTTCAAAGGATTTTTGTAACTCCAATTGGTGAAACGATCGGATATTGGCTGCTGCCTTCTCCAATGCCTTAATCACTGCAGGATCGACGGCTTTTATGGCCTGGTTAATTTGTGAGGCACTCACCTTTAATACATCAAGTGACACACCATCAAAAGATTTGGCATATGCTTTTAGCGCTGCATCGCCCTTTTCACGTACAGTTGCAATAATATCAGTAACACGATTTTCAACCTGTGGGTCGATTGTTTTTGACGTTTGCTGGCGTATACGTGCCTTAATTTGATTGATCGATTCATTTTTAATGATTTGCATGATAATCTCCTTATTTTTTCTAACTCAATCGTGTGATCAAGTTATCGATGACTTGCTTTAATTCTGATTGAAATTGAAGCAATGCACCTTGACGTACAAGTAAATGGGTCGACACACGACCAACAGTATCATAAACGACAAGATTATTTTCTCGTAATGTGTTGCCTGTTTGTGTAATATCAATAATCGCATCTGATAACCCGGTTAATGGTCCTAACTCTACTGATCCAGATAACTTAACAAGTTCGACATCTTCACCCCGTTGAGCGAAATATTGTCCTGTTACTTTGGGATACTTTGTTGCGATACGCTTACGCTGCACACCATCTATTTTAAAATTTTTAGGTGCGGCAAGAACAAGTTCTGCCTGTCCTGTTTTTAAATCAAGTACATCAAAATGATTTTGAATTTGTTCAGCGATTGTGTCAGATCCAACAATACCAATATCACCAATACCACGATCAAGATATTTCACAACATCTCCGGGTTTAACTAAGATAAATCTGTAGATACCATCTGGACTATCAAATATTAATTTTCGTTCTGGGTTATCTAATGGCGTTGTGTCGATACCAGCAGATTTTAATAACGGTCGCGTGTCTTGTTCAACACGTCCCTTAGCCAAAACAACAACGATTGGTTCAACTGGCTTATGGTCGACTGCTTCACGCCGCCAGTCTGTCATGATTGTATCAATATTTAAACCCATGCCCACAGCAGGTAGTCGTTTATTTTGGAAACTTTCTAATAGCCGATCATATCGACCACCACTGAACAGGTAACGTCCCAAACTAGGGACAAAACCGCGGATGATCGTACCAGTGTAATAGGGTTGTGGGGATGACGCCGCAAGATCAACCGTAACTGCTACATCGGGATAACGCTCATGAATGAATGTAGCAAGTTGTAACCACCGATCAACAATATCATTAACTTCAGGCAGATCTTGTAATTGCCACATCACTGTTTCACCATCCTCGCCAAAGGCTAAAGGCCAGCGTTTCAGATTTTCTGGGAAATCCTTAATAGTGCGTTGAATTTTCTCAAATGCCGTCATATTTTTATGCTCAATGGCTTGCTTAAGTGCAGCTTGTTGTGTTTTAGAAATACTCAGTGTCGTCAACACGCGATCAATTAGTCTCGTATCACTAATGACAACTTGAACATCTGCAATACCAAACTGTTGGGCAAAATCTAGCATAATATCTAATGCTTTCATTTCTGCATCAAAGCTGGCATCCCCAATCAATTCAATACCAGCTTGTGTTTCCTGGTTGTATTCGCCGGACAAATAATTAGTCCGGCGAAATACATCCCCAATATAATAAAATTGATGCGTTTGTTCTTGTTGTGCCTTAGAAGATAAGAATCGTGCTATCGGCAGCGTAAGATCAGGTCTCAACACGAGGTTTTCACCCACTTGGTCGCGCAAATGAAATACATTATCATGTTGATATTGTTCAAACACACTTTCTCTTTCGATTAATGGTGTATTGATTGCCGTAAATTTTTTTGAATTCAATGTCGTACTAATCACATGACATATTTGTTGCTTTTGTACTAATGACGCGCCAAATTCATCATGTGAACCAGCTGCTAAAATTTTATCACTCATTAACGACTCCTAATTTAAATTTTTTTCTAATAAAAAACGTCCTTGCAAACTATATATCATAGTTTGCAAGGACGTTTTCGCGTGTTCCCACCTTGATTTTAGATAAACTTACGTCTATCTACTCATTCACCTGCTAACACAGGTGTACTCGGTATCGGGAGTTTCCGAAATGATTTTTTATCACTTCACTCATCGGTGTGTTTCATTCAAAACGTAGGCGCCCATCTCAATGCGTTAGCTTAGGCACTTCCTGTACAACGTTACTTCAATTACTCTTCCGACTTCAGTAGCTTTTATTAGATTAAACTAATCATACACCCATAATATTATATGTCAATACTTATTTTAATTTTTTCAAAAATGAGTCAACAACATGATAATCTTGCCCAACAGCGCTAGCTTCATGGGCATCTGATCCGTAAACCATTTCAATTTCAAGATCACGTGCTTTTTTTATTATATCCGTGGTCGGATAAGTTTCGCCATTATACGGTTTTCGCAAACCAGCAGTATTTAAATCTAATTGAAAATGATCATTTTTGATTTGTAACAATAAATGATCTATTCGCACCTGATTGCTAGCATCAAATGGTGGCAAATCAAAATATTTTTGATACTTCCGAATTAAAGTGACATGTCCAATTCGAATGACAAACTGATTAGGCAGTGTCGCCGCAAAATCCAAACTTTTTTTAATCGTTGTTAGGTAATTTTCAAAAACAGCTTGTGGGGCGTGCTTGATTTCTGGAAAATAGGCAGCCAAAGTTTCTGGGTCAAAATCAATTGGTGCCACTAAATGATCATGATTGGGTAAAAAATGAACTGATAAAACAATTTCATCTAGCCAATCCGCCTGTGCCATTAGAAACTGCCGTATGACTGGTTCGTAAGCTTGTAAATAGTCTACTTCAAATCCACTTTTAATATGAATTTGATCCGCATATTTTTTCTGAACGCGCGCCACTTCTTTTTGATAATCTACTAATTCTGTTGATAACATCGCCGAACCACTTTGTGCCGCAGCAGGTCCGGTAAAATTCGCCAAGAAATCTGCCGGTAATGGTGCATGCTCTGTTACTACATACTCTGTGAATCCTAATGCAATTGCTTGTTCAATATAATCATCTAAACGTTCATTAGAACCATGATGTGAAAAACGTGTATGGGTATGACCATCTTTTTTAAACATATGTCGTCTCTCCTTGAAATCATTGTAGCAGAGAATACATTAACACGCCATGACCCATTTTTTTATGCCTGACTACGTCCTTGTTCGTCATTATACAACTTCGTGTCATAGATTTTAATAAATGGTAAATAGATTAGGAAGGCAATAATCACACAGATCACCGCTAATACAGCTGCCTTCCAGTCAACCGTACTGATAAATGCGCCGATACCCACTGGTGATGGCCATGGTGCTTGAATGACGATTGGACGAATAAAGTGAAAATTGATCGCCGCGTAAGCAACTGAAGCAGTCACCATAGGTGCCATAAAGAATGGAATGGCAAGATAAGGATTATAAACAATAGGCAAACCAAAGATTAAGGGTTCATTAATGTTAAAGAAAGAAGGCACAATAGCCGCTCGACCTAACACTTTTAATTGTTCAGAACGCGCAAGTAAAGCGATAAATATACACAATCCCAATGTTGCTCCTGAACCGCCTAAAATAGCGAAAGAATTGTTAAACTCACCAGCAAATGGTATATTCGCACCATGTGAGTTTGACACCATATTTGCTAAGAAAATTGGTGTAATAAAAGCAGAAATAATATTTGCACCATGAATGCCAACGATCCATAAGGCATGAATCAAGAATTCAATCACCATGATACCCAACCAAGTGCTCGTCATATGCGTAACGAAACTAAATGGAATGGCAATCATTTTAAAGATATCGGTGCCGACTAACACTAAACCACCGTTAATAGCTAACACCACAACAGCGATAACAAATGTCGGAATTAATGCGGTAAATGACCTTGAAACACCTTCGGGTACGGCCTCAGGCATTTTAATTGTCCAATTATGCTTGACACAGAAGGCATATAACCACACGGCAAGAACAGCCATAATAATCGCAGTAAAGATACCACTAGTTCCAATACGATCAATCGTGCTTGTCATTCTAAAACCGTTAATAACTTTTACATCTGGTGTGATGGTGTTAAGTAGCACAATTTTGCCACCCTTTAAAACTAACTCAGGTAAACACATAAAGAAAGCAAACAGCGACAGGAAAGCACCATTGAGTGGCGCAACTTTTAGTTTATCCTCAGTCTGGATGATTCGCGTTAATTCAAAGCCAATCGCTAAACTGAAGTACATCGCCAAAATCCCCATGGTTGCTGTGTTAGCAATCATATAGAGGTCACTAAATTTAAAGAATGTGGCATTAAAAAATCCGGTTAAAAAAGGGAAAACTGTTGGTAAAATATTCAATACTAATATCATTGATCCTACAATGGTAAACGGAATGGAAGCCATTCCTGCTGCCATAATGGCACGCACAATACGGTATTGCGCAATTTTCGTCATCGGTTTTAGCAGCACCTTTTGTAAGAAGTTAAACAAACGCCCATTTTCCATAACTATTTCATCTCCTTGCTTGTAAGTGAGTTCTGGTAGGCTATTAAGCGTGCATAGTATTTATCTTGATCCACTGAAATTAAGTTCAGACGCTTGTTAACTACCAATAGTAACAAAATACCAAGTAACAATAAGAATAAAACAATCACCCTGTTTTGCCACGTATTATTAACAAATTGGAATAATGACGAAAACAGCGGTGTCATTGTACTGACAATTAAAACGGCATTAGCAACCATCTGGCTTCTGAAATAAATTTTCGAATAACGTAATTGATTACTGTGTTGACCAAATAATTTTATTTGTTCGATAATTGCCAGTGACGTGATTGCAATTAATAATAATGGTAATGCCACCACCCAAGTGTGTCTCATGATTAAAGCCCAGTACAAATTAACAAAGAAAAAGAAAGCCGTTGCATAGCGAATCAATATAAAACGATTGAATTGCATACTTTTAAGACTCATATCCTGACGATTTTTTTCAATACTGGCTTCTAAGAGACGTTCTTTAGACTTTAATGTTATCCTTTCCGACTTCAAAGTTGTCTTCAATTTCTTTTACCTCCTTATAAAGGTTTTCCATCTCGACAGCCATTTCACGTAATGCCATAGTTGTCATCAGATGATCTTGCGCATGTACTAAGATAATTTCCATATCAATTTTCGTGCCCGCGGCATAGCTTTGTAATAACTTTGTTTGTGACTTGTGTGCTAATAATAATTCATCGTTTGATTGTTTTAATTTTTGATCAGCTAATTCAAAATTTTTATGACGCATCGCATCAAAAGATTCGTGTATATTCGTCCGTGAGTTGCCACTGTGCAAAATAATTTCAAAGGCTATGACTTGAATTTCTTCAGAATTCATCAATTTTTACCCCCTTTCATCATCAGCATAAATTGTTGCCGAAATGTTTTAAAGTCAGCTGCTGAAATTAACTGCTCTTGTGATACGATATTTTCTGTCAAACGTACAATTGTTTGGGTTGTTTCAGTCAATCCTTGATTATTCCAATACGACGGTGATAATAGGAACACCAATTTAATATTGGGATAGTCGTCTGACCATTTCAGCCCATTTGGTATCACGCCAATAGCAATTTTAGGCACTTGACTAATAGGTCTCAATGGATGTGGGACGGCAATCACATCACTAAATGTGACTGCACTCAACTGTTCACGTTGGTTAATTTGATCTAAAAAATCTTCTTTGAATTCTGGCAGTTCATGCGTCATAATCATACGCGTTAATTGATCTAAAACCTCCAAACGCGTTGTTGGTTTTTGCCAGATTTTAAAACGTGTTTTATTTGTAAATTGGTCAAAATAATCTAATGGTTCGTTTGACGGCTCATTTATTGATGAATTTTTATAACCGACGCTAGCATTGACCTCGAGTTGATCCAAAAAGTGATGTAATTTTTGCATATCTACAGTTGTTAAAAAAATACTCACTTGAACAATCGGTACTTTAAACACCTGTGTTGATAAATCTATGGCACTTATAATAAAATCAACGCCTTGGAGTACACTGTCGTCAATTTCGTAATACCCTTTGATACCAACAATATGAATAAATTTACCAAACTCTTTTGCAATTCGATTATTAAGTAGTTGCGCTGATCCAAAACCCGTAGCACAAATAATTAATGCTTTTGGTTTATTAAAATCCTTATATTTTTCAATCGCTGCCATAAAATGTAGTGTTAAGTAAGCAATTTCGTCATCATTAATATCAAAATGCGAGAGTTGTTCAGAAAAGCTAAGGTAATGTTTAACAGCAGTAAAATACGGGGCATAATTCATTTTTATTTCTTGCAATAATGGGTTTTTTAATTGTAAACCTTGTTCAAGCCTCACAATCATCGGTTTCAGATGTGCAACAAGATTCTTTCGTAACTCATAGTCCTGAGACACTGGATAACCTGTTTCCCATTCAATTTTTTGCAAAATATCGTCTAAATCATGCCAAATTTTCGCATCACTTGGCACATTATTATTTTTTCCTTTAGCTAACAACTGAATTGTTAGGTAGGCTACTTCATTTTCTGGTACATTGAGCTCTGAACTGGTTTCAACACGATCAATAATATTTTGAGCAACTGCATGAACACTTTTTGTTTCAGCAGTGTCATCAAGAATAATCGGTTGTAATTCAAAACCACCAGCCATCCTCTGAACACTTAAAGCGATATACAATACGATATTTTGTATCGTAAAGTCAGTTAAGTCAATACCAGCTTCACGGCACTCATCCAGAACAATAATTGTAATCTGATCAAAACTAATTGTTTTAAAAAATGACTTGTTTGCCATGTAATGTTGAAGCGTATTGCCACTATGATTAAAGAAATAATCTAGAATAAAATGTCGCCGATCACGCTCTAAACCAGTAATAAATATGCCTCTGTTTGGCTTGCTATCAATTACTAATCTGTAGGGCACCAGTATTTTTCGAATTAATGTAAGGTCTTTGGATAAAGTAGACCGTGTGACAAATAGTCTTTCTGCCAAATCATCAATTAAAAATGTTTGGTTCTCAATAACTAATTTATTCAATATATATTTTTGACGATCAATCGTATCTGTTTTATTGATGGTACTAATTGCCCACTGTGATAATTCATAATTTTCATTTAAAAATAAATCAAACATCACCGGGTGATCAATGTGTAAACGATAGCCAAAGCTTGGTTTGGATTCGAACTGAGCGCCGTTTGCAATCAGTTTTTCTTTTAATTTTTTAACATAACTTCGAATAGTTCTTGATGAGAATGAGAGTGTTTCAGCCAGTTCCTCGCTAGTAACAAAACGGTCTTGATTATCTAGTAAATAAAGCAACAAATCCCGCTCTTTTTGTAACATCATCTCACCTCATTATCAGTTACACGATTAGTTCAAACATTTGTTTCAACTAATTTGGCCATTTTTTCAATCCCCATTGGAATCGGAATGTAGGCATCAAATGGAATTGACACAACTGGCTTGCCAACCTCTTCACCAATTTTTGTGAAATTATCCAGATACATCGTTGTTTGAGGACTAATTAAATATAAGTCAAATTGCCCACCACGAATGGCATCTTCACCTTCAGTAGCTGTAATGGCATCTAATTCGATAGCCTTATTTTGTGCTTTGAAGTAATCTGTTGTTTTTTTAGCCATCATAGATGATGACATACCCGCTGCACAAATAATCAATGCTTTTTTCATGATATATTCCTTTCTAATTTAACTGCTCACCGTTTGTCGCAATCACTGTTTTGAACCACTCAAACGAATCTTTTTTAGATCTGGCTAAAGACCCTTCATTTTTGTTATTTTTATCCACATATATGAAGCCATAACGCTTATCCATTTCACCAGTGCCCGCCGACACTAAATCAATGCAGCCCCATGGTGTGTACCCGATCAAATCAACCCCATCTTCTGTGACCGCTAATTTCATTTGACGTATATGCTCTCTCAAATAGTCAATCCGATAATCATCATGTATCGATCCGTCAGGTTCGACCTTGTCATATGCGCCAAAACCGTTTTCAACAATAAACAAAGGTAGATGATATTTATCAGTAAACCAATTTAACGCGTAACGCAAGCCCTTAGGGTCAATCTGCCATCCCCAATCACTTGCTTCTAAATAAGTATTCCGAACGAGGCTATTTTGCATGGTCAAATCGTCAAACGAACGCACATCATCTTTTTGAATTGCATGCGACATATAATAACTAAATCCGATATAATCGACTGTGCCATCATGCAAATCTTGTTTATCTTGTACCGTCACATTAATTTCAAAACCTTTACGTGCCCAATACTTTGTTAAAAATGACGGGTAAAAACCATTAACATGTACATCAGCAAAGAAGTAATTTTTTTCCATTGCTTTTTGAGCTGCTAATACATCATCTGGGGCCATTGTTGCTGGATAAACTGGTCCCATAGCAATCATACAGCCTATTTTTAGATCTGGATTAATATCGTGTCCAATTTTAACTACGCGTGCGCTGGCCACTAATTCATTATGAGCTGCTTGATACATCCCCTCTTCACGGTTTTCACCTGGCTCAAAATGTAATCCAGAATTAGTGAACACAGAGAAATCATTTTCATAATTTGCTTGATTGTTGATTTCGTTAAACGTCATCCAGTATTTAACTTTGCCTTGATAACGTTGTAAACACGTTGTTGCAAATTTTACAAATAAATCAATTAATGCACGATTGCGAAATCCACCATATTTCGTTACCAAGTGATATGGTAATTCAAAATGAGAAAGCGTTACAACGGGCTCAATATCATTTTTGAGTAATTCATCAAACAAATCATCATAAAACTTTAGACCTGCTTCATTGGGTTCTGTTTCATCTCCCGTCGGATATATTCGCGTCCAAGCAATTGATGTTCGAAAACACTTAAAGCCCATTTCCTTGAATAAACTAATGTCTTCTTTGTAGTGATGATAAAAATCAATCGCTTCATGATTAGGATAGTACTCACCTGGTATGACACCGTCTGTGATGCCACGTGCTTTATTCGGCCCACCAGCAGTCATCACATCTGCAACACTGATACCCTTACCTCCTGCTTGCCAAGCACCTTCAAGTTGATGTGCAGCAACAGCTCCCCCCCAAAGGAAATCTTTTGGTAAACTTTGCGTCATTTTAAATTCCTCCTTATATTAACTATAGTTTATCAAGAAAGCGCTTACATTTCCATTACCTTAATTGCCGCAAGCATGCGGAAATTAAGGTAACAAAAAAACACGCTGATTGCGTGTTATATTGTTTCAAGAATTGTGCGTAAAACACCATCATTATCATTATCAGCAACACTAATTGCAAAATCGTGTTGCAATAAAGCATCATCAGAATTTGTCATAGCAACTGGATGGCCAACATACTCAAGCATTTCCATATCATTGAGACCATCGCCAAAGGCCATAATATCATCTGGTGCAATGTCTAGTGTTTCTGCAATATAAGTGAGCGCATTTGCTTTATTAACATTAGGGTTAACAATATCAACTGCGCCATAACCTGATGTTGTCACATGAACTTTATTGCCTAGCAACGTTTTTACGTCACGCATGAAATCATATTCTAACTGTGGTAATACCAAAGATATCTTCAAAATAGGTTCATTAATTTCAGAAACTGAATCAATTAGGGTTAGATTTTGAAAATAAGTTTTAGCAAAGTCAAGATGTGCTGCATTATACTTTTTAACAATCATGAATGCCCTATCAGCTGCAACAAAAGACAAACCGAGTTCAACGTTATCAACGTACTTATCAACTAACTGATCCACCACGGCTGGTACATCTGTTGGTACTGACCAAACATGCTTTAATTCACCATCTAAAACAACTTCAGCCCCGTTGTTAGCGATCAATTGATATTGACCTTCAAAATTTTTAAAGTATTCGCGTACTTTTTGAACGTGATTACCAGTAGCCACAATGAATTGACCGCCTTGTGCATGTAATTTATCCAATACTTCTTGAAATAATGGTTCATTGAAGGATTTATCTTTTTTTAGAAAAGTGGCATCCAGATCCGAAGCAATCAGTTTAATTGACATATCTCTCCTCTATGAATTAAAAACTTATGGTTAGTCTAGCTAGTTAACGTAACAACCACCACATCAAAAATCTAATAAGGCCAAAAACAACAAGCCCTGGCACCGCTGCCATAATGATAGCAATTAAAACTACTGGTACTGATAGATTAGGTGCGTTAAGTAAATTGGCACCTAACATCACAACAAATACAAAGGTCGGCAGTACACGTTCTAATCGTTGCATTACTTTTTACCACGCTTCTTCTTAGCCTTTTGTAAGCGTCGTGCAGCTTGTTTAATGGCAAAATTTTGAACTTTTTGACCAAAGTTACCAGTAGGCATGCCACCACCGGCGCCACCCATCATAGATGACATATCCATACCAGCGCCACCCATCATTTTATCAATACCACCAAAATTACCATTCGTTGCTTGATTCATCATTTTCCGCATCTGGTCAAACTGCTTAATCATACGATTAACTTCAACAGTTGGACGTCCCGCACCAGCTGCCAACCGACGTCGCCGCGATGGGTTGATTAAATCCGGATTTTCACGTTCGGCTGGTGTCATAGAACTGACAATTGCTTCTAAATGAGCAAATTGTTTGGCATCAATATTAACGTTAGCCAAAGCAGGATTATTAGCCATCCCTGGAATCATTTTCAACAAATCTTCCATTGGCCCCATACTTTGTACTTGCTTGAGTTGCGCAACAAAGTCATTGAAATCAAACGTATTTTCACGCATTTTTTCAAGTTGTTTTGCTTGTGCTTCCTCATCGAAATCACGTTGCGCCTTTTCAATTAGGGTTAAGACGTCCCCCATACCCAAAATTCGTGACGCCATGCGATCTGGATAAAAAACATCTAAATCTGTTGGTTTCTCGCCTTGACCAACGAATTTAATTGGTTTCCCAGTCACATCACGAATTGAGAGTGCAGCGCCACCACGCGTATCGCCATCTAATTTGGTCAATACAACGCCTGTTAAATCAAGTGATGCAGAAAATCCTTTTGCTGTTTCAGCAGCATTTTGTCCTGTCATGGCATCAACCGTCAGCAGAATTTCATCTGGTTGTGCAATCTCTGCAACATCCTTTAACTCTTGCATTAATACGTCATCGATTTGTAAACGTCCAGCTGTATCAATAAACACGTAATCATTTTTATTCTCAGCTGCTTGTGCCAAACCTTGACGTACAATGTCGCGCGGATTAACATCCGTACCAAGCTGAAATACCGGTATATCTAAATCACGACCTAAAATTTCCAACTGATCAATAGCTGCGGGACGGTAGACATCGGCAGCTATTAAAAGTGGTCGCGCTTGTGATTCTTTTTTTAGTTTGTAAGCTAATTTTGCAACAGTCGTTGTTTTACCAGCACCTTGCAAACCCGCCATCATAATAATTGTTGGAATTTTTGGTGACTTATTAAGAGGGACAGCTTCTTCACCCATTGTTGCTGTTAACTCATCGTTAACGATCTTAACAATTTGTTGTGCTGGATTTAACCCTTCTAGAATATCTGCGCCGCTTGCCTTTTCTCGCACATTTGCAACAAACTTTTTAACTGTATCATAGTTAACATCGGCTTCCAGTAATGCTAAACGTATTTCTCGCATCGTTGCCCGCAAATCTTCTTCACTGACACGACCACGACCAGTTAAATTCTTCATTGCCTTAGAGAGACGTTGGGTTAAGTTTTCAAATGCCATAGTATTTAAGTGCCCAGATCACCAGTATTATATCGTTGGCGTCGAACACGTTTCCCCTTTTAGAATAGTATTTTAATCTTCTATTTCGTGCGCCAATAATTGGGACACAAGTTCTTTTAACTGTACATCTTTATTATAATACATTGCAATGTATTCTTGTACTGCCACCTCAATTGTCGAGCGCGCTTCAAAATTAGCCTGCAGATGTAAGATACTTTCGTACTTTACAAGCTGGTCAATACCACGTCGAATGTTGTCTGACACTGCTTGGCGACTGACAGTTTCAGCCTCTGCAATTTCAACGATTGAATAATCATCTTCAAAATAAGAACGCAAATAATCCTGTTGTTTGGGTGTCAACAATTCACCATAAAAACCAAATAAACCATTAATACGATTTTTTTCTTCAAAATTCATGCAATCAGATCCTTAAATAGGCCATAAATAAATTCTTCAGGTTTAAATTCACGCAAATCACTGGCTTTTTCACCAAATCCAACCCATTTAACTGGTAAATGCATCTCATTTCTGATGGCAAAAACAATCCCACCTTTTGCAGTACCATCCATTTTTGTCAATACAATGCCGGTAACATCAGATGAGTCTTTAAATAGTTTTGCTTGCTGTAAAGCATTTTGACCAGTTGTTGCATCAAGAACTAGTAACACTTCGTGTGGTGCACCAGGTATTTCACGCTGAATAATGCGTTTCATTTTTTCTAATTCCTGCATGAGATTCACGTTGTTTTGTAAACGCCCCGCTGTGTCAACAAATAATACATCAACATGTTCATCACGTGCCTTAGCCACCGCCTCAAAGACAACGGAAGCTGGGTCAGCTTTTTCTTTACCTGAAACTACAGGTACGCCAGCTCTTTGACCCCATTCTTGTAATTGCTTGGTTGCACCAGCTCGAAATGTATCGGCAGCAGCAAGTAAAACAGACTTGCCCTGTTGCTGATACTTTGTGGATAACTTTCCGATTGTTGTCGTTTTTCCCACGCCATTAACACCAACTAGTAGAATAACCGTGGTGCCATTGCTGTTAAAATGCATTGTTGCATCTTCATCAACGCCGTCTGCCTCATACATATCAACCATTTTTTTGATGATCACATCACGAACGTCTTCTTTATGTTTGGCATTTTCTAACTTGACTTCTTCACGAAGTTCATCAGAAATCTTGATTGCCATATCAAAGCCAACATCAGCGCCAACTAAAGTTTCTTCCAAATCTTCAAAAAAGTCTTCATCGACTGAACGGAAATTTGCTAAAAAGCGATTAAAACGTGCAGCAAAACCTGTACGTGACTTTTCCAATCCCTTATCATAAACCTGTTGTTCTGTTTCTGTTTCTGTTTCTGTTTCTGTTTCTGTTTCTGTTTCTGTTTCTGTTTCTGTTTCTGTTTCTGTTTCTGTTTCTGTTTCTGTTTCTGTTTCTG
>NZ_JAFBEK010000002.1 GCF_016908715.1 Leuconostoc rapi | reverse complement strand
TTGATTCTGAGCCTGATACGGATTCACTCGTACTAATTGATTCTGAGCCTGATACGGATTCACTTGTACTAATTGATTCTGATCCTGAGATTGACTCACTTGTACTAATTGATTCTGATCCTGAGATTGATTCACTCGTACTTACTGACTCTGAACCTGAGACGGATTCACTTGTACTTACTGACTCGGAGCCTGAAACTGACGCACTTGTACTAATTGATTCTGAGCCTGAGATTGACGCACTCGTACTGATTGATTCTGAACCTGAGACGGATTCGCTTGTACTAATTGATTCTGAGCCTGAGATTGATTCACTCGTACTGATTGATTCTGAACCTGAGACGGATTCGCTTGTACTAATTGATTCTGAGCCTGAGATTGATTCACTCGTACTAATTGATTCTGAGCCTGAGATTGACGCACTCGTACTTACTGATTCTGAGCCTGATACGGATTCACTCGTACTAATTGATTCTGAACCTGAAACTGACTCACTTGTACTAATTGATTCTGAAGTAATCGATTCACTCGTACTGATTGATTCTGATCCTGAGATTGAGGCACTCGTACTAATTGATTCTGAACTAGAAACAGAAGTACTTGTACTCATAGAAGCCGGATCTTTTTGATACGTTACTATTGTATCAACAGCTAAATCATTAGGTACATCACCATTTTTTATACTATTAATATCAACAGCGTTTCCATTACGATCCTGAGCTGAAATAATGTAACCTGGCCTGTCAGTAAACGTATTTGTTGGATAATGAGCTTTTGTGGCATCATTAATATCATTAGTATACTGTGTCTCATTAAGAATGGTTCCATCCTCATCCTTAATAATTAGGTTAGCTAATGGCTTATATTGATACTGTATATTAATAGTTTGCGGAATATAAGGATTAGTAATATTATATGTTGTCGACCCATTAACATACTGAACCAATTGACCAACCGGAATACTATACGTTGCTACTTTACTGCCATTTCTATAAACATCAGCCTGCATAGTACCACTAGAATCTAACTGTGTATAAATAACGCTGGTGCCATCGTGATAATTCTTTTCATATTTAGCGCCAATTTCCCCAAACTGTGACATTGTGCCAGAACCGTTGTCATTAACATCATCAGCATAATAACCAATAATGACTTGGCCTGCAGAAGTTGTATAAGTCTGACCTGTCCATCCTGTTTGGGTAACCTTGTCCACATTAGGGATAGGTTGCCCATTCTCAT
This sequence comes from Leuconostoc rapi, assembly GCF_016908715.1. Lineage (GTDB taxonomy): Bacteria > Bacillota > Bacilli > Lactobacillales > Lactobacillaceae > Leuconostoc > Leuconostoc rapi. The sequence continues at coordinate 299,188 of NZ_JAFBEK010000002.1, read as the reverse complement.
CTACATAAGTTGTTGTCTGAGTAACGTTTTTGGGTACAAAATTAGTTACTGTCCCATAGCCAGTAACAATTCCTGGTACAAAGCCGACATAATTATTTCCAAGAGTATAGCTACTACTCTTGATGACTAGAGAATAGTTCCCATTTATCCCATCGTAATAATACGTTATGCCCGAAAATCCTGAAGACGTTATGCTTGCAGTCCCTTGATTAATTGTCGGTGAATAAATCGTTCCACGGCTATCTATCTCTTGTATATATAGTTTTCCTGAACCCCCACGGTCAATTGATATAGAAATATCACCAACTTTGGTGCCGCGACTATTATAAACCGTAACCCACTCAAAATCATATCTATTTGCGTTATCAGTATTGCGGCGCATACCAGCCGGATAAACTGGATCTGTAACGGGAAAAACTGCAGCATCATTGGTTGATCGAGCCGAAAAAGTTGTAGCTAAAACTCTAACATTTTTGTTAGCTGTTTCCGAAGTAACATTCTTTTCACTATTACTTGTTGATTCAGATGTTGAAATGCTATCACTTGTGCTTAATGATTCTGATGTTAGAATATTGTTACTTGTACTTAGCGATTCAGATGTTGAAATGTTCTCACTTGTACTTAATGATTCAGATGCTGAACTAACTTCTGTATTACTTTCAACATTAGTGGCTATTGAACCAACTTTATTACTGCTGATGCGATCAGAAGTGTCGGTTATTCTATCTTTTGTATTTGTGGTAACCTTGTTTGTTTCAGATGTAGCGATCCTTGCACTTGTACTAATTGATTCCGAAGATAAAGTAGACTCGCTACTACTAATCGATTCCGATATCGAAACAGATGCACTCGTACTAGTTGATTCAGACGTTGATAATGATAAGCTATTACTCATTGAATGAGAGGCGCTATCACTAATACTGTTTGTGTCTACATTGTCATCCGGCTTAGATTTTGTTTGATCTGGTAACGTCACCTGATCTTTATCAGCAACGGTCCCAGTACTATCAAGATTTTTTTCAGTGGCTGTATTATTAGTGTCAGCAAAAACATCTTGTGACACAACAGCCGATCCACCTATAAGCGCACTAACAGAAGCTAATATTTTAAGCGCTGCTCTTATGCTAGATTTACGGACAAATTTTCTTCTGCCCTGTAAACTAATAGCATAGGAGCATTTTTTAATATGATTCGATACAAAAAAGAATTTAAGCAGTCTCTTGTTGAGATGCACAAGCAAGGCTGTTCATATACTGATCTATCCGCTGAATACGGACCTTCGGTCGACTCAATCCGTAACTGGGTCAAGTTGTACGCAGTCCACGAAGTGGACGGCGAAAAATGGACGCAAGCTGATGTAAACGCATTACAAAAGGAAAACGACAAACTTCGCGAAGAACTTGAGATTTTAAAACGAGCCGCGGTGTTGCTTTCGAAGTACAACTAACGCAAAATCGCGAGTTAGGACTGGAAATCATTGACCGTTCGCTCGCAATGGGACACCGCATAACAAGCGTTTTATCAGCTTTGAATATAGCTCGAAGCACTTATTATCAATGGAAAAATTGGCATCCCAGCCAACAAGAGATGCGTCGTAACGCTCTAAAAACGGCAATCAAAGCCGTCTACAACACCAATCGTGGGATCTATGGCTACCGACGCATCGCCGCATTTTTACGGTTCATTTTGAACACTGAAGTTGGTGATCGTTTGGTTTGGGAGCTCATGAATGAGATGAACCTTAAATCTCGCATGGTCAGGAAGTCATATAAGAAGCCGACGACGACCACTGACACACCACAAAAGCCCAATCTCATGAAGAATTTGGATGATTTGAGTGGCGTTCTAACGACTGACATCACGTACATCCAGCTGATGAATAGAGACTGGGTTTACCTGGCGACGGTCTATGACCCAGAAAAACGAAGTGTTGTCTCATATGGACTGAGTTCAGAGATGACCAAAGAATTCGCAACATCTGTTGTCGTGAAGGCTCTAAGAGCCAACGGTAAACCAAAGATGATTCACAGCGACATGGGAAGCCAGTACACTTCAAGTCTGTTCGAAGGAACGTTGCAAAACGCTGGGATAGATCATTCTTACTCGCGCAAGGGACATCCTTACGACAACGCGCGTATCGAGAGTTTTCATTCACTCATCAAGCGTGAGTTGATTTATCACGAAGAATACAGAACCATTGATGATCTCAGGGCATCTGTCAAATGGTATGTGAACTGGTATAACAACGAACGTATTAATTCACGCACCAATTGCCTTAAATCTGCCTAGACCATTTCATGGTTTACTTAATCTCGGTTATCGGCACTAGCCGGTACGACGCCGTTTATAAGCCGTCACTTGTGAATTTCAAAAATTCGCCTTGTGAAGGCCTATTTGTTGCACGATACAACTTGTGAAATCCGGCTGGTTCACAATCTATACCACCCGTTTTCTCTCACCGGCAGGTCTTGGACCTGTTCCACCTACAAAAACACCCAGAAATCACGCCGTTTTAAGCTGAAATCCGGGTTTTGAAAAATTTTCGGAGTCCGGCACCTCTCGGTGCCGAAAAAACCTGTCCATAATCTTGACATCAGCGCCCGCTGTGCCATCAGTATGACTCTTCTTCTCAGAATGAGATGAACCATTCACGATTCGTGATGGTGTTATCCACATTAAAAAATTGGATACACCGGAGGTAACCCAATTTTTACCATCTTTATACATTTTAAACCGAGTGACTGGCTCGGTTTCTCTATATTCGTTTTGAACTCTCTTTTTCATCTTTTCTCCTCAATTAAATAAAGAAATCAGCTATTCCTTATGAGTATGCCTGAAAAACGAGCTCTTTTCATGATAAAAAAAGCGAGTTCATGTTAAATAAAGGAACTTCATTATAAAGTATATATTTATCACATGATTTTTTTTATATAATTGAAAAAATATACCTTTTTTAAAATCCTGTTTTATTAATCAGACAGGATTATTTTTTAAGTTGACAAGATGAAAGTTACAGGGGAGATTCATGAACAATATTCAAAAATTGGCGGATATTTTAAATGCTGATGCTATTTTACTCAATATTGACACTCATGAAGCTAGCTATTTAGATAATGAACCTGCTGATCCAAACAATCGTATGATCAACTTTTTGATGGCAAATATCAAAATATTACCAAACCATCAATATCAATCATTTAACAGTCATTCAGCGCATGTTCTAACTTGCAAAATTACAAGCAATTTAATTATTTGCTTTTCCTTTGATTATAGTGATGCCACTTCAGCTAGTAATGAATTAATGGCGCTCCATTCACTATCAAATTTAAAATCCATTTCACAAATTATTTATACCTTATATAATAATCAAGAAGCACCAGATACAGATGTTATCATCACGCAATTTTCAAACCAGAAAATTGTTAAAAGTGAAACAGCTCAACCTTTTGATGCCAACATTTTCTTTAACACTGAAACTGACATTATCAAAGCCATTATTTATTCACGCAATGATCAACTTGCCTCTGCGCTAGAACGTTTATCACATCTTAAACTGATTGGTGAACGGTTTGCCAACAACAACTTTATTAGAGGTGAAAAAGACACACTCATCTCTTATATCGCAGTATTAAATCGTGCAATTGTTCAATGGGGCTATCCTGTAGATTTAGCGTTTCAATTACACAATGAGTTAGTACAAGAAATAGAATTGACACCCCAATTCTTAGATTTTTTCCAAGTCCTGAGAGAAATTACTTGGCATTACTTCAAGGTTATTCAAAATTATCGTGTCATTAATTTTTTACCACTTGAACAGAGAATTCATCAATATATTAAGGAACACATTACTGGAAATATCACACTAGATGATATTGCTGAATCATTAAACGCATCTAAAAAGAACCTGAATCCCGCCTTTAAAAAAGAATATCATTTAACGATTACGCAATTCATTAGACAAACAAAAATAGATACTGCAAAAGAGTTACTAATTGCTTCAAATTTTACCTTAGTCGAAATTGCTAACCTGTTATCTTTTTCAACAACGAGTTATTTTGTGAAAACTTTTAAAGAAGTAACACACGTCACACCAAATTATTTTCGACAACATTTTTTTGACCGTCACCTTCATTTATAACTATTCATTAAAATGAAGGCGTCCTTAATTTAAATAAAATTACAAAAAAGCTTGACTCCTTTAAATTGAGAGTCAAGCTTTTATTTTTAATATACAAATTTAATCCAATAAATCCATTTCGGAATCACGTAAACTTTGTGTCTTTGCTATTTTTAATCCTAGTACATACTCAATTGCTGGATTGAAAAATAAGCCACGCCACAAGCCACGCATGATGATGTTTAGTTTCTTACCTCGAGAAGTCACATTTTTTCTCAATAATGTTTTTCGCCAGTCACGCAGAATAGCAACTGATATGACTTTAAACATTTCTTTTTTTGAAATACGACGTGCTGTCAGTACACGATTGCGGTATTCATAGTTATAACGCCATAATCGACTGTCATCTGTTTCGGCAACAATATCACCTGGTTTGGTATTTTCTTTAGATTTGTGCACAGCTATAGAGTTCATCACCATATAACCACGTTTAATGTCAGCAATTCGGTTCGTATACTCCATGTCATCGCCCCAAATGAAGTATTCTTTTTGCGGTAACCCAACCATTGCCACCATCTCACGTGAAAACATAACAGACACGAAAGTCGCGTTAACAACTTCTACTGCCGGTTCTTTAGAATTCATGAGATAGCGTTGCCATGTAAATGGACGTGGTGCTGTAACATTCATCCATGATGGATTACCATTGACACGACCCCAACGAACCTGTGAATTCACAAATCCGACTTCTGGGTGTTCCAATGTAAATTCTACCAAATGCGACAACGTATCTGGTTCAGGAATTGTATCGTCATCCATGAGCCAAATAAAATCATCGTTTAATTGTTCCCCAAACAAGCGTACCGCTTGATTAAATCCACCTGCACCACCTAAATTTTCATCCGCATGATGAACGACAATACGCGCATCATCTAAACCATCCAAGTATTCTTTCGTACCATCTGTAGATAAATTATCTACAACGATAACATGTGATAAATAATTATTTTGTGCCAAAACGGCAGCTAATGACTCCTTTAAAAGCGGTAATCTATTATAAGTTACAATTGCTGCTGTTACAGTTTTTTCAGTCATTTGACATTTCCTTAATAGTAATTTCCATTCTAATTATACGATAAACTTACTGTACAGTGAGACAAAACAGACACATCCTTATATGATACGTTATTCATCATAGTTACATTTTATTTTGCTTCTTCTTTAGATTAGTTGCTACCTTAACACTAAACAATATCAACACAGTTACAACAGGTGCAAAACTTACTATCTGTGCAATAACCGGCATCTTTATTCCTAACACAACCGTATTTTCACCTTGACGACCTTGGACGTGCAAAACACCATTTGTATCGGTTTTGGGGTTAATACGGTTCCCATTAAACACCACTTTTGACTGCCTATATATTACTATTGGTACTTTTGTATTGTATGCTTTATTTTGATGCCATGTAATAACTAAATTGCCTTTTTTTGAAACATATTTATTAAAATTTGTTGGCGCAATTAATTCTTTTTGGACGTTTTTTTCATTGCGATCATTATAATATACTAAACCTTTTCCAGGAAGATAGTCTGGTGACCAAAAATTAATTGCACGAATCGTCTTTTCAAAATCTGAATTTCTCCCCTGTAAATCCTTTTGTATAGTTAACTTTGTCGATGAATCTCTTCTCGGTCCATAAAATCTAGATGCTACAAAATCAGAGTTTTGCCAAAAACGTTGATTAACTGACACATTACTTATAAACTGTTGTTTAATCGTTGTACTAGCTATTAACAATAGACCTACCCCAAAGGCAATAACATAATATCGATTCAACGATAATTGTCTAATTACCTTGGATAAAAGAATAGCCACCAATAAACTTAGCAAATAACAACCAGGTAAAACGAAGCGCATCGGAAATTGTATTATTCGAAAGAACGCGATGTCATTCCAATGGTTCAACAGAGCACTAGGTCCAGATGCTATCACCAAAAAAGTAACTCCACAAATAAACAAAACCCATTCAAAAATAGCTAATCGTCCTCTTAGTGCCAATATTAAAACAATTGCTAAAGAAAATAGCCAGAATGATAGTCCCTGAGAAAAGTGAACAACAAGGTTAGCAGGATGTAAATCTACGAAAGGGCTTAGAATCGATTGAGTTTTGGTAATACTAAAATAATCAGCCCAGTAACCCAATGATAATCCAATGCTTATTAATCCAGCTAAAACAATTTGCTTAATTAACAACCAACGATTCTTATTAATAACTATACCTGTAATGAAAAACGCAATTAATATGATTACACTAAATAAAAATGATAGCATATGTACTTCTAAAATTAATGCCATTATAATTCCTAGCCGTATAACATTAACAGGTCGCTGTTGATTATGATGCATACGCATTCCAGAATCAATCACCAAAGGTAACAACATTATTCCCCAAGTCATACCACCCGAGCTTTGATACCAATAGCCAATGGACCAATAACTTGTCAAGGACAAAATAACTGAAAATACCAAGCTAAGGAAAGATTGCTTTGAATACTTATTAAACAGCCAGTAACTTAATCCCATCGTTCCAACTGTTAATATAAAATTAGTCACAAGTTGAAACTTCAGCCAAGATTTTGTTAGTAATAAAATCAAACCAAAAAAATATCCTAACCCTGGTCCATACAAAGCATTGACAACTCTTCCCGAAGAATTAAAGCCATACAACGACATCTGCGAATTGTTAAAATTAAGGTGCTTAATACGTGACATTGCCTCAAACGCCCTATTAAAATGAAAAGCATTGTCAGCACCAACATAAATCCCTCGAATCTGTAGTTGTGGTAAGGCATACACAAATGCAATAGAGATAATCACTAAATATGGCCATAGCGATTTCACACTTACTTTTTTATTATTCAAATTTTTTTCACACTTCATTATCCCAAATCCTCAGCAAACACAGTTTCAACAACACGTTGACTAGCATGTCCATCATCATATTGTATGAATTTTTTATCGAATGTCTTAATTTTAGATGCGTAATAATTTGGTATTTGAGCGTACTGCTTTAGTGCCGCTGCAAGTTCTTCTTGATTATAAACAAGTGGCCCCGGTGCATCGGCTTCAAAGTCAAAGGTTAACCCTCTTGATTGAGTATAAGTGTCATAATCATACACATAAAAAATCATTGGCTTCTTTAACAACGCATAATCAAACATAGTTGAAGAATAGTCCGTAATCATTAAATCAGACACGAGATAATAATCATCAATTGAAAATTCAGAGTTAGCTATTCGAATATTTTTAAGATTTGGCACATTAATCACATTAGTCCAGTAATGACCATGAATTACTAACAGCATATCATCTGGTAAAGACTGGCTTAATTGTTCGTAATTTAATTCTAAATCAACGTCCCCTCGTTTACGCCAAGTTGGTGCATACAAAGCTATTTTTTTATCAGATGGTAAATCCATTTTTGACTTTAAATCCGCTAAATTAGACCCATTAGCTTTCATAAATAATGCATCATTACGTGGGTAGCCAGAAGTCAATACTTTTGCCTGGTGACGAAAAGCGTTTTGAGCAACGTCAGCAACGAAATCGGATGGTACAGTCAAGTAATCCCAGTTACGATTTTTTCTTAAATAGCGCTCATATCCAGCTGAAGACCATTCGTTTAATACATTAAAACCCATATTTTTTAGTGGAGTTCCATGCATTGTTTGCAATTCAATTTGGTCATCTCGCTTCACACGTTCTGTTTGTTCAAAATTGACATTATTCACAAAATATTTGGTTCGAGCTAAATAATACCAATATTCTTTTGTACCAAAAGATATAAACTTTACATTTGGCAATGTCATTTTTTCAAGTACATTTTTCATTACAACAATGTGCTCAAAATTCGAATAATGCTTTTGCAAATAATCATAGATGGCCCGTGGATTATCATTGAATTTGTCGCCCCACAAAGAGGAATAAACAATTGTCTTATTAAGCAGCGGTTGCCTAAGATATTCTTGATATTCATTTCGCCAAAAATCAACTTTATCACTCATTTTTTTAAACTCTTCGCGATTAGTATTTTGACGCACCACTAATTGCCTGTGCTCTTCACCATCATCTGCTGCAAATCGCCACTCTAGTTCATTAACTGCTATTGTCTCTCTTAATAATTCATGTATTGATTTACCCCAACGTAGAGGCATTGTAAATGGCTTGCGATGTAAGAAGTGCATCGTGACTTCTGGATGTAACCACTGTTGATTATCATATTGACCAAATGATAGCGGCATCTGAACTTCCCATAACTGTCGTTCGCCGAATCCATGAGTAATTTTTTTTGCAGTATAACTGTTTGCCAATTCATCAGTGCCAAAAGTTAACTTTGCACCTATAGCAGTTCGCGTCCATCCTCCTAGCCAAAATCTAATTGTTGCTTTTTCATTAGCCACTGTTAATGACTTAATAATTGGATATTCCCAAGAAATTGCCAATGTCGCCACATGATTTGACACATGAAAAATACTCATGTTTGCACCCAAACTATGTGGCTCAGCTATTACTGGTTGTACCATACGAACAAATTCATAGGTACTTTCATCTAATAAATCATCACTAGTAACCATTTGCCACCAACGTTTGGCATCTTCCGTAGCTTGACCTAGGCGTTTTTTACTATTTTCTGATAAAGTATACTGACCATCGGCTTCTCTCAATATGATTTTTTCTTGTGAACCAGCGTCCCACAATGCAACCTGTTTTTTTGTATTATCAATGGTCCACACATAATTATTTTTATGATATACACTATTAACCACAACCGGTGCATCAGCAAAACGGTCTAATTTAAAACGCCAATCTGAAGAATAGTTAGGTAAAATAAAATCACCATCAAAGATGTACCCCTCAGGACGTGGCACGTCTCCTGGTACTGGTTCAGTGATTATCGTGTTGAGCTCAAGACCATGAATAAACTGAGTCACTTTCACATATACGGATTCCTTTAAACGTTGTAGATCCGTAAAAGGTATTTCAATGCGATAATGACTGTATCGATACTCATGTGCCGGCTCCTCAACTTTTGTTTGTGTGTTATCAAAGCCGCTATAAGCAGTAATATCTGGATCTTCTGTAAAGATAATGGATCCAGTAAAAGGCGCAATGTTTTGATCATCCTTGTTTACAAATGACAATGTTGCGTTTTCAAAATCTGATTCCGCATGAACATCTAGGTAACCATGGTACAGATGCCCCTCTAATACCAGCTTATCCCCCTCTCTAACTACAGAATAAAGTCGTGTTCGGCTTTCAAAATCGGATAAGAATGTTGGTAATTCGAAATGAAATTCATCCTGATAAGTACTGTGTAGTTTTTTTGTTTTCTGATTAAACGTTATATGAAATTCTTTTTTTGCATACGTTTCAATAGCGCGCTGTACAATATCTTTTGGTTGTTGCAACCAAACTGTATATAATGCACGATACCAAAAGCGTGCCTGATTAAATTGCTGAGGCGTTAAAATGTCTAGGAAAGACTTGACGTTTTCATAGATAGCATCTTTATAAGATTGATCTAAAGTTAGAAAGTTATCATAAGTAAATGGTAATGTTAAATCAAAATCTAACATTTTATGTAACTGTTCATTTTGCGCAACTTGTGGTGCTTGGTATGATTTCAAACTACTCAAAATCATTTTCATGCCCTTGACGCGATCCGTAAAGTTTGTAATCTGACCAGTTGCTTGTGTAATTGAAGGTGCTCCAGCATCACGTGCCCGCCATAAATAAACCACATCATCTAAAATATCAATTGTTTGTGCCAAACTATACATTGGCACGACTGTAGGCATATCTTCGTATAACATTTTTTCTGGAAAATATAAACTAAATTTCAAAACAAAATCTTTACGATATAACTTATTCCAAGCCGTAGAATCCCAAACCATTTCAGGATGCTCTGCAAGTATTGTTTTTTCATATGTGTCATGATAAGCCTTGTTATGTACGTATGAAGTCCATTGCTTACCGGAACTGTTAAAACGTCGAACTGCACCACCAATAAGATCAGAACCAGTTCGTGTAATAACATTAAGCATCTTTCTATAAGCAAAATCCGTCACAATATCATCAGGATCAACATATGTCACATACTCACCAACAGCTAAATTGGTGCCACGATTTCTCGCTGCACCCAAACCACCATTCTCAAACAAATAAAGTTCAAAAATATTCGGATATTGATCGACGTATGTTTGAGCAATAGTTGCCGTTTCGTCCTTTGAACCGTCATCGATCAAAATAACCTGTAACTTGTCACTAATCCCCTGACGTAATAAAGAATCTAAGGCCTCTTCCAAAAATAATGCCACATTATACATTGGTACAACGACACTTAATTTTGTAACTGCACGATTACTTTTATTAATTACTGTTACTGGTTTATCAAGATTTTTTGGTACATGAACAATTGGTTCGGTCATAAGTAAGAACTCCTATTTTAATTATGTATGTAAATAAGGGGTGAACATTTCGCCCACGCCCTCTTTTACCTTATTTAAACAAGGTCCGCAAAATGTGCGCGGAACTTTAAGTGTAGATGTGATCCAATTAGTAATGTGACTAATATAAACATCCAAAAAGCAATATTTTGAGATGGATGATCCCAGATCCACCCTGTACTCAAGAATGAATCACGAACGCCCGCAATGAGATAATAAAACGGATTTAACTCAATTAAGCGACCAATGCGACCATGAGTTGGTCCCAACTTACTGGCAATATCAATAACTGCCCCAGAGAACCAGAAAACAAAACGCATAATTGTTTGAATCAACTGTTGATAGTCAGGGAACATCACAGTTATTGTAGCGTTAAAAATACCCAATGCATGTAAAAAAGCTAACATAGCGATGAAATAATAAACAAACTGAAACGCATGTGCTGTCAGCTGAACACCAGATCCTACAGCAATCAAAACACCAACAGCAAGCGTCAAAACAAAGGGAATCACATTAATCCATGTTCTAACTGTTGGCATGATACTGATAGGAAAGTTCATTTTCGACACTTGGCGCACATTTGCTCTAATACTCCAAGTAGCATCCATAAACGATGTATTCAGGAATAACCAAGTTGCTTGTCCAATAACTAACCAACCCACATAAGAAACGCCATCAGTCGTCCCACCTTGACGCAAACCAATACCAAATACTAACCAGTATGTTGCGATCTGCATCACAGGGTTAATAAAATCCCATAAAATACCAAGTGAATGATCCTTATATTTGGCACGTGTCTCATAACGAGCCAAACGTAGAATGACGGGGAAGTATTTTATTTGCTCCCGTAGCACAATCCAAATTTCTTTCATTTTTTAATTACCGCCCCAAATACGTATACATATACACTGCATACGCGAAAATACCCGTACCTGCAAGCGCAAGTAGCCAGTTCAATAAACTTAGCCGTCCACCTATTTCATTATCACGTACAATTTTTTTCTTCTCATTGTTGTCCAGATGACCATCCTCTGCAATACGCTCGGCTAATTGCGTTCGATTAAAATCATTTTGTGCTTGTTTACGCGCAGACACATAAGACTTCTTAACATCATCATCCAGTTGGTTATACCATTTGGTCCAGTCTTTATATTCTTGTAATATGGTAGCCGTGTCTCCATAAGCCCGTAATTCGCCATATTGAATCCACATTGTTTTGTCAGTAAATTCTTCAATCTGACCCAAAGCATGAGAAACAAAAAAAATCGTTTTACCCGCCGCTTTAAATTCTTTCATTTTGTTTAGTGCTTTACGGGTAAATGTCTGGTCACCCACAGATAATGCTTCGTCAATAATCATAATATCTGGGTCTTGATGCACAGCAATTGAAAAACCTAATTTTGAACGCATACCAGAAGAATAATTCTTAACTGGTTGTTTAATAAACTTTCCTAATTCAGAAAATTCCGCTATGTCATTAATTTGATCATCAATTTCTTTGTTAGACAGGCCCATCATAAGTGATTTTAACCGAATATTTTCCAACCCTGTTAGATTATCACGCAACCCATCCCAAACAGACAAGAGCGATGTTTGACCTTTTATCACTAAACGACCAGAGGTTTCAACTAAAGCGCCACTTAAAATATTTAATAATGTTGATTTACCGGAGCCATTCACGCCAATAACACCAACGACATCCCCTTCAAATACATCAAACGAGATACCCTTTAATCCCCAAAATTTTTCTTTATTAGATTTTAATGGATTTAAAATTGCTTGAATTTTTTCATTACGTGATGTACCCATGTCATATTCTTTTGTAATATAACGTCCAGTAACTTTAATAGGTGCATCAGACACATTTTTATTACCCGGTAAATCAATCTGCTTGGCAATTGCTACCGGCAAAAATGGTTCGTTTAACCCACGTGGATCATCAGGGGTATAAACAGTTTTTTTGTTATCTTCAGCCATGTCTTTCCTCCGACAAAATATCAATGTGTGAAAAAGTCACAATACTATATTATAACCTATTTATAGGCCATTAGTCGAACCACGCTAAAATCATAAAGAAAACGGCACATCAATAAATCAGTGCCGTTCACCTATCAACCACCATATTCATCTGACCACAAAACAATCCGATCTGTCGCTAATGATTCAGGGACGTTAATGATTCGTTGATTGGACGACCCTCTAAATCTTAACTTCAAATCCATCAATGCTTGTATAAAGCGACCGTCAACTAAAACATCAATTTCTTTTAATAATGCTTGTTTATCCTCCGTTTCATGGATTAATTCTCCCCAGGTATAGCCTGTCCATGACCAAATATCTTTTGTATGACCAAATTCGGCGCGAATGCGTCTTGTTAATTTCAATGCCACTGCTGTATTTAAAAATGGTTCGCCACCTAATAATGTCAATCCTTGTACATAAGACTGGCTCAAATCAGCAATAATTTGATCTTCTAATTCTTGCGTGTATTCAGAACCATAATGAAAATTTTGAGCCACGACATTATAACAACCGGGGCATAAAAATTTACAACCTGAAAGATAAATCGAACAGCGCACACCAGGACCATCAACCATAATAAATGGCTTATAATCAGCCACATAATTCTGCGACAAGGCTTCTGATCGCCATTCTTTATGCTCAGGAACTGTTATGCCATTAGCTAGTTTTTTTGACATGTGTTGTATTAACCTCCGTTTGTGACATATTTTTAACGCGGGATGTAATCTCAGCGTGACGGCCATGAATCATTGGTCGTGCTTGAGGATTTCCTAAATAACCACAAGTTCTTTTAACGACATCACAAGTTTGTGGATCGTGATTGCCACATTCAGGGCAGCAAAATCCGCGCGCTGTTGGTTTGAAATCACCTTCAAAACCACACTTAAAGCATTTATCGATTGGTGTGTTCGTACCTAAATAACCCACATGATCATAGGCAAAATCCCATACGGCTTCTAACGCGGCTGGATTTTGGCGCAAGTTGGGATATTCACAATAATGAATAAAGCCACCGCTCGCATATTTCGGATACGCTTCCTCAAATAATAGTTTTTCAAATGGGTTGGGATGCTTACGCACATCATAATGAAATGAATTTGTATAATAATCTTTATCTGTGATGTCAGAAATTGCGCCAAAACGCGCTTTATCTAATTCACAAAAACGATCAGTCAATGACTCTGCAGGTGTTGAATAAACTGAATAGTGATAACCATCTTCAGCCTCCCATGACTTGCAAGCTTCATTCAGTCGGCGTACGATTTCAACAGTAAAGTCATGAGCCGTTTGATTATTTTCCCATTTTGATCCAAAAAAGTACGTCCCGACTTCATATAACCCAATGTATCCTAATGACAATGTTGCTCGACCATTTTTAAATAAGTCATCTACTTGCCCACCATCTGGTAATTGATGCCCAAAGGCGCCATTTTTATATAAAATTGGTGCGTTTTCTGGTACTGCTTCCTTCGTACGCGCAAGTTTAAATTTTAACGCTTTTTTAGCCAAAGCTAGTCGATCTGAAAAGATTTCCCAAAATAGTGTCATATCGCCATGTGATTGTAAGGCCATACGCGGTATATTTAAAGTCACAACACCGAGGTTCATGCGACCTTCATTCACCTCTTTGCCATCAGCATCTCGCCACCCTTGAAGAAAAGACCGGCAACCCATTGGCGCTTTGAAAGAACCCGTCAAATCAATTATTTGTTCATAATTCAAAACATCAGGATACATACGCTTTGAGGCACATTCAATGGCTAATTTTTTAATGTCATAATTGGGATCCTCAGGATTCATATTCACACCACGTTTCAATGAAAAGACTAACTTTGGGAAAATAGCAGTTCGATGATCTGGCCCAATACCCTTAATTCGAATCTTAAAAATGGCACGTTGAATCTCACGCGCAAACCAATTTGTACCTAATCCAAATCCTAAAGTGGTAAACGGTGTTTGCCCTTGTGCTGAAGCTAACGTGTTAATTTCATATTCTAGAGCTTGCATGGCATCATAGATATCTTTTTTTGTACATGCCGTAGCATATTCAACACGCTTATCAGCTACCACATACGTTTCAGAAGCTTTAAGATGCTTCTGATAGTTCATTTCCGCATAAGGTGCTAGTAGCTCGTCTGCACGATTAATTGACGTCCCACCATACTGAGAAGAGGCCACATTGGCTATAATTTGAGCCATCTGTGCAGTAGCAGTGCCTATTGATTTAGGCGTTTCAACTTGGGCGTTACCCATGGTATAGCCGGATTTAAACATATAATCAAAATCAACTAAACAGCAATTCGTCATTGGTCCAAGTGGCGTGTAATCCATATCATGCCAATGTAAGTCACCACGCAAGTGTGCCTTTGCCACCGTTTCAGGCATCATTGTTAATCCTTTAGATTTACCAATCATACCAGCCGTTAAATCACGAAAAGTATTAAATACCTGTGAGTCTTTATTGGCGTTTTCATGCATCGTCTTATCATCCTGATTAACCAGCGAGTTAAGCTTATTTTCCGGATTAATTGCTTGCAACCATACTTTTTCATTCTGATCATGAACTGCTTGATAGACATTTGCTGCCTGTGGCAAATCAGATTTAAGTCGAGACAAAATAACTTGAAAAATAATTGTCGTTGTTAAGTCTGTTGCGTTTCCTCTTGTCGTGATTTCTGACATAATATCTTGCTTAACAGTTTTTGTAACAGCTAGCGTATCAAGAACCAAATCGATTTTATAAGGTTGAAACTGGACCACCTCACCCGAACGTTTCGTAACTGTTGTTAATAAATTGTTTGTATTCATATCATCATTACCCCCACTTTTTTAGTAAAACACTGTGTCAATTAAGCTAGGCCTATGGCAACAATTGTTTGACTGCATTTCAAATTATGCGCGTTTCATACACTAGAGTCAAACACCTGTTCTATGCATAAATAGACACTAAAATTTATGGTTAATTTTAAAAATATGTCTAATAAGACTGCAGTAACAACTATTTTTTTAGGTTAGACTATCAAGTATTTATTCATTATTTTTTGTAAGTAAACGTTTAACCGCTCACTTAATCACACTTTTATTCATGCTCACTTTTGCATAAGCATAAATATGACATTTTCTTTACAGTTTTTACTGTGATATGAGTAAATATAGAATATCCGAACAATAAAAAAGCATACGCTAAGCGCATGCTCAATAAGACAAACAATATATTAGTAAACGATAATGAATTACCCTTCACCTTGAATCAGCTGTGAACCCAATTCATAGTTATGTGAATAATCAACTGGAATATCAACCACAACAGGTCCTTGCGTTGAAAAGGCTTCGTCCAAGACTGCATCAAGTTGATCTGGCGTCGTGACACGCAAACCTTTGGCACCGAAACTTTCTGCATATTTGACAAGATCAATATTGCCAAAATCAACACCTGCAGAGGCGCCATTGTATTTCATTTCCTCTTGGAACTTAACCATATCATAGTGCGCATTATCATTCCAAACAATGTGAACCGTATTCAAATGCAATCGAACCGATGTTTCCAACTCCATTGCTGAGAAGAAGAACCCACCATCCCCTGAAACAGACACCGATTTAGCATTTGGACGAACCATAGCTGCAGTTAATGCCCATGGCAAACCAACACCAAGTGTTTGCATACCATTTGAAATCAAAAAGTGACGTGCAACATATGACTTAAAGTGGCGAGCCATCCAAATATAATGTGATCCAATATCTGTTGAAACTGTCATATCATCAGTCACATGGGCTTGAATAGCCTTAATCACGTGCAAAGGATGATTCAAGTTACCTTCGGCCGGCGTGTAAGTTGGTTCATCTGATGCACGTAAGTCTGCTTTTAATTCATGCAAGATTTTTTGACTCTCATCTGGTATATGATAGCCAATGATACGACCAGTCAATAAATCAAGACTTTGTGCTAAATCACCTACTAATTGACGTTCTGGCACAAAATTATTATCAATTTGTACAGGTGCAGTATCTATAGAAACAATGTTTAAATTATTTTCTTTATTCCAGTTACGTGGTTCATACTCAATGGCGTCATAGCCAAGTGTAATGACCAAATCTGATTGTTGCAACAACTTATCCCCTGTTTGGTTACGGAAAAGCCCAATACGACCAAAATAGGTGGTTGGTTCTAACTCACGTGAAATGACACCAGCCCCTTGGAAAGTTTCAACAACTGGCAAAGACACTTGTTTAAGTAAGTTATGCAAAGCAACAACAGAGTCATCGTCAGAGGCGCGTGCACCTACTAACAATACGGGTAACTTGGCATGCTTAATCTGTTCAGCTAACCAATCTAAATCTGACAAAGCAGCGGCACCTTGTTGTGCCTGTGGTACTTGTGGTAAAGCTTCAATTGTTACAGGGGCATCATCAACATCTTGAGGTAATGATACAAACGATGCACCCTTTTTAGCACCATTAGCCGCTGCAAACGCATTTGCCAAAATTTCTGAGATATTATTGGGATCTTGTATTTCTGAACTGAAGTTTGTAATCGGTGCAAATAGCGCAACTGAATTCGTTGACTGATGCGTCAAGCGGTATAAATCTTTACGAGGCACTTGGCCACCAATTGCGACAACAGGATCGCTTTCTGCACTTGATGTCATTAAGCCAGTCACAAGGTTACCTACACCAGGGCCTGACGTAGCAATAACAACACCTGTTTTACCAGTGATGCGGGCAAAGGCTTGAGCCATGAATGCAGCATTTTGCTCATGACGTGCCACGACAAGCTGTGGTACCTTTTGACCTGGATTTGGGTGTTCTAACGTTTCAAATAAACGATCAATTTTTGCACCAGGAATACCAAAAACCAAATCAACACCGTGGTTGACTAAACTATCCGTGACAATATCTGCACCATACTTTTGTTCTGACATATTTATGTTAAGAGCCTGCGTTTCGTGTCTTCATTGAAATGACAACATCATGTTACAAAACAAGATCGCGTTGCGTCGCTCATTTCCTCCATACTTTATTCAATAACCATATCATAGCACTTTTTGCGTCTTTAATGCCAGTCAAACATTGTGAAGTTTATCTCTATATCAAGCTATCAGAATTCACAAACTAGTTATTATTACATCAAAAAAAGCCTGACGGTATTGTGTCCCATTAGACTTTTTTGATCATTGCTATTGTTAAGTTTAATCACTGAATTCAAAAACGAAATCCGAATCATTGATACGTACATCATCGCCATCTTTAGCTCCCGCTTGACGTAATGCATCATCAACGCCCATATGACGTAATTGACGACCAAAGCGCATAATTGTAGCGTCTCGTTGAATATTTGTCATTAAGAACAATTTTTCAACTTCTGCACCACCAACAATCCACTGCTCACTTTCTTCAGACCACTCGACTGTGAAGTCATGCTTTTCAGGTTTGAAGTCATAATTTTTGGTATTTCCAACAGTTTCTACCACTGGGCGGTAACTCTCTGGTGCTGGTGCATCAGCTAGCATATCGGCTGTTAAACGCATTAAGTTTTGCACCCCATCTCGTGTTAATGCCGAAATAGGGGCAATCGTTGGTTGACTTGATAAGCCAGAATCAGCTGCGACTGACTCGCGGAATTTAACTAAATTCTCTGGTGAGTCAGGCATATCCATTTTTGTGGGTACGACAATTTGTGGTCGATCCAAAATGGTTTCATCATATTGTTGTAGTTCGTCAAGAATTTTACGATATTGCGTATAAGGGTCTGTCCCTTCAATTCCAGACATATCAACTAAGTGCAACACAAGTTTAGTACGTTCAACATGACGTAAGAATTGAAAACCTAAGCCAATACCTTGCGAAGCGCCTTCAATTAGACCGGGTAAATCAGCCATCACAAAATCGCGTTCGTCATCCAAACGGACCATACCAATGTTAGGTGACAAAGTTGTAAAGTGATAGGCAGCAACTTTTGGTTTAGCATTAGAGACAACTGACAGTAAAGTCGATTTTCCTGCTGATGGGAAGCCCACCAAACCAACATCTGCCAAAACCTTTAACTCTAACTTCAAATTACGTATAATGCCGGGTTCGCCATTTTCAGATAATTCTGGCGCTGGGTTGGCAGGTGTCGCAAAACGAATGTTACCACGACCACCACGACCACCCTTGGCTACAACTAACTCTTGGCCATTTTCAAGTAAATCACCTAAAATTTCGCCTGTTTCGGTATCTGTGACAGTCGTTCCCTGTGGTACTTTAATATAACGATCTTTCGACGAGGCACCAGTCATCCCCTTGGTCCCACCGTTGCCACCTGGCTGTGCTTTAAAATGACGGTTATAACGAAAGTCCATTAATGTCCTGAGTCCTTCGTCAACTTTAAAAATAACTGAGCCACCATGGCCGCCATCCCCACCAAATGGGCCGCCCATTGCTTCGAATTTCTCATGTCGGAATGAGACGATACCATCGCCCCCTTTTCCGGCTTTTACTTCAATTTCAGCTTGATCTACGAATGCCATAGTCGTTGTACATAGCGGTTTGTATACTGCCAAATAAGTCATAAATCGGCGTAGAGTGTGCGATAACTACCACCCTAATCCAATCTATACACACAGCAAAACAACTCGTTATGCGTTTTCTCCTTGTCTGCTCACACAGGTGAGCTTGCGATGATTAATACTCTAGTTTAACATACTATACGATATCATGCGAGCAATATTGCTAGTCAGTAACTTTTAAACGATATTAAGCAAAATAAACACCCTTAGCCACCAACTTTTAAACTCATATGAATCACACGTGCTAATTTTTCATTGATACCAATAGCTTGTAACTCAGTAACCGATGCAGCTGCAATTTTAGGTAACGATCCAAATTCTCGTAGTAATTTTTGCCGCGTCTTTGGACCGACACCATCAATCGTATCTAATCGAGATGCTAACGAATTTTTGCTACGCAATTGCCGATGAAAATTAATAGCAAACCGATGTACTTCTTCTTGTACCCGTTGAATTAAGAAGAAACCTTCTGATTGTTTATCTAAAACCACCACATCGCCAGTTTTACCATCAATTAAATCAGCAGTTTTATGCTTATCATTTTTAACCATAGCAGCAATGGGAACATGGGTTAAACCTAATTCATCTACCAATACTTCTTTGGCTGCATGTAACTGGATTTCGCCACCATCCATTAAAATGAGGTCTGGCATATCCCCACCTTCTTTTAAAATACGTGAGTAACGTCGCCGAATCACTTCTTGTGTCTCTGACCATTCATCCGCATGTGTCACCGACTTGATTTTATATTTACGATACAAGTCTTTATTTGGCACGCCATCATCAAAAACTACCATGGCACTAACGATTTCAACGCCTTGTGTGTGTGAATGATCAAATGCCTCAATGCGATGGCCCATTGGAATATGCAAAGATTCTGTGATTTCTCGCATCGCGCCTGTTGTTTTCTTTTCATTCAGCTGCATCAGCCTAAATTTTTCTTCCAAAGCAATGCGGGCATTTTTTTTCGCTAAATCAAGTAAATCACGTTTTTCCCCGCGCACAGGTATGCGCACAGGTACTTCTAATATTTCTGCCAGCGCAGCAGTATTAATGCCCTTGGGCACAAGAACTTCATGTGGTTTTTGAATGTTGCGTTGCGAATAAAATTGTTGAATAAAATTAATGACTTCTTCATCTTCTGAACCAACAACTGAAAAAGTTTGTTTAAATTGCCGAATTAAACGTGCCTGTCTTAAAAAGAAAACTTCAATCGTCATCCAGCCTTTATCTAAGTAATAATTAAACAAATCTCTTGGTGTTGTATCTTTCGACAAAACACGTTGGCTTTCAACAGTTTCGTCAATGTATTTTAACTGGTCTCTCAAATCAGCGGCACGTTCAAACTCTAATGTTGACGCTGCTACTTGCATTTTTTCAGCAATTACTTTCTTGACAGAGGCCGTGTTGCCATCTAAGAAATGCTTGATACGGCTAATTTGTTCATCATATTTTGCCACAGAAACATCTTGCCAACAAGCGCCCAAACACTGCCCCATATTATAGTAGAGACATGGGCGACCTTGATACCCATTACAACGTCTTAGTGGGTAATTTTTTTCTAAAAAGCGCAATGTTTCTTGTGCGGCATAGACGTTTGGGTAAGGTCCAAAATAAAAGCCGCCATCCTTTTTAACTTCATTAACCAAAGCCATTTTAGGATTACGCTCTTTGGTTATTTTGATGTAAGGGTAGCCGGTCCCATATTTTAAGCGAATATTGTAATAAGGTTTGTATTTTTTAATTAATTCATTTTCTAACAAAAAAGCTTCTTTATCAGAATTTGTCACAATAAAATCAAAATCAACAATATTTCCTACTAATTCCGCCGTCTTACCATCATGATCTTGTTTAAAATAAGATCGCACACGGTTTTTTAAATTTTTGGCTTTACCAACATAAATAATTTTACCGTTTCTGTCTTTCATTTGATATGACCCAGGTTCTGCAGGCAGCAACGCGAGTTTTTGTTCAATGTGTTTTGAAGGATTTGCTAACATAATTCTATTATACCAAGCCATGCAAGTATTTTGTTCTAAAATAAAAACACGCGTTCGCGTGTCATTACCATATTACTATTGTTGCTTCAAAGCGGCGCCAATGAACTCACGATATAGTCCTTCTGGACGCTCTGGACGAGATAAGAATTCCGGATGATATTGCGCAGCAACAAAGAAATCATTTTTCGGATATTCAATGACTTCCATCAAACGATTGTCTGGTGATGTGGCTGAAAATACCATACCGGCTGCTTCGAATTCTTCACGATAGGCTGTGTTAAATTCATAACGATGACGGTGCCGTTGTTGAATTTCTGCTACATTGTCATATGCCTTAGCTGTTACTGTGTTAGGTGTTAGTACTGCCGGATAAAGACCCAAACGTAAAGTACCACCAAGGTTTTCAACGTCTGCTTGATCTTTCATCAAATCAATAATTGGTGTCGTCGTCTCAGGATTTAATTCAGTTGAATTAGCATCTGCATAGCCCAAAACGTGTCGTGCAAATTCAACTGAAGCTAATTGCATACCCAAGCATACACCTAGGAATGGTGTGTTTGTTTCGCGAGCATAACGAATTGCCTCAATTTTGCCTTCTGTACCACGTTCTCCAAAGCCACCAGGAATCATAATACCATTTGAACCAGAAAGTAATGTCTCAACATTTTCCGCCGTGACTTTTTCAGATTTAATGTGCTTAATGACAACATCAGCTTCTTGAGCATAACCCGCATGCTTAAGTGCTTCGTTAACAGAAATATAAGCATCTGGTAAATCAGTATACTTACCAACTAATGTAATATTCACTGTCTTTTTTGGATGTTTAATTTTTTCAACCATTGTTGACCAATCAACCATATCAGCTTTTGGTGCATCAATATTTAATTTATTTAATACGACATCATCCATGCCTTGTTTTTGCAAGTTCAAAGGAATATCGTACAATGTTTCAACATCTCGAGACTCAATCACTGCTTTAGCATCTACATCTGTAAATGTTGAAATCTTTTTGATTAAGCTTTCTTCCAATGGTGCAGATGTTCTCAACACAATCATATCTGGTTGAATACCAAGAGAACGTAATTGCGCCACTGAATGCTGAGTTGGCTTCGTCTTTGCTTCGCCAGCCGCTGTTAGGTAAACAATTAGACTAGTATGAATGTAGAAAACATTATCACTGCCAAGATCAGATTTCATTTGACGCAAAGCTTCGATAAATGGCAAGCTTTCAATATCACCCACAGTGCCACCAACTTCAACAATGACAACATCAGCATCTGTTGACTGTGCTGCTTTTTTCATTTTATCTTTAATGGCATCAGTAATGTGTGGAATAACTTGTACTGTACCACCGTTATAATCACCCCGACGCTCTTTAGCAAGCACTTCAGAATAAATACGTCCAGTTGTCACATTAGAATACATATTTGTATTAATATCTATGAAACGCTCATAATGTCCCATATCCAAATCAGTTTCAAGCCCATCACCAGTAACGAAAGTTTCACCATGTTGGTACGGTGACATTGTTCCTGGGTCAATGTTAATATAGGGATCCAACTTTTGAATGGCAAGCTTTAAACCGCGGTTCTTCAATAAACGGCCTAATGATGCTGCCACAATACCTTTTCCCAAAGACGACACAACGCCACCGGTAACGAAAATATATTTGACTTGCTTATCTGACATAATGCCTCCTTATGATTCAGCGCAGCCGCGCTCGCAAAGTTTCAGGGGAAAAATTAAAATAGAAAAGCTCCCAAGATGAACTTGGGAGCTTTTAACGTCTGTCCCATTAAATGGGAGCCCTAATATATAATACAGAGTTAACCTATTTTTGTCAAATATTTATAACTAATTTTAACAAATTAATAGCGATTTACTTTGCTACACGTTTAAAGACTGTAATACTTTCCACATGTGTGGTTTGTGGGAATTGATCAAGAGGTTGCACTGCCCCATCAATTTCAAACCCTTCTGCCAAAATTTGAACTGCATCACGTGCTAATGTTGCTGGGTTACAACTAATATAAACAAACGTTTCTGGTTTCATAGCACTAACAGCAGAAATCAATTCAGCTGTTAATCCCTTACGTGGTGGATCAACGAACACAACATTTGGTTTCAAGCCATCTTCGGCCCACTTAACCATCTGCTCTGGTGCATCAGCCGTTACAAATTCAACATTATCAATATGATTATTTTTAGCATTCTTTTCGGCGTCTTCAACTGCACCTTCAACAACTTCAACACCATAAATTTTCTTAACTTTATCAGCAATTGACAACGTAATTGTACCAATACCAGAATACGCATCAACAACTGTGTCTGTTTTCTTTAGCCCAGCTTTTTCAGCAGCTAACGTGTACAATGTTGCTGTTGTTTGTGGGTTAACTTGATAAAATGAGTTGGGTCCGATGACAAAATCTTTTCCCATCAGTTGATCGTGGATTTCATCTGCGCCCCAAATAGTTTCGTTCCATTGCCCCATAATCACGTTAGTATCATGATTATTAATATTGTGGATAAAACTCTTCAATTCGGGTAGTTTTGCCTGCAAACGTGTCGCAATCTCTTGTTCTTCAGGCAACCTTTTTGTGTTTGTGATAATAACAACCATCAATTCATGTGAATAATAACCTCTGCGGGCCATGATGTGTCGCACAACACCTTTGTTTGTTTCTTCATCATAAGCTGAAAGGCCCAAATCACGTAAAATATCACGTGTTACTGTTACTGCTTCATCAACTTTAGGGTCTTGAATATAAAAATCTTCGACTGGCACCAATTTGTGTGAACCACGACGATAAAAACCAGTTTCTAATCGACCATTAATCAATTGAACTGGCACTTGTGCCTTATTACGGTATTTGGTTGGATCGGCCATGCCAATTGTTGGTTTAACTTCAACGGATACATTAACCTTTTTAAACATCTGTTCAATTTGATGTTGTTTAAATGCTAGCTGTGCGTCATATTTAAGATTTGCTAGTGGTGCAATTCCCGTTGTAATGGCGACTTTATCCACATGCTCTGCACGGTTTTCAGATTCTTGAATACGTGATACGACGCGTCCAAATGCATAGTTTTTAAGTACCTTGGTTATCCCGACTTTAATCACTTCACCAGGAATAGCGTCAATGACAAAAATAGGAAAATTATCAATTTTGACAACACCCATACCTTGATAAGTGATGTCAATCACTTCACCCTCAATTTCTTGGTTCTTTGTTACTGGAACTGCTGTTTTGTAAACACGATTAGCTTTTGCCATGATGTTTTAGTGTCAAAGATTTAATAAAAATCAATTCTTCAACACGTCTCCTTTTCTTGGGTTTTTCGACACCCACTGTCAACTTTATTTAACGTCGAGTTTTTCGACGTCGGCTACAAACTTTTGTTTAGTTTGGTCAGAAATTGTCGCTGCTTCTGGCATACCAGAACGGTTAGCCACAAACTCAATATGTTGTTGTAAATCTGTAAACAGCATTGGTGCATCACCACCATATTCACCATCTAAATTGACCTTTAGCTGGTCATCATCTAGTGGCGTAATTTCAACTTTGTTGGTCTTTTTGTAAATCATGTGAGCATTATCAATATGCTTCCCACCATTTAACATTTGAGCCACTATTTGTAAAATTTGAGCCAAGTTAGATTCTTTAATAATTAATAGTGTGAATTTACCATCATCCAATTTAGCATCAGGCACAATTGATTCAAAACCACCAACTGAATTCGTTAAGGCTAAAAAGATCATTGATATTTTCCCAGAATACTCGCCATCATCATAAGTTACCTTAGCATTAACTGGCTTGATCCGCGTAATTAATTCTGCGCCCTTAACAAGATACGCCAGATAACCATATAACGACTTCATCAATGACGGTACAGCGTATGTCACCTCACTGATCGTACCAAGTGCTGCAATGTTCATAAAGTATTTCGTATCGCCTGACTGATCTATTTTACCAATATCCATTTTAATTGTTTCATGCTGAAAAATGATTTTGGCTGATTCTAAAGGTTCATCACGTGGTAATTTTAAAGCACGGGCGTAATCATTTGTCGTACCAGCTGGAATAACCGCCATCATTGGCCGCTTTGCCAGTGGTGCTAGCCCATTAACGACTTCATTAATTGTGCCGTCACCACCAGCCGCAACAATTAAATCAAATCCTGCTTCCGCTGCGCGCTTGGCTTCTTTAGCTGCTGACATTGGCTCAGGTGTTGTCGCAAAAGCTGATGTTTCATAACCAGCTTGCTCATACACACGCAAAATATCCAACATTTCACGTTTAATGGCCTCACGACCCGATGTCGGATTGTATATAATTCGTGCTCTCATGTTAAAGTGTGGCGTAATAATAGCTTAAAAATAATTACTACAAAGCACGTTGCCGTGCCACACGATCCTTTCCTAAAAATTATGTACACAGGCAAATGCCTGCTTGAAAATCAACGTTTAGCCAATTCAGCTAATAATAACTTGTTCATCACACCAGGATTTGCCTGACCCTTTGACATTTTCATAAGTTGCCCAATCAAATAGCCTGTTGCACGGTCCTTACCGCCTTTAAAATCTTCAATTGATTGTGGATTATTATCCAATACTTCAGTAATCCACGTTAACAAAACCTCTGGATCACTAATTTGTACTAACCCGTTCTTTTTAGCAAAGGCTTCTGGTTCTTCACCAGCCATGATTGCTTCAAAGACTTGTTTGGCTTGTTTCGTTGAAATCGTACCAGATTCAATTAATTTAATCATGCCAGCTAAATGTTCTGGTGTCAATTGTGTCTCTTGCAACTCAACTTGATGTTTATTCATAAATGCGTTCACATCACCAATTAAATAGTTTGCCGCGCGCTTTGCATCTGCACCTGCAGCAACAGTCGCGTCATAAAAATCAGACATAGCGAGTGTTTGTGTTAATACTTCAGCATCATAACGTTCAATACCTAAGGTTGACACATAACTTGTTTGACGATCACCTGCCGATTTTGGTAGTTCGTCCGCAACTTTATCAATCCAATTTTGATCAATAACAACAGGTGCCAAATCAGGTTCTGGGAAATAACGATAATCATCCGCACCCTCTTTAACACGCATCAATATCGTTGACTTTGTTGGTTCATTGTAGCGTCGCGTTTCTTGCTGAATAATACCACCAGAACGCAGTACTTCCGCTTGACGTTTCTCTTCAAAAATTAAGGCATTACGCACATAGTTAAACGAGTTAATGTTCTTCATTTCAACCTTAGTGCCATATTCAGATGAGCCGTATGGTCGAATTGAGATATTGACATCGGCGCGCATCTGACCTTCTTGCATTTTCGCTTCTGAGATACCCGTAAACAAAATTGCTTGTCGTAATTGTTCCAAATAAGCATAAGCTTCATCAGGTGACGCAATGTCTGGTTCAGACACGATTTCAATTAATGGTGTGCCTTGACGATTCAAATCAACATAAGAATAACCATCGGTGCCATGCGTATTCTTACCAGCATCTTCTTCAACGTGCAGTTCTTTAATTCTGATGCGTTTTGTTGTCCCATCAGCCAATGTCACATCCAAATAACCATTTTTACCAAGCGGTGTTTGTGATTGTGTTGTTTGATAAGCTTTAGGATTATCAGGATAAAAATAGTTTTTACGATCCCAACGGATAAACGGTGAAATCGTGGCATTCAAAGCAAGCGCAGCACGCATACCATATTCTAATGCACCTTTGTTAGCTACTGGTAAAACACCCGGGTAACCAAAATCAATCACATTCGTATTTTCATTAGGCTTATCACCGTAATGCACTGGTGAAGGTGACATAAGCTTAGAGTTTGTCTGCATTTCAACGTGGACTTCAAGACCAATCGTTGTTTCAAAATTTCCTGTTGCCATAATTTTAGAGCGTAAGTCAATCATAGATCATAATTATTAAATAACAAACCTGTTATCCAATAATCAATTACCTCACGCGTTTCCTCCCTCTTAGCTTAATATTTTTTAGCAATTTTTGGTAACTGTTCAAATAAGCGACTCGCTTGTTCAAAAGCATAGCCTGTTTGATAAACAGTTGCTTCGTCAAATGGTTTACCAATAATCTGTAACCCAACTGGCAAACCATCTACAAATCCGGCATTAACAGACAAGCCAGGCAAACCAGCTAGGTTAACTGGAATTGTTAACGCATCAGCTAAATACATCGCCGTGGGGTCGTCAATTTCTTCACCTATGCCATAAGCAACCGTTGGCGCTGTTGGTCCAACAATGACATCATAATCAGCAAAAACACGATTAAAATCTTCGATTAACAAGGTTCTAATTTTGGCTGCTTTTTTAAAGAAAGCATCATACGCCCCTGCAGACAGTGAAAATGTGCCAAGCATGATCCGGCGCTTAACTTCATCCCCAAAACCTTCAGAGCGTGTTTTAACGTATAAATCCTCTAAGTTTTGAACATCATCTGCTCGGAAGCCATAACGGACACCGTCATATCTTTGTAAGTTAGAAGATGCTTCTGAAGACATAATAATATAATAAGCGGCAACACCATATTTCGTATGTGGCAAACTAACTTCGTCAACCGTCGCACCTAGTGCCTCAAGTTGTGCAATGGCGGCTTTAACAGTGCTAGCTACCTTGGGATCAATACCTTCACCAAAATATTCTTTAGGCACAGCAATCTTTAAGCCCTTTACATTACCTGTTAGTTTGGCTGTGAAATCTGGTACATCCCGGTCAGCAGATGTTGAATCTTTTTCGTCAAAACCAGCAATGGTATTTAAAACCAAGGCATTATCTTTCACAGTACGTGTGAATGGCCCCACTTGATCCAAGGATGAGGCCATCGCAAACAAGCCCCAACGAGATACACGGCCGTAAGTAGGTTTCAACCCAACAATCCCATTAAAAGCAGCAGGTTGACGTATTGAACCACCTGTATCTGAACCCAGCGCAAATGGCACCAGTCCACCTGCCACAGCTGCTGCTGAACCACCTGATGAGCCACCAGGCACCTTAGTCGCATCCCATGCGTTGGTTGTTTTTTTGTAGTAAGATGTTTCTGTTGAGCCACCCATGGCAAATTCATCCATGTTTGTTTTACCAACGGAAACTGCGCCTGCAGTGTTTAATTTGCTAACCACTGTCGCATCATAAACAGGTTTGAAGCCTTCTAAAATACGCGAAGCACCAGTCGTTTGAATACCATTTGTTGCCAAATTATCTTTTAAGCCGACTGGCAAACCAGTTAAAATATCAGAAAAATCATGTGCATCGTCTATTTTTTTAGCCTGTAGCAGCGCTTCTTCTGGGTTAGTTGAAATAAAAGCATTTAATTGTTCATCAGTATGCGCAACATTATCTAATGTCGCTTGTGTTAGTTCAGTAGCCGTTAACTCTTTATTTATTAATTTATTATGTAAAGAAGTCAAGTCATTATCAAAAAAATTAATTGTCATGATTATTCTCCCTCACCATCTAATATTGCTGGTACCTTAATCAAATCTGCCGCTTCAAGTGGCGCATTTTCTAATAACGCCTGCTTTTGATGCCAATTATCTGCAACATCTTGACGTAAATGATTGACATTTTCGGTGACAGAATAGGTTGGTTCAACCTGCTCCGTATCAACTTCACCCAATGTATCAAAAATAGTCAAAATACTATCTAATTGCGTGGTGAACTGCTCTAGTTCAGTTTCATTAAACGCTAATTTTGCTAAACCGGCAACATGCGCAACTTCTTCTTTTGAAATCGTTGTTTCAGACATTTACTTACTCCTTTAAGTGTGTTTGTTGGTCATTGACTCGTTCAACGAACACTTCATATATACTTATTCATTTTACCATAACTCTATCCTTGTCTACGCTTGCATTTTAGTAATATTCGCGTATAATTAAATTTGTTGTATAAACAACATGACCAATTACTTTGTTTAGCGTCTCACCGTCGCTTCACACAGTCTTTGGCGACATTTTAGAAAGGTGGATATGATTATGGCCCTTACACAAGAACGTAAGAACGAAATCATCACGGAATATGCCCGCCACGAAGGCGATACAGGTTCAGCTGAAGTACAAATCGCAGTTTTAACTGCTGATATTAACGAGTTGAACACACACATGGCAGCTCACAAGCATGATTTTCACTCACAACGTGGTTTGATGAAGAAGATCGGTAGCCGTCGTAACTTACTACGTTACCTCCGTAATACTGATATTCAACGTTATCGTGAATTGATCCAACGCTTAGGTTTGCGTCGTTAATCTTAGGATTACATGAAAACCTCGTATCAAATTTAAGGAGAAAAGACATATGCCTGTTATTGAATCAGCAATTCAACGTGTTCGTCTTACGAAAAAGCAACATGATCGTAACGAACCACAACTCAGTGCTTACCGTACAGCTGTTAAGCGTTTTGAAAAAGCTTCAGCTGCTGGTGAAGACAATTTAGCAGAATTATACAAGACTGCTTCTTCTGCAATTGATCACGCCTACTCAAAGGGTTTGATTAAGAAGAACAAAGCTTCACGTGAAAAGTCACGTTTGGCTAAGTACGTTAAGTAACATTCAATAAAAAACGACTTGGAAACTATCCAAGCCGTTTTTATTTTGTCCTAATTATTTGTTTTTTAAGATAAACCGTTCAAACAACAATTCAGGCTCTTGATTAGATGATTTCAATTTAATTTCAATCGCAATCATGCCTAAATAACGAGACCGTAATGAACCAAGTGCATATTTTTTTAACATTTGTCGTGCAAGTTTGACACGGTACGGATGTATGCCAAGTTGTTTACTCATATCTTGTTCCGTACCTTTTAATCCCGCAATCTGTAATAATAATCGAAACTGTCCGGTTAATACCGCATTGACACGTAACGCAGGTTCGCCATTCTGTAATAAATCACGATATATCGTCAATGCATTTTTAATTTGATGTGTCATAACAGCATCCACTAAATCAAAAACATTGGCGGTTAACGTTTTTGGAACAAGCGCGGTCACTGCTTTTAATTGTATATGCTTCGTATGAGTCGCCTCAGCTATTAGCTTGGGTAACTCATTTTGCATCGTTGTATAATGTGCATTTGTTCTGAGTGTTAATTCCTGTAGTGCATCTTGATCAATACGATAAGCACGGGCTTCTAGTTCCTTTGAAATGGCTTGCTGCGCTTGCCGCTCATTTAGCGCAGGTAGATCAACACTTTCAGCATACTTTAATAGCATTTTCGTTATCTTTTTACGCTTATCAATTTTTAAGTCATTAATAAAAAAAGCCACGATATTTTCTGACACTGGCTTTTCTAATAATTGTAAAAATTGTGCCTGATCTAAATCTGAAACTTTACCTTTTGCCGTCAAAAAGTCCGGGTTTTGGACAACAACAACGCGCCTTTCGCCAAAAAATGGAATGGACATGGCATCATTGATGACATCATCTAAACTTTGTATTGATAAATCAAATTGTGCATAATTCATATCACGATCAATGGGTTGGATAAGTTGTTTAAATTCGGATTGTGCTCGCTGAATCAACGCTTCTTCTTCACCAAAAATCACATAAAAATTAGCCAGTGCTTGATTTTTAATTTGCTGTTGTAGTTGCTGCAAGTTCATGTGCTAACTTTACCTCAAAATGACCTTTTTGCTTTGTATAAATATATCTTATCATACCATTTGTTTGTGTATTAAACAGTGTCATATGAGAATCTTGTATTGTTTTTAACGTTTCCGCATGTGGGTGATGATACCTATTGTTACGCCCTGCAGAAACAATGCCGACACGGGGTTGCCACTGTTTTATAACATCAGGATGAGTAGACGTTTTAGAGCCATGATGTCCTAATTTCAAAATATCAACCTTCAAAGTTGGATACTGGGCTGCAATAGCTGCTTCTCCTGATTGATCCAAATCACCTGATGTAAAAAAAGTTTGTCTACCAAATTGACCATAGAGTGCCACAGAATCTTCATTGCCAGCTTGACCAGTTTGAAAAGGATGTAACACCTGAAATGGCAAATCAGGTACTGATATACCTTGCGTGACTTCAACAATGACTGTTTTTCTTAAATAAGGTTTAATTTCTCGATTAAACGCTGGTTGGTTGATCATGCCAGCAGGCATCACAAGACGTGTCACTTTCATTTTTTGCAGAATAACTTTTGCATCGCCAATATGATCATAATCATGATGCGTTAAAACCAAATTATCAATATGATTGATACCGCGGCTATGTAAATAGTTTATAATAACCGTTTCCCCACTTGTACGCTGAAAAGACTGTACTTGCCAAGGTTGTTGTGCACCAAATGTTAATTTACCGCCAGTATCAATGAGTGTGACCGTTCGATTAAATGGTTCTCGAATTAAAGCTGCATCCCCTTGACCAATATCAAATGTCGCTATTTCACCATATAATGGAAAATGTGTCCAAACCATGGTCAATATTAATAACCCTGCCCAACTTAATCTTGCAAACTGCGCAACACGTTTTTGTCGTACAAACAAGAGAAGGGACAGCATAAATAGTAAAATAACAGAAAACCAAGGCATATGCCCAATCACTATTTGTCCGGGCAAAGTTGCTATGCCATCTACTGTTTGCGCAAATAATTTAATCACAGCATTCATCATATGCATGACGGTTGGCAATAATTGACCTATAAATCCAATCATGACACAAGGCACAATGATCATACTAAATAGCGGTATTGCCGCAAAATTAGTCACTGTTTGTAGCACGTGCCACGTATATTGTTGACTAACAATTAATGGTAAACTGACTGCACTAAGTAATAAGTTAATTTGCCAAAAATTTATTTTTTTAACAAACATTAAACAAAATGTCAGTGCAAAAGATAGTTGTCCACCCAAAGATAATAAGATCCCTGGTTCATATATCAAACTACCCAACAAGCTAACAGCCCAAACACTTTCCGCAGGTACACGACGACAACCAGCTAAGCGCGTCATCATGATTAACCCGGCAATCAAAGCGCGCACAAGTACCGCTGGCTCACCAGCAAATACAAAATACATCAGTAAAACGATGGTCCCAACGATTGCTGACACCTCTTTGGGGACATATAATCGACGTAAAATTGCCATTAATAACATCAATACATAAGATACGTGAAAACCAGAAACACTAAATAGATGAATCAACCCTAAAGTTTGAACACCTGGATTATTGCCGTATAATGATTGCGGTGTTGTTCCTAGAATCAATGCCTGCGCATAATCACTTAACGGCTGTGGTAAAGTTTCCGTGTTATGGATCCCTTTTGCGTGCCAAATATGTAATTGATACCGACATTTTTGCCATAAACTTGATTCTTTTGCCTGTTGAACAGTCCATGATGTCATCGTGACTTGATGAGTCACGTGTTTCGTTTCATAATAACTTTGGGCATCAAATTGATTAAAATTTGTTGGTGGCCTAATGCGTGAAAAATCCCCAACACCTTGAAAATATAGCGTACGATTTTCTGATGACCAAGCCTTTTTTTCCGATTGCGATGCTAATTTAGCGTAGAGTCTGATCGTTTGGCCGCTACCTTCTAATTGCGCATTTGCTTGCAAACGATCACCATTAATAGTGATTTCATCTGGTAAAATAACACCACATACCGATGCTCCCTCATTCTCTTTTTGCGATGCCTGATGTGCTAGTTTCCCTGCATCGTAAGCAAAATAACATAAAAAAGGTAGTGCTAACATCACAAATAAATAACCACATTGTTTGTTAAAATTTAATCCAAAGATGACGGTTGTTACCCCTAACAAAATAACTGTCACAATATTTAAACGGTAAACACATCCTCCAATAGCCGCAATCATTAGACTAATGATTAATAAATAACGATTAACCATTATATTGTGACGTTATCCTGTATTGTCTCAAACCGTTTATCGCCAATGCCTGAAACTTCTTTAATTTCGTCAATATTTTTGAAACCACCATGGGCTTCTCGGTAACTAATAATTTGTTCCGCTTTCTTTTCACCAATACCCGCTAATGTTTGTAATTCTGTTAGTGTTGCCGTGTTTAAATTCACCTTCTCTGAATCATTCGGTGCCATACGATCTTTATTGTCAACGGCCATATCAGTTGTCACTTCACCGCGTGTTGGCACATAAATCATTTGACCATCTGTTAATTTTTGAGCTAAATTAAGTTTAACCGTGTCAGCTTCGTTTGTGATCCCACCGGCTTTTGCTACCGCTGTTTGTACACGAGGTGAATTTGCAATATCATAAACGCCGGGATTTTTAACGGCTCCTTTGATGTCAACCATAATCACAACGCTTTCTGAACTAACTGCAGTACTTGTTGCAGACACTGTACTATTGGCATGATGTGTATTGGCACTCTGAATAGCAGGTGTATTCGAAGCCGGTTTTGCCGATTTTAAATATAAACACAGCACACCACCCACAAATACAACACCAATAACAATTAGCCATATTTTATACTGCATCATTCTATCTTTAATTAAATCAAGTATATCTATCATGAGCACACCTCCATGTCATGATACGTTAAAATATATCATGACACTAAAAAACACCTAACATAATATGTTAGGTGTTAGTTTGGCATGTAGGATTCGCTCCTACGGGCGACTAATAGTTGTCACACTAATAGTAAAGTCGCGTCACCGCAGTGCAAGCACTGTTAGTCATGGTGAGAAAATGGGGTTCCACAACCACCATTAACACCTGCGTCTATACGAGACTTGTGATTAAACACGGCAGGCCGCCTTCGGCGCTAATTTTTCAAGCGCTTCGACTCATCGCATATAAATAGTATACCAAATATCAACCTATTAGTCAAAAGTTTATAACACATTATTTCCAGTGATAACCTGATATAATTAACATATGATAAAATTAACGCAATTACAAACACACGATATTAAACGTGTAGCTAATCCTAAACAAAGTGCACTAGCCGACTTATACATTCCAGATTTCAATGCTGATTCCAAGAAAGCAATTGCTAAATATGTGATTGAAACTTATGATTTAGGTGAATTGGATGGTGTGAAAACAACGGTTTCTCAGCACATACTTGACTTCACCTATTTAAATGGTGCTAGTGTATCACGTGTAACAGGTAAAATCACATACGACGAATAAAACAGCCAAAGCGTTATGCTTTGGCTGTTTTATCATCTTCAGTTTTTTCAGCAAGTTGTTGTACGTCAACAATGTGGGCCAACTGTTCATCATACCATTGTGAAATTTTGGCTTTCACACTATCCGCATCATCTAAATATGTTGTTACCGAGCTTGCTAACGCTATTTTTAAATTAGACCGACTCACGTCAGCATTTTCAACAATCATATATAAATTGATTTCATTATCTTCTTTTTCTGGCCAAATCAATTTTTTTAATTGATTTGTATATCGTAAGGGTAAATTAATAACGTTTGTCTCTAAAGCAAGTGTCGTCCCACCTGCAGCAACGCCACCGTTAATTTCTCCCGCAATACGCATAAACGTTTCATCTGAAACATGCTGGTCTAATGCCAAAAATAAGGTATCTAAATTAACATTGTCGTCATCTAAAATGTTGATTGTATCATCGTAAATCAGCTCTTCTGAAATATTAGCTAGTGCCTTTTCACCTGTAATTTGCATGACCCCATCCTCACCAATTCTTATCGTATGCCAGTATTTTTCTTTGGAACTCAGGCGTAAAACTGACACTAAATTCTGTTGACACGGTAAATGCATTATTTATGAGGCATGTTGTCCCAAAAATTCTCTTTGTTAATTTGCCGCGCTCTAGCAATAGCCATCGCATGACCCGGTACATTTTCTGTAATGGTTGATCCTGCTGCTGTTATCGCCTCACTTTCAATCGTAACAGGCGCTACGATTTTGGTATTTGACCCGATAAATGCACGATCCCCAACGGTTGTGTTGAATTTATGAACACCGTCATAATTAACAAATATTGTCCCAGCACCAATATTAACATCACTACCAACAGTCGCATTGCCAATATAAGTTAAGTGACCCGCCTTAGTATTATCAGCCAATGTTGCTTGCTTAACTTCTACAAAGTTACCCACATGTACATTGTCTCCCAAGTTTGCTTGAGGTCTTAAGTGAGCGTATGGTCCAACCGTCACACCATTGGCAAGCGTTGTTTCTTCTAAATGGGATGCAGTGATAACATTGCCATCGCCAATGATACTATCTGAAATACGCGATCCTTGCGTCACAGCATTGTCTCTGCCGATAATTGTATGGCCCAATATCGTCACGCCACCCTCAATCACAGTATCTCTGCCAATAACGACATCTGCATCAATATATGTATGCGTTGGATCAATGAGTTCGACACCATCTAGCATTAACTGATGATTAATACGTTCATGCATAACCTGATTAGCGACTGATAAGGCGACACGATCATTGACACCAAGTGACTCTGTGAAGTTTTGCAATGTATGAGCACCAATTTGTTGACCAGATTGACGTAAAATATCTAGCGTATCTGGCAAATAATACTCACCTTGTACATTATTATTTTTGACTTGTGCTAATGAATCAAATAATAGTTTATTATCAAATATGTAAACACCGGTATTAATCTCATGAATACGACGTTCCGTAATGCTAGCATCCTTTTGTTCAACAATTTTAATAACTGTCTCATCATCTGCACGGACGATACGACCATAGCCAGTTGGATCATCTGCTATGGCTGTTAATACTGTAACCGCATGATTTGATTTTTCATGTGCTTCTATAAATTCTAACAAGGTTTCAGGACGAAACAGCGGTGTATCCCCTGACATAATTAATGTGACACCCGTGCTTTGTGATAGTTTGTCTTGCGCCTGTTGAACAGCATGCCCTGTGCCAAGTTGTTCTGACTGCAATACAAATTCAGAGCGTGCCCCAACATGTTCTTCAACACGTTCTGCCCCGACACCAACAACGGTGATTGGTTTACGATTAGACAAGGGTTCAACTGCGTCCAAAACCCAATCAATCATCATTTTTCCAGCAACATTATGTAACACTTTTGGTGTGTTTGACTTCATACGAGAGCCATTTCCTGCTGCCAATACTAAAATATTTACCCCATTACTCATCAAAATTATGCCTCGCGTTTATAAATTTCTTGCAAATAATTACCAGCTGTTACTAAAATAGGTTCCCCATTTTTCAAATTAGTATCAACATGCAATAGTGACGTAAATCGATCCAATAGCCGCGTCGCAGAACGTCCTTCGGCAAATACAGCAGTCCCAACGACAGTCCCATCAAACTCACTAACAAGTGTTTGCATGCCCTGAATTGTTCCACCTGCCTTCATGAAATCATCAACGACCAATACGCGAGAACCTGTTCGTAGCGAACGACGAGATAGTTCCATTTTTTCAACGCGTTTAGAAGATCCAGTCAAATAGTTCACAGAAACCGTTGGCCCTTCAGTTACTTTGGCATCGTCGCGGACAATAACAAACGGTACATTGAGTTGTTCGGCTACTGCCTGTGCCAAAGGCACACCCTTAGTAGCAGCTGTCATAACAGCATCAATATTGTCACGCAAATACTGGGTGGCAATCAATCGACCTGCTTGTCTCAGAATATCTGGGCGTCCAAGTAAATCTGATAAATAAACATAACCACCAGGTAAAACTCGGGTTTCATCATTAACATCTTGACGAATTTCTTCAATAAAAGTCTTCGCTTCATCTTCAGCCATATAAGGCACAAAGCGCGCACCACCAGCAGCTCCGGGTACTGTTTCTAACAAACCTGTCCCACGTTCTTGGAACGTACGCTTTAAAATCGATAAATCCTCAGAAATAGATGATTTTGCAGAGTCATAACGTTTGGCAAAATATGACAAAGAAATCAGTGTGCGTGGGCGCTCAAGCATGTAGCGCGCCATATCGACAAGGCGATCAGAACGACGTGTTTTCATGATATATAAACGTGCTAGAACCTTATTAGCACGTATTCTCCTTTATAAATATTAGTATTTAACATTAATTATAACACTTTTAAAATAGCAACGTTCGGTATTTAAGCGTTTTTTTGAAATTGCCAAACTGAAATTAAATAGATCAGAACTTCAATCATGGCGATAAAAAAGCTTGTTGGTAAATTGGTCAAATAAGCTAATGTTAGGCCAACCCATGTACCAAAAAGTGCAAATATAATAGCCAATCCCATGAGTTTCACAGTTGATGTCACATAATATTTTGCACTGGCAGCAGGCAACGTCACCAATACAAAAATGAGTAACGAACCAACCAATTGCGATGAAATACTAACAGACAATGCAATCATCACCAAAAATATATAACGTACTGACTTTTGTGCACGACTTTGCAAAAATATACCAGCTTCGTCAAATGCTAATTGCTTTAGTGCGCGATAATTAACAAGCAAAATAATGATAACAAACACAGCTAATGCTAACAACAACCATAAATCTTGGCGGCTAATCCCTAAAACTGAACCAAATAAAATACCCGTCGCTGCTGTCGTGCTAGTATGTCCTAACGCTAAAAACAGGATGCCTAACCCTATAGCCAGCGCTGAAATTGCACTTGTCACATTATCTCGTTTTGTATAGCCTGATTCGAGCGCACCAATGGCTAAAGATGCCCCACTTGTAGCAAACATCATGCCCAGCAATGCAGGCCACCCAGCAAACAAGCCAAAGGCTGCACCAGCAAAACCAATTTCACTTAAACTATGTGTTAAAAAAGCATAATTTCGTGCCACAACAAATGTCCCAACAATGCCTGCAACAATGCTGACAACAGTGCCAGCCATAAAGGCGTTTTGCATAAAGTCATAACTAAACATGTCGTACCTCATCCTCTTCATGAACATGTGTTATCTGAGTCGTGAGTGACTGTAACTCATGTGCTTCACCTTGGCTCACATGGCCATTTTCAAAAAACAAATAGCCATCAGCAAACTGCGACACTAGCTTCAATTCATGTGTAATAAATAACACCGTTAAGTGTTCTTCTTTTTGTAATTGTTTGATAGTTTGCAATAATGCAACCTTGTGTTCGTGATCTAAACTTGCTGTTGATTCATCTAGTATTAATAGGTCAGGTTGTTGCACAAGTGCTTGAGCGACAAAAGCACGCTGCTTTTGACCTCCTGATGCTAAACCCAATCGTTTATCAGCCATTTCAGACAAATCAAGCCGTTTCAGCGCGGAAAAAACAGCTGCGTGTTCCTGTTCATTTAACCATAATCGCCAACCATGATTATAATTTAAACCGACAAATTCAGCAATACTCAGTGGATAATCACGTGTAATATCGCGAAATTGTGGCACAAATCCCACTTTTTTTGTATTCAATTGTATCTGCCCATTAATTTGTTGATTTTGACCAATGAGTGCTTTGATAAAACTTGTCTTTCCTGCGCCATTTTCGCCTAATACAGCAAAAAAACGTCCCTCTGGCACATTGATGTTGGCGTTTGACAATATGATTTTCTCGCCATAGCGAATACCAAAATCTTTTGTTTGGATGATTCCCATTATTTACCGCTTTCTTCTGAGTTAAAAACAGCTTGAAGTTGTTTAACAAGTACTAATTGCCAATCCCATATTTTTTGATCAGCTGGCAAAACCTGATTAACTGTAATCACTGGTACCTTAGCGCTTTTGGCCTGTTTCACCAATTCTTGATCTCTTGTTGATTGATCTTGACTAGCTGTTAACACAAACGCCACTTGTTTATTTTGAATTTCTGATATCGTTTTTTTGAACTTATCATCTGACACAGATTCAAGGTTTGGGACTGCGGTAGCATAGTTTAATTGGTCCATAAAAACTTGTTGCGCATTATTAGTTGCGACATACTGAACATTTTTTTGAGATTTTAAATCACTAATTCCCTGGGACAAATTCTGTGTTGTAGCTGTTAATTTTTGACTATTTTTAATATACATGTCACGATTACGCGGGTCAAAGTCGCTTAACAAGTCAGATAGTCGCGTAATTGTTTTCAAAGTGATTTCTGGACTGAGCCAATAATTAGTTTGGCCTTGATCCTTCACAACATCACTGGCTACTAATACCTTAGAATGTCGTTTCAAATTACGCCGTTGTGTCAGTAGCTGATTTTGATGGCTATCAACAATGACTACCTCTGCATGCTTAAAAAGGCGCATGTCGCGTTCCGATGCTAATTTTCCAGACACAAGTGACACATGACTGCTCTTTTCAGATACCGCTTGCGCGATTTGTTGATATGCTACATTATCCGTAACAATTTGAACCGGTGTATGTTGCGGTTGCTTGGTTTCCACTGTCATTTTTATAGAGATTAAAAATAACCCTACTGGAATAAGTAAAATTGTTAAAATTGCGTATATGCTTTGTTTATTCATCACTCAATTATCTCATAACTACAAAAAAAGCCCAACAAGGGCAATTAATTTAATCAGCAAAAGTAATATCAATATTATTTGTTAAAATGTCGGTATAACTATACGATGCACGTTCAAAGTTAGCTTCTTCATTTAACTCTACAATGAATAGCGAAGGGAAAGTTGAACGTAGAACGCCTGTGCGTTCAGTGATCTTTTTGCGGCCGGCTTGTGCCACCACAGTAACTGCTTCACCCACATGGGCGTCGAGCTTGAACTTGATGTCTTGTAAACTACTTGGCATTTTATACCACCTTTCGTGAAAAACTCACTTAATTATAACATAAATAAGCATTAATCACAAATTAAGGTGTATATTCTGACGTTTTTATGATAAAATATACGGTTATTGCGTCAAACCTTGCGCTTTTAAAGCCAAGTAAAGAGCAGTTAATTGTTTTAAATCTAAGCGTTCTGCACGTATTGATGGTGCAATATTAGATTGGTCTAAGGCACGCGTTATTTTCTCTTTAATTGCTGTATCTTTACCGTAGGTTTGTAACATATTATTCCACAAACTTTTACGTCGATGCGAAAAACTACCCTTAATAACGCCAAATAGACGTTCAGGTTGCGCCACCACAAGTTCAGGTGACAATGGTGTTAACTTAACCACTGCTGAATCAACATTAGGTGCAGGGTTAAATGATGCAGCAGAAACTTCTATGGCTAATTCTGCCTTAGCAAAATATTGAATAATCAAAGTTAACACACCGTAAGCTTTAGTCCCAACTTCGGCATTCAAACGTTCTGCCACCTCACGTTGCATCATCACAACAATACTATCCCATACGATATTAGTACGTAAAAGTTGCATTAAAATTGGCGTTGTAATGTAATAAGGTAAATTAGCAACAACCTTAACATGTGCGTTTTCACCAAATTCAGCACGAATAACTTCAGGTAGGTTGATATCTAGTATATCCCCATTAATGACTTTAACATTATCATATGGCTGCAATGTTTCACTGAGAACATTAACCATTTGTGTATCAATTTCAAAAGCCACGACCTTTTTGGCTACGCGTGCTAATTGTTCAGTCAATGCGCCGATACCAGGGCCTATTTCGATGACATAATCTTGGTCTGTTATCCCAGCTGTATCAACAATACCGTGTAAAACAGTCAAATCCGTTAAAAAATTTTGTCCGAACTTCTTCTTGGCGCGTAAACCATATGTATTCAAAATTGCTTGAGTACGCATTGGGTCTGCAATATCAATTATTTCTGCCATTCAATCATTCACCTTTCAATACTGCCAAAATTTGTGCCTGCGTAATACCAAACTGTTGGACACGCTTGAGTAATTGTTTCCCATTACTATAGCCAATATGCAACGTTTCACCCACCAATTCACGATGCTGGCGTGCATGTTTGCCACTCAACAAACCATTTTCCAACAGAAATTGTTGATCAACATCCGTTATCACGTCAATTTTTGGTGTCATCACATGCGATAAAGCAAGTTGTAATATTTCAGGTGTCGCATGTTCAACGCCCAATGATTTATGTGATGTATCTTTAGCCGCACGCGCTTCATCTTGTGTAATATATGCTTGTTTTGCTGTTGGCACTGCATCCGTCATAATTTGTCTGATACGTTGGCCATTGAAATCTGGGTCAGTTAATATAATAACGCCACGTGTTTCTGCTGCCTGCTTTGCGCGTTCAATAGCATCCGTCTTAATCGCACTACCACCAGTTTCAATGGTATCAGCAACAACAGCGCGCATTAAATTTTGCGTATCAGACCGGCCTTCAACAACAATCATTTCATTAATATATAATCGTTTAATCATGGTTTAAAAACAGCTGGTGTGCATTCTTGCGCGTGATATCTGCAAGATCTTTTGGTGTCAAATCAAGTGTTTCAGCTAATGAATCAATAATATATTTGACGAAAGCTGGCTCGTTGTCTTTGCCTCTAAAAGGCGTTGGTGCTAAATAAGGCGCATCCGTCTCAACAAGTATGCGATCTAATGGCACTACTTTCGCCGCTTCACGAACATTTTCTGCTTTTTTAAAAGTCACAACACCACTAAATGAGATATGCATCCCCAAATCAACAAACGCCAATGCTTGTTCTGGCGTACCTGAAAAACTATGCATCACGCCCTTGGTAACACCACTTTCTTTCAACATTGCGTAAACGTCCTCAAATGCATCACGATTATGAATAATCACAGGTAACTGGCATTTTTTAGCCAAAGCAAGGTGAGCTTTAAACGCCTTCTTCTGTACATCGTGTGCAGTTGT
The DNA here is from genome assembly GCF_016908715.1 of Leuconostoc rapi. Lineage (GTDB taxonomy): Bacteria > Bacillota > Bacilli > Lactobacillales > Lactobacillaceae > Leuconostoc > Leuconostoc rapi. The sequence continues at coordinate 257,298 of NZ_JAFBEK010000002.1, read as the reverse complement.
TTCCCAATAGTAATCCAAACCTGTTTCACCCACACCAACAACTTTATCTTGTTGTAATTGTTCTTCAAGTTTTACTGCAGCTGCTGCATCAAAAGTACCTGTGTCTTCTGGTTGAAAACCAAGCACTGCATAAATATTGTCATGTGCTTGCGCGATTTCTAAGGCGCGTTCATTCCCTGTTGCATCATAACCAACAATGTTCATTTCCATCACACGAAATTCATTTGCCCGACCGATATATGCGGGGACGTCATGAAATAATTTGTCATCATTAAGATGCGTGTGGGTATCATAACTATCTGCTGGTGTCTTTGTTAAATCATAAATTGCCATAATTAATTAAATGCGGTGAGTACGGATACGTATGGTATGCCTCACGTACAACCGAACTCGCACTTCTCCTTTATTCTGAGTCTAAAAAATTTCATTAAAACCGTCAATGAAGAAAAAAAGCCGACAAGCGACTTTTCAATGCTTACTCGGATTTTGGTGCAACTGATGGTGCAAAGTTTTTCAATACACCGTTGACAAACTTACGACTGTCTTCATCCGAAAATGTTTTAGTTAAAATCAATGCTTCATCAATAGCTACTTTGTAGGGCACCAAATTATTTAATAGTTCATAAACTGCTAAACGTAAAATGATTAAATCAGCTTTATTAAGACGATTAATGGCCCAACCATCTGCTAAATGAGCCGCAACTTGTTCATCTAATTCAACTTTTGTTCCCAAAATACCATTAACAAGTCGTGGCAAATAATCATCATAGTCTTTACCTGCTAAAACGATGTCATATAATTTGTCAATATTATTACTTTGTGGATCTTTTTCAAGTGCAAACAGCACTTGAAAAGCTGCTTGACGCGACTCATGTCGTGTTAAATTCGCCATTAATCGGCCACCTCTGTTGCATGTTCTCCAAATAAATTATCAGGATCAATTTTGCTTGCCACTTTTTCTGGCACAATACCACTAATATGCACGTTGACCTGCGCAACATGTATATCAGTCATTGATGCAATTTGTGATTGGATGGCGTTTTGAATTTCAAGCGCAACTCGAGGTACAGTGACCCCATATTGCAAAAAGACGTATGCCTCAATGACCAAGCCATCTTCAGCTTGTGTCAATTCAACACCCTTTCCGCGCGCATTGGACCCAAAAGCATCAGTGAAGCGATCTGATAACTTGCCCCGCATTGAATAGACCCCATCTACCTCTTGTGTTGCAATTTGTGCAATCACTTCGATAACCTCTGGCGTCACTTGTGTTGTCCCAACAGCTGAATCGTCAGTTGTCAAAATAATATTTTTTGTTGTTTGTTTGCTACGCTTAATTTCTCTGGCCATTATTCTATCCTTGAAATATTCTTTAAAATAAAAAGTTCCACTGGGGAACTTTTGACGTGTGTTCCCTACGATCTAAACACGCATGATTCATACGACATCAACACGATTATAACGCTTAATGCTATCGTACTAAACGTGGCGTGTTCAGTCTGTATCGGTACACTTAGTAATTAAGCACGGCCCTTATATGAGCCGTCTTCTGTGTTCACAGTAATTGTCTCACCTTCATTGATGAAATCTGGCACAGTAATTGTGGCTCCTGTTTCAACAGTTGCTGGTTTACCTGAACCAGTAGCTGTCGCACCTTTAATACCAGGTTGTGTTTCTGTTACCTTTAGAGATACTGTTGATGGTAATTCAGCACCTAAAATTTCATTACCATACATTGTGATTTTAACTTCCATACCTTCAAGCAAAAACTTCAACGCATTTTCAATCTTATCATCAGGCAAGTTAACTTGCTCATATGATTCGACATCCATAAATACACGGCCATCATTTTCAGCAAATAGGTAAGACATGGGACGTGTTGTAATGTCAGCTTGTTCAAACTTATCACCAGGTCGGAATGTCACTTCGTTGACAGCCCCTGTACGCAAGTTCTTCAACTTTGAGCGGACGAAGGCGCCACCTTTTCCAGGCTTAACATGTTGGAAGTCCAAAACACGCCAAATTGAATTTGAGTACTCAATTGTCAATCCATTTTTCAAATCATTCATGCCAATAGCCATGATTAATATCCTCTTTTATTAATAATATAGTTTATTATACCAGAAAACTGCTTATATTGCAGTATTCAAACAAGTTAAAATTTTACCACAAATATGATATTTTTTCAATATTTTTTCTTTTTTAACTCTGGTTTTACAATTAAGTCATCTAAACGGTGAAAGGTTTTCAATAAATCTAATCCCTCCTCATGACCGTAGATATCCAGCCATCCGTTAAAACGCTGATTGACGCGCAATGTGATAACTGACTCAACATCCTGCCCTATTTGTGTCAATACGAGTAAGACGCGACGGCGGTCTGCAGTATCGTGTATTTGCTGTAAGTATTCACGTTCAAACAGCGGTTTGAGTTGCCGAGCAACAGCCCCTTTTGTAACACCGCGTGCAGCTGCAATTTCTGTCATAGTTAACGGCTTTTCGCTTGTGTTTTTTGCAACAGCAGACATAATTAGCCATTGTTCAAAAGAAATACCAAATTCACTGGTTGGCTGTGAAATCAGTTTTTCTAAATTTTTAAGCGATGACATATATATACCAATAAATTCCGTTAGCAAATCATCGTGTGCCATTTATCCTCCCAAATTATGATGCCTATTATTTAATGGCTACCAGGTTACTTTGCTGATGACACATGAAAATGGTCAAGATAATCTAAAGTGTCAGTAATATTATTAAACAACTGTACGTGTTCCAAGTCATGTGACCCAACAAATCCACTAGTTTCCATCTCTTTTAACCATACCCATAAATTGTCATAAAAGCCATTAACATTTAGTAAGGTTAATGGTTTGTCGTGCAAACCAATCTTGGCCCAACTCAAAACCTGTGCCAACTCTTCTAAAGTGCCAAAACCACCTGGCAATACAATAAAAGCATCAGCATAAAACATCATCAGGTCTTTGCGTTCTGACATATTTTCAACTTCAATTAACTTTGTCACTTGGTCAGGTGAAATGGCATCCTCAGCAAGATTATAAGGCGTAATGCCTAAAACTTCTCCGCCATTTGCCATAACACTGAGCGCTGTAGCACCCATTAGCCCATCTCTGCCACCACCATAAACCAAAGTGAGCTTCCGCTGCGCAATCGTCTGGCCAAGCTGTTTAGCAATTTCAGTGTATTTTGGATCATTTCCGAATTGTGCTCCCATGAACACTGCAATTGATTGAACTGTCATAAATTTATTCCTTTCTATAAATTTAACAATATTAAGCACAATAATCAAGCAATAATCAGACAAATTCCCCGTTTGTATACGCTATGTGGTACACTATTATATAGGTTTTCGTTCGTGACAAATTAAAATTAACTACTATTATTGGAGGCATTTATGATTTACAAAGTTTATTATCAAGAACATCCGGAACGCAATCCCAAACGTGAGACGACAGTTTCACTTTATTTGACGGCAGAAAGTTTGCCACAAGCGCGGGAAATTATTGAAGAAAACACAACTTACAATGTGGAAGCTATCGAAGAACTATCAGACAAGGCGCTAACTTACGAAAAAGCCAACCCTGCCTTCGAAATTACGACATTCTAACTATGGCATATTCTGTAGATATCAAACCTAATGAAGTCGCAGTATATGCGCTAGGCGGATTAGGCGAGATCGGTAAGAATACATATGGTATCGAGTATCAAAATGAAATTATTGTGGTCGACGCGGGTATTAAGTTCCCAGAAGACGACTTACTTGGTATTGATTATGTGATTCCCGACTATACTTATTTAGTTGACAATATCGATCGCGTTAAGGCACTGGTTATTACCCACGGACACGAAGACCATATCGGTGCCATCTCCTACTTTTTACAATCTGTTAACGTCCCAGTTTACGCTGGCCCATTAGCTATGGCTTTAATCAAGAACAAACTTGAAGAAAAGCAAATGTTAAACCGCGTTGAACTGCATGAAATTACTGACGGTTCGTTATTAGAATTTGACCAATTAAGTGTCGAATTCTTCCGTACAACGCATTCAATTCCTGATGTATTTGGTGTTGCTGTCCATACACCTGTTGGCACAATTGTCGAAACCGGTGACTTTAAATTTGACCTGACACCAACGACAAAACAGCCACCAAACCTTTGGTCTATGGCACGCATTGGCGAAAATGGTGTCTTACTCATGATGAGTGATTCAACTAATGCTGAACGTCCAGAGTGGACCAAATCAGAAGCTTGGGTCGCAAAGTCCGTTAACCGCATTTTTGATAAAATCGAACATGGCCGTATCATTTTTGCGACATTTGCATCTAATATGAATCGTGTGCGAATGGCAACAGATGCTGCTATCGCACATGGCCGAAAAATTGCTGTGTTTGGTCGCTCAATGGAATCGGCCGTTACCAATGGGCGTGCCCTAGGCTACTTAAACATTCCAGACAATATGCTGGTCGAGCAGTCTGAAATCAAACACATTCCAGATGACGAACTCTTAATTTTATCAACTGGGTCTCAAGGTGAGCCAATGGCTGCTTTAGCACGCATTGCAGAAGGTACACATAAACAAATTCGTTTGAAGCCTAAAGACAACGTGATCTTTTCTTCATCACCAATTCCAGGTAACACCGCTTCAGTAAACCAAGTAATTAATAAACTTGAAGAAGGTGGCGCTAATGTAATTTACGGTAAGGTGAATAACATCCACACTTCTGGTCACGGTGGACAAGAAGAAGAAAAGCTCATGATTGCTTTAATGAAACCAAAATACTTTATGCCTGTCCACGGTGAGTATCGGATGTTAAAAGTCCATGCTTCTCTAGCACATGAATTAGAAATTCCAAAAGACCATACATTCATTTTAGAAAATGGTGATGTTTTGGCATTAGATGGTGAAAATGCACGTGTTGCTGGCCACTTCCCTGGCGAAGATACTTACATTGACGGTTCAGGGATTGGTGATATTGGTTCCGTCGTATTACACGATCGACAAAAGTTATCACAAGATGGCTTAGTCGTTGTTACTGCAACAATTGATTTAAAGAAAAAAGAAATTTTATCTGGTCCAGATATTCTATCACGCGGTTTTGTATATATGCGTGAATCAGGTGAATTAATCAATGAAGGTCGACGTATTATTTTTGGTACGATGCGTCGTGTGATGAATAATGCCAATGTTAGCGAAGCGGACATCCGTCAAGCTGTTATTGATGACCTTTCTAGATTTTTATACAAAGAAACAGCTCGCAAGCCGATGGTTTTGCCAATGTTGATTATGATTTAACCCAAAAAACGAAACAACTCATAAGATAGTTGTTTCGTTTTTTTTGTGACACATTAGCACTTCCGAATTGACTTTCAAATATGATCAGTATTTTCCGAACAATCAACCTATCTTTCCTTTCTTTATCATAAAAAAACTTGACACATTTATTTTTAATCAGCTATTGATATGCTAGAATGGTATAAGTATAAGATGAAGGAGCCATCATGACAGAACGAAAAATCCCTACTATTATGGGTACACAACACCCTGACAATGCTAACGCCCCATTTTGGGATGCCTCACAACAACCATTCATTAGCGCTTATCGTGAAATGAACGAAGCCTTTGAAAACTTCAGCGAGTTAAACGTTGATGAATATATGTGGGACTGGGAAGGTAAACATGCCGATGCCGCTGTTATTGATCGCTTGTTTAGCACCGAATATGATTATTTTAAAAAAGATCAAATTGGTCGTGATAAGTTTTTGACTTTTCGTTTTCCAAACATATGGGAAGAAAAAGGTTACAACTTGATGCAGGCTATGACTGCTATTTTAAGTTCTGAAGACTTTGCACATGATTTAGGATTTGATCAACGCCCTTTATTTGAAACAATATTGCCCATGGCACAACGTGCAGATCAACTCATTGAAATGCAAGTATTATTTGAGAAATTGGCTAATTTCAAATCGGTTGAATTTACAAAGAATGATCGTAATACACCTTATATTGAAATGATTCCTTTATTTGAGGACTTTAATACACAATTACATGCACCCGAAATTTTGAAAGAATATTTAAAGTTGCATGAAGAACATTTCGGTTTCCGTCCAAAATATCTCCGCGTATTTTTGGCTGGATCAGACTCTGCGTTAACAGCAGGATTCATGAGTTCAATTACGGGTAATAAACTTGCTATAGCAAGACTGCATGAATTTGCACAAGAAGAAAACATTGACATTTACCCTATTTCAGGTACAGGATCTGCTATCTTCCGTGGTGGTTTATCACCACGCCGTATTGATCGTTATCTCAAAGAATTTCCTGGTGTACGCACCGCTACTGTACAATCAGCTTTCCGGTATGACTTTCCCCTGGAAGAAGTTCAACAAGCTATTACTGAACTAAAAGAGAAATTACCAGTTGCCACGCCACTAAAAATTTCAAATGATGATCAAAAAATACTAGCTGAAATTGCTGAAGAGTCTGCTTTATTTTATGCGCATACACTTGATCAACTCGTCCCTGACATGCAACCTATTTTCAAAGCTTTTCCCAAGCGTCGTGATCGTCGTCAACACGTTGGTGTTCTTGGTTACTCACGTTCTGTTGACGGTATTGAATTACCACGTGCAATTAATTTTACAGGATCATTCTATTCCATCGGTGTTCCCCCAGAATTTATAGGCTTTGGTCGTGCTTTAGCACATTTGAACGCAGACCATCTATCGGTCTTTGTTCGTAACTATCCTAGTATGAAACAAGATTTTCGTGAACTTGCCGCCTATGTCAATTTAGACGCTTTGCAAATTCTAAAAACGCAAAGTCCTGCTTGGGCAGATGTTGAAGAAGATATTATGACATTGAAAAATATCTTTGACCTCGAAATTGGCCCTAAGACACGTGAGCAACAGCAACATGCTGCAATTGCCTTACAGGTGGTACAAATCAAGGAAGGTGCCCCAATCGCCACTACAGCACTCATTAACCGCATGGCGCAACTCCGTCACTTCCTAGGCTAATAATTTATTTATGCCATAGCCCTTTGTGGCTTTTTTTGTTACAATGAAACTAATTTTTATCGAAAGAAATTGTGACTCATGCCTAACTTTTACGTTATTAATAATCCACATGTTGGTACTGATAATTATTCAAATATGATCCATGCTATTCAGGCGATGCCAAATATTTTAGCATGGCACGATACTAAGTATGCTGGTCATGCGACATACTTAGCTAAAATGCTAGCCAAAAAGACAACTGACCCCACAGCAGTTATTTTAGCGGTGGGTGACAACTGTACTTTAAATGAAGTATTAAACGGGCTATTAGCAGTCAAACGTGATGTTAAAATACCGCTCACTTACATACCAACAGGATTAGATCCGACTTTTTTAAAAGGCACTCATATTGCACATGCTTCTGAGGTTGTTTCACAATTACAGAAAATTAATCACTCTCAATTACTCAATGTTGGTAAGATTTGTGGTGATGCACCACACCAGACAACTAGATATTTTGTTAATCGTATCGATATTGGCTGTCATGCTATCACTGCCGAAAAATCAGAACAAGAAACGCAACACCCTTCATCATTGATGCATGCCCTGTTTAAAATGCTTACACCCCTACTTTCAAAACCAGCTGTGCCCATCACACAACAACCTTTTCAAATGACAATTTTGAACGGTAAACATTATCGGCAGATAACCAATACGACTCTGATGACTATCAAAAACCAACCTTACTTTAATGATAACTTAACACATCTTGACTGCCATAAAACGGTACTTAATTTAGTTATTACTGAAAAAATGTCGATCGTAAACTTTTTAACAATGCTGCCTTCTTTCATTAAAAATAGCGAAACACCACATCTTAAAGCTGCGCATCATATTTCCCTAGCGGACAACGCAAATATCCATATACACGACATTCAAACAGGGTATATGGACGGTAAATCATTAGGCAATGGTACCTTTGCTTTCACTGTTCAACACGAGGTATATCCTTTTTGGTTATGAAAATACAGTTAGCGCGTATGCTATAATTTGACATTTTGTACAACAAAACAGGTCTGAATCGCTTTAATTAGCCGATTCAGACCTGTTTTAAAATTTTTAATGATATAATTTTAGTTAAACCGCCCTAATCTCTCAGCTTGGTTTGTCACGCTAACAATCAATTTGCGTGCAACTAAATGTTGGCTGGCTTGTAAAACTAAATCCTCACGATAAACCACTGCGGCAATAGCGCTCACCACTGTTGGTACAATACTATTAGCGTGCCCATGCAAAAATGCATTTTCAATGGCTTGTGTATAGTTATTACTATTAAGCAATGACCAAATAATTGCCTCTAATGTATTGGCGCTACGCCCATTCAACTTGATATGATTAACCGGAATATTAGCGAAATCTGGTAAATTTAATTCTTCAAAAGCCGATAATTCCGCTTCAAATACTTTATGTCGCGAATAATACTCAAAGCCAAATGCTAACCCATTTTCAACGGCATCTCGAATCACTTGACCGTCTAATAATTGACTAACAATCAGACTCAACATACCAACGCTGACCAACGCACCTTCATCATTATGTGTCAAACCGGCTATGCGATGCAATGTTAGCATTGCTACCTCATCATTAATAAAAGAGACACCGTATTCGTGATGTAAGTACAACGCAACCGGTAACATTCTCACAAGAATATTCTCGCTATCTGCTGTATCTTCTAATATCCCTGATGCTAACGTGTCTCTATTCTTATTATAGTTTTCCAATGCTTGTTTAGTGACCTCATCGACCCGTTGTAACGTCTGTTCCGGGGCAAATTGCCGTTTTTTATACCAATTTTGAAAGTGGTTCATCACATCTGCTAATTGATACCCGCGAGATAAACTCGCAATTGTTGTCAAAGCTAAGCTTGTCTGCGAACCCCAACTCAGTATGTCATTGAAGTGACTTGGTGCTTTTAATAGATTGTCTTTTTGACTAGTCGTTAATTGGGTCATGCTTTCACCAACGGCCATGCCAAACATTAAACTTTGTATTGTTGATTGCTTTTTTGCCATATCTCATTTTAACATATACGACAAATTAAAAATTATAACAATGACTTAATCTCAGCTACTTTATCCAATTCTTCCCAAGGTAAGTCGATATCTGTTCGACCAAAGTGTCCAAATGCCGCTGTTTGCTTATAGATTGGGCGACGTAAATTCAAATGGTTAATGATGGCTAATGGTCGGAAATCAAATAATTGTGATGTAATATGACGAATTTTATCCTCATCAATTTTTGCAGTACCAAACGTATCAATATTCAAAGATACAGGTTGTGCCACACCGATAGCATAAGCAACTTGAAGTTCCAACTTATCAGCGACACCGGCTGCTACTAAGTTTTTAGCGACATAGCGTGCAAAGTACGCAGCTGATCGATCAACTTTTGTGGCATCCTTACCTGAGAAAGCACCGCCACCATGATGTGCTGCGCCACCATATGTATCAACAATAATTTTACGGCCTGTTAATCCTGAATCGGCTTGCGGTCCACCCAGAACAAAGCGACCTGAAGGATTAATATAGTAGATCGTATCAGCATCCACTAGATTTTGTGGCAATACTGCATCGATAACAAATCGACGGACATCCTCACGTAATTGTTCTAGTGTCACGTCTTCGTCGTGTTGTGTTGACAAAACCACAGCAGCAATACGTGTCACTTGATCATTATCATCCAATTCAACACTAACTTCAGCTTTAGCATCTGGTCGTAAATAAGAAACGACGCCACTTTCGCGGACATCACGAATTTTACGCATCAAACGATGTGATAAAGCCAACGTCAAAGGTAAGTAACTATCTGTTTCATTTGTGGCATAACCAAAAACCATGCCCTGATCTCCAGCGCCTAATTGCTCTGGATCATCATCGGCATTGTCCACTGCCTGAGAAATATCACCCGATTGTTCAACAATACGATTTGATACATTGACAGAATCAGCAGTGAACCCAAGATCTGCCTTATTGTAACCAATTTCGCGAATGGTATCTGTCGCAATTTGTCGCACATTAACATAGGCTGACGTTGATAATTCGCCAAAAATAGAAACGTCGCCAGTTGATGTTGTTACTTCAACCGCTGAACGGGCGTAGGGATCTTGCTCAAGCACTGCATCCAAAATAGCGTCAGCTATTTGATCGGCGATTTTGTCGGGGTGTCCTGCGGAAACTGATTCTGATGTGAAATACTTTGCCATGTTAAACATGACCTCCTAAAAAAATTCAAAATAAAAAGCTACTGGCCGCAAATTAAAAGCGCGCACCAACGATCAGTCGGTACGCGCTAACGTGACGACTATCTGTACAGACGGACCACCGTGCTGATATATGTTACCATATATCACCGGTTGGTGTAGGGTCACTGTGCTGTATCACTCGCCTACTCTTGATAGCTGATTTAAATTGTATCTTTAGAATAGCAGAGCTTTCACAAAAATGCAAATATGTTTTAAAATCATATTTATCTCGTATTTTGAGATATTTCACAAAACCGTACGCAATCCTATTAAATTAGGGTACAATATTACTTATGGATCTTAATTATCAAGAACAATCTCAAAAATTACCAGATGGTCGCCGTGTACCAAATCGTATGAGCGCTAATCCACAGGAGCGTCGTAGTTATGAAAATTTTACACCGGCTGGTTTTTTTGATTGGCGTCGTTGGGCACCACTCGCTGCCATCGTTATCAGCTTAAACATTGTCTGGTGGCGTCAACCATTACTTCATACAAAGGCATTGGCTGGCGCAGCGATGACGTGGCAAATTGTGCCCTTGTTTGGCTACACGTTAACCATTGCAATCGGCATGACACTGATGATGACACAAAACTTTCGTAGTATCCTCAGCTATTTATTTTTAATACTGAGTATTCTGTTCACCTTTAGTTCGCTCATCCAAACACGCCACGAAATATTTATTCTACTCTTGTTGTTAACCGGATTTTGTGCAGCCGTCCAACAAAATTGGTTTGGTTTACAAAATTGGCTCGGACTGGTTTTATTCAGTGTCTTAGCAACCTATACGATACCCATTAGTATTTTTTATGTCACTAATAATTTCGTAACACAACGATTCATCTGGCAATTATTACCTATGCTATTTGGTTTTGGCTTTTATTTCACCCCAATCTTTATGCCAAATCCCGATGGTCGTAAATTAAGTATTTTGACGCTAGGCTTATTTTGGGTCACTGTCTTTAGTCATGAAATGGCAATCAGTACTGTCTTTATTATTATTTTTAGTTTATTAGCTTTTATCCTCCAGTTCGTGAAAGCAAAAATTGGTAACTGGCAACATATGGGTTATGTCCTAATGCTAGCGCTATCAATGCTGTTAATATACCATTAAAAAATGTCGCCTCATTCATGGGGCGACATTTTTATTTTAAGACATCGTAAATGGGTAACAATAATTTTAGCGCAGTGATTATTTGTGATAGGTCCGTGTCTTGGACAAAACTTTGATCCCCACGTAGTATATTAATCCCAATGAGCACTTCACTATGCTTAACTTGACGGTAACGCGCAACCATGTCATCATATGCCTGTATAGTCAACTGTTGTGACGCGTTCACCATATGATCAGGGCTCAATACAAAATCACTGGGCAATGACTGAACGAGGTCACGAGCCGCTGTCATTTTTGTCACAATGCTTTGGGTATCCTTTGGTTTCATATTTTCTTCAACAGCAAGATAAAGATAAACATGATCTGCCCAAATACCCAACTCAAAATGAGGCATCATTTTGTAACCACGCTTATTTGGCGCAAAAGCTACCCAAGTGTTATCAGGTGCATTCGTTGTGCGGCGTAAGTGTTTTGCCACATGTGCATACCATTGTTGGCCATTTTCATTTAAAACAGGCAACATGACTGCTGCACTTTGTTCAAATTTTGGTCCTAGCTTACCTCTTATCAACTGCATACGCTCTTCTAACGACTCAACAGCAAATATATTAAAATCTTCATTCTTAAACATACTTAACATCCCCCAAAAAGATATACGCTATTGGTGCCCATCATTTTTTAGAATCGTCATCCACTGAATTAAAACATAGCCTATGACTAACACCGTAGCAATAAGATTTAACCAGATTAAAACAACAATAATCGAACTCATAGACTGATAAAAGTCATACTGCTTTAAACCAAATTTTGTATACCAGGTAAATCCGATATTTAACAAATTCAGCATCCCCACCTCAATTAAACTACCAAGGGCGACAAATCTAAAGGGGGCTCTCCCCTCTTTTGTCGGTAACAAATAATTCATTAGTGTCAATGCCAGCCACATAGCCAACCAAATTAACCAGTGTGACTGATGTTCTAAGAAAAAGGTCCAGTGATTATCAGGGAATTGTTGGATCACAATCGTTAGAATATTACTACCGACCATTAACACACCAAAAACAGCAATAATAATTAACAACCATATAAATGACCATACACGTGTCAGCAAGTTACTAATACGTTCTTCCACACCTGCAATGCGATTAAATGATAATCTGAAAACAGCAATAACACGTGATACAGTCCACAATGTTAAGAGTATCGAAAATGACAACCACGACGCGCTTTTAGATGACAAAACTGACTGCAAAATAGGTGTCACAATCTGTTCAATGTTACTAGGCAGCACACTCTGTATGGCTGTAATCAGGTCAGTCTGGCTAACATTTGTAATAGAAATAATAATAGCTACCGAGATCAGCAACGGAAAGACTGTCAACAAAACATAGTAAGCGAACGTAGGTCCAACATAATTAACCTGGGCGCGTTTGAATAAATCACCTAGGATTGATAGTTTAAATCGCTTATCGAGTACCTGCCAATATTGTTTAGCTTGTTTTATCATACTTCTATTATGCCAAACATTTAGTGATCATGTATTAAAATTTTAGTTAAAATAACATACCAATACCATAATGAATGGCAATCGTTAGTAAGCCAATAACAATATTACGCACGACAGCTCGTTTAACCAAGCCATTTGACATTTTCGCACTTAGTAAACCGGTTAAAGCAACAGCAACAACGGTTGCTAAAATTGTGGCGATAAATTGGTAGCGTACAGGTGACAAAATCAATGCTGCGAGTGGAAATACACCACCAATAGCGGCACAAAATAATGAAGCCCATGCAGCTGACCAAGGATTCATATAATGGCCTAAAGTGATATCATATTTCGTACTCAACATCGTCTCCAGTGGCTTCTTGCTCATTAATTCATCTGCAATCGCCTTAGCCGTTGACCGCGTGACACCACGATCAACATAAAAATTTTCAACTGATAGATGTTGACCAGGAAAATCTGTTTTTAACAACGCTTGTTCCTGTGCAACGACTACTTTTTCACTATCAGATTGAGAACTCACAGATGAATATTCACCTGAAGCCATCGACAATGCACAAGCCATTAAATCAGCTAATCCTGCTATGAAGATAGCAAAATTATCTGTTGTCGCTGCTGCAACAGAAAAAAGCACACCAACAACTGTTAAAATACCATCATTTGATCCTAATACACCTGCTCGAATGGCATTCAAACGTTCATCCATCGTTGCTTGTTCTTTTACCACATGTTCTTTTTTAATTTTAATATCCATGTTTCAACAGTTGTTATATTGCTCAAGCAGTATAGCAACACTCCTTTCATCTAAATAATGATCCAATGATATATGTAACAACCATCGTGAAGACACCAGCAATCACGTTTCTAAGTGCTGCACGTTTTTTATTCGCACCATTTAATACAGCTGCTGAATAACCGGTCAACGTTAACGCAATAATCACCGCAATAAATGTGGCAATTTCACGCATGTCTTTCGGTGTCATAGAAATAGCTAACATCGGCAAAATAGATCCAATTGGAAAGCTAATTAGCGATACCATCGCTGCACCACCTGCGCTAAGCTCATGGTCCAATGTGAACCCATAGCGTTCACGCACAGTGGTCGTTAACGCATCCTTGCTCATCATTTCTTCTGTTGCTTGACGTGCTAATTTTTGGGAAATACCATCCGCTGTGTATTTATCTTGTATGTACGAAAATTCACCATCATAGTTTGTTGCTAATGCGTCTGTTTGGATTCGACGCACCTTTTCCTGCGCGTCATGTTGTGAACTGACTGACACATATTCTCCCATTGCCATAGATACAGTCCCAGCTAACATGCCCGCAAAACCTGCCAATAAAATTGTCCCTGTATTACTTGTAGCCCCCGCCACACCTAAAACAATACCGGATACTGACAAAATACCATCGTTTGCACCCATAACACCAGCTCGAATTAAGTTGTTACGTTGCATTAAACTTTGCTTGTCCATTTTGTTTCCTCTTTTAGAATTATTCTAATTTAGTTATACCAAACATTTGACAAAAAATCAAGATAATTAGAAACATTCTATTTTACGTGCTATAATATTTTATGAAGTATGAGGTAATAAAATGACAGATCAAAACTTACGTGATATGTTACAAACTCGTGGTTTAAAAGCGACATTCCAACGCATCACCATTTTAGATTATCTAATGACACACGAAACACATCCCACAGCTGATATGATTCACCTTGATTTGAAAGAAATCAGCTTAGCTACTATCTATAACACTTTAGAAAAGCTAGTTGATGTGGGACTTGTTATTGTCATTGATACACAAAAAGATGATAAACGTCATTACGATTATTATGGCGAACCACACTATCATATTATTAATAATAATACGAATGAAATTATTGATGCGGATAACTTTGATGTCGCACCTTTATTTGAAGCTGCACGGCAAGCAAGCGGTCTTAATATTACCGGGTTCCATATTGAAATTTACGGTGTTGACCCTGATGAAGCAAAGTAGCTTAAATTATCAATGCACATAAAAAGCCAGAAACCGATAACTAATCGGTTTCTGGCTTTTTGAGTTGTAACTACAATTACATGCTAGTAGTCATAATCTTTGAAACAGCAGCGTGTATCTTTTCAAGATAAATCGCTTGATCGTTCTCTGATTTTTCATACTTATCGTTATCAATGGCGTGATTTGCAACAACAACGGCATCTGCCATCAAAGCTGTCGCTTCAGCATAGTTTTGGTAAGCTGATACCAATGATTTATGAATGCCCAGTAGACGAATTGGTGCTGACGCAGTATTTAGTTGTGCGGCATTTTGCTTGTAGTTTTCCACAGTATCTTCGAATTCTGCTTTAATTTCAGCAAATTCCGCAGTTGGAATATCCGAAATCTTATCTGCCTGCTTGGCGTCATCAAGTTTTGTGAAAAATGGCGTCACACGTTCTGCTGTTTCTTCTGTGTTTGTTAACACATTTTGTAAAGTTTGAATATATATTTGTGCTTGTTTTGGATTAAATTTTGCCAATGTCCTATTATCCTTTATTAAAAATTTTACGTTGTATCAACTTAACAATCTCTACAATAACAATGATACTAATACCTGCGCATAATACAATTGCCCATTGGTAACCATCTAAGTGAGAAACGTGGAATATGGGGTTTAGTGCAGGAATAACAACAACTGCTGCCATAACTACTAATGAGCCTAATAGCGCCCAATTAAATAGTTTGTTTTGGAAAGCTTGTGGGCCAAACATTGACCCATAAACTGACTTCACGTTAATAGCGTTGAACATCTGCATCAATCCAAGTGTCATAAATGACATTGTTAATGCATCACGATGTGCTTCAAATTCGGCTGCGTGTACCGGATACGCCAAAGCAAAGCCATAAACAGATAAGACAATGACTGCTTGTAAAATACCCTGCCAAATGATTGCTGCGCCAACACCACCAGACAAGAAGCTTGCACCTCGACCTCTAGGGCGCTGAGTCATCACATCTTTTTGGGCTGGCTCAACACCTAAAGCAATGGCCGGTAATGTGTCAGTCACTAGGTTAATCCATAAAATCATAATAGGTGCCAAAATATTCCAACCCAATAATGTCATGACAAAGATAGAAATAACCTCAGCCAAGTTAGAAGCTAATAGGTACTGTAAGGCTTTTTGAATATTGGCAAAGACCTTACGGCCTTCTTCAACAGCATGAACAATTGTCGCAAAGTTATCATCTGCTAACACCATATCTGATGCGCCCTTTGAGACTTCTGTTCCTGTGATACCCATAGCAATACCAATATCAGCAGTCTTTAGGGCTGGGGCATCATTAACCCCGTCGCCAGTCATCGCAACGACTTTGCCTTTCTTTTGCCATGCACGCACAATTTTAACTTTATGTTCTGGTGCTACACGTGCATAAACACTATACTTGTTGACATTTTCAGCAAAATCTTCTTCGGTCATGGCATCTAAATCAGAACCAGAAATCACAGCTGTATCTTTATCTTTTTCATCTAAGATGCCCAAACGAATTGCAATGGCTGCTGCCGTATCGCGGTGGTCACCTGTGATCATCATTGAACGAATACCTGCAGTTTTAGCTTCAGCAACGGCACGAGCAACCTCTGGTCGTTCTGGATCGATCAGACCCACAAATCCTGTAAACACAAGATTGCTTTCTACGACTTCAGAAATCATGTCTTCTGGTACTGCATCTAACGTCTTATAGGCGAAGCCAAGAACACGTAAAGCTTGAGTAGCTAATTCTGAATTGATTGCCAAAAGCTTAGCGCGTATATCATCGGACAATTCAACGACTTCACCAGCCATTTCAATCTTTGTGGCCCGCTTGAGTAGTTCGTCCGGCGCACCTTTAACGGTTACAATATGGCCATTAGGCGCTGGGTGGACAGTTGACATCAATTTTCGTTCAGAATCAAATGGTATTTCGGCCAAACGTGGCATTTCCTGAAACAACTGATCAATATTACGATGATGGCTTTCATTAAAAGCAATTAAGGCTGTTTCAGTTGGATCACCAACATACCCGTTTTCTGTACGTTTGGTATCATTGTTTAACGCTAAAATATCTGCTAAACGACCATATGTGCCTGAAAAGTCTTTAATTGTTGTCGCATCAGATACCTCAGCATTGACAACAACTTTTTCAACTGTCATTTTGTTTTGTGTTAATGTACCAGTTTTATCAGATCCAATAATATCTGTTGAGCCTAACGTCTCCACAGCAGGTAATTTTCGTATTAAAGCGTTTCGTGATGCCATACGTGTTGTGCCTAGTGCTAATGTAATCGTAACAATGGCGGGCAATCCTTCTGGAATAGCTGCAACAGCAAGTGAAATTGATGTCAAAAGCATATCGATAATTGTTTCTTTGCCACGCACTAGACCAACGACGAACGTTATGGCAGCAATAATCAAAATAAGATATGTTAATACACGACCCAATCGAATCAAGTTTTCTTGCAGAGGCGTTTTAGTTTCATCTGCTGACTCAAGCATGCCAGCAATATGTCCAATTTCAGTAGCCATACCAGTGCTTATCACAATACCAACACCACGACCATAAGTCACATTGGTGTTCATAAATCCAAGGTTCTTACGATCACCTAATGGCAAATCAGAATCAGTTAATGTCGTTGCTACTTTGTCGACTGGTACTGACTCACCAGTTAATGAAGCCTCTTCTATCTGCAAAGAGGCAGACTCAATAAAACGTAAATCGGCCGGAACAATGTCACCTGCCTCTAAACGTACAAGGTCTCCAGCAACTAACTCTGTTGATTTAACAGACATTTCTTTGCTATCACGGATGACATTTGCATTTGGCGTAGACATCTCTTTCAAAGCGTTAATGGCATCTTCTGCTTTTGCTTCCTGAAAAACACCAAACACGGCATTGATGATCACAATAGCTAAGATGAAGATGGCATCAACAAGTTCACCAGTAAAAGCCGCCACAACAGCCGCTACCAATAAAATAGCAATCATAAAATCTTTAAATTGGTTGATGAATTTTTGAAAAAGCGTGGTTGATTCTGCTTCTTTCAACTGGTTAGGGCCGTCATCATTTAAACGTTTGGTTGCCTCAGACTGCGTTAGCCCAGTTTCCCCATTTGTTCGCAATTGAGAGAGTACCTGTTTGACATCTTGATTATACAATGGCTGTTCTGCCATATTTTTCCTCCTACGCTAAAGCGTTTATACCTTAAGTTTCACTTCAAACAAAAAACTCATGTAAATAGCAACTAAACGAATTTACGCTAGCCATTTACATGAGTCTCACCATTTAAGATAGTACCGGAACTAGTCTCGTTCGATATAAGCAAAATTGATTTGCTTGCTTTGACGGTATTATCGCGGAAAATCCGCCAGTTACTCCCTCAGGAATTATCATAAGTCAATTGTACCAAAGCAGTTGTTTCGGTGCAAGGTTTTGCAGAAAATAAATGATCACTTTAACACCCCTAAAAAGCACCACCGCCGCCACCACCGCCACCGCCGGAATAACCACCTGAAAAACTACCACCTGAGCCTGACACATTACTATCAAAACTCACATCTGTTTGGATATGACTCGTCAAATTAGACGACCAGTTCATACCAAAACTACTATAAATCATATAGACAGGCAAAGACGTTGTCGATATATTCATATCATTTGCCCAAACTTTGAGTGTTTTAGCTACTGTTTTTGCTTCACCAAAAATCACAGCGTATGCTAATAGTTTATCCCACAACTGGACATCTAATACAGTCTTATCATTTAGTTTAGCAATATCGTGTAACATTGACGCAAAACCAGCCCATTGCCACTTTTCTACAAAACCATCAGGCTCTGTAAAAAATGTCGTGGATTGTATACCTAACATCACTAAGCTCGCACTACTCAAAACCAGTATCGCACCTGATACAAGCCACAATTGCCAAATATCGCTGTAATTTGCCATCACAATTAAAGCAATCATTGCACTAACACTAATAAATGACAATACGCTCAAGATCGCAATTTTGTCATGCGTCATTTTCCGCGTCGTACGCGCATCAATAATTGTTTTTTTGATCGACTCGTCAGCCACATCACGTTGGAATTGTCCTATCTTTTGGCGAATACGTCTCGAGACGCGTGATTCTGGTTTTTGAAAATCATCTTGATGTACTGGTTCTCGTTTTTTACCAAAAATCATCGTCATAAAACTCATTTCAAAATCAGCCAAGTTATCTTCATTAATAACCTGGTAAAGTGCCTGATCCACATCACGCACGTCTTGATAGGTGATCGTAATTTTTCGACGCGCAATCAAATCCATCAAAGTCGCTACAATAACTTGCGGCATTTCTGCTCGTTGTTGAATTCTATCATTAATAATTGCTGGACCAAGATCATTTGGTAATTCATAAATATGCACAGCTGTTTGATCAACGCCACTCCGTTGTTTTGCTCGGCGTAACTTTGCTCTAATATGAAACACGTCCCATAATGTCAAGATGACCATTCCTAAAACAATAACTGGTATGATAATAAATCCAAAAATAGCAATGAGACGTAATTTTTGATTATGCTTAATTGCTTTTTGAGCTTCAGTTTGAGAAATTGTTTTAGCACGTTGACCCGCTTGTATATTAGTGTTTGCAGGTGTTTGCGCCTTATCAAAATATGCCCGCAATTCTAGTTTTTCATTTGCTTTCACATCAAATGCAGTGATGACAAGGCGAGCATTTTCCTTATCGACATCAATCTGACCTTTCGCGCCACTATGAACCCAACCTTTAAGTGTTTTCGCTGGTTTTTGTGGCAGCGACACAACAATCTTAATCTGCTTGAGTGGCCGATCCCAATCGTCAATGATGAGCCAATTAATTTCAGCGACATCGTCCCAATTGATAACAATATTTTTCAGTTGGTAAGTATATTTTACAATTATTTTGTCATGTGCCTTAATCGGATAATAAACTTTTTCTTGCACATGTGTGTCTGTTTTTGATTCGACATAACCAATGTCTGAACCGTTTTTGTGTACAGCTACTGATTGAAATTGACCACCATTTTTTGAGATGACCACTGATTGCATACCACCCCATTGATACGGTTGACCACCACTATTGGAACGCATGAGCTTTTCTTTAAGGTACACACCATTCATGTCATCATCAAATTTATATGTCACGGTTTTATCAATTTTAGCGGTCCCGTCTTGACCAATTTGCACTTGTTGTTGATAATTGGTAATATGATAGTCTGCTTGCACAACTTTTATGCCAACTAACAAACTAAACAATACAGCCATTGTCAATTTTGCTATGGTTTTCATTTTCTCCCTCTCATTGTCCATGTTATACAAAAGTATATCAAAATTATCTTTTAAAACCAATGATGACACAAACTAACCACATTTGTTACCGTTCACACGTACATACCAGAAATTCATTTCATTTGGAAAGGAATAACAAGATGTTATCACGATTGATACCATCTTGTTAACACATCGATTATGCCCGAACATGCCAAACACCCAACTGACGAACGACTGAAAATTGCTTTGTTATTAGCAACTAATTCTGGATTCGTTGATGCCTATACCTTCCACTATCATGCTGAGCGATTTGCCAGTTTACAAACAGGTAATATTATTCAAGCAGGTATTGCGCTTGCTAGAAAAGATTTCAATGGTTCTTTAAGTTTTTTTATGCCTATTTTATTTTTCCTACTAGGCGCCGCATTCAATGGCATTATTAGGCATCGATTGACGGAAAAAAAACTATCCAGTAAACAGCATAGTTTGCTAGTTGAAATCATAGGTATTAGCATCATCATTGCTATTAACGATCATATATCAAGTACCGTTTTCATCACGTTAATTTCCTTTTTCCTAGCTATTCAATTAGACGCCTTTCCTAGAGTACGTGGTTTGCCATTTACAAGCGTCATGTCAACGGGTAATTTACGAAATGTCGGTGTTAATTTAGTGCAATACTATTACACAAAAAATCCTACAGCACTAAAAAATGTGAGATTATTCTCAGTCATTATTTTAGCGTTCCTGATTGGTGCTTTCCTGTCAGCATTTTTAGCAACATATCTTGGACAAACAACTTTAATTGGTTCAGTTATCATTTTACTCGGTATATTTTTTCTACTTTTTGATCATTCAGAAGAAAATAGTTGACAAATGTTCAGCTTGTAGGTATTATAAATATTAACGATTTTAGAATAAACAAGTTGAACAGAAAAGTAACAATTAAGCAAAACCTAGAAAGCTAATGGTTGATGAAAATTAGCATGCGTGAGATTGTGAAAATGACCTGTGATTGGTGTTAACGAATTGGTTTACCATTTAGTTAACAACGGTTTGGCCCTCGTTACTGGGCACACCATTCGACTAGGGTCATTTCCCGATATCTGATGGTTAGTGAGCAAGTTATTGGTAATGATAACTTACAACTCAGAATGGTAACGCGCTTTTTTAGCCGCTTCTGTATTTAAGTGTACAGAAGCGGCTTTTTTGACCAAATAATGCACTAGTCACGCGCCACTTTTCACACGTTTTTTCTAAAATCATTGACACTTCACAGAAGAAAATTTGGGAGAATAAATCATGAGTAAATTAACAGGATGGCTTATTGGCGGCGCTGCTGTCGTTGTCATTGGTGGTATTAGTTATGCCAGTTTTGGACACAAGTCAGAATCAAAAACAGATAGTAAGGTCGTTAAGGTAGGTATTATGTCTGGCTCTAAGCAAGACACAGCCATCTGGGATACAGTGGCTAAAACAGCTAAAGACAAATATGGTATTACCTTAAAATTCAAACAGTTCTCAGACTATAATCAACCTAACAAGGCGTTAGCTGCTGGGGATATTGATATTAATGCCTTTCAGCATTACGCTTTCCTTGATGCGTCTAACAAATCTACAGGTGACAAAATTGTCGCTATTGGTGACACTGTGATTTCACCAATCCGTTTGTATTCAAATACTTACAAAAAAATATCAGACTACAAGTCTGGTGACACGATTTCTGTACCAAACGATGCTTCAAACGAAAGCCGTTCGCTTTACGTTTTGAAAGCAGCCGGTCTAATTGATCTCAAACCAGGCTTGACGACAGCCACCGTTAAAGATATTACAAAAAACCCGAAAGACTTAAAAATCAAAGAATTAGCTGCTGATCAAACAGCCCGTTCATTGAGTGATGTACAAGGCGCTGTTGTTAACGGTACTTACGCTGATACTGCTGGATTAGACTATAAAAAGGCTATCTTTGTTGAACCGATTAACAAGGATTCTCACCAATGGGTAAATATTATTGCTGCCCAACAAAAAGATAAGAACAAAACTAACTTGAAAAATGTTGTTAAGGCATATCAAACACAAGCCACAAAAGATGCAATCAACAAAGCCTATGATGGTGTTGAGTTAGCCGCTTGGGGTAAAGATTTTAGTAAGTAATAACGTATAAGTCATATCGTTAATTTGAAAGGAATCAAGTTATGAGTAAAAAAACAAATTGGATTATCGCAGGTGTTGCTGTTGTTGTCATTGCTGCAGGCGCCTATACGATTTTTGGTCACCAAGGCAACAAAGCAGCTGATAAAACAGTTACAATTGGTGTGATGGCGGGTGATAAAAATGAAGACGAAATTTGGAAGTCAGTTATAAAGACTGCCAAAGACAAGTATGGTATCACATTAAAAACAAAAAAGTTTACTGATTACCTACAACCAAACAAAGCCTTATCATCAGGGGATATTGATTTAAATGCTTTCCAAAACTATCCATTCCTTGATAACTGGAATAACCAATACAAAACAGACATTGTTTCTATTGGTGACACTTGGACCACACCATTGCGTATCTATTCTGACAAATACAAAAACGTGTCTGATATAAAATCTGGTGATCAAATCACAGTTTCAAATGATCCAACTAACGAAAACCGTGGTATTCACCTTTTGGCTGAAGCAGGTCTAATTAAAGTTAAGGACACCACTAAGGCCACACCAAAAGATATTACATCTAACCCTAAGAACTTGAAAGTGACGCCTGTTGATGCCTCACAAACAGCTTCTTCTTTGAAAGACCCAACTATAAGTGCTTCTGTTATTAACACGAACTTCGCCAAATCAGCTAAAATAGATGTCGACTCAGCTATTTACGTTGAAAAGTTAAATAAGGATTCTCAACAATACTTTAACTTTATTGCGGCCAACAAAAAAGACAAAGATAAGCAAGTTTATAAAGACGTTGTTAAGTCATTACAAACAGACAAAACAAAATCACTTGTTAAAAAGTTTTATGGTACAGCCCAAATTACTGTTTGGGATTATAAAAAATAACAACATGAATGATCAATCTGCAATTTATTTTGCAGGTACATAACGAACGTCTTTTATAGGAGAAAATCTGATGAATATTCGTCAACAATATATGACACTCCTGGAACAGCTTGTTGCGATACCTAGTGTCTCAGCACTCGAAACCAACTTGCCAGAAACTGCAACCCTTATTGCAAATGCATTTCGTCAACTTGGCGCACAAGTAATCTATGATGATACTTATTTTGCACCTTTTGTTGTAGCTAAATTTTTCAGCCAAAAGCCTAATGCAAAAACAGTGGTTATTTACAACCATTATGATGTACAGCCAGCCGAACCACTAAATTTGTGGCAATCTAATCCTTGGACTTTGACTACGCATCATGGCAAATTGTACGGACGTGGTGTCGATGATGATAAGGGTAATCTCACCGCAAGATTAGCGGCTATCGCAGAATATTTATCTGAAAATAATCAAGAACTACCTATAAACATCACTTTCATTGTTGAAGGATCAGAAGAAACCGCCTCACGTTATTTAACAGAGTATTTAGCTAAATATCAAGATCAGTTACAAGCTGATCTCGTAATTTGGGAATCTGGCGGTAAAAATGCCGAAGATGTTATTGAAATATTTGGTGGGAATAAAGGTATTGTGACTTTCGACCTATCTGTCACAACGGCAGCAAATGATCTACACTCATCTCTTGCTGCCGTTGTAGATTCCGCACCAATGCGACTATCACGTGCTATTGCTACCTTATTTGATTCACTTGGCAATATCGCTGTGCCACATTTTTATGATGATGTGATTGCACCAAACGATCGTGAGAAAGCACTTGTACAGGCGTTACCTCTGACAAGAGAATCACTTATCGCCCAACATGGTTTAACAGCACCTCTTTATTCTGACCGAAATGGTGATGACCTTAAAGAAACCCTATATTTTAAACCAACAATTAACATAGAAGGTATCACCTCAGGTTATAATGGTACTGGTGTTAAAACTGTTTTACCTGCCACGGCTACAGCTAAACTGGAATCACGTTTGGTACCCAATATGTCCCCAGACCTCACCTTACAACGTATCTCTGATCACTTACGAGCAGCAGGTTTATCTGACATTATCATCACTAAGACGTTGGGGCAGCCTGGTTATCGTAGTGACATGTCTGATCCAGAGATCTTACGTGTCATAGATGTTGCGGCTGATTATTATCATGTCGCCCCTGTTGTCATCCCAACATCACCAGGTACAGGACCTATGGCGATCATTCATCAAGCTTTAAAAGCACCAATTGCAAGTCTTGGTGTTGGCTACGCTAATACAAAAGATCATGCACCAAATGAAAATATTCGCTTAGCGGATTATAACCAACATATTGATGTCATCAAAACACTTATCAAAAGTTATGTGTCTTGATAATCGCCATACTGTTGGTTTAAAAAAAGGAGTAAATAAATGAGTAACCCCATAATTTCACTAAACCATATCGATGTGACATTTTATCAAAAAAAACGTACCATTGAAGCTGTTAAAGATGTTTCTATTGCGATCAATCGTGGCGACGTATATGGTATTGTCGGTTATTCTGGTGCCGGTAAGTCAACATTAGTACGTGTCATTAATCTGCTGCAAGAACCCACTCATGGTTCAGTCGTTGTTAATGATGAAACTTTTTTTCAATCTGATAAAAAAGCCAATAAAAAAACACGCATCACAACAAATGACCTACGTAATCGTCGTCGTAAAATTGGTATGATCTTTCAGCATTTTAATTTATTAAACGAACGTACAGTCACTGAAAACGTGGCGTTTGCCTTAAAGCATAGCGACTTAAACGCCGAACAAAAAAAGGCAAAAGTTGCTGAACTACTGGCCTTAGTTAACTTATCAGACCGTGCTGAACAATACCCTTCCCAACTGTCGGGTGGTCAAAAACAGCGTGTTTCTATCGCTCGTGCTTTAGCTAATGACCCTGAAATTTTAATTTCTGATGAAGCAACGTCAGCTTTAGATCCTAAAACAACGAACCAAATTCTCAGTCTCTTAAAAAAGTTAAACGAAGAACTTGGGTTGACGATTGTCCTAATTACGCATGAAATGCAAGCTGTCAAAGAGATTGCTAACAAAGTTGCTGTCATGCAAGATGGTGAAATTATTGAACGTGGTTCATTGCTTGAAATCTTTGCCAAACCTACGCAACAATTAACGAAGGAATTCATCGAAACAGCAACAAATATTGATAAAGCCATTGCAACAATTTCCGCCCAACCATTGGTAAAAAATCTTCATGAAAATGAATTGTTTATTCGCCTATCATATGTTGGTGATACCACTGATGAACCGTTGATTGCTAGTCTATTTCGTGACTTCCAAGTCACAGCTAATATCTTATATGGCAATGTTGAAATTTTGCAAAATACACCTGTTGGCTCATTACTAGTCATTTTATCAGGTACAGATGATCAAATTAAAGCAGCCATATCTACTTTAGCCGATCATCATGTTGAAATTGAAATATTAAAAGGCGGTAAATAATTATGACACAATGGTTTTCAGATACATTTCCAAACGTTGTTTATCAAGGTTGGACTGGTGACACCGGCTGGTGGACTTCAATCGTACAAACACTATATATGACTTTTTGGTCGGCTATTTTTGGTGGCCTACTCGGATTAATTTTCGGCATTGGATTAATTATCACAGCACCAAACGGCATTGCCCCCAATAAATGGACATTCTGGATTTTTGATAAGGTCGTTTCAATTTTCCGTGCTGTTCCATTTATCATCCTCTTAGCGTTCATCGCACCCTTCACTAAACTGGTTGTTGGTACGCAAATTGGTACGACCGCTGCTTTGGTTCCCTTAGCTCTTGGCGTTTTTCCATTTTACGCTCGTCAAATACAGGTTGCCTTATCAGAGGTTGATAGTGGTATTGTTGAAGCAGCACAAGCTGTCGGTGCTTCATTTTGGGATATTGTTTTTGGTGTCTACTTACGTGAAGGACGTTCTGAGATTGCTCGCGTGTCAACAGTGACTTTGATTAGTCTCATTGGTTTAACAGCTATGGCTGGTGCTATAGGTGCCGGTGGATTAGGTAACATGGCAATTGCCTATGGTTATAATCGTTTTGCCACAGATACAACACTTGTGGCAACATTACTCGTTTTGATCTTCGTGCTTGTTGTTCAACTGATTGGTGATTATTTAGCAAAAAAGTTGAGCCACAAATAACTAGTTGTATCGTCATAAATCAAATAAAAAACGAAGCATCAACGCATGCTTCGTTTTTTATTTTTCATGTACAAGCGTATTACCAAAATTAATACCATCAGAATGGCAATCAAGCATAACTCTAACACTTTAGGTATAGCAAAACATTGACCTAAAAAAATGATAATTATTCCTATCCAAAAAACTTTATTTTCCATATATTTCAACAAAACTATTCACCGTGCTAATGTAAACTCAAAACGTTCGCCAACATAATATGAACGCACATATTCAAATGGACGCTCATTTTGATCAAATGATACTTGTCGTACATTCAAAATAGCATCGCCACGCTTGATTTGTAACAGTTCTGACAAACGTTCATTCGCCAAAGTGGCTGAAATCGTTTGTTCTGCACGCCCAGGTTGAATCCCCGCTTTTTCTAACGTTACATAAAGAGATTCTGTTAAATCGCGACGTGAAAAGGTAGCAATTAGTGACGCCGGCAACGTTGTCCGCTCCAATAAAATAGGCTCATTATCACCCATGCGCAAGCGCTCCATAACTAACACTTCTTCCCCATCCGCCAACTGTAACCGCATAGTTTCAGAAGCCGAGGGTGATGTTAATTTATAACTCATCGTTTTTGTTTTTGCGACACGTCCCGTAGCCGCCATTAGTTCCGTGAAGCTCGTCATACCTAATGCACGTTCAGATACTTTTTTTTCTGCAACGTACGTACCAGAACCAACTTTTCGTTCTAATAAGCCTTCATCCACCAATGTTTGAATGGCTTGTCGCAAAGTCATCCGCGATACATTAAAAGTTTCTGATAATTCGCGTTCAGCAGGTAACCGTTTTTGTGCAACCCATTCACCCGCCTCAATACGTGCTTTAATTTGATTATGAATTTGAATATAACGTGGTGTGACAGGTTTTGTCATAAATTTTCCCGAGCAAATCGGCGGCCCAATGAATAGGTTGCCTGTAATTGCATATCTTCCTTGTTAAAAATATTAAAATCTGCGTCCTTTCCAAAAGATAGGTCGCCTTTTTGCGTTAAGCCAAACTCACGTGCTTGGTTAACTGAACTCATTTGTACAGCATCGTTAATATCCGCAGATGTAAATGCCTGTATATTACGGAACGCATCATCATAGGCTAGTACTGAGCCAGCTAAATGACCATTTTCAAGACGCGCTTGTTTATCCTGAACCACCACTTTTTGGCCACCAAGTTCTGACACGCCGTTTCCTAATCCTTCAGCACGCATCGAATCTGTTACGAGTTCTAAATGATGTGCACCCTTCAAACGAAAAGCAATTTCCAACATGTCGGGAACAATATGAAAGCTATCGGCGATCAACTCACCTGTTATTGATTCTTCTATCATACCATGCCCAGTTACTCCTGGTTCGCGATGGTGTAATGGTCTTTGTGCATTGTACAAATGTGTTATATGTGTCGCCCGTGAATGCAATAATTGTGCACGTGTGGCATTGGAGT
The DNA here is from genome assembly GCF_016908715.1 of Leuconostoc rapi. Taxonomy (GTDB): domain Bacteria; phylum Bacillota; class Bacilli; order Lactobacillales; family Lactobacillaceae; genus Leuconostoc; species Leuconostoc rapi. Next base: position 229,309 of record NZ_JAFBEK010000002.1, on the reverse strand, counting down.
GACCAATTGAAGGTATAATATGATGTGCCAACATAAAGGCTTCAAAGTCTGGCATACCACCATTTTCTGGTGCATAAGTTACCAGTCTAATACGCTCACCAGATAAAGCATACCATTTTTTAAGCAATGCCGTATTAGGATCAATAATGTATTCTTCCGGTTGTGCACCCATAAAGACTTTATTGATAAAGGGACCCTCTAAGTGAATCCCTTGAATAACTGGGTTGGTTTTAGCAACGTCATTAATTGTTACCAACGCACGTTCGATGTTTTCAGGTGATTGCGTAATCGTTGTTGGAAATAGTGAGGTAATACCTTCGGTGACCATTTTGTTAACCATGTCATTGAGCTTTTCAGCATCACCATCCATAGTATCTAACCCATACCCACCATGTTTATGAACATCAATAAAACCAGGCACGACAAGTTTCCCTATTGCTTCTACAATCAATTCATCATCATCTTTTGGCGTAAAATCAACCATATAACCAACATCATGAATCACATCTGTAAAGCGTATATACGCGTCTACCATATGTTTTGAACCTGTGTAAAGATCAATATGCTGCAATAATTTAGCCATGATATAGATGATAGCAAGCGAGCTTATCTGTACGCAATAGCGCCCGTCTGCTTTTCCTCCTATTTATTCTTAACCTCATTATAATTGGTATAGACCGATTTTGCAAATTTAATTTTCTTTTCCTGTACCGGCAGCATATTTATGAGCCACTTTAGAGGCAGCTGCAGCTGCTAATGCACCAACAATATCATCTGCAAAGGTTGTCACTGCTTCCGTCGTTTTTCCTTTACGATCTAATTCACCAACTAAACCAACCTTTATCTTATCAATGTAGCCATAATTCGTCACGCCAATTGTGTCAAAAGACATTGCAATAGCTGTCCCTAATGTTTCATCAACGCCAAATAACGTATCATCATTTTCCACCAAATCTTGTAATGGTGACTCTAACAAGTGTGCTTCTGCTAAACGATCTAATTCCAAAGCAACCCATATCTGATGTTGCACCACACGCTTGTGTAAGATACTAATGACTGCCTCTTCAACCTGCTCAATGGTTAGTCCTGGTAAATAGGACTGCTCGCTATCATATCCAATAATTGCGATGTCATGCAAGCTAATATTGTGACGCTTTAACTTTTCGACTGTATTTTCATAAGTTGCATATTGCATATTTTTTCCCCCTACTGTTTTATCTAGTATATACAAAAAAAGAATATTTAACAAAGGTCATTTTTAGACTTGCAAAAATGACAAAACTTCTGTAAAATAGTTAGAGTAATTGCCCCTTGGCCAAGCGGTAAGGCGGTGGCTTCTGGTGCCACTATCGTTGGTTCGAATCCAGCAGGGGCAATAAAAAAAGCGATCAATGGATCGCTTTTTTTATTGCCTTTTTCTAGTGACATACGCGTATAATAAGCTTTACTAGAAGGGCCTATTTATGTTCACTTTTTCAAAATTTACAGTTGGCACACATGATGTTACGCTCGATTTTCCAGAAGAACGTCATGCAGAAGCACTATTTGCATTGATTACACATGATCGAACGGCATTGTCTCGTTGGATGCCTTGGGCTGATACAACCCTTAATGTTTCTGATGAACGTCAATTTATTCGTTATTCACGCACACAAAATGCAAAGTCTGATCTACTCCTACTCACAATTCTTGTTGATGGTCTACCTGTTGGCATGCTTGATCTTCATGACATACATCACATCAACCGCACTGCCAAAATTGGCTATTGGTTATCCTCAACAGTACAAGGACAAGGCATCATAACCACTGCTGTATCACACCTTATATCGATTGCATTTAGTGAATTAGCAATACATAAGATCATACTAGAAGCAGATAGTGAAAATAATAAAAGCATAGCAGTCGCTGAGCGACTAAACTTCACGTTTGAAGCGACACTCAAAGATCAAATTCGTTATCGTGATACTTACAAAGATTTAAACGTCTACGTACGTTTCAACAACAATACAAATGACTAGGAGCGCTTATGGACATCACACTTGAACCGTTTTCACAGGAAATAATGCGACACGTTTATGACATCGAATATGGCACGTTGGCCGATCGCACTTGGATGGCCTTTAATGGGCCTTATTTTCGCGACCCTATCCCAACATGGGAGGCATTTCAACAAAAAGCGTATAAGCTAATCGATAGTGTACATCACCGTTTAATTTATTATAATCATCGAATTGTTGGCGAGGTTTCTGCCCATTGGGCTGATGGTTCCCTTCAACACTGGTTGGAAATTGGTATCGTCATCTATCAAAAAAGTGACTGGGGTAAAGGTATTGCCACCACCTCTGTCAAACTTTGGATTGCAGAATTGTTTTCACAACATGCAGCACTACCGCATATCGGTCTAACAACATGGTCTGGCAATGCCGGTATGATGCGTGTTAGTGAAAAAATTGGTCTTTTACATGAAGGAACGATTCGACAAGTACGCTACTGGCAAGATACTTATTATGATTCCGTCAAGTATGGTATTTTGCGCACTGAGTTTACCTAAAATTTATCATGTACATGGGTTTAATAACGTTTTAGTCCACCTTTTTAAGATGAATTTCAGTCATTTCACCAAGTTGCGTTGTATCAACTGTCTGCAAACGGTATCGATAATTTCCAGGTTCAAACAATCGCTTGCCCTGACCTAGTAATATCGGCACAATTTGTATCCAAAATTCATCAATCATATTAGCTTCAAGCAACGGTTTTAAAATACTGCCACCGCCAATAATCCAAATATTATCACCAGATTGTTGTTGATACTTTTTGATGATTGACACCACATCCCCTGATACATAGGTTATGTCTTTTTGATCAATTAGGTTGTGTCTTGAAAACACAACTTTCTCTTTACCAGCATAAAGCGCTTGCTGCCCCATGAGTTGCTGGGCAATTTCAAATGTTTTACGCCCCATAACAAATGTGCTGATTTGTTCTTCAAAAGCTTCATAGGTTGATTTGCCACCTAAATTAGTATCGAGCAACCATTGTAAGTCATCCTCTTCATCAGCCAGAAAACCATCCAAACTAATTGCACCATAAAAAACAATTTTACGCATCGATATACCACCACTTTCTTTACAATCTATTTGTTAAAAAATAGATTACTACACGTCCTCAAACATCCAAATCATGTTATTTCGATTGCTTTCGAATATAACAAATTCGATATACTAAAATTACTATAACATATTGACGATTAACTTCATTGTTATAACAATATAAATTGATAAATATCTTTGCATTAACGGGAAAAATATGTTAAATTTAACTTGTAGTTTAATATTAACAATCTGGGGTGCCTTTGGCTGAGAAACACCCATTGAACCTGATCTGGTTAACACCAGCGAAGGGAGAATTGCTCTTTTTGGTGTTGTACTAGGCAAACTCTTGGCTCATAAGTGAACCAGGCGTTTTTTATTTGCCATAAAACAAACCAATACAAAGAAAGATTTCAATTTTAAACCATTTCGTATGCCAGACATAAAATAACAACTACAAAAAAATTCTGGAGGCATAATTTTATGCAAACTATTTCAAAGTCAAAGTCAACACGTTGGGCACTTCGTGATGTGTTGTTACTGGCATTCGTCGCTGTTTTTATCGGTTTTATTTTTTGGGTCTTAGGTCCAATTTATAATTTACTATCAGCTGCTCTCACACCACTCGGTTTGGCACCATTTGCCAACGAAATACTTCTCGGTGGTTGGATGATGGCTGCACCACTTGCTAGTATCTTAATTCGTCAAGCTGGTGCTGGTGTTTTGGGCGAATTCTTTGCTGCTGCTGTTGAAATGTTACTCGGCGGTCAATGGGGTGTCGCAACTTTGTTATCTGGCCTTGTTCAAGGTATCGGAAACGAAGCAGGTTTCGCGGTTTTGGGTTATAAAAATTGGGGATGGGGTGGTATCTTTGCCTCAGCAATCACAGGAACAATCATAACGTTTATATGGTCTGCTGTCCGTGATGGTTATGGTTCTTACCATATTGGTATGCTAATTGCTTTATTCTTAACACGTTTTGTATCACTTTTGTTCTTTGGCGGTGTCCTAGTTGTCGCTATCCAAAAGCTAATTGAGAAGGCTGGTGTTTTGCGCCGTGACTGATTTAGTGGTTGACCATGTGAATTTTGCCTATCGCGAAACACCAGTGTTAACCGATATTTCACTCAAATTACAACCCAACAGTTTTAACTTACTAGTGGGCCCAAGTGGTAGTGGTAAATCTACGCTGTTAAAATTACTATCTGGTTTATATCCAACGTTTAGTGATGGTACACTGACTGGCAAGTTAACACTCGATGGCTACGACATTCATGACATTGTACCTTACCAACGTGTGGCTCACATTGGCTATCTATTTCAAAATCCAACACGCCAATTTGTCATGAAAACGCCCTTTGAAGAATTGCGATTTAGCCTTGAAAATTTACAAATTAATCCTGATGAAATTGAAGCACGCATTCTGACAGCTTTAGAAAAAGTTGGCATGACGGCATTTATGCATCATGATTTGTTGAATTTATCAGGTGGTGAAAAACAAAAAGTTGCGCTAGCAGCTGTTCTAGCAGCAGATAGTGATTATTTGTTATTAGATGAGCCATTTGCCAATGTCGATCCAGTTGCCAGATTACAACTCATTGATGTTGTCAAAGCATATCAAAAAAAAGGTAAAACAATTGTCATAACAGACCACGACTGGAGTGGCTATACAGACGCCATTGATGACATCTTTGTGATGACAGATGGTCACCTGCATAACGCACTAGTTGATGAACGGCAACAGATTTTAGAAAAAGTACCAAGTCAACCAGCTATTCATGCGGATCTTCCTTCAGAAAAAAAAGGTATTATCACGCTTGAATCTGTCTCACTCAGTAGCGGCGATCGTACACTTTTGTCGTCAGCAACACTCCCATTTCCAAAAGGAAAACGTATTCTGATTACTGGTCCAAACGGTGTCGGTAAATCAACATTATTATCCGCTCTTGTTAAATTGCATCCATACAGTGGTGACATTACTTACCAGCAACAAAATATTGCTAAGCGAAAAATAGCAAAACATGTTAAAGATGTTGCTCTCGTATTTCAAAATGCTGAACAGCAATTTGTCGCCATGACCGTAGAGGAAGAATTAACACAAGCTCAAACACTCAGTCAATCACCTGACCTTTGGTCAGATGATACGATTAACCAGGTTTTATCACAACTTAATATGGACGCACTTCGTGACCATATTGTTTACCAACTATCTGGTGGTCAACAAAAAAAATTACAGGTATTACTCATGTTAATCATCGGTACGCCAACATTGTTATTTGATGAACCCCTGGCTGGTCTTGATAATATCTCACAGCAAAACATGCTTAATGTTATTGCTGAATTTGCAACACGACAGCATCAAACGATCATTATGATTAGTCATCAATTACATGCTGTAACAGACTGGTTTGATTATCATTTGCAATTTGAAAACCAGCAATTAAGTTATATAGGCGGTGTCTCATGAATCCACTTATAAAATTTACAACAGTTATGATTATTGCATTAGAACTTACCTTTATAAAAAGTGTCACGATTAATATTATTGTTATTGGTGTTAGCGCCTTTTTATACCTATTTCTTAAACTCAGCTGGCGACAATGGTTATGGCTGTTCATATTACCATTGCTACCTGGTTTTGGTTCTTGGTTTTCGCTGATGTACTTTGGCACGGGTGATCATGTACACATGGCTTGGGTGATGCTATCGCGTGTCTTTGCATATCTTTGGTTAGGTGGTCTATTTACGCTTAAAATCAACGATGAACGTGATATTTTCTTAGCAACACTTGAACAAAAAGCTAAGCTTAGTGCGACCTTCGTTTATGCTTTGGTTGGTGTCTTAAACTTTATGCCCGCTGTCAGCCAACAGATTAAGACAATTCGTGTTGCTTCTCAGATGCGCGGTCAAACACTGCACATTTGGCAACCACAGCTCTATTTTAAAGCAATTTTGTCGGCCATCCGTTGGTCGCAAAATCTAGCTGAAGGTATGGTTAGCCATGGTTTCACAGAAGGTGCCGTACGCACACACCTCAATGTTGTGACAATTAAAAAGCAAGACTGGCTTTGGCTCATCATTATTTTAATTGCTTTTCAATTATTACTAGTACCACGTTGGTACTGAGGAGATCATTTATGACTTTTTCACAAGACGTATTAACACGAGCGCAACCTATCATGGACGCGATTATGTCACACCCATTTGTTCAAAGTATTGCTGACGGAAACGTTCCTGACGATATATTAAACTATTACGTTGAACAAGATGAACATTATCTTAAAGACTATTTACAGGTCACTGCACTCACAGTCACAAAAACAACTGATGCAGACGATATTGCGCGGCTTTTAGAAACAGCGCAATTTGTCAGTGATGAATCAAAAGCGCATGAAGTCATGTTAAATGTTACGGGTCATCATATAGAAAATTGGCGGCGTAGCCCAGAGACACAACTCTATACAGATCACATGTATACATCAGCTTATCATGGTACCTACGCTGATGCGATTGCTGTTTTGTTACCTTGCGCTTGGAGTTATGGCGTGATTGGCTGCGAACTGGTTGCACGAGGTGCGAATAACGATGCCAACCCACTCAAAGAATGGATTGAAATCTATGCACCAAAAGCAAATGATGACATTGATTATAATGCTTGGCGTTTTGATGCATTAGAACGTGCCGTTGCTAATCTTAACGACAGCCAGAAAGAACATGTCGCCCAAACATTTTTGAAAAGTTTAGAAATGGAATGGCGTTTCTGGGAAGCTGCTTGGAAACAAACACAATGGCAGTTTGACTTTTAAAAATCATGTAAAAAAATAGGTTAATGTGCAGATCATCTTTCTAAGCACACTAACCTATTTTTTGTTGTTTAAAACTATTTTTCAGACTTAATTATTTGATTTAATTATTTGATTTAATTATTTGATTTAATTGTTTTATTTGATGACGATAGAATAACCACAGTCCAAGATAAACTAATAAATAAATCACGAGTGATTCAACAACAGGTATCAACAAAATATTAACAATCGTATTAGTTATTGTCAAACCACTGGCATAATAATATGCCCACACATGATTTAACGGTGTACCAACCGGAAAACTCGTTAAAAAACCAAGTAACGCAAATGTCATCGTACTGATTAAAAAGTGCCTGATAATATTTTTATGCTGCCTTTGTGTACTCGTATTTTGATCTTTAAATAAATTGATTGCTGTAAAAACAGATACACCAAAAATAGCATAGATAAGAATAGAAAGTGTTGCATTGTATATTGGATCAGAAAGCATCATTGTAAATGGTTGTATAAAATTAAAACTACCCCGTCCAAGCGTTAAATAGAGAAACACACTTAACGTCGTACATATACCAATGCTCATCATCGCAACTGTCAATATTTGTTTAAATTTTTTCATAGTCCAAAATACCCCTTTATTTCTTTCAAATAGCCTCTACTAGAATACGTCACTTGATTTGACTTTAAAAATATCTTTATCTTTCCACCAAATGTTAATTCCAGTGATGCAATTTTATTTGCGTTGACAATTTCAGAGTTTGAAATTCTCAGAAATTCATTTGGCAATTTGTTTGAAAGTTCTTTAAGCGTCTCTGATAATATAAAATTTTGATTGTCATCAGTTGTTGCATATATTTTTTTATCAATAACATTTATCTTTAGAAGCGACACATAATCAATTTGATATTTTTTATTTCCTTTTGACCCAATGAGTCTATAAGGTAAATGTTGTAGTTGCTCAATTAATTTTGTGTACTCTGGTGTCATTTCTTTTACTTTGAACATAATAGAATCTTCGCCTATGCTCTTATCAATCACAATTTGTATATCCATAACATTAGCACAACAGTTTCCCTTTCTTTTTGACTATAATCATTATCATACTAGGCGCTTAATCATAATAGCTTAATCAACTACATGGGTTATATTTGCTTCTAGTTGGTCCAAATAGCTTATTATCTGGCTAGTACTACAAAATAAAACACCTTCTGTGATGAGACAGAAGGCGTTCAAATATTTTATGACTTACATCGTTTTTTTAAAACCACAATCCCGCAGTTAAACCAACATCATCCCCAATATGTGGCTTTTGTAACTTAGTATATAGCGCCAAACCTGCTTTAGAAATTTTTTGTTCTAACGCTAACTGCCGGAACCCAGATGCAAGATCAACAATCACCCTACGCTCATAGGTCTTCTTTTTTAATTGTACAATTGCACGGTCAACCAACGCTTGCTCCACACCAGCGTCTAAATGAATTGTTTCTAAATATGATAGTAGATCCTGTTGCTTTTTTAAAAATGCCATGTCTTACTTCCCCCCTTATAAATACCATAACAGTTCATCACTTTGGATTCAACTTAAAACCGTAAAAAGTACTGCCTTTAAATGTTTGTTTTGCCATTTTACCACTCGCAGTATATGCTTTACCACGTTTTGACTTCGCATCAAAACTGATTTCATCCCCATTTAATAGCTTAGCCAGCTCATCATCTGTAAAAGTATGTCCACTCCACGATTTGGCAAAGGTAATTTCCTCACCTTTAAATATGCCCGTTATTTTTTCAGTAACTTGTCTTTTTGGTGCGGGTTTCGGCTTTCCTAATAAGGATTCAAGGTCGTCAGCGTTTGACAACATAATTGGCATATCATGTTCAACAACCTGTGTGATCGAATCAAGTAATTTAGGCATTGTTATTTCAAATTGACCGACTTGGTCCATCATTTCAAATAGTCGTTTGGTAATTTTTGGTGACGCAATCCATGTATCTTTGACCATCACCGCTGAGACGTTCCCTGTTTCAGTTAACGTTAATTTGCCGCGTGTTTCTTTGATCATAGCTTTTGTACCGCGACTCATGTCAGATAAGGTTGATACTCGTGTGGCACCTGTCCCGACATGATGCTTTTCTAAAAACGCCATGATCCATTTAGTTGTCGGTGTTTGTGGCTTTTTATTCGCACCCTCATACAAATACGGTTGCGCAATTGGTCCTAACTGCCCAGTGTTATCATCTTCGATATCTTCTTCAACCTTAATCGCCCGCTGAGAATCGTAAACTGCTTTAAAATTCATTTCGATTGGTATATTAAAAGCTGTTTTAAATAATGGATAATCTTGTAAATCAGCTGTCACATGATCATAGACATAATCTTCAGCAAGCATGGCTAGATAGTTTTTAGCTAAAATATCATAAATTGCTTGTGCGCTTGGCCCAAATTTAGTTAAACCTGCCAAACTTGTTGGTACATTTTCACCTGGTCGGTTGGCGCCATGAGCGCCTTTATTTTTGACGTGTGTTGGACGTGGTTGGCGATGCGTAAGTAACACAGTATCAACATTGACAAGTGCTGCAATTTGGTCAATTTTAGGTAATAACTCATTAAATTGTTCTGGCGTGACAGTTTTATCTTCTGTCCGTGGATAAGACACCACTTGTGCTTCGTACATTTTTTGGTAGGTGCTCAAAACTTCTTTTGACGAGAAACCACGAGGTGCTAAAATAGCAGCTAATCCTGCCAAATCAAGTAATTTTCCTGGTGCCTGCGTACGTGTTTGATGCTTTTCATTGGCAACCGCACTCTCATGATATTGCGCCATATCCTTTTGCGCATCATTTTTTGTTGAAAAACGCCAAGGTATGACATCACCATCCGGTGTCACACGACCAAAAATATGCCCAGCTGGGTCCTTAAATTTAACTTCAAAGTAAGGCTTTTTCACGTAATTTTTAATCGCTAGTAATTGGGCATAAATCTGCCAAACAATGACTGATTTTAAACGGCCTTCACGCGCAACAACTTTAAATCCCTGTTTTTTGGCAGCAGTTGTCGCGATTCGCGTGAGTTGCATTGATGCAAAATCCCAGCGATTACGACTCTCGCCTTTAATATACTCACCGTCTTGTTGCTTATCTGAGACATCACGCAAATTCGCCATGGCTGTTTTAATGCCTGTTGCAGATTCATCCATGAAGTTAACTCGTAGCACTTGCCCACGCCATTTAATCGCGTCTAATGCCTCCCAAGCCAATAATTCTCCTTCACCTGACGGATCCGTATCGGTTGCAATCACAATGGCATCATAACCCATCTTAATTTCTTTTTTAAGATCATCAATTAATTTTTTAGTCGATTCAACTTTACCAGTACGCATATTACGCTGACGAATATATGTTCGTTCCCAGGAAAAATCATTTAAATCCCATGGTAAATGCTTGACTAACCAAGATTTATATTGCTTTTTCAAGTCTTCAGAGACCATTTCTTCGGGATCTTTTAACGTCATGACGTGTCCACGAAGATTGGTAATTTTGTAGGTGAAATTGTTAAATGCTCCTGTTTTGCCACCCAATGCTTTGCCAAAATTGGCTGCAGCTGATGGCTTTTCAGTTAAAATAAGGTAGTTAGGCATAAGTTATGGTTTCATATCTTTCTTGAATTATCTTTTTTAATTTTAACAGATTGCAGGGAGGTCTTGCATGCTTGTCTTAAGCTTCATAACCCAAGATATCTTATTGCGCCAGAATATACACAATCAATGCCAATACGACAAGTATCATTAATCCAATGATCCCCTTAACGCCAAGCAACCCCAATCCACGTTCTGGATGAGATGTGATCTCATTTAGGGTGTTATCCAAATCAGTACGGCCAATGGTCTTCTTTTTCATGACTAGTTTCCTTATTGTAGGTGATTAATATCGGTAGTTTCATCATAGCACAAATCATTTTGATGTCACTAGATTTATGGGAGAGAGGGTTCTGGTTTTATAAAAAATATTTGTTATCTCTTTAACACTTCTTGGTTTTTTCTCAAAAACCCATATTTTTATAATAGCAACTGTTGAGTTTAATAGTAGTGCTTGACTATATTCGTTAGGAAGTGAGGGATTAAAGCAATTATATTTTCTAATAAACGCTGTGATTGCCTCGTCAAATTGCTTCAAAAATAAGCCATCTAACATGACTATTTTAAAAATTATCATATTTTCATCAATATATTTGAATATATTTACCATTCCTTCACCCAAACCACAGGCTACAAAATCATAAATGAGTTTCTTCTTAAAACCAACCAACAGTTCTTGCTCTATAGAAAGAATGAAATCATTAAAGTCATCATAAGATAAATAAAAAGTACCTCTGTTTATTTTTGCTTTATTTGTCAATTCACTGACGGATATTTCATCTAATAATTTTTTCTCAGTCAATATTTTCAAAGCAACAATGAGCTTTTTTGTCGTTTCTTTTTTCATAAATCACCATTTTTCCTATTTTTGTTCAGTGACATCACAATATGATAATGTATACTAGTCCTATGAAAATATTAATTATATATACCTACCCACATCATGAAAGTCTCAATGGTGACATTTTAAATACTGTGATTAAAAACATTAATCATAGTCATCAAACGCGTGTCATTGATCTGTATAAAGAAAAATTTGATCCCGTTCTTTATTTTGATAAAATACATAAAAGAAGGCATTTACAATATGATCAAGAAACAAAAGCTTACAGGGAAGCTATTTCATGGAGTGACCATATCATTTTTATTTTTCCTATCTGGTGGAGTGGCATGCCTGCTATTTTAAAGGGCTTTATTGACCGTGTCTTGGTTCAAAACTTTGCTTACTCCTATTCTACTAAAAAAATCTTACCTAATAAACTACTGAAAGGGAAATCGGCCAGCATTATCGTAACCCATGATACACCTAAACTTATGGTTAAGTTTGTTCAGCAAGATTATGGTAAAGTTTTAAAAACACAAGTTTTAGAAAGTATGTGTGGCATAAAGGTAAGACAATATCTTATTTCACCAAATATTCGTAGCAGTAATTTAACACAGAGACAAAAATTTTTGAAAAAAATTGAACAGTATACTCAAAAAATATAAATTAACGGATATGACATTTTAGTATTATTAAAAAAAGCATTGCAACAGACCCATTGCAATGCTTTTTTATCATAAGCTACCCTTGTCTTTTATCTGCCAACTGCTGATTAATGCGTCTTGCATTAGCTTGTCCTTGTTTTCTAAAAACAACGAAAATAATCACATAACTGATAATAAATGTTGGTATATTTGTCAATGCAATCATAACACTCCCAAAAGTTAGCCATATGAAGAACCCATAGGTCAGCATTTCTAGAATCAGATGACTGATCAATTGTGTCACAAACGTCATGTTATCAAGCTCATATATCAAAGACAATAGCCCCATTACCGCGCTCATCGTCATTAATAAAAGAAACTGTTTGATCGAAGGTGTCCCTTGATATAGCGTAAATGATAGTAATGAAATAAAGGATCCAATACCAACACCAACAAGTAAATAGATCATGCCTGCTTTAAAATATTTCATCTTCCGTACCCCCTTCTAACCGCTTTAAAATACCTTTAATAAACCGCCTTGACACCGTCACTCGTGTCTCATCTGTCAAAAAAGCATAATAATTACCAGAAAATGCGGCTTCCATACGTATTAAAGCATTCATGTTTATTGCCATCGATTTCGATATTTGAACAAATAATTGCGCCGTATCACCAGCTAAAAACTGTTTCAACGTTTTCCGCGTCACTAATGTTTGTTTATTATTGCAGGTCATTGATAACTCGTTACCAAAACTTTCAACAAACAATACATCTGATTGTGTCACCACCTGAATACCATCACCTGTTTTAACCACTAATTTATTTGTTTCGACTTTTTTATTTTGTATCTGCTTGGCAATCGCAGTCATCTGTTCAATATCATTACCTGTTATAGCAACTTCAACACCAGCCATTGCCTCGTCAACTGTGATTTTTATTTCCACATTTCTTCTCCTAACTACAATGCTACTATTTTACCAAAAATACGATTTTCTGAACACGATGCATGTCATCTCTCCTTTGTCTCGTTTATGCTTTTATCTTAGCAATTTAAGACACTAAAAAAACCGCTTTTGTGATAAGCGGTTAGTTTTCAAGGTTATGTTGACACGTCACTTCTAGTTTAATATTGACGCATAAACCTGGCCTAACTCAATTTTTATTTAAGTATCCTAGGGCTTAAGATAGAATTCTCTCAGTTTATCAGCGTTAAGTCGGTATTGATTTCGGCCTACTTTAAATAATAGTTGCTCTGTTTCAAATACTTTGTATGTGTATAAAAGATGTCTGTAGCTTACCCCTAAGTACGCCATCACTAAAGTATGGGGTTCACTATAAAAATTGTCATACGAATCATCCAAGATAAACGTTGCTAAGCGATATTTAAATTCATAAGTACGGCTCGTAATCATCATATTTGTGCGCGCCAATAATTTTTTTACTAGATACTGATTAATATGCTGTAAGTAGCCGACATGGTTTAATAAATACTCTCTGACGATCTGATTGGGAATACAAATACATACGCTGTCACCGATTGCAGTAACTTGTTTTGCAGTTGTTTGTTGTGCCGTAAATTCAAGTTCTCCTATCCAATCATTGGGGTATAAAAGTTGAACTAAATTAGTTTCCCCCTCATCAGACAATGCGATAACTTTAGCACGACCGGCTATTAAGTAATATAATTTAGCAGCCTCACCTGTCGGCTCAGAAGTCGTGATAACGTCATCATTTTTAAAATAGGCTAAATAACTGCCAGCAAATACGTCATCTGGTAGAAAATTTAAGTTAGCGTTGTCAATAGTCATTTGATCAATCATTGTCCCACCAATAATGTGTGATATAGCATATGTTAATTTTAGCATATCCAGTATACTTATCTATATCAGATAACTATTATAAACTATTGAATGGAAGTAACCAACTAATGATTAAAAACATCATATTTGATTTAGATGACACGCTTTTAGACTTCAAACGTGGCGAATACGAAGGCGTACGCGACATTTTAACATCGCAACGTGTGCCAGATTTAGAGGTCGCATTTGAATACTACCTTGCATTGAACGCGACTATTTGGCAAAAAATTGAACAGGGTTATGATAGTCAGCCCCTATTGAATACTAGATTCTCGGATACATTGGCACATTTTGACATTCAAAGTGATGGTCAACAATTAGAAGCGATGTATCGCACGAAACTCGATCATAATTATCATGTCATTTCAGGTGCAACAACGCTTTTGGACAATTTAAAAAAACGTGATTATAAACTGATTGTCGGGACTAACGGCTTAGCTAAAACACAGTATGCTAGATTAGCTGGTGCCAATATTCAAAAGTATTTTGATAAGGTATTCATTTCAGAGGAAATCGGCTTTAACAAGCCTCAGCCACAATTTTTCTCACATATCCTAGATGTTGATCCCCGATTAACAATTGACAACACAGTTATGGTTGGTGATAAATTATCTGCTGATATAAAAGGCGCTTCAGCGGTTAATATGAAAAGTATTTGGTTCAATCCCAACAATGATCAGCCACAATTGACTATAAAACCGACATACATTGCACAGAATTACCAAGATATTTTGGATATTGTCACCAAGTAAAATATGTGTCAAAACGCAGTTTTGTTATACTAGTTGGTTATTATTTTAAAAGTCATGTCAAACGTATTAACGAGTGACCAAAAACTTGATACTATAGTATATTTTTCTGATAAATATCAGACATCACTGACCATGGATCGTTGGTCAAGTGGCTAAGACGCTGCCCTTTCACGGCGGAATCGAGAGTTCGATTCTCTCACGAGCTATATCAAGTCGCAACTTCAGTTGCGGCTTTTTATGTTGTGATTAAAAATTTAGTATTCTACTTGCTATTGCCTGATGAAAAGTCGTACTCCTAGAATTCTATCAACTCGAATAAAAGATCTCGAAGCAAACGGTATTATTACAAGGGAACATCTACCAACCAATCCACCACAAATTGCCTATCATTTTACTGATAAGGGGCTATATTTATTGAATTTTATCCCTGAAATTGAGGCTTAATATGGAAGTTATCATGGTTGGCGATTTATTATTTTAAAACAAATTAAAGGGACTATGGCTCTGCATATCTTAACGTCATCAAAATAAACTACTTTGTTTATTTTTTAAATCGTTGAATATTTTGTTTCCAATCGATTAAAATCACCTAAATTCATTGAACCTCTTAAACCATTGAACATTTGCTTCCGTTTCTCGGTATCTGACTGTTCTAACGCCATTTCAATAGTTTGTATTGACATACCATTAATTTGCACTCTACCAAAACTAATGATTGTCGTAAGTATTTTAAGGAATAGTGGTTGCAAATCATTCTTGATATCATCAATTTTTGATGTTACTAGTGCTATATTGATTTTCTCATCACTTAACTTCAAAATTTCCTTTGGATTCAACAATAATTTATTAATTTTTGAGTTAATACTGCTGTTGTCTTTTCTAAACATTCTAAAAATCGTATTAAAATATTTACTAGCGTGCCGAGTCATAATTTCTGTCAGCCATTCTTGTTGATACGGAAAATCATAATTCGTGTTAAAAATATACATAAAAATCATAAACACATTAATTTTGCCCCACGCAATAGCATCTTTTGATGGATTGATTTCATGTAGCGAAACGATAGCTACATTGTGTTCTATCAACGAATCACTATAACCTTCATTTAGAGCAATCAGTGTAGCATTTTTAAATGCGGATGTGCCTTTATTTTTTAATCGATATGCCGATGAAATTCCCTTAAGATCATAAATCGTCTTTGGGAGGCTATCTGTATACATATCGTAATGTCTCCCCATCATGAAATGACGAATATTATCATCTTTAATAGTTTCAATATATTGCTTTGCAGCATCTTTATTATTTGGGTTTTTTTCGATGACAAGTTTAAACAGGTCAAGATAAATTCCTAAACTTGAATTGATAAAATGAATATATGCGAACTCCTCTTGCTCATTTTGGTTAGGGTATGGCAAATCAAAATTGACTGTATCTATTTGCCAAAAAGCCATGCTGGTTGCATCAACGAAATAATCAGTATTCAATAAAAACTTAAACATCTTAGCGTCATCATGATCAAACCTAGAAATTTTATTGTCTTTGTACATTTTTATAATGGCATGAATCATACCATCATCAGACTTGACTTCATTACCTACTTCAAATAAATACCAATAATACAAGTCCTTATAGTCATTATAAAGTCGTTGAATATTATCAGCAAACAATTTTACAACTCTATTTGCAACTGTAGTTTCAGGGTTAAGCAGTATTTTTTTTAAAAAATTGGTAGTACCATTAACAGACTGCTCACAAAGGTCATCTTCTATCCCAAATTGAAGACCTTTATGAGCAGGGCTTATTAATTTATTAATTAGAGTAGAATCATCATCCGAAGCCAGATCTTTCTCCGTCACAAAAGAAGTTTGTTGAACCTCCTTTGCTTCACCACTAAAAGTCATACCATCCTGATACTCAACTTTTTCAATGTTTCCACGTGATTGTTTTATTTCTAAATCATTTTCATCAAAGAAATCATTGAACAAAGCGCCTAAATTTCTATCGGAAAAATCAACATTGCTGATGATTTGACTAACAAGGCGATCAGAGAGCTTTGTTTCCTCATTAACCTTCATTAATACTTTAATAAATATGGGATGGCACAATAAACGTTCATCTATGCTACTTTCCCAGTTTTCATTGTCGATTGTAAAAATATCATCTAAAATAGCATGAAACAGCTGAAAAAAGCCACCACAATTGATAATATCTTCAGCAGATTCCCATACTATAACTTTAAAATCATCGCTATTTAATATATTAATAAGTTCTTCTTGAGCTTGAGGGACCAAATTATAAATTAATGGTTTTCCCACATTATAATACCCACCTTGATAGCTATGTTTTTTAATTTCTTTAACCAAAAACCATCCCATAACATTTGGCCAATCATAGAAATCCAAATACTCAATTTCCGGCTTAGACCCCAATGATTTCTCCAAATTAAGAGTCTGTTGTTTAGATAGTTCTAAACTCCTAAGAAAAGAAATAGCAATTTCTATACGATATGTCCAATTTTTCCCGTTAACATAGTTAATGATGCTATCAATTTTGGAAGTACTTAGGTTTTTATCATTTTTATCTAGTGCCTCCCAAATTGCAACAGGAATGTTTCTATCTGGATCTTCAAAAATATTACTATTTAAAATTTGTGGCACTCGTTTTGCAATAATTGCGGGAGGTAAGCCATCAAAATAGTGTCCAAGAATGTCAAATTCCGTTGTATTTAGTATATTGATAATTTTTTCATCGGATGCCTTTACATCTCTAAATTTATACCAGTCATCATTACTTTCTGGATATGCTACATCACGTATGTCGTTAACTAATCTGTCCACAAATGGTGGAAGCATATTGTAATCGTCATCATACCAAAAAACTTGTGTGTGATTTTGAGCAGAGTGATAGTCTTCAGTAACTTTTCTAATACAATTTCCTGTTTCATTCTCTCCATGATTTGAAGATAGAAATGCAATATTATCCCCGTTTGTTTCAGAAAGTAAAGACAGTATCTCGTCTTCTTCCATACTGGAACCTAGAAAAACAAGTAAAAGCTTTTTCTCAGTAATCCAATTACGTATCTTGCTAATTGGTTGAAAGTCAGAGTAATAATGTTTTTTATACGAAGATGATGAACTAATGAAATGTTCTGGTTTACCATTCGGCATACCATGCAAGTGAATAACCGTGTTAAGGGAAACTTGATCTGTTCGATAGTCAAAATCCCCAATATCAGTAACTGTTGCACTTACTGTTCTCATGGTATCAAGATGTTTTTCAATTTGATTATCATAGTTGGTCGTTATATAAAAAGCATCAAGATTTGCTAGTTTCGTTAACACTGGATTATATTCTGTTATGGGTGGCAACGTTTCAAAATAGTATTTTTCAAAGTCTAACTGCCTCTCTTCAAACATTTCCTGACCAAACGCTTGTTTAATCATTTGATGAACTAAGTCAACTTTACGTTTTTTATCAATATTTGAGTTTAAAATTTGATCTAACGCGTTAACATATACTCTCGATTTTTGAATTGCTGGGTCATCATTAATATGAGATTCCCAGTATTTAATAAATCTATCAATATATTCATCCCAACTCGGATATCCTTGGATTCTTGAAATACCAGCTCCTATAAAGAATACCAGTCTCCCATTTTTCATTGCTTCAGCCATTCTGTTGACAATGGCATTGTACTCAGACAGTGATTGAAATTTAAATTCCGGCACTTCATCCATGATTTATGCCATCGCTTTCACCTTTTCTTCGATAAAGTTAATTTCGCTTTGATCCAGACCGTATTTTTTATAAAGTTGCTGATCAATTTCTGAAATAGATTTCGTCCAGTCAATATCGGAATTGGGAGTAAAGTCTTGCATTGGTACTTTGGACCATGTATTTTTAGATTGATTGTTTTGCGTCGTTTTCATAAGTCCTAACATCAGACGCCCAAATTTAGACTTAATATAGCTTAATAATGCTTTAGCTTCGTATTCAGTATCAAACACTCCTAAACTTACAAAAGTTTGGTTGTGTCCCGTGCCTGGTTTCCCAATAACAGGCGTAGAAAGTGTTTCTCCTATTTTTCCCGTTCCATTCGCCCCAGGAACAAATACTTTCCATTTATTTAAGTTCGGGTGATCATAAATATAATTTTTCTTAACCCAACGATATAAACGCTTCCCAGACAATCTACCATAAATTTGGACATACCGTTCCCCATCATTGGGCTTATCTTGAGTAAAAATTTCAGGATAACGTGTAAAGACACTTGAAGCTACTGCTTTAGCATGCGACTCATCAGTTCTTCCAATAAGTTCGTGATGCTCTTTAAATAAAGAATCAGTAAACCTATAACTATCAGGACTGTAAACAACACCACTAATGTTAGCTAAAGTAATTTTTTTAACCTTATGATAAATACGTCTTAATTCTTCAAATGGAATAAACGTTTCAATGGCTCCAAATCTTTTTGACTGATCTCTATATAAAATAACGATCCCACCTTTAACGTCAACATTAGGAAAAACTTTACTACTCTTAGCACAGAAGTATTCAATACTCAAATGTTCATCATTTAACATTTTCTTATTCCACGCTTTAGGCGTCGCTCCTTGATTCGACAAAAAACGAGCAGGCGAAATTAAAATGTACTTTCTAGAAACGAGTTCTGCCAAATCATAGAAATAATTATACACAGGCGCGGCTTGATTATTACTACCTACATTTTCCTCCTGATACGGTGGATTCCCCACTACTACGTCAAATTTCATTAGTTTTTACCTCCAAATAATTCATCACACTTTGCCTCAAAATCACCTTCACCGCGGGCAAAAGGTGTGGTATCAAGACAAACAATATGCGAGCTATCAATATTATTTGCCTTTTCATCAAACCCAAATATAAAGTTACGTGCAATATTATAGATAATTTCACTAGGTGCAAAGCCATAAACTTGATGTTCCAAAATATGCTTCAATCGTTGATCTGGATCAGTAATTTTTCCCTCTAACCCAACATACAGACGTTTCACAATTTCAGTGATATAAAGTCCTGACTTGATATACAAATCCACAAATGTTTTATCTGGATCAGTAAAGTCTTCCGGACTTTCTTCCTGCACCTTATCAATCATCATCTTAACAACCTTTTTTGGCGTATAGATTTGGTTTGTTTTTTGCGCTGGGATATAGTCAAAAATATCTTCTGATTGCGTATCGTCAAAATAGTTAGCCAGTTCTTTACGTTTATTCAGAAATTCCTGAACTGATTCATCAAAAACTATTGGATCGAAGAAATTATAGGTGTCACGTAACATACGGAATTGATCTAAAGTAATCCCTGTTACTTCTTTAAAGACCGCATCAGCAATAGTCATGTCAAAATTAGAAAGTACTGTTTGATATTCCCCGTAGGCCATCAAGAACGATGGTATAGTGCGAGCAAAGCCACGTAAACGCGCACGTACATCATCTTCGACAGTAAGCTTCTTTTTTTCTTCAATTTTTTGAAGTACTGTTTCTGTTGCTTGATGGGTTAACTCTTTAGTTTTCGTCTCAACTTTTGCTATGACTTCCTGTTTGAAGCTTTCTTCAATCTCGTGTTTTTTAACTTCATAAGTTGCTTTTGCTTCAGCTACCTTTACTGGGTCGTTATGGGCCTCTGTAATCACTGCTTGATATGTGACATTTGCTTCATTCTGTTTAATTTCAGTTTGCTTTTGAACGACTTCAATTTCTCTGGCAATAGCATTAGCATTTTGTTGCACAACTTGCTCAGCAGATTTAACAGTCAGACCATTTTCTTTAGCCAGTTCTTTAACACTATCTTGCGTATTCTGTTTGAAACTCGTTGCGACGACATTTGAAATATTACTATCACCGTCGATAACAGCTTGTTCCACAGCAGACTGTATATCTTCATATACTTTGGCACCAAATTTAGCTTCCGTTGTTGCGACAACAATATCCTGTTCGACTGTCGCGTTTCCTGCACTATCAACTTGAACATCTTTGGTATCAATAGGTTCCTCTGTCTTATGTGGAACAGATTTTCCTTGATCTACCGGATTTAATTGTTCCAGTATTTCACGAGCACCAGCTGATGCGAAAATACCTGAAATATTTTGGAACAACAAATTGGACATGAAGCCACGGCGAACCACTTCTTGAGCTTTAAGTGCTTTTGGAATTGTCAATACTTGATTCACATCAAGTTCAACCATTTTTCCTTCACTATCTTCAGCAATTACAGGGAAGAAATTTAGTAATGTTCGAATGTTTCCTTTTCGGTCATCCGTTGTCCCACCACCATTTGTTGTCTTACGTGATAAATTATTAGCGAACTCATCATAAATTGTCAGCGTACGCTCTGGTGCAAAATCAAACACATAAGCATTTTCTTTTTGGTGTTTAATACCATTGACTTCATATTCCCACGGATTTTGGGAGCGAAAAGCCGCCTGCATATATAAACTAGGCGATTTCATGTTTGACAACATTAAAACACCAGTCCATTCAGGAATAGTAATTCCTGTTGTTAGTTGGCCTACAGAAAGTGTGATTGTTTTTTCGTTGTTTTGAATAGCTTGACGAACACGTTCTAGTGACTTTTGATTGACTACTTGGTCATCATCAGTCCTACCGTTTCCAGCAGCTAACACTATTTCATAATTTTCAAATACTGGGTGATCCTTTAATAATTTTTCTAACGCCTTTGCACTTGCTACACGATTGAGTAGCCAAAAAGTATGCTTCAATTCATCACGCAATTTCTTTGTAGAAAACGGATATTTTTCATTATGAGATAAAGAATCAAGCCATTTTTTGATATCTGCTTCATGTATAAACTTACCTGAATCATTGGTTTCAAAGAACTCATTCAAATCAAAGGCAAAGTCGATATTCTCACCATCAATTTTAGCGCCTTGATTCACGTCGTCAGTGATCATTTGACCCATTTGGTATGAAAATAAACTTAAACGAGGTAACTTTTCGTAGGGGTTATTTTCTTCTGCATTCTTCGGCCAATCAATTTTAGCTTCTTGTTCATCTGCATAACTCCAATTGTAAATTTGATCATCAGAAAAATTACCAGAAGAAACAGCTTTAAACGGTGTACCAGACAAATGGAGAGTAAAATTACGTTTGATATTATCAAATGCAATATCTGTCTTAAATGTATCAACACCTTCATGGCTTTCATCAATAACCAGAAGATCCCAATCCAACTGTTTGACCCACGACAGTTTGTCGTAACCACCACCAAAAGCGATGCCTCCTTTTAAATCTTGAAGTGAGATAAAAGCTAACATGCTATCTTTACCGTCATCCATTTGTTGAGTAAACTCATCGCGTGTCATACTAGGTCGATTTTTAAGAGAATCACTTGTTGAAATAAATGCAAAATTTGTTTGCCAAGCAATAAATTTCTCGAAATCATCAAACCAAGAATTAGCAACTGCTGGACGATTAGTAACAATTAAAACTTTATGGGCATCCATTCGGCGTACCAGATCATAAGTAGCTAACGTTTTGCCAAAGCGTGGTTTAGCATTCCACAAAAAATTTTGACCACGATGATCTTTTTCATAGTTTAAAGTTTGTTCAACCGCTGCCACTTGTTCTGGTCGCAAAATATATTGTTCTTTTTCTTTAATCTGACTAAGTTGGTTATGACTAAAATCGTAAAAATCTACCTTGGCTTGTTCTGGGGTACCATTATAGAAAAACCACTCAGATAATTTACCATTCTCAAATTTTTGTTGTTCTCGATGTTTAAAAGTGCGTAGATAAGTATGTAGTTTTTTATCATCAAACCAATCATCTGAATCATTAAACTTAGCAGGATTTGACCATAATAGATCATAATGCAAGTGACCTGCAGCAGTTTTTGTTTGTTCTTCAATTCGATCATTTACGTTATACCGGTGCGTATAACCAATTTTGATATTGCCTACATCATAATATCCTGGTGTCCCTTGGTTTTCAGGAAGTGTGTAAGCATAAATTTGCGGAAAGATAATTTTCGTCGTTTTAATTGTTTTGTTATCAACCATTTCTACCTGACTCCTTTATCAAAAAATTCCATCTTATTAGTTTTCCAGTTCATAATTTTGGTACGCTTACCTGGTCTAATTATCCATTGTTCTTCTGGCGTTTCGTCCTCAAACAATGATATTTGAATTTTTATTTTTTTTTCTCGCTTTTCAGTCATCGGAATAATGTATTTCAAACCATCCATTTGAAAAATGTTATAACTGATGATTTCAGCAATGTCTTTAAACAAACCATACATAGGATCTTCATGCCATTTATCAAAGTAATAATCTCGATAGGTATATAGTAAGTTTTCACGAGCTAATAACAGAGAATCTCCACTCCACTCAAATCCATAACTTGCTTTATATGCCTCAGTAACTAAACGTTGCCATTCTGCCTTATCATTAATTTCCTCATTAATCCGACGTAATTTACGGTCTACAAATCCTACACGTTTAATTAATGGAATACATTCACCATCCTCCATGTCATAGCGCGTTGCCATATATGGCGCTTCGCCAGCAGTTATTTCTAGCCAAGTACGATTAACGTAGGTTTCCAAATCGTCATCAAGATAGTCCTTTTCAACTTCATCATTTTGCTTTTTCACCACCCATGTCGGTGTGAACACTTCCGCTCTAATTTTTGTTCGTTTCTTTTGTAACTCACGAGATTTAAGAGCGCGTGGTTTGATAAGCTGACCCATTTGTCCTGTAACAAGCTCAGGTCTTATTTGAGACGTTGATGCATAAGCCTTAGCTTCGTAGTTAATATAATTCTCATTTGCCCAAATAATATTTTTGGTTTTTTTAGGCGTTGATGTCGTACGATCAATCAACAAAATATTCAAAATTTCTGGCATTGTTTCACGAATATTATTTTCTAATATGTCAATTAAACTATTTTCATTTTTATCAATTTCTTTCATGATGTGTTCTCCATTAAAATCGCACCCTATTTTTGAATGTAATTATTTTTTAATATTTACAATATCTGCAAAATCAACGTCTACTGCTTAATTATATAACAACTGACTCCTTGAAAATATGCATCATTCGTCAGAGTAGACTCCTGTACTTTTTCTGATTTTTAAACCATACATTACTAATTCCAACATGTTATCAATAATCATTGTACCCACATCCAACTACAAATTGTAGTATAATATAACTACAAATATCACGGAGGAATTCTAATGACCACATATGCGACTTCAATTCGTTTTGATGATACCTTAATGGAAAACGTCAAAGCCTACGCTCATAACCAACATATTTCAACTTCAAAATTTATTGAACAGACAGTTGCTGAAAAAATAACCGATTTAATGGATTATCAAATTGCCGAGAATGCTTATCAGGCATGGGAAGCAGATAATTTTAAGACAACTTCACTCAATGATTTCTTAACTGAATTTGACTTAACAGATTTAACTGACAATGACTAAATACACTGTCGCATTCGCAGACTCTTATAAGAAAACGTTTCGCAAACTAGACAAATCAACACAACGTCTGATTACCAAATGGATTATCACGCACCTACATGATGTTGATTTCCCAACATCACCTGGTAAAGCACTAACGGGTGAGTTATCTGGTCTTGTTCGCTTTCGTATGGGTGATTTTCGTATCATTACAAAGGTTGATAATCAAGTATTCATCATTACCGCACTTTATGTTGGCAAACGTTCTGAAATTTATAAATTCAAGCCATAACAGACTGTTATGGTTTTTTTATTCACCCACCTCATCAAACTTCGCCTTCATCGTTGGATTACCCCTTGTCAGCTTCTTAACGCTCACATCTTCCAACTTATTGTTAGCTAAGCGCAACTGGTTCTCAGAAGTCGTCAGCGAACGTTTAACGGCTTCCATACGTGCAATGGACTTATCAATCTCATCAATAGCTGTTTTAAAGTTTTTTGATGCACTTTGATAATTTTTACCAAAGGCTGTTTTAAAGTTTGTTAGATCACTTTCAAAATGTGTAATATCCACATTCTGCTCGCGTACCTGTTCTAATTCTTGCTTATAAGCCACACTATTCAACGCTGCATTACGCAACACGCCAATGAATTGGATAAAGAATTGTGGCCGAATGACATACATTTTATCATACTCTGAGACTTGCACAATCCCAGTATTATAGTAATCGCTATCGGCTTCTAACATGGACACCAAGACAGCATATTCTGTCTTTTTCTCGCGACGATCTTTGTCTAGCTCCTTGAAAAAGTCCACATTTTTATGCTTTGACGCAGTCGTGTCAGCTTCATTTTTCATATCAAACATGATACTAATAAATTCTAACCCATCTTGGAAATCTCGGAAAATGAAGTCCCCTTTCGAATTGGTCTCCGACAAAGTATTATCTTTCTCAAAATAAGCATTTGGAAAAGCATATGGCCGAATTTTGTTGAATTCTGTCATCGCATATTGTTCCAAACTTTCACCAATCTCTTTAGTTGATTGACGTGCTTTAAAGTCTTTATAGAACTCAACTTGTTCATTAGCCGTTTTGAGTTGCGCTTCATATTGACTTTGAATGTTAGCCAACTGTAACTGCTTCTCTTGGTCTTTTAACTGGAGCTGTGACGTTAATTCAGACACTTTTTGATCTCGTTGCGCTAACTCACTTTGAACTACTGCCTCTTTTTTAAGCAATTGTGTGGCCAGTTCAGATTGGCTTTGTTGCGTAATTGTTTGAATTTTTGACTCTAGTTCAGCAATTTCAGTCTGCTTTTGTGCTAAAGTGGCTTGCATTGTTAATTCTTGTTGTACTAATTGGGCTTTCAACTCAGCATCATTTTGTTGCGCGATGCTTTTAAGTTCCGTCTCGAGCGCAACGATGCGATTATCTTTGTCATTAATGGTTGCTTGTAACGTTTGTTTTTGCGTCTGTAAATGATTAGCCAGCTCAATATCTGTTTGTTTAGCTTGTTGCACTGCCCATTCTTCTTTGGCTTGGGCAACCCGATCCGCAATCATATCAGCGATTTTACCATTAATGATACTGGTATCAATATTTTGCTCATCAGTTAAATCAATCATATCGCCAACTTGGGCAGCTTGATCTAATACTAATTCAGTCTGTGATGCGATGTGAAATTTAATTTTTGCCATGGTTAGCGTGCCTTTCTTTGAGTAGCTTTTTTTGTTGCTTAATTTTTTCTAAGTGCGCATCATCTACTTTGACAAATAAATAAATTACAGATAATATCACAATAAAACTCACACCGAATAGCAAGACACGTGGTGTAAATGACGCTAGTAGAATGAGCGAGAATAACACAGTACCCGAACCAATCCAACGATATTTTGCTTTAATATTTGCTAAGCCTGTTGATAGATATTGAACAAAACTCATAAACACTGTTAAGCCACTAAGAAAAACATAATTACCAGTTAAAAATAGGCAAATACCGACAACTATGGTTAAAATAACGGCTAGCACTGGACTTCCAAATCGATTTTTTCGAGCCACCAATAAAGGCACATCTTCATGATCTAAAGCTAAGCTAGAAAGAATTGTCGGCGTATTAAAAGTTGTCGCCACAATCACGCCAAATATTGACCAACAAACACTAATAACAAACAGTGGTATGCCAATAGCACCAACTACTTCTGAAAAAATTGTCGCCGCAGGCACAATCGTATCTGGCAAGTGATGACCTAACACACCAATGGTAATACCTTGAATGATCAAATAAATCGCGATACAAGTAACCATGACAAAACTCATGATTTTCGGTAAATTTTTAGCCGGATTCTTCATTTTTTCCGCATTAACTGGTAAAAATGAAAAACCAGTAAAGAAAAAGAACACAGTCCCATATGCTGATAAAAAGCCAGTTAGAGTGGTTGGAAATGACGATGTTGCTAAGGGTGCAAAATTAAAATTTGCTAACTTAACAAGCCAAATAGTCGTTACAATAAAAACAACCACAATTAAAACTTTAATTAAAGAAGTCACATTGTCTAACACAGAAATAATCGCCGAACCAAAACAAGATATAATACCCAATATCACCAGTAATACAACACCAATCATGCGCGTATTAATATTTGGTGAAATCATTTTGATCGCTGTCAAGAGTGCAGATACCTCTGTTGCCATTGTCACTGTGCCTAGTAACCATGTTACCATGCCAACAATGAAACCGACAAAACGACCAAAAACTGCCTTAGCATAAATAAATGCACCACCATTTTCAGGATACAGTTTACTCATATTAGCATATGAAAACGCAATGACAAAAATAGACAGTCCTGCCAATAAGATAGCCAATAAACTCCATGTCCCTGCATCACGATAAATTTTGCCAGATAACAAAAAAATACCCGAACCGATAATTGAATTGATTCCCAGCAAGTAAATGACTGACGGAGAAAGTAATTTTTTTTCTGCCATTATCTCATCTTCTTTTCTCAAAGTTACCCTAATTATATCAAAAAAACTTACTGCTGATGAAAGGTCAAAAAAATTAGATAAAGCAAATAAACTGACATGATTCTCATACAGTTTTTTAGGCACTGTCGAACACTCGTTTGTAGTTATATTTATTGGTTTTATATTAGTAAAAAAAACGATAACTAGGACATACCAAACTATCCTAGTCATCGCGTTAAATTCAGAATAACACATTTTTTATTTTCTTACTTGTGACGGTGTTGCATCACAAAGTATAATGGTAGCCCTGCCAATGTAGCACCGACACCAATCAAAGCTAATTGCCATTCTGTCATCAACGTCATGACAATGATGAATAAGCCACCTAAAATAGCAATGATTGGCATGACTGGATATAGTGGTACACGATATGGTCTTTTAAGATCTGGTTCCGTATGACGTAACTTAATGACTGCCACAAAGACTAACGTGTAAAATAACCAAATCACGAAAACCAACATATCCGTGAGCATATCAAAGCCACCCATGAACATTAGGCCAATCGCTAAGACCAGTTGAAATATGCCAGCAATATAAGGCACTTGAAAACGGTTTAATTTAACCAACTGGTTAGAAAATGGCAAACCTTTTTCCAAAGCCATCGCGTAAGGTAAGCGCATCCCCGTCATTGTATAGCCATTCAATGTCCCATAAATGGAAATAAGAATACCAATCG
Source organism: Leuconostoc rapi (assembly GCF_016908715.1). Taxonomy (GTDB): domain Bacteria; phylum Bacillota; class Bacilli; order Lactobacillales; family Lactobacillaceae; genus Leuconostoc; species Leuconostoc rapi. The sequence goes on along the minus strand of NZ_JAFBEK010000002.1, from coordinate 201,540 downwards.
TAATCAATTTACCACCGAAACCGCCAAAAATCTGTTGCGCAGCATCCATTGCAGTGTTCGCATTGCCCTGAACAGCGCTAAATGGCAACGCATGCAAGAACGCGTAGTTCACAAGCAAGTAAATCACCATGATGCCTACTAAACCACCAGCAATGGCACGTGGCAAATCACGCGTTGGATTTTTCATCTCACCAGCAATATTACCAACATGAATCCAACCATCATAAGCATACATTGTTGCTAATAAGCCAGCACCCATAGCTGAAGCCCAGCCACCCACAGCATGTCCAGGCGATACTGGGAAAATGCTCACGTCAACGCCACCAGGCTGTAACAAACCAAAAATAATGATCAACGCTAATGGAATGAGCTTGAAAAATAAAGTGATTGACTGAAACTGACCAGCTATTTTTGAACCAAGCATATTAATAGCCGCAACAGAGACCAATGCTGCGATACCTGAAGGAATAATGGCGATATAGCCCCAATGAAACAGGTTAGCCACCTGTGTGCCGAAAATAATACCTTTGGCCGCCAAACTGGCTGGGAAATAAATAATAATTTGTGCCCAACCTAATAAATAACTAGCCAATTTACCATAGGCACGCTCGATATAAACTAACATACCCCCAGTTTGTGGCAAAGCTGCCGCTAATTCAGCACCAGTTAAACCAGCTGCTAAACTGATCAAACCACCAACAAGCCATACAAATAATGACATACTTGTTGACCCTGTCGCATCAGCGACACTTGATGCTTTATAAAACACACCAGCACCAATAACTGTCCCGACCACTGTTGAAATAGCCGGAAGCAAGGTCATTGTGCGATTAAGATTTTGATTCGTCCCCATGTTTACCTCTTTAACTGCATTTAATCATACTCTTTTATAATACCAGTTTGCGCGCCGCAAAGACATCATTTTTTTACGTTTTTTTAACCAGGTACTGATGAAAATTAATGTCACCTTACTAACTTGACACCAACTTTTTTTGATGATATTCTGTCTTGAGATAGTAATAAATACTGACGCAATTTTAATTGCGTTTGCGTTATCCTGCAATAGTGGATGTAGACTGGGCGTTGTCAATGCGACGCCCTCTTTTTTATACCCTTTTTTACGAAATTGAAAGAAAGCGTAATTATTTCTCATGACAAAAACTCAACAACGTGCCCTCGTATTATTGGTCGGTTCACAACTCTTAATTATGCTTGGCATTGGTTTAATTATTCCAGTCGAACCTTATATTAAACAGGATATGTCGCTTACTGCAACTGACATGGGAATCATGGCAGCGTTATTTGCTGCTGTCCAATTTATTGCTTCACCAATTATTGGTCGCTTTTCAGACAAATTCGCACGTTTACCATTGATTGCTGCTGGTCTGCTGCTATTCGCTATTTCAGAAGGGTTATTTGCTTTTGGTATTGGCCACTCACTTTTGCAATTAAACATTGCCCGTGCCTTAGGTGGCTTAGCTGCAGCTCTGTCAATGCCCTCAATTACTGCGCTAGCATCTAACATGACAACAAGTGAAAATCGTGCCCGCGTCATTGGTTGGTTATCTGCCTCATTTAGTGGTGGTATTATTTTAGGTCCTGGTATTGGTGGTGTCTTAGCTAACATTAATCACACCTTGCCGTTTTTTGGCTCTGCTATCTTAGGGTTAATTGCTTTTGTCGTCTTTATTATTTTTATGCCTGATGAAAATAAGTTACGCATTGTTTCCCACACAATTCAAGATAACGCAATCAAACCAACAGGCCATTTTTGGTCTGTCGCACTAAGCATGCTACTGCTTATGATTCTCGTGTCTTCATTCGGATTAGCGGCGTTTGAAAATATGTTTAGCCTTTATTTCCATGATGTTCGTGGTTTTAATTTAACTGAAATTGCTTGGTTCTTAGTCGTCAATGGCTTTTTATCACTAATCATTCAGGTTGTCTTTTTTGAAAAAATGGTGCGTTATATCGGTGAATTAATGGTCATTCGTATCAGTTTTATATCGGGATTCTTAGCTATTATTTGGATCTTATTTTCCCAAAGTAAATGGGAAGTCTTTGTCGCTACACTCATCGCCTTTGTAGGATTTGATATCTTGCGTCCAGCGATCACCACGTTGTTATCACATGTGAACGAAGACCGACAAGGTCTAATCAACGGTTTGAACATGTCGTTAACCAGTGTTGGTAATATTATTGGTCCGGTACTGGGCGGTGTCCTATTGGATATTGGCAGTAACTTACCCTACATGTTTGTAGCAATTATTTTAGCAATCGCCAGTGTGCTGACGTTTACAGTTCGATTTAAAAAATAATTGCCACAAAATTAATACACTAGACATATATTAAGAACAACGATTGAAAAATATATTTATCACATACAACTGACACGTAACAGGTTTACAAGCGCTATCCTACTACGCACGTCATTCAGATGTCACAGACAAAAAAGATCTCTAATTATAATTAGAGATCTTACAAAATGCCGACGAGAGGAATCGAACCTCCGACCCCAGGTTTACGATACCCGTGCTCTACCAACTGAGCTACATCGGCAAGTAGATAACATTGAGGTTATCTGATAACTCCGACTGCCGGGCTCGAACCGGCGACAACCTGATTAACAGTCAGGTGCTCTACCAACTGAGCTAAGTCGGAATAATTGCTTAACACAACTATTTAATTATGCCAGTTTCGTTCTTATTTGTCAATACTTTTCGGTCTAAAACCATGCACAAAAAAAGCAAATCCTTTAAGATTTGCTTCTCATATAACTCCGACTGTCGGGCTCGAACCGACGACAACCTGATTAACAGTCAGGTGCTCTACCAACTGAGCTAAGTCGGAATAATTGCTTAACACAACTTAATTATTATATCTAATAACTAGGGGTTCTGTCAAGCTTTTTAAAATCATTTTTTCAAAATTAATCTAACGCATTGTTGGGAATAACAATACATCGCGAATGGAATCAGAATCGGTCAATAACATAATCAAACGATCAATACCAATACCCAAACCACCTGTTGGTGGCATACCGTATTCCAACGCTTCTATGAAGTCTTCATCAATGCTTTCAGCTTCATCATTACCATTTTCACGTTCAGCTACTTGTGCTTCAAAACGTGCACGTTGATCAATTGGATCATTTAATTCAGTAAAGGCATTACCATACTCACTACCCATAATGAATAATTCAAATCGATCAGTAAAGCGGTCGTCATCAACATTACGTTTAGCCAATGGCGATACTTCAACCGGATGACCGTAAACAAATGTTGGTTGTACTAGTGTATCTTCGACAAATTCCTCAAAGAACGCATTAATAATATGGCCTACACCCCAATACTTCTCGTACTTCACATGCTTGTCATCCGCCAACTTTTGCGCCGCTTCAACAGTCATATCCTGCCAAAAATCAACACCAGTTTGTTCCTTAATCAAGTCAACCATATGCTTACGAACAAAACGTGTTCCTAGATCAATTTCTGTCCCTTGATACGTCACCTTAAGGTCGTCAGACACAACTGAGGCTGCCGCTTTGAAAATCCCCTCAGTCTCGTTCATCACGTCTGTAAAGTCCATATAAGCCGCATACGTTTCCATCGTAGTAAATTCAGGGTTGTGCTTTGGATCCATGCCCTCATTACGGAAAATACGCCCAATTTCATAGACACGTTCAAAACCACCCACAACTAAGCGCTTCAAATACAATTCAGTAGCAATACGCATGTACATGTCAATGTTCAACGCATTGTGATGTGTTATAAATGGTCGCGCTGCTGCACCGCCCGCTTCAGTCTGTAGGATAGGCGTCTCAACTTCCATGAAGTCTTGCGAATCCATGTAAGCACGAATTGCTGAGATGATTTTTGAGCGCAACTGGAACTTTTTAAATGATTCTTCATTCGCAATCAAATCCAAATAACGCTTGCGATAACGCGTTTCAACATCTGCAATACCATGAAACTTGTCGGGCATTGGACGCAAAGCTTTTGTTAAATGAGTTAATTCCGTCGCCAAAATTGTCAATTCGCCCGCTTCAGTCTTCATCATAATGCCCTTGATACCAAGGAAATCACCTAAATCAGCGCGTTTGATAATTGGATAATTTTCAGCCAAATCATCACGTCTAGCATAAACTTGTATCTTGCCAGAAACATCTCGGAAATCAGCAAAAATGACTTTACCAGCGCCACGTTTAGCAACCATACGTCCCGCGATAATCACTGCATGTGGTGTATCCACAAGTTCTTCTAAAGTACTATTATCATATAAATCGTGCAATTCTTGCGCCTTAGCTGTACGCTCAAATCGCTTACCAAATGGATCTAATTTTAAATCATCAACTATCGTCGCTAACTTTTGACGACGTGCTAACATTTGATCATTAAGCGCTTTTTCTTCTGCCATGTCTTTTAGCGCACCCAATACAAGATAACAACTATCTTCATATCATTACAAAGATTGTCCAAGCATTGGGTACATCTCCTCCAGTTTATTCCGGTAATTAATGACCGGTTTTAAATGTTTTCACTAATAATTACTATACCAAAAATTACGGCTAACCTCAAAGGTTACTCTGCATTATTAGCATTTATTTCTAAAATAACATCGCGTAACTCATCAACTGTGAAAAAGTATCGTTTTCCGGAGAACTTACCCACAACTTCGGCGCCATTATCTTCATCAATCATTGCCTGAACTTCTTTAGCTGGTAAAGTAGTCAACATTTGTCGATAAGCCGATTTATCAGGTTCCGCAGCTAATCCCACGCCTGCAACCTGCAAAATTTCGACTTCATTTTTACCAAAAATTGCCTCTAACATTTCTAAAGGTGTATATCCTGCTACTAACATCTCGGACAATGGTTTCATATTTTTTAATGCATTTTCGAGTTCGTCAATCGCTTCATCTGTTGCATCTGGCAGCGCTTGTACTAAAAAACCACCAGCAGCTTCAACTGTATCATCTGGATTCATATAGACTGAAACACCGACGACTGAGGGAATTTGCTCTGATTGGGCAAGATAGTATGTAAAGTCATCCCCAATTTCACCAGAAACAAGCTGGCTTTGTCCAATATAAGGATTTGCATAAGGCGCAAACTTAGTAATTTGCAAAAAACCATTTGTCCCAACTGCTTGAGACACATCCAATTGCCCTTTATCATCAAATACGGGTTCGAGTTGCGGGTTTGTTACATAACCTCGAACACTCCCTTTTGCATCAGCTTCGACAACAACATTGCCTACAGGCCCACGTCCGTTAATTTGGATCGACATGCGCTCTTCGCCTTTAAGTACAGATTGGGCCGTTAAGGTCGTTGCCAACAAGCCCCGTCCCAAAACAACAGCGGCCATACGCGTTGTTTCATGCGCCACTGCCGCTTCTCGAACAAGATTTTTGCCATTTAAAGCATAAGCACGAAAATTTTTATTTTTTGTAATTGTTTTAATAAACTGATCTGACATTTTTCTTTTCCTACTTGTTATTATATTTTACGCTAGTTTAAAATAAAAAAGTTGACGCTACCGTCAACTTCTATTTTACTTATTGTCTTCACTTTCGTCATCACGAGTTGATTCATCTGAGGGTTCAGCTTCTGAACGATCAGTGTCATCATCTTTTTCTGACTCATCAGGATGCTCAAAACGTGCTTCAGCTTGAGAATCTTTAGCATCTGCAGCAGCTTTTGCTTCTTCAAATGATTTTGCTTTTGCCAATTCATCATTGTCTTGAATATCTTTACGTGTAAATTCACCCGTTTCATAGATATCCTTGATTTGCTTTTCGTCCAATGTCTCAACTTCAAGCAAAGCTTCGGCAATAGCTGCAAGCTTATCTTTATGCTCTGAAATAATAGCAGTTGCGTCATCAAACGCCTCTTTTGAGAGACGACGTACTTCTTCATCAATCAAGCGTGCCGTTTCTTCGGAATAGTTACGATTACCAGCTTGTTCCGCATAACCAACGCTCGCGTTACCTTCTAGTTGTACCATCCCTAATTTGTCTGACATACCAAAGGCTGTAACCATTTGACGTGCCAAGCCTGTTGCCTGCTGGAAATCGTTTGATGCGCCTGAACTGGCTTCATTAAATGAGAACAGTTCAGATGCGCGACCGCCCATAAGGCCAGCTAGTTGTTCTTTTGCTTCAGAATAACGTAAGTTGTAACGATCAGACTTTGGTGTCATTAAGGCATAACCACCAATACGACCACGTGGCACGATTGTTACCTTACGAACAATTGATGCTTCGGAGCGAACCAAACCAACCAACGCGTGACCAGCTTCATGATAAGCTGTTGTCCGACGCTCTTTTTCAGACATGCCACGATTAGTTTTAGCTGGTCCTTGGAAAATTCGGTCCTCAGCTTCATCAATATCTGCTGCATCCACCTTTTTCTTATTACGACGAGCAGCTAACAAAGCAGCTTCGTTTAATAAGTTTTCCAAATCGGCACCAACATAACCTGGTGTTTGTTGTGCGACAGCTTTCAAGTCAACATTATCAGCTAAAGGTTTATTTTTAGCATGAACATTAAGAATTGCTTCACGTCCCTTAACATCGGGTGCGCCGATCAAAATTTTACGATCAAATCGACCTGAACGAAGTAAGGCCGGATCTAAGACGTCTGAACGGTTGGTTGATGCAAGTATAATCACACCTTCTGACCCTTCGAAGCCATCCATTTCAATTAAAATCTGGTTCAATGTTTGTTCACGTTCATCATTTCCGCCACCCATACCAGTACCGCGGCGACGACCGACAGCATCTATTTCATCAATAAATATAATTGCTGGGGCTGATTTTTTAGCATTCTCGAATAAGTCACGTACACGTGAGGCACCAACACCAACAAACATCTCCACAAAGTCTGAACCAGACATTGAAAAGAATGGGACGTTCGCTTCACCTGCAACCGCTTTAGCAAGCAATGTTTTACCTGTTCCGGGAGGTCCCTCAAGCAAAACACCCTTTGGAATACGAGCACCTAAACTAACGAATTTCTTAGGTGACTTTAAGAATTCAACAACTTCGACTAATTCTTGCTTTTCTTCTTCGGCACCAGCCACATCAGAAAAACGTACTTTATTATCTTTTGGATCAGATGGCTTAGCTTTAGACTTACCAAAGCTCATCATACCGCCTTGTCCGCCGCCTTTACCACCTGCTTGACTCATCATAAGATAAAATACTGCAACAATTAAGACAACAGGAATTAATGAAACAAGTAGGTTCAACCAAAAGCCAGATGACTCTTGTTGCTTTGTTACCAAACCTGTCTTTGTTTTTGTTGCTGCTTCTGTTACAGACTTCAAGGACGTATCATTTGGCAAAACCGTTGACGTAAACTTTGTCACCTTTTGCGACTGTTGTAAAATATTAAAGCCTTTATCTGCTTTAACAGTCTTTGCTTTACGATATTCACCCGTAATATTGTAAACGCCATTACTTGGCTGCACTGTGATTGATTTGAGGTCTTTATCGTTCAACGCAGTCATAAATTCACTTGACGTGAGGTCTTTAGATGTTGACTTGTCGTTTCCAAACAAACCATAAATCATACCTACAACAGCAAGAAAAATGAAGACATAAAAGATCGAACTTTTTAAAAAACCACCTTTTGGATTGTTATTCATTAAGTTTCCCCAATTTCTAGAAGTTAATCAGTATAAACTTCTTTTTTCAAAATACCAACATACGGCAAATTCCGGTATAATTCTTTGTAATCTAGACCATAGCCGACAACAAATTCGTTTCGCACATCGAAGCCAACATAATCTGCATCAATTATTACTTTACGTCCTGCTTTTTTATCAAGTAGCGTCGCGACTTTAATCGAGCTGGCGCCACGTTTGGCAAGTAATTCCTTCATAAATAGCAATGACTGACCTGTATCAACGATATCCTCTAAGATAATGACATCACGCCCTTGAATGTCAGAACGTATATCTGTCACAAGTGTGATTTCATTTGTACTAGAGACGCCACCATGGTAACTTGAAACATTGATAAACTCCAAGTCCAAATACAGGTCAACCTCACGTAATAAATCAGCAGTCCATAGGTAAGCACCTTTTAAGACTGACAACACCACTGGTTTTTTCCCAGCATAATCTTGCGTAATTTGCTTGCCTAGACGCACTGCAGCATCATGGATGCGGTCTTGATCAAACAATACTTCTTGTATATCGTTATTCACTACTTTTCCTCAATTCGCCATGCTAACCAATATGGCTTCGCATCTTGTTTGCCGACAAAATCATCATTCACACGCCATTGTTGGCGAATCTTAACCGCAATAACGTCGTCGTCGCGTGTCGCTAAGACTTGCATTTCTTGACGTTCTGCTACTGTTAATTTTTCATCAATTGCCAACCGTCGTATTTTTTTATGTCCATATATGAGTGCAATTTTATCACTTGTTTTTACTGGGCGCAAGTACAACGGTGACGTATTTTGACGTAGGCCAAATGAGAAACTTTTAAGGCCTTCAGTTGGTTGAATATCCGTCCACAGAACCGTGTTTTTTGAAAAATTTTGCCATTGGTTTAATTTTAACATAACTGATGACAAAACTTGTGTCTTATTTGTCACTTTTGTCATATTTTTAAGGTCAATTTGTTGATAACTCTTCACAAATTTAATGTTTTTAGACAGTTGAACAGCCCCTATTGGCTTTTGCTTATTTTCCAAAAGATGACGTATTTGTGATATTTGCGCCTGTTTAAACTGATAAACACCTTTTTTTTGGATAAAACGTTTAATTGTCGGTTCCAGCCATATTGGTGGAATACTTTGCCAATGGTTTTCAATTTGTTGCACGTAAATATCTGTTTGCGCAGTTATTAAAGCGTTGTGCGCTTGTATTTGCTTGGCAAAATCATTAATATGTGCAACTACTTTGGGATTAATTGTTTTGAGTTCTGGTATAATTTGATTTCTGAAAAAATTTCGAGGTGTGTATGAAGCATCGTAATTTGTTTTATCATCACGCCAAGTTAGCCGATTATTCTGTGCATAATCTAGCAACTCTTGTTTAGTTATACCCAGAAAAGGTCGTGTAATATGACTATTTTGATGAGCCATTCCTGCTAATTGAGCGATTTGTCCGCCTCGCACTAGCTTCAATAACACAGTTTCTGCTTGGTCATCCGCATGATGTGCCACCACAATGGTTTCCGTATGATACTGGTGTGCTAATTTTTCAAAAAAAAGGTACCTTAGCTGACGTGCTTTGCCCTCAACAGCCGTATTCGGAATATCAGTCCATGTGGTATATTCAAATATTGCTTGATATTTTTCTGCCAAATGGCGCACAAAAAGCTCATCTGCATCACTTTCTTGACGCAGATGGTAATTAACATGGGCAATAACCAGTTTTGCAGTTGGTAACTGTTTGCGCAAGGTGTGCAGTAATACAACAGAATCGACACCACCTGATACAGCGACAATCACAGTATCGCCCCAATTATAATTTTGTAATTGTTTTTGAATTTTATTAATCATGATAGAAAAAGCACCTGTTGGGTGCTTTTTTAGTTGTTATCCGATGGCAAATTATAAATTAACTCACCCTGCTTTGTGTAACCGTATTTATCCCGTAAAATCTGCTGTAGATAAGTCGGATCGTTTATTTTTTTTGCATCAACTTTTAAGTCAGCATTTGTCTTTTGAACAGCCGTTAAACGGTCCTGCGTTGCGGTTAATGTGACATTTGCCGTATGCAACTTAACTTGACTAATTAATAACTGTACTGCAAAAATTGTCGCAAAAATTGCGCCAAAAAAGAGAATCTTTTTCTCACGATTAGCGTGTGCTCTTTGATAATGCCGCTTAGCCTGCATATTGGCGGGTTCAGAATTACGAATAATAGCACGTATTTCCGGATTAACATGTTGTTTATTCAATTGTCTTCTGTTTTGAGTCGACATGAATTTCACCTGCTCTTAGTTTGGCACGTTCTTAATTTTTTTTCAACAATATTTAAACTTACTTAAACATTAAGCTGACGGTTCATCCCCGACTTGCCGAAAATCTTGCGCAAATGTTTCGCTAACAATTTCATACATATCGGCCGAGTCCTCTTTTTTAGTCGTTTCGATAATTTTAATGACTTTAACTGTCACTGTTTTATTACCAAAGCGCACCTCAAGTTCATCATTCGTTGATACATCAGATGATGATTTAGCGACTTTGCCATTAATTGAAATACGTCCCTGATCTGCAATTTCTTTTGCAACGGTACGACGCTTAATTAAGCGTGACACTTTTAAATATTTATCTAAACGCATATTTTTTACCTCTTTATTTATTCATTAACACTGACTGTCTAGTCTTGTTTCACATCATGTGTTAGGACAACCAACAAAAAATCACGTAAGATATTCAACCAAATGCTACTTTCAGCAACATCATCAACGGTTAAAATTACTTGTAATTTATTTTTTTCTGTTCGAACTGCTACTTTAAGCGGTACGTTTACTAGTGTTTCAAAAATAGTTTCACCAGATAGTTTAGCTGTTGCGTCTGCACTAAAAGTAATGGTTAACATTTTTTTCTGTCGTCTAATACTTGTCACTTGCGCCTGATCAGCTAATTGTTTCACTTGACCGACAAGCAATAATCTAGCGACCTCATCTGGCATTTCACCAAATCTATCCAACATATCAGCTTCAACATCTTCAAACTGCTGATCTGTGCGTGCCTGCCTGATACGAGTATATAGTTCAATTTTCTGTGCACTATCTGGCACATAATCATCTGGTAAGTAAGCTAATACCCCTAAAATCATTTCAGCATCGGTTTCTGGTTGCTGCTTAACTACTTTGGCATCTGGCTTTTCCTGTTTGTTAGCTACTGCTTCCTTTAACATTGCCATATACATATCATACCCAACTGAGTCAATGAAGCCATGTTGTTGTTTGCCAAGCAGATCACCTGCACCACGAATGCTTAAATCACGCATGGCAATACGGAATCCAGAGCCTAACTCAGTAAAATCTCGGATGGCTTCCAGTCTTTTTTCTGCTTCTTCGCTTGGTGTTCGTGAGAAGGGATAGGTGAAGTAAGCGTAAGCTAATCGCGTTGATCGTCCAACACGTCCTCTTAATTGATAGAGTTGCGACAAGCCCATATGGTCCGCATTTTCAACAATCAACGTATTAGCATTAGGAATGTCAACGCCTGTCTCAATAATCGTTGTCGTAACTAATACATCGTAATTACCATTTAAAAAGTCATATAGAACGCTCTCAAGTTGTGTCTCAGACATTTGCCCATGAATTGCAGCTACCCGTGCCGATGGTACAAGATCTTCAATTTGACTAGCCACACGATCAATATCCGCCACACGATTGTGAAGGTAAAATACTTGACCGTTACGGGATAACTCTTTTTCAATAGCATTGCGTACAATAACCCAATCAGCTTCTAAAACATAGGTTTGAATCGGGTACCTGTTAGCAGGCGGGGTTTCAATAACCGATAAATCTCGTGCACCAACCATCGCCATATTTAAAGTCCTTGGTATTGGTGTAGCCGTCAAGGTTAACACATCAACAGAATGACGCAATTGTTTCAAACGTTCCTTATGCTTCACGCCAAAGCGTTGTTCCTCATCAATGATTAATAAACCAAGATCTGAAAAATTGACATCTTTACTCAGCAGACGATGCGTCCCGACAACAACATCGATTTCATGCGCATTTAATTTCCTGATGACTTCTTTGTTGCGCGCTGCCGTTTGAAAACGGCTGAGAACCCCAATTTTAATCTGTGGAAAATCATCGAATCTGGCCAAAATGGTCTCATAGTGTTGTTGAACTAAGATCGTTGTCGGTGCTAGAAATGCCACTTGTTTACCAGCATGAACAGCCTTAAATACCGCTCGCAATGCGACTTCGGTTTTACCAAAACCAACATCTCCGACCAATAATCGATCCATTGGGCGTGCTTTTTGCATATCTGCTTTAATTTCTTCAATCGACCTCATCTGGTCTGGTGTTTCAGGATAACCAAATGCTGTATCAAATTTTAACTGATCTATATCATCAGGTGGATAGGCATAGCCTTGCTGTGCCTCACGTTGCGCGTAAAGTGCTAATAAGTCATCAGCAATGTCTTCAATTTTAGCAGCAACCTGGCGTTTCGTCTTGGCCCATTGTGTGTCGCCAAGTTGATTGAGTTTTGGCGCCTTAGCTGCATCTGAGGCACCAATATATTTCTGAATAAGATTAAGCTGCGTCACTGGGATAAATATTTTAGCATTCTTCTGGTAGGCAATCGAAAGATAATCTTGTTTGCCACCATTAGAAGTCATTGTTTGCAATCCTTCATAACGTCCGATACCATGATTCACGTGCACAACATAATCACCCACGTTGAGCTCATTATATGATTTCAAACGCTCAGCGTTATTGATTTTACGTTGCCGCGGTGCAACACGTTTGGTTTGGGTAAACAACTCATGTTCTGTTAGAACCGTGAGATGTAACTTTGGCCATTCAAAACCACTGGCTAAATCACCAGCCATGACTTGGACTTGATTGGGTTGAACCTGACGCGTTTCAATAATTGGTGTTTTAAACGCGTCTAACGATGTCATAAAAGCTTGCCGGCGTTTCGCATCATTAATCAATAAAATAACCGTTGTACCTGCATCTTGTGCATAAAGTAAATCCGATTTCAAAGCATTTAATTGCCCATAGTATTGGTTTGCCGGACGTGTGATGACTTCTTCTAAATTCGTAAATCGTAATTGATTTAATCCACGTTGGAAATTAGCAAGGTATAATATCGCACGAGTTTCTTGACTTAATATTTCTGATAAATCTGCTCGTAAAATTTGATTAGGTAATAATTGATAAGTTTCAAGCTGCTTGTCAACCCATTCTTGATCATAGGTCAGTTGTTGCAGCCGTGTTTCTTTTAATCTCGTTTGTTCATCAATAATTATTAAGGTGTCTTTTGTAAAATAGTCGCGCAATGTTGTCACACCACCGAAAAAATGAGCAGCATACGGTAACAGTTGATTACCACGTTCACGTTCGTTTAAAACATGTTGCGTCAGCATAAAGCCATCAGTTGCATGTTTTTTGTTAACACCTGTCAGTGTCGTCCGATGGTGACTAAAATCTTTTTCAATGGCTATTTTAGCAGCTTGATACTGTGCCTCTGACACAATAAAGTCTGTCGCCGGTTGCACCACAACTTCTTGTAGTACAGTCGTACTTTTTTGTGTGGCTACATCAAACTGTTTTAATTGATCTAATTCGGTATCAAAAAAATCTAATCGTATAGGGTCATCACTTGTCAGTGGATAAATGTCTATGATTGAGCCACGCTGTGCAAATTCGCCTGCACCTTGTACTAACTTTGCCGGTGTGTAACCCATCATCATCAGTGTTGCTTTAATGTCATTTAAATCGTAACTTTGTCCAACAGTCAATGATAGGTAAGCCTCATCAAGGGTAACTGGCTTTGGTAATAAACGTTCTGCTCCCGCCACGCTGGTCACAACAATTTTCATCTCGCCACGTCTGAGCGCCAATAACGTTTCAATACGTTGCAAACGTAAATCTGGTGAACTAATTGCCATCTCTGTTGCCAAGGACTCTTCTGCTGGAAAATTCAATACATCGTCCATCAGGCCTGATAAATCCGAGAACAACTGATCTGCATGCGCCTGCGTATCTGTCATGACAAGCATTTGTCGTGGCATACCTGCATATAGGGAAGCAATACTAGCTGCACGCGCACTCCCGTTGACGCCTAAAAGCAACTGAGCAGAGTGCTCAGTTGCTTGGTCATTAAGCTGTGTCATTGTTTCTGTTTGTGCTAAAAAATCAGTTAGCATACTTCCAATCAATTCCCCTATTTATTAATCGATCATGATTTCATCGATTTTTTGACTAGCCATTGTATTGGTTACTCAATTGTGCCATAGTTGCACCTTGAATCCAAGCTGTAATTGCTTTTGTACTGTTGTCTAACATATGTGCCACATCTTGTGATTCAGTGGCTGTAAATTGTCCTAAAACATAATTAATCACAACTTGCTTATCATGATCTGGGTGACCTAAACCAAATTTTAGCCGTAAAAAAGTTTGCGAGTTGGTATATGCTATGATTGATTTCAAACCGTTATGACCACCAGCAGAACCTTTAGCACGAAATCTCAATTTACCAAAAGGTAAATCCATATCATCCACCAAAATCATGACATCTTGATTGATATCGCCACCATAATAATCCAAAATTGCGCGTACAGCCTTACCAGAATCGTTCATATAGGTTGTCGGCTTAACTAACATCACCTGTTCCCCATCAACCACTACCTTAGCCGTCAAAGCAAATTGTTTACTCGGTGTAAATGATACTTGATGAGCTACTGCAAATGCATCAACAGCCATAAATCCTATGTTATGGCGTGTCTGATCATACTGCTTGCCAATGTTACCTAATCCAATAATATATTTCATGTTAATTATACGCGCTTCCTTACCAAAATTCTTAATCTTAATTACCAGTATAACAGAATTCTGTGTTATCATGATATATGGCTATTTCATGATAAAAAATTAATTTTAGGATATGCAAATGCTTCATAAATCAATGATTACTCCAAAATCAGAACTCACAACAGTTACTGAAAATACAACAATTGCGCAAGTTAATACATTATTTAATTCTGAAAAAGAAGCGCATACACGTACAATGCCAATTCTAGATGAATCTGGCAGTCTTTTCCGTGGCAATGTGTATAAACAGCACGTTTACGAACATATTGCTAAAAATGGTGATATGAACTTACCTGTAACAGCTATCATGCGCAATTCAACAAAATTTATTTATACAACTAGTCAGTTTTATGAAGTCTTCTTCGCTATTCGTGACCTCCCATTTATTGCCGTACTAGATGAAAATCATCATTTTACTGGTATTTTTACACACGATTCACTCATGGATTTGTTATCTCAGAGTTGGTCTGTCGGTACCGGTGGCGTAGCACTTTCTGTCGCTTCACATAACACGCAGGGCGACCTAAAGATAATTTCAAAAATCATTGCCCGCTACTCAAATATCGAATCCGTGTTGAGCCTACAACCCAAAAACGACACACTTACATTAATGTTTACACTACCCCTCGTTTTTGATAGTGTGCAATTGCAAAAACTCGTGACACATTTAGAAAAAAGGCACTTTACAGTGACAAGTATTGAAGATTTAAAACGGTTTAGCTAAAAGATCTGACTCAAAAGAGTCAGATCTTTTTTTATAATAATATTCCGGCTAACACAACTAATGTCATCCCCAGCATCACAATCACAAGATTTTTGATAGCCAATACAAAGGTTTCTTGCTTGATTGGTCGGTTCACAAATTCCCGTGCATTGCGAAGCACAACCACAAGCAGCACAATCATTGCATAGCTTGTAACCGGTAACCAACCAACAAATGTTACAACACCAATTTCAATAAATGCAGCTACTGCCCAAAAGATGTACAATTTCTTAGCCGATGCCAAACCAATATAATGTACAAGCGTATGCCGCTGATTCTCTTCATCTTCTTCATGATCAGCAATGTTATTAGCAAACATGATTTCAGCAATAAATATAGTCAGCGGTAGACTAACAATAAACCATTGGAATAAGACACTTGGTACAGGAACCATGCGTGTATTAACATAGACTTGCGCAACAAATATAAAATACCCCATTGTTATACCAGAAACAGCTTCACCAAAAGGTGTGTTTGTAATTGGTTTGGGACCCGCTGAGTATAGATAACCAATTAGAAAACTGACAATACCAATAATCCATGTCACATAGTCTGTACGCCATGCAACAAGTACACCGGCTAAGACGGCGATGCCAGCTAACATTTCAGCAACATGCAAGACCTGTTTATTGGTAACAACTTCGCCTTGTGCCTTTTCTCGTAAAAATTCGTTAACTTTTTGGCGTTTGGCATCCTCATAACGATTGAAGGTATTCACTGCCAAATGAACACTCACTGTAGCAATAATCAACAACACAGCATTCAACCAATTTAACCGCGCGTATTGCCATTGGCTATAAGCCAGACCAAACATTAATGGCGCCACACTTGGAATCACAACACGAATTTCAACTAAATCTAAAAATTGTTTTGGTGTCATTTTTTAAACCTCTAATCATCTATTTTACCAGAAAAGCAGACACAAAGGGGGTCACTAACGTCTCGGGTAAGGCACTACTTTCACTTCCCCATCAATATATTCACCAACAAATATCTGATTAATATGGTCAAATCCACGTGATTTCACTGTTTCTAGCAACCACTCGTCATTTTTATCAATAAGTTCCAAAACGTCGTAATTGATTTGACCATCATAAATAATGGGATACTTGATACTTTCATCGCCATATTCAATGACTGATAATTGACCATTTTGCTCAAGCACAGCACGTTTAACGTCACCCAGCACATAAATACCTTGTGAACGTAGTTTGAACATCAAATCATCCGCTGATAATCCAGCTTTTAATACGTTTTCAACCTTAACTTGTCCACGTTCAACAACAACACGCGGTTGTCCATCAATTAAATTTTTAACAAAATTGTTGTGCTGTTTAGCGAATTTTAAAGACATCACCAGCATGGTCCATATAATTAACACGATCGTAAATTGAAAAATAGTGATTGTGTCAGAATAAATCACGGCACCGATAATACCACCTAGGACATAATTCTGAACTTGATCTAATGCTGATGTGGGTGCCAAATTACCCTTGCCCATCAGGTTAATTTGAACAATCAAGGCCAACAAACCGATAGCTAATTTAATTAAAATTGGTAAATAAATTGTCATTTGATATAGTTAACTTTCGTATTGATAAGATAAGCTCTGTCTAGCGTGTATGACTGTTGGTCCAAACTAATTGTCATGCGATAAAATCGTTTATTAAATCGCACCAGCATGCCATCACTCACTGTTTTTTGATTAAAATACAATGCCGTTGTTTTGACATGCTGTGTTTTAGCCACTTGTTTCGCAAACGAAGCCATCTGCGTAATTTGCGAATCATTTGTTCTTGCCTGCTCATAATCAGTATATCGTGCGCCAGCTAAGAATAAAAACAAAAGTAGCGCAATCATACTCAAATCACGATATTTTGTTTGCATCCGATTACGGATAGCTGCAAAAGCGCCCGCCGCCATCAACATAAAAGCGATTACCATTAAGTATATGCCAATAGTATCACCTAAGTCATTATGTTTAGTTAAATAATCCACACTATAGAATGTCATACGTTACTCCTGTGATTCATTTTATCATATTCTTGTCCTTTATAACCAATAGCGTTATATTATAATTATGTCAAAAGGAGCATATAATGTCTTTAGAAATTACACAACAACAAATAGCCGCATTTAAAAAATCTTCACAATCCCCACTAACTGATATTGCACGTCGTGCTACGATGAAAAACGGCATACACGATGCCAGTTTTAATCAGGCAGTCGCCAATAACAACACACCAATTTTTGCAATTGACCTCAACACTGGTAAAGTAGCCAACCAAAAGCAATCAGGTCGTTGCTGGATGTTTGCCGCACTCAACACCATGCGACATGATATCACTTCCCTCTTTCATCTTAGTGACGAGTTTCAACTCTCACAAAGCTATACTTTTTTTTGGGACAAATTTGAAAAAGCAAATTATTTTTATCAAAATGTTTTAGATACTGCTGTAGAACCACTCGATTCACGCAAAGTCTCTTTTCTGATGACAACACCACAGCAAGACGGTGGTCAATGGGATATGATTGTTGCTCTCATCGAAAAATATGGGGTCGTACCACAATCAGTTTATCCTGAATCAACTGCTTCATCAGCCTCACGTGAATTTAACACAACATTTAATACGCTATTACGTCATGATGCTGTCAGTTTACGAGAATTAGTCGCCCAACACGCCACTGAAGAAATAATCAATGCTAGACGTGAAGAGATGTTAGCTCATGTTTATCGTGTCCTATCCATTACGTTTGGTGAACCGCCTGTTAATTTTGACTTTGAATATCGCGACACGGATAATCAATTTAAAATTGATCGCGGATTAACGCCACAAAGTTACTTTGACAAATTTGTTGGTTGGCAATTGTCAGATTATGTGTCTATTATCAATGCCCCAACTGCTGATAAACCTTTCAATGCCACTTACAACGTTGATATGTTAGGAAACGTTGTCGGTGGCCGGGAGGTCAAACATTTAAATGTCACAATTGAGAAAATGAAAGCACTGGCAATTGCACAACTAAAAGATGGCAAGTCAGTTTGGTTCGGTGTGGACATGGGACCACAAGTTGATCGCACAAATGGCATCATGGCTACCGGTATATTTGCCACTGACGAGCTATTTCAAGTGGACACGACAATGACAAAGGCGCAACGTCTAGACTACGGAGAGAGCCTAATGACACATGCAATGGTTTTAACCGGCGTTGATTTGGATGAGGCTGGTCAACCAACGAAATGGCAAGTTGAAAATTCATGGGGTGAAAAAGCGGGTAAAAAAGGCTATTTCACAATGTCTGATGACTGGATGAGCGAATATGCTTATCAAATCGTTGTTAATAAATCATATTTGAGTGACGAATTAATCGATATTTATGACAATGCAACACCTAAACTTTTAGCACCATGGGATCCAATGGGCGCTTTAGCATAAAATCATAACAAAAATAAAACACCAGCGACTTGTTAAGTCGCCGGTGTTTTATTTTTGTTGACCTTGAACACCTGTTTTAACCAAAATAAGCGCTACAATACCACCAATAATTAACAATATACCATCTAAATGCATGATATCCTTAAAGCCACTATCAAATGCCCGACGAACTGCCATTTCCAAATCCTTCGCAAATGGCGTTGCCATAACGCGTTTGCTTGTCACAATGGTATGACCAGAAAAAGGCCCAGCCGCAACCAATGCTTGATGTAACGCTGAAATCATAGCCTTTGGGGCGCCGATAACATTGGGCAATTGTTGTGTTAATCCAGTTTGATAACCATCCGCTAAACGTAATCCTTGGAAAACAACACCAAAACTAACACCCACTTGCATAAATGTGGAAATCATACCAGACGCCATTCCCATTTGCCGCGGTTCAACAGATGACATCGCAGCTGTTGTCATCGGCGGATTAATAGATCCATTACCAATACCAATCAAAATAAAAGCTGGCCAAAAATTAGCAAACGTTGCCGTATCAGTTGTTAATGCACTTAAAGTAAATAACCCAGCGCCAATAAACATCGCCGATACCGCTAACATGTAACCATGGCGCAACCGATTAGTGAGCATACCAGCAATTGGCCCTAACACCAAAGAAAATCCTGAAATTGTCGCTTGTCTCAAACCAGTATCCCAAGCAGAATAACCAACATAGTTTTGCATAAATGTTGATAAGTAGGCAAAGAAACCATATAAACCGGCACCTAAGAAAAATGCCACCAACACAGCACCTGTAAAACTAGAAGACTTGAACATGCTTAAGTCCATCATTGGATTTTTTGCCGTTTTTTGTCGCCAAATAAATAAAACAAATAAAATAACTGCAGCAATTAAATAGCCTGCAACTTCTGGTTGACTCCAGTGCCAACTCGCATGCATTTCTTTTTGCACTAAACCAAATACTAAAGAAAAGATTGTCCCAGTTGACAGTAACATGCCAATATAATCAACACCTCCGGACTCATGATGTGTCTGTTCTTTTGAAATGAAGAGCCAAGCCAAAATAACCGTTATTAAGCCAATCGGTAAGTTAATTGTAAATATTGATTGCCACGCGAACGTGTCGACTAGCCAACCACCGAGTAATGGTCCTGAAGCAGTAGAAAGTCCTATAATTGAGCTTAATATGCCCAAGGCAATGCCACGCTCTTTGCCATTGAATGTCGTGCCAATAATGGCAAAGGATAACGACATCATAGCAGAACCACCAATAGCTTGAACAGCTCGAAAAATATGTAACATCCAAATAGACGTTGATACAGCATCCAAACCAGAACCAATTGTAAATATAATCAGACCAATAATAAACATCAATTTACGACCGTATAGGTCACCTAATTTTGCCCATATCAATAGTAAGACTGAAAAAACAATCGTATAGGCTGAAATAACCCACTGTAAATCTGAATAAGACGCATTTAAACTTGTTTGAATGCTAGGTAGAGCGACATTAACAACCGTTGTATCAATTAAAGCCATAAAAACGCCTAAAGAAACCGCGATTAACGCTAACCAACGTTTTGAATCTAATTCTTGTTTTATTGTCATTATTTTAACTCACTTTCAATCCTATCGACATAATCTAAATAGGTGTTTGCCAAATCAATTTGTAACTGATTTAATCTTCGCGCAGATGGTAAAAAAGAGGCTTCTGCATGACGTACTTCTAAGTCCGTCAAATGTTGCTTATAACCATCACGCTGGGCTAATTTTTCCGAGCGAAAATCATCAATGATTTGGTGTGCTAACTGCGTATCAACCAACTTTAATCCAGATAATTTAAATAGATAAACATCATCTAGGTGCGCATTTTGCTGAACTGGTTCTCTCATTAATTCATCAAAACGAACTCTTCCAGCTGGCGTTACATGTATTTTTTTCTTGCCTCGCCAATCAAGATCATCTGTCATCACAATTGTCCCAGCAACTTTCATTTTTTCCAATAAGGGATACAAAACACCAAAACTCACTTTGCGATGTGCCCCCAAAATATTTTCCAAGACAAAACGTAACTTATACGCTGACCGGTCCGTGAATAGCAATTGACCTAAAATATATAGTTCATACATAAAACGTCCTCTTGTATCTAATAGATATATTTATGTTATATCTATTAGATACAATTGTC
Organism: Leuconostoc rapi; assembly: GCF_016908715.1. Lineage (GTDB taxonomy): Bacteria > Bacillota > Bacilli > Lactobacillales > Lactobacillaceae > Leuconostoc > Leuconostoc rapi. Next base: position 180,615 of record NZ_JAFBEK010000002.1, on the reverse strand, counting down.
AAGCGTAATTTAGTAAACAAAAAAGCAACCCAATTATGGGTTGCTTTTAGATGTATTATTACATCATTCCTGGCATACCACCTTGTGGCATGGCAACAGGTGTATCATCCTTTGGCACCTCTGCAACAACAGCTTCTGTTGTTAACAGTAATGCAGATACTGAGGCGGCATTTTGCAATGCAGAACGCGTAACCTTTGTTGGGTCTACAATACCAGCAGCAATCATATCTACCCACTCATCAGTGGCAGCGTTGTAACCAAAGCCTTCAGTCTGTTCCTTCAACTTGTTAACAATCACTGATCCTTCCAAACCAGCATTTTCAACAATTTGACGTACTGGCTCTTCTAAGGCCTTAATGACCGTGTTAATACCAGTCTGAACATCACCTGTCTCTGACAATGCTGCAACAGCTGAGATAGCATTAACTAGCGCTGTTCCACCACCCGAAACAAAGCCCTCTTCAACAGCAGCTCGTGTGGCATTCAAGGCGTCTTCAATCCGATACTTGCGTTCCTTTAACTCTGTTTCTGTTGCGGCACCAACATTAATCACTGCAACGCCGCCAGCTAACTTTGCTAGGCGTTCTTGCAACTTTTCACGATCAAAGTCAGATGTTGTTTCAGCAATTTGTTGCTTGATTGTATCTACACGTGTAGCAACAGCAGCCTTATCACCAGCACCTTCGACGATGGTTGTATTATCCTTTGTAACATTTACCTTACTTGCTTGACCAAGTTGATCAATTGTCACATCCTTCAAATTCAAACCAAGGTCTTCTGTAATCACAGTGCCACCTGTCAAAACAGCGATATCTTCTAATTGTGCCTTACGACGATCACCAAATCCAGGTGCCTTAACAGCAACGACATTAAATGTACCACGCATCTTATTCAAAACTAATGTTGGTAAGGCTTCACCTGTAATATCATCAGCTATGATTAACAAAGCACGACCTTGTTCAACAACACTTTGCAATACAGGCAAAACATCTTGTATATTACCAATTTTCTTGTCAGTAATCAAAACATAAGGGTTGTCCAAGTTAGCTTCCATTTTGTCATTATCAGTTACCATGTATTGTGACATGTAACCACGATCAAACTGCATCCCTTCGACAACATCCAAGGTTGTTTCAATACCCTTAGATTCTTCAATCGTTATCACACCATCATTACCAACTTTATCCATCGCCTCGGCAATTAATTCACCAACTTCTTCATTGGCAGCAGAAATTGAAGCAATTTGGGCAATCTCTGCCTTTGTACTAACAGTGTGTGACATTTCATGCAACTTTTTAACAGCCGCAGTTGTTGCCTTTTCAATTCCAGTGCGAATGCCAACTGGGTTAGCACCAGCGGTAACGTTCTTCAAACCTTCAGCAACGATAGCTTGTGTCAAGACAGTCGCTGTTGTCGTACCATCACCAGCAATGTCATTCGTCTTTGAAGCAACTTCGGCCACTAACTTAGCACCCATATTTTCAAAATGATCTTCTAGTTCAATTGCCTTAGCAATGGTCACACCATCATTTGTAATTGTTGGTGCACCATATGATTGTTCCAGAACAACGTTACGGCCTTTTGGTCCAATTGTTGTCTTAACTGTATCAGCTAACTTATCAACGCCAGCTTTCATCTTAGCACGTGCATCTTCTGAAAACTTTAATTCTTTAGCCATGTTTTAAATACCTCTTTAGAATTTTTTGATTTAATATCGATTTCAACGTCATTTAATTAACGCCAGATCATATAATTATTCGACAACTGCAACAATATCTTTTTCATGAAGGGCAAGATAGTCATTACCCTCAAATGATACTTCTTGACCGGCATACTTATCAAACAAGACTTCATCGCCGACTTTAACTGTCAAGTCACGAATCTCGCCGTCGTTCAAAACATAACCTGTACCGGCAGCAACGATTGTTCCAGTGACTGGCTTATCCTTAGCATTATTTGCCAACACAATGCCACCAACTGTTTGTTCTGCAGCTTCTGTTACTTCAATAATCACGCGATCACCTAATGGCTTCAACATGAGATAATACCTCCGATTTTTTTGTTTTAGCACTCTTTTTGTGCGAGTGCTAATTACAACTTTAAGTATATCACTTTACCAACTATTGTCAATAAAAAAAGTACATTCTCATGTACTTTTTAAGGTCACTAAGTCGCTATATAAAAGTGCCACCATGCGCTTCGCTAATATCATATGCAATGACAAAGGCTTGAGGATCAACGACATGCACACCACGAATTAAGCGATTATAATCTTGATTATCTAATATAACCATCAGCATTTCCCGATTGTCACCTGTATAGCCACCACGCACATCCATGGCAGTGAAACTGGTATTATTTTTGGTTAGATATTGCTTAACATCCGTAATATGTTCATTGCTTGTAATGTAAACCATCTTTCGACGATCCAAACCTGTTTCAATAAAATTCATCACAGCGGCTGTAATCATTAGTGAAAATAAGGCTAGAATAAGTGCTTCAAGACCGTCTATCATTATGTTACCAATGGACACAACGGTATCAATAACAAATAACGATAGCGCTGGCGCAATACGAAAATACTTTTTAAGAATCATTGGTGGTACAGCCGTACCGCCACTGGATGCATCAACTCGGTACAACATAGCAACGCCAATAGCAAAAATAGTCCCACCGACTAAAACCGCAAACGTGCGATCTGATAACACCTGAAAACTAGGGGTGATTTTTAACAATATTGGTAATATTAAACTACCAAAAGTAATGCGAGCAGTTGTCCCACGATCTAGAAACACAGCTGCAAGAATAATCATTAATAAATTAATAACTAAAACTGTTATTGCTCTGTCAACACCAACCAATTCATTCATCAAAATTGCAAAACCAGTGGCACCACCTGCAGCAACTTTAGCGGGTGCATAGAAAAAATTGATGCTAATAGCGACTATTTCTAAGGCAATCACAATCGTTACATAACGTAAAAATTGAAATTTCTTTAATAATTTCATTGAACGCCTTTCTTATCTTTCTTTTTAAAAATACTTTTAATACGTTTGAGTAGTGTTGGATTTTTTAATACTTTATCATCACCAATATGTTCACGCGTTACTTTTAGCAGACGACCAGTTTCTAAAGATGAAAAATTAAAACTGCCTTTGTCAGTTTCAATACGAAATCGGCGACCAATTTTTTTAGCAGACACATCAGCGTAAACTGCAGTTACATTTTGCCAAGGAATTTGAATAAAGTCGTCAACGTTGTTATCATTGAAAAATTCAAAAGCTTTATCGCCAAGTAAAAATTTACCGTACTGTGCACCAATGCCTAAAAAAGATATGCCTTGTGTTGTCAACGTCACGCTGCTATTAAGTGATTGTACCATACGCTTATTTCTCCCCGTATTTTTTCAGTTTTATTACTATTATTAACTATACAGTATTTATGTACAAAGGTGCTCGCCAAATTTGACGAGCACCTTTAGTCGTTCGATTATAAGTTGATTACATAATATGCAATACACGCATCAAGATACCGAAAATGAAGATACCGACAATCATAACAATTGGTGAAACCTTCTTCTTGAGCAACCACATTGCAAAGAATGTTAGCAGTAGACCCATCAAACCTGGGATCAAACTATCCAAGTTAGCTTGTAACGTGTTAGGCGCCATTTTTGTTAGTGACAAACCAGATGCTTGATCACCTAAAATTTGTTGTAACTTACCACCTGTCACATTACCATTAGGGAAATTAATATAAGCACCCTTAGCTAATTGCTTTGCTGGTAATTCAACCGCGAATTTAATTGATACCCAACGCTCCACCAAAACAGCTAGTATAAACATACCAAGGATTGAAGCACCCTTTGTAATGTCTTTCAACAAGCCACCTGACAAATCTTGTGTAATCGCAGAACCAGCCTTGTAACCAAATTCTTGTGTATACCAGATAAACGACATACGAATAACGTTCCATAACACGAAGAACAAGATAGGACCAAGTATGTTACCAGAAGCTGCCAATGAGGCACCTAGGGCACCCAGTATTGGACGGACAGTGAACCAGAACACTGGGTCACCAATACCAGCCAAAGGACCCATCATACCGATTTTAACACCTTGAATAGCTGTGTCATCAATCGGCGCACCATTGGCACGTTCTTCTTCCAAAGCCAATGTTACACCAATAATTGGTGAAGCAACATAAGGATGGGTATTGAAGAATTCCAAGTGTCGTTTCAGTGCTGCTGAACGATCTTCTTTGGTCTTATAGAGTTTTTTAATCGCTGGGATTAGCGCATACGCCCAACCAACGTTTTGCATACGTTCATAGTTCCATGAACCTTGTAAAAATTGCGAGCGCCATGCAACAGACAAACGATCATTACGAGTTAATTCAATTTTTTCAGCCATCATGTTGCTCCTTCCTAGTATTGGTCCAAAATTTCGCCGACTGGGTCTCCCGAGCCGCCACCATTTGAACCACCGCCACTGTTACCACCCATCTTTGATAGGTTAAGGTAAATCAAAGCCAATGCGACACCAATTGCACCAAGCGCAATTAACGTCAACTGACTTACAGCAGCTAATGCGAAACCAATGGCGAAGAAAGGCCAAACTTCACGTGTTGCCATCATGTTAATCACCATGGCATATCCGACAGCCACGACCATACCACCACCAATGGTCATACCGCCAGTTAACCAGTCAGGCATAGAAGCTAAGGCGCTTTGCACTGCTGAAGCAGGAATCGCAATTAATAATACAGTTGGAATCGCAATACGTAGACCTTGTAGTAAGATACCAACTAAATGCAACCGTTCAACAGCACGATAATTACCTTCTTTGGCGGCCGCATCAGCACCGTGGGTCAATCCAACAGCCACGGTACGAACAATCATTGTTAAGAACAAGCCAGCAACTGCCAGCGGGATAGCTGATGCCACGGCAACTGAAATACCAGCAGGCGTAAAGTTATTACCCTTAACCATGATAATTGATGAGGCAACAGATGCCAAAGCAATATCTGGTGCCACGGCAGCGCCAATGTTCGCCCAACCTAATGCGATCATTTGTAATGAACCACCTAACATAATTCCTGCTGTTAGATGACCAGTAACTAGTCCAATTAACGTTGCCGAAACAAGTGGTTGGTGAATTTGGAATTCATCCAAAATCCCTTCCATACCTGCAAAGAAGGCAATAATTACGACTAAAACTATTGATATAATAGACATAGTTTAAACACCTTTCCTAAATAAACGTTTTTAAAATTATTTAACGTTAGCTTTTTTAATTAAATCAAACAAATTTGCACTACTATCACTTGGTACTTTTCGGACATCAAACTTAACACCTAAGTCACGTAGCTTTTCAAATGCTGCAACATCAGTTTTATCCATTGACAACACTTTATTGACCATTGTCTTGCCTTCTGAGTGTGCCATAGAACCGACATTCAAAGACTTAATTGGCACACCGCCCTCTACTGCGCGTAAGACGTCTTCAACTGTCTCAAATAGTAGAAAGGCCTCAACACCACCAAAACGATCATCATTGGCAACTTCCACCATTTTACTAATTGGGACAATGTTGGCGCGAACATTATTAGGGGCAGCTTGTTTAATTAAGCTCTTACGTAATTCATCCCTAGCAACTGCATCGGAAACAACAATAATACGATTAGCTTTTGAGTCCGGTGTCCAAGCTGTGGCAACTTGTCCATGCAGCAAACGTGTATCCAAACGCGCCAATTTAATATTGATGTGCCCAGCCTTAAAATTAGCAGGTGCTGCCTTCTTTTCTACCTGCGCAGGTGCTGCTTCTTCTGTTTCTGGTACGGATTTCACACCATCTTTAGCTACTGGTACTAAGTACTGAGCCAAATCAGCTGCCTTGTCCTTCCCCAACCGACCACCATATGCCTCAATTAGCATTGGTAAGTTCAATCCTGCGACAATGGCCTTGTGTTCAGGGTCTTGTTTTTGTAGTAAGCTCGCACGGTTAAACGGTGAACCTCCCCACAAATCGACCAAAAACAGCGTGTCATCATCATTATCAAACTTAGCTAACGCTTCTTGATAATGTTTGTCTAAATCATCTGGACCCTCGGTTGGTTGAAAAGTAACAACTTCAACATTTTCCTGCTCTCCAAAAATCATCGAACCTGACATTAAAATGCCTTTTGCAAAGTCACCATGACTAGCAACAATAAGATTAACCATTGATAATCTCCTTTTAGATAAATTGTTTACTTACTGATTATAGCGAACTATCTTCGATATGTAAACGCTTTCACGACAATATTATCTATCCTCGTCTTCATTTAGTAGTATACGCTACTTTATCATTTAAGTAAACGCTTTCATTTAGATTTTCACAATATTATCGAAAAAATTACAACGTCCTTTCTGAAAACTTACATCTCTCTTAATTGTCGAGGTAAGCAAGCTCCTGCTGGCTATAACTTTCTGGTGTAACAAAGCTCACCATTACCTCTCCTTGACCGTCTAATGTATAATTGCCTTCATCTTTTAACATAATTAGATTGTCGCCTTTTTTCAGATGATAAACTGATTGATCATCTGTCAATGTGAGGTTACCAGAGATAACATTAAAGAGTTCATAGGGGTGATGTTGATTGAATCGGCTTTGCCCACGCACCGATAACTTATCAATCGTAAATTTAGGTGATGTTAGAAGCCGTGTAATTATTGTCAGACCTTGAATGCGTGTCCGTTGATTTAAAATGGGGTCAACATGTGGCACTTTCGTTACTGCTAAAGCTTCTTCAATCTGTAATGGCCGTTTTTTGTTTGTTATCGCATCACGCCGATCAAAATCATAAAAACGATACGTCGTATCTGAACTTTGTTGAATTTCTAAAGCCAAGACGCCCGCACCCAGCGCATGAAATGTCCCCGCAGGAACATAGAAAAAATCGCCTTTTTTAACAGGAATTGTTCGCAATAAATCAGACCATGCTTTTTTTTCGACCTGTTGTACTAATTCTGCCTTTGTCTGTGCATGATGGCCGTAGTATAACTTAGCATCTGGTGTTGCTTCTAAAATATACCAACTCTCCGTCTTACCAAAGTTTTCAGATGACTGTTTATCATTTGGATGGACTTGAATTGATAGATTTTCATGTGCATCAAGAATTTTAACTAATAATGGAAACGATTGTTCTACGTCGTGTCCACCGAACAATGCTGGTTTGTCATGCCACAGTTGCGTTAGCGTTTGGCCCTGATATCGACCATTTGTAATTGTTGAAACACCATTTTTATGTGCTGCAACAACCCACGCCTCGCCAACATGATCAGAAGTCAAATCATAGTTAAATTGACTCAGACGCGTGCCACCCCATATTTTATCATGGAGTTCTGGTTGTAAAACTAAAACTGTCATTTCTGTTTCTCCTTACATACAATCATATTATTAAATTCTTATTATGCATCGGTATTTAAAACGTTTTACTGAAACGATTTGTATGCGCTTTCATTTTACCACATTACAAACAAAAAGGCATAGTTGAACTAATGACAGGATAACCTTGATTATCATCAATAACATCCTAACAACATATATACCAATAATAGAAATATGACTTTTTTAGCAAAAAAATATCGATAGAAAGTGCACTTTCTATCGATATTTCCTATTAATATGGTAATGATTCACCAATATACCTTAATTGTTGTATTTTTGATCTGTCTGCCTCACCTGTCATATTGTTTTTTTTCATATACGCATAGACACGTTGTGCTTCTGCACCTCTGGTTTTTTCAACAGTGCTTTTTTCATCAGGCGAAACTTCCCAATGATCATTAAAATCGACGGCATTTTTAACAACATCACCATGATCGTTTAGCGCATAGTTTTTTAAAACTGCTACAAAACTACCATCATGTTGTGTCATAAATTCTAACTGCGTCATAGCCAGCCACCATTCACCATGATATTTTTGGTCAGAAAATAAAATCAACTCTTGGCGTCTTTGAGAAGACCATTGTGCAAAACCAATATCTTTATGAATATCGTGTGTACTATTTTTTGAATTTTTTAAAGATCGGTAGGACCAATCCCCTTGTACCGCTATTGGATCAATTCCGGATTCTTGCGTCCAATTCCCTAAAATACCTGCTATACTGGTAGCCGATAAGCCATAATTTTCGTGTAAATAACGATAAACTTGCTGAATGTATTTTTTATTATCAATACTACGGTTGCTATCATTATTTTTGCTTCTCTGCTTTATGTTGGTGTTAGTCATCGCTGTTTCTTCAGACGTATTTGAATCCTGACTTTTAGCTTGAAAAGCCGTGTAAATAACCATAACAAAACAAGCTATAATTACTATTCCTCGAAATGTATTTTTTCCCAAATACTGCTTCATCTTATTTCGCCTCATGGTCTGGTACAATATCTTTTAACAAATATTTTGACGAATATATCCCTTGCTTAAGATTTCTATTCAAATACTGACGTCCCATCACTCGAAACGTATAATGCTTGTCAATCACAACAACTGCATCGTATTTTTCGATGAGATCAATAAATTGAGCGCGACTTAATTGACTAATATCTTCTCGCGCATCAACATGATCAGAGTACAAATAATATTTTCCAACATATTGTGTAAAATAATTGTCTACCTGTGTCTTATCTGCGCTGATAATCAAATAGTTTCGATGATTAAGTGTCATTTGATTGCCTACAATGTGTTCGACTTTATATGGCACACTATTTTGATATTGCCGTAAATTATACTGCATGCCATTATTTTCTGACAAAACAAGTAATGTACTGACAAACATCATTGCAATGCTCGCATATTGATATATATATTTTGTCCGTATACTTTTAAATGACCGATAATCCCTTAAATTGAATTTTTGTTCATAAAAGGCACGATCGATCGCATTTACAGCAAAAAAGCCATAAAACCCCAGCCCCAATATAACAATGCTGCCTGCATAGCGATCAAAACCAGCCAACGCTAGAGCTTCTTCATTAGGCATAGAATAAAGAAACATCATTAATATACCTACGTAATAGCCTATAATAATAACATTTGTTATTATTAACCCACTGATCAATCGATTTTTTTGATGTAATATGACGTTTATCATTATAATGGTTATAATAAACATTATATTGATCATCACAATGCCTTGCGTCGGAACTGTTATTGGGGAAAGTACATGTGATACAAACGCTTGAATAATACGATTAATTACTTCTGGCGTCTTTGCTTCATATATGTTTTGATAAGCAGTAACACTTACTTCGTGCTTTGATAATTGTTGTCCAAAGGTCGATTTAATATGCCATAACCACAAAATGTAAGGTGTCATAGTCAGTACGATTGTGCCAATTACGAACAAACTCTTTTTGACGGCTGATAAGTGACTACTTTGATTCTTAATGACCATCAACACATAGTAGCACAACACAATAACTACGAAAAAGTCCCATTATTTTTAACAATACCCAAGACACTTGTTAGGATTATCGTCGTCACTGACATCATATTCACATTGTTCCGATAATTCGCTATACTTGCTAATGCTGCTAATGCAAGAAGTGGTAAAACAAAATCAACTAGTAAATTATTCATACGGATAGCAATGTTGAAGTAATTGAATATGACGATGACAAGAAACATAACAGAAACTGTCAAGAGATTACTTTTATCTTTAATCACAGCGAACATAGCATATAAACAGGACATAATTAAACAAAATTGCGCCATGAGCATGACACCTTCATTAAAGCCTATAAAATTAACGAAATAATAACACCACAATGATGTACCAATTGGATAAGATGAAAACCCAATGATATGACTATGCACATCTGGAAGCGCCTGTTGTGTTAATAAATATTTGACAATCAAAGCCCAATGTGAAAAATTATCATAGTGTAACAGCCGGCTATGATATAGTGTCCCTGCTAATAAAATAAAATAACCGATGAAAGACGATGCCACCAAACTCAGTTTCTTGAACACAAATCTCTTTTTTCGCCAATTATCTATTGTGAAATAAATGCCTAAAACAAGCCCTATTCTTGGTAAAATAAGTCCAAAAAAAGATAACGCATGTAGCAAACTCGCAATATACAGAAGTAATATAATCGCTGCTGCTTCTAACACCCAAGCCAAATAACGGTGACATTTTAGTTTATTTCTTAAAAGGCAAACATATCCGTAGTTAGAAAAAAAGAGTAACATCAATTTTATACTCATGATTGCCATTTTATTTTCCACGACCCTTTCCTATTCTATTAAGAATGCGCAAGCGACGATTTATATTATCAAATAGCAAATCAAACGTTGTTAACCACTGATTTCTTTCTAACGGTAATTGTTTATTAAATCCATCATGCAGTATCTGCAACAACTGCCGATTATTTTTTTCATCAATTGCCTCAATGTCCATTAACAAGTCATTCGTCTCATACTGCTTATCTAAGTGCGCACGAACATGTGCTGTGTAACGAGATGTCATAATAACTATCTGATAGCATTCTTCAGGTACCAGAACGACTTCAGATGGAACCTTAACACGTATTTTTGATTCAGTTAGATAACAGATTTCTGTTTCATTATAGAATTCGGTGCCACTAATTTTAACAACGCCTGAAACATAAAAGGTTTGTGCTGTTTGCCTGGGCTTTCCAATAAGTAGTAACACCGCAAAAAAAGCATTAATCAAATTATTTAATAACCAAAATGTAATCACACTACCATAGAGTATTTCTGAGCCAAATTTCCCATAATTAAATCTAATCAAGCTCACGAGTGTTAGCAACAAAATAATAATGTGCGGTATAGCATATAACACATCTTTTTTGTTAGAAGTACCATTCTTTTTTGTTACTTTGAATTGATTGTTTTTAATACCAATAGTTTCCAATATGACTGGCAAAATAAGATAGGGCGCGAAAAATAGTTCTTGTATCTCTCCCCAACGTTGATTGGTAATGTTCCCTGACAAATCATGCTTAACAAATGTTAGTAAACCATAACCTGGTATCCAAAATATTAATAACAACCAAAAGTTCGTATTAACAACTCTAAAATCAAACAAAGCAAATAAAATAGGCGCAAAAATAAATAGTAGTCGTCCAAGAAATGACCACCAATATAAATAACCATTCAAATAAATTATTTTTTGTGGCCAAGATAAACCTTTATTAGATAACAAGTGTAGATTTTTCATACTTTGAATCATGCCACGCGCCCATCTCGTACGCTGTTTAAATATATTTTCAGCATCAGTGGGTGTCAAACCACTTGCCATTGGCTCAGTAGTAGAAATGCTATCGTAACCACAACTATTAATCTGTGCACCAAGTTGAAAATCTTCCGTTAGCGTATTTGTAGGAAAGCCACCAGCTTCTTCAATAGCAGTTCTTAAAAATAACGTGTTGGAACCTGTATACACGGCACTATTATGACGTGAGTTTAAAACATTGACTTCTCTAGAAAAAAAATCTTGTTCATTGGGAATCACATGATCGGCATATAAATTGTGTTGAAAAATATCTTCATTATAAAAACTTTGTGGCGTTTGTACAAAACCAACTTTTTTTCGTGCCAATGCCGCATAACGCTTAAAAAAGTAAGGAACAGTTGTCATCAAAAAATCAGAGTAAGGTATCATATCGGCATCAAATGTAGCGATTAAAGGGGACTTGCTATGCTGTAACGCATGATTAAAATTACCGGCTTTAGCATGCCTATTTGCTGCTAAACTAATATAGTCAATCTTGAATTTTTCTGCTAACATTTTCATTTCAGGGCGATTTTTATCATCACACAAATAAATATGTACTTTATGCTTGTCCGGATATTTTAAAAAAGTACACGCATTAATCGTTTTGTACAGTAGCGAAACACTTTCATTGTGTGTAGCAATCAAAATATCCACATCCGGAAATATATCTGTTGAAATTATATTAGGTTTAAGGGGTTCTTTAAACGTTTTTTTGTTCCAAATTAACACAAAAGCTGTTGTTATTGACAAAATTTCACTTAACCACAAAAACAATCCATATATCACTTCAGGGACTGATTGCGCCAAAGGTAATGTGAACAAACCACGCCACATAATGTAAATTATTGAACAAATAATCGCCCCGGCGTAGCAAATTTTTTTAATCATACCCATGGTTAACCTCTTTTAAAGACAACATGCTTCTGAATTTGATAGCTAACAATAAATAGTAAGCTGTCTACGACAACTTTAATCATGACAACATTAATACCCGTTTCATGCTGTAAAGTAATCACAAGTAACGTTGATACAATCAGTTGCATGAGAACAAGTAAAAAATAACTTAAGAAGCTCAAATGATTATTATTTTTAAAAACAATACTTTTATTGATATAATAATTTGCAGTTGATGACACCAATCTTGATAAGATTGCAGCAATGAAAACTGCCCGTGCTGAGATATTTGATAAGAAAGCCACCATCATTGCAAAAACAAATATGTCTATCAAAAAGGAACTGATTGCACCAAAAATATATTTAATAAATAACGCATAAATACTTATCGAATCGTGTATGATTCTAAAATGCGATGACTGATTATCGGCGATATAAATTGTTTTGATCGGTACTTCGGTGATTTCAATACCATATGTGGGCGCCTCCAAGATCATATTCATTTCAAACTCAAATCGCTCGCCAGTCATACCTAATAAAATATCGAAATATTGTTTAGGTATGACTCGTAACCCTGTCTGAGTATCAGATACTTTTACGCCTATTGTCATTTGTGTACATTTTGCTGTTAATATGTTGCCAAATTTACTGCGAAAAGGGACATTGTTATCAAATATGCGTGTCCCTAAAATCAAATTCTTTGGTTTTTTCAAAAAATTATCAGTACAGGTCATCATGTCATCAACGGTATGCTGACCATCAGAATCGATTGTAATCATGCCTGCTGCCGTAGGTATATGTTTTATGATATAGTTAATTGCCGTTTTTATTGCTCGTCCCTTACCCAAATTCACATCGTGTTGCAAGATAGTCACTTGATAGCGTGTTTGAATTTTTGAGAAAATTGAATCATATTTTTTTGCACTCCCATCATTTACAAGAATAATTGGTTGCTCTATTTTACCTGTATGTATCATCAAACGATTGATTAACGCTATTAATTCTTCATCAGGATTTAATGATGGAATAACAATCGGTATGCAAGTCATTTTCACCTCTTATAGTCTGCCCAATATTCATTGAACTTATAGTCATCCGCAGCACTAGTATCACTTTAGCAAACAATCACGCAAAAAAAATATCAACTATTTTGACGTCAAGACCATCGGCTATTTTTTTTGCTGTTGGTGGCGATGGAAATTTCTTGCCATTAAGATATTCAATCATCAATGAATAATTTACTTCAATACGTCGTGAAAAACCGGCAATACTTTCTCCATGCATGGCAATGTCTTCTTTTACTTTGTCAGAATTACGAAATTTTAATGTTAATGCCATAGTCAATTTCCTTTTTATATTATTATGATGTTATTATACATTTTATGTATCACATCGTCAAACACATTTTTGTATATTTGTTTTACATTCGTTATATGTTTGTTTTATATTTGTATATAGTGAAACATTTCGATTATTGGAGACGATGTATATGGTGACTAAAGAACAATTTGGTATAGCAATTAAAAAAATCTGGGAAGATAAACACTTTACCGTCCGACAAACAGCATTACAAGGTAGTCTATCTCCTGCTTATCTGTCACAAATAGAAAATGGCAATAAAAATATTCCTAAAGTTGACACTTTATATCGTATAGCCAAAGGGCTACGCATCACAGAAAGCGACATTCTAGGTATGGCAGGTATCACAACATTAAAAGTCGGTCAAAAAGACCAGCTAATCGATTTGGGAAAACAACTTGAAGATGCTGATTTACTATTATCATTCGAAGGTAAAGAACTCTCACCTGAATACAGGCATGCAATTTTATCAATTTTAAAAACTTTGCCAGATGCTAACGAAGAAACTTAACGGACGGTGACTCATGTTAATACAACCTGACGTTGATACTTATTTAGAAAATATTATTAAAGCCAATAACATCACACTCATTCAAATAACTGGTGACCAGTATGGGCCAGATGTTGTCAGCGTCAAGAAAAAAGTGATTATTATGAATCTTAATTATCGTACAAGTTTTAGTTATCATTTTCGCATGGCACACGAATTAGCTCATCTGCTATCTGATGCCCCAAAATTGACCTACAATCATAGTCAACTTTCCAAAGGGTCTGCTGAACACCAGGCAAATTTATATGGTATTAAACTTTTAGCTGACTACTACTTTTCTGAGGAGCAGTCTAAAAAGGATCATTGGGATCGACGATTTCAATTTATAGAAACTTTTGGTTTAAGCCGATTGACACATTTAGTAGAGAAAACTTTAAAAACAACATAAAAAAGCAGCATAAATGTTAATACTGAACGTAGACCTTGAAAATATCATCGTATGATTTAGGCAATTGTTCAACATCAACAGGTTATGCTGCTTTTTAACTGTATAATTATCATATCTCGTCTATGATAATCTAAAACCTTTTGTTTTTGGATACTCATCTAGCGATGTCGTATCAAAACGACGCGTAATTAAAGTGATATTATTTTTGATCCAAGAATTATCCGCATGCCGTTTTGCGTAATAGTCTGTCATAGTGCTGTCATAGGTTGTGACAGCGCGTGTCATTTGCGTTTGACTATAGTGATCAGTCATCAAAATACCTGATAAAGGTAATTTAGGCTTAATTCCTGGTTCTTGTGCTGGGTATCCAATCGAAAAACCCATAACTGCTTTGACCAATTTAGGCAAATTTAAATGTTCTTCGTATAGTTCAAATGATCGTAACGCGCCTGCCATGGTAACGCTTCCTAATCCGAGCGATTCCGCAGCGACTTGAGCACGACCTAGTGCAACGCCAGCTGAGATGATGCCACCTTCCAGCATGCTATAAGCTGATAACTTTTCTTCGGCTACTTGTCGTTGTTCTGGTGTCAACCCGATTAAATCCTTGTTAAAATCAACTGTCACAACAAAGTAACGAGATGCAGTTTCAATATAGGTCATCCCAACTTGTTTGGTAATCTCGGCCTTCAGCTTTTGATCCGTAATCTCAATAAATGTTACTGGTTGAAAATTATTAATATTAGGACCAGCATTAGCAGCAGTTAGAATAGTAGCAACAATCTCATCTGACACTTTTTGATCTGTAAAGGCGCGAATTGACTTATGGTTATTGAGTAGTTCTATTGTTGTATTTGACATGACTATCATTTGCGCAGATAGTTATTGACTAATTCATTTTTTCTGCGCAATATCTCCTTGTGTTATTACATAGATTTTACCATTTTTTTATGATAAAATAATAAGAATATTACTGGAGGTCGTTATGCAGTTTGGTCGGTTCCGTATTGGGTTACGTACTATGAAAACGGCGATGGCCGTTATGCTCATCATTATCATTTTTTATTTCTTTAAAAGGCCACCATTCGTTGCGGCTCTTGCATCAGTATTTGCGTTACGTGAAAGTTGGGATAAAACACTTAGCTTTGCAAAAATACGCCTCATGTCAAACCTAGTCGGTGGTATATTAGCTTTAATTTATTTTTTAGTACACGCTTATACCCATAATGCAACATGGGTCTCTATGTTTTTCTTGCCATTCCTCGTTATTATTGCTATTGTTTTTTTGGATGGTTTTAATTTCAATAGTGGTGTCATTGGCGCATTAGCTGCGTTACTAATGATTTCTCTCAGCATCCCGGCTGGTGCAACGGTGTTATATGTTATTGACCGTATTATAGACACGTTTATTGGTGTTATTATGGCCATTGCTGTGAATCGGTTTGCTTCACCTGATCCACAAAATTAGGTATTTAAAAAAGATCGCTTATTGCGATCTTTTTTAAATACCTAAATAATTTTCAATCGTCTGTAACACACCATCATTAACGTTTGTGTTTAACGCACGTTTTTGTATTGCTTCTAACATAAAATTATCAGCATTTGGCATGACATATCCATGTTCATATTTTTGTAACATTTCTAAATCATTACCATTATCACCAAAGGTCATTACTTCACTATCTAAGACATCATAATAATCTTGCAAAACCTGTAGACCGGCAGCCTTATCTACACCTTTACCCAGCACATCGACTGAACCAAATCCAGATCCTGTTGCATGTAACTCATCCCCAAATATTTCCCGTAATTCTGAGACATGCTGCTGTACTTCATTGTTTGGCCACACAAAAGTGATCTCTAAAATATGATCATCAACAGCCATTAATTTTTCAACTTGTTTGACGTTTGGATAAAACTGAAATACCATTTGTGCCACAGGGCCAGTTGCATGGTTTGAGACATATGTTGCTTGATCTCCTGTCATAATAATAATGTTTTCAGCTGACTCGGGGTTTCTCGCATTCCAATCAATCACTTTATGCAACTGTTCAGCAGATAAATGAACAGAATAGAGTTGCTCTTGTGATGTTGCAACCATTGCCCCATTTGAACCCACAAAATCAATTTCATACCCCTTTGAAATTGTTGGTTCGAAAAGTTCTTGCAAGTTTTTCACTTGACGTCCTGAAGCCGCAATAAAATGCATATCGCGAGCTGACAGATGATCCAAAATGCGTTCGAATCTCCCTTGACTATAAATATCATTAGCTGTTAAAAATGTACCATCCATATCAGATGCAATCATTTTAATTGTCATTATTCAGTGCTCCTCTTAAAAATAATTAATTTACTGAGTACAAAATTCGAAACAATGACAAATACGTTTTGTATAATATTCCAAATGTTAGCATCTTGTTTCAGAAAATCTACCCCCACAATCAAGATAAAATATCCAATAATACCTGTTAAAATTCGTGCTAAATAAAATTGCCAAATTTCTCTCGTAATTGCGGCTGGTGTGCTGTTTTTTGAATGAAATACCCAGACACGATTGGTCAAATAAGCAAATAATACCGCCCAAAACCACGCAACAATATAGGCAATATTATGACCTGTGTGTAACTGATTATAAAATAAAAAGAAGACAATAATATTCACAATTGTCGTTAATACACCGAAAATAGCATACAATAAAATCGCTTGGTATTTGGTAAATAGGGTTTTAAACTTCAACATAATCACTCCAATTTAATCTATTAATTATATCATAATCAACTGAAAAATGCCGCCACTCGGCGGCATACTTAATTAAACTGCTGGAGATATACTTGATAACCAGATTCATCAACAACCCAATCTAATTCACCAATGTACTCAGCATGTGGATCATGATAAGCAAAACCATGTTTAAATTTATACAGCCCATCTTCAGGTACAAAATCACCAACACCACCGAAGTCGTATTCAACTTTACCTAGAGACAATCCCCATTTCAGCATTTCCCACTGGACAGCATAAGGGCCATAATGTTTAGCATACTTTCTGTCTGACCCAGCGTACATATACCAAATTTCATCTCCGTAACTAAAACCAATACCACTGGCAATGACCTGTCCTTCGTAATGCGCCAAAAATACTTTAAATAAACCAGTACCTTGCCATAATTCTTGCATTCTCAGGAAATAACTTATAGGTCGATGGGTAATACCTTGTGCCGCAGCCATCATGACATAAGTATCAAAGAATGCTTCAATATCTGCTTGGGTATCACCATTCGTCACCGTTACACCATCTTTGGCGGCACGGCGAATCTGATTACGATAGTCCCGTTTAAAATGCGTCATGAGTTCAGCTTCAGTTGTAATGGGGCTTGCACCATCTCCACGACCATCATAGTACAAAACAACATTTTTACGTGGCTGAATATTACCATGCATATTTTTAACAGATCGATTGCGTGTCGTGAATCCTGCTTCTTGGTACGCAGTATTAAGTGCGTCATTGTAAGCCACTTCCGGATCTAAGCGAATCAAGAAAACATTGTCTGGTAAGGCAGCTAACGCTTCACGAATCATTGACTGTATTAACGGTATGTTGGTCACATCCCCAATAGGCCCACGCCCGGCATAGCCTAATAGTTTACCAGGAACAGCTTCAACTGTTAGTACAGTTAGCACCGCATCAATTTTGCCAGCTGTTGTTTCATGGTAAACGTAGACATGTCCCCAATTAGCCTTTAATTCGCCCCACAAAGGATCCTGTGTTACCTGACCTCGTGGGTCTTCACGCACAAATTTTTGATAGGCAGCAACTTTTTTTGCATCATTTAAATCTAAAATGGCCATACTTTTTATAATCCTGTCGTAATTGAACCATAGTTATCAATAAAATAAACTAATGTTTGTAATTCATTTGTCAAATCAACGTTTTGCACACGCACACCACTTGGCACTGTCACACGTAATGGTGTGAAATTCAAAATACCCTTTACACCAGCATCAACCAATTGGTCTGTAATATCTTGTGCAACATTTTGCGGTACTGTTAAAATAGCAATGTTGATACGTTGTGCTGTCATTTGTTCTTTTAGCTCTGTCATGGCGTAAATAGGTACGCCAGCCATGATTGTTCCAGCACGTGCTTCGTCAACATCAAAAGCCGCTGAAATACGCATATTTGAAGATTGATGAAAGTTAAAGTTCATCAGAGCCTGTCCCAAGTTACCTGCACCGATTAGCGCCACGTTGATGAGACTACCTTGGTCCAAAACATTGGCAAAGAAATCAAGCAATGCTTTAACATCATAACCATAGCCACGCTTACCCAAAGCGCCAAAATAAGAAAAATCTCGTCTAATTGTTGCAGCATCAAATTTAATCGCATCACTTAATTCTGCAGATGAAATACGATCTGTCCCTGCATCATTCAAAAATGTGAGGTAACGATAGTAAATAGGTAAACGCTTTGCTGTAGCGCGTGGAATTTTAGGTTGTTGTGTCATAAGTTTCTCCAGTTTGTGATGATAAAACCTATCAACACATGTTGACGGCATTATACATATATTATTAAGATATTTGTTTCTGTTCAGTTTGTGAACTTTTGCATAACTATTATACCACAAACACAAGCTCATTCGCAAAAGATAGTGATACATTCACAATCTTATCAACCCTTTAATAAGTCAAAGTCTAATCCAGGATCAGTATTGAGATCCAGCCCTGCAAACTTTTTTTGTTTATAATGCCAATATCCCGCTGCACCAATCATGGCAGCATTATCACCTGTATATTGGTGTGGTACTGGTATAAATTGTGTCTCTGGTATTGTTTCCAATAACGTCGCCAATTCTTGACGCAGTTGGGTGTTAGCTGCCACGCCACCTGCTAAAATAAAGCTTTTTACTGGAAAATCTTTTAATGCACGTCGTGTACGACCTATGAGTGCATCAACAACTGCATTTTGAAAACTTGTGGCTAAATCATCATGATTAATGATCTCACCTTTTTGCTCTGCATGATGAACATAATTAATCACAGCACTTTTTAAGCCAGAAAAACTAAAATCATAGTTATCTTCATGTGCCATGGCAGTTGGGAACTTGATTGTTGCTTGCCCGCGATGTGCCATTTCATCAATTGTTTTACCCGCTGGGTATGGCAACTTCAGTAATCGTCCAACCTTATCAAAACTTTCACCTGCTGCATCATCACGCGTTTCACCAAGTACTGCAAAGCTATTCTCCTCATGCATTAACACCAATTCTGTATGCCCACCAGACACCATTAATGCTAGTGCAGGGTAGATAATCGGTTGATTAAAATTAGCTGCAGCAATGTGCCCCGCCAAATGATTAACCGGTATAATTGGTAAATTATGCGCCAAAGCAAAGGTTTTAGCACCCATTAAACCTACAAGTAACGAACCAACCAGCCCTGGACCATATGTCACGGCTACGGCATCTAACTCTGTTGGTTTCACATCGGCTGTTTGCAAGGCATCATCTAATACACGCGTGATCCATTCAATATGATGTCGGCTAGCAACCTCTGGTACAATACCGCCAAATCTTTGGTGTGAGTTAATTTGTGTTGCCACAGCGTTACTTAAAATAATATGGCCATCTTCAACAATGGCCACACTTGTTTCGTCTGCACTTGATTCAAAAGATATAATTTTAGTCATGATATCATGATGCGAACAAAGGATTTCCCTCGACGTTCACACTTTCCTTTCCATCATTATGGCCGCATGTCCATTTTTATAGTATTTTTCTCGGCGATAATACGCACTAAATCCCAATTTTTCATACAATTGGATGGCCGCCAAATTTGATTCGTCTACTTCCAATAAAAAACGTTTCACATTGGGTAACGTCAAAACCATTGTTAAAAGTTGATAAGCCAATCCTTGGCGTTGATTATTTGGGTGAACCGCAACGCTCCCCACTTCGACCTCATCTAATATTTGTGTCACCCCTACAAAACCACCATCGGAAATAAAATATTGACTTCTTGGGCTTGTTAACTCATGCTCAAATAGTGATTTTGGCCAAGGCGACGGTGAAAAAGCAGCTTCGGCAATATCAAATATCTGTTGACTATCTTCAATTGTCGCTAATTTTATGTTCAAAATGATTTACCATTGAAATTGCATCTTCATGATCACCAAGGTAGTAGCCTTTTTTTACATCTGTTTTTAAAAAACCTAATCGCTGGTACAAGGCAATTGCACCATGATTTGAAGCGCGTGCCTCTAAACTCATTGTTGTCACACCAACGGTCTTTGAAAAAGTTACAAGTTCCTCAATCATCAGCGTACCCAGCCCATTTTTTTGCCAAATGGGCACAATCGCAATATTAGTTACATGTATATCCTGTTTATCACGATTATAAGCTGCGCCTACAAAACCAATAACCTGATTGTTTCGTTGAATCACTAAATACAGGCGCAAATGCGGCCTAGATAGTTCACTCAAGAAATCGCGCAATAGCCAAGGCGCTGTACCTGCATACACAGCTTCTTCAATATGTACTAAACTATCAATATCTTCAATAGTTGCCCGTCTTAATATAAACGAATAACCTCTAGAGTCAATTATTTTCTGTTCAAATTTTGGTAATGTCGCGGGTAATTTATGATATCGATTAAACTTCAAAAACATAATTTTCAGGGTTATCCTCACCCGGATGTGCTGCAATCCAGTTCAACTCCGCTTGTGTCTTTCGCAAGTATTGTGGATTAAAATCAGCAATATTCACAACTGGACTAGCCTGTGAACCCAGAAATACAATACCTCGTCCATCAGGTAAACTTTCACTTGGCGTTAATATATGAGCCTGTGTGCCAAATTTTTCTGCAATTTTTTCTGCAAAAATATCGGTATCACCCAAAAACGTCACGGTTTCGTCACGTTCAGCTAGCCAAGCAAACAAATTAATGATGGGTTGATGCGCATCAGGAAGAATGTTTTCACCGTTCTGATAAACACCTGAAAAAACATTATCATTACGCGCATTAAATAACGGCACAACTAATCCTTCATTCGACACATTTTGCGCTAAAATGGCCAAACTAGAAACGCCAACCAAGGCTATATTTAACGTGTCAGCTAGCATCTTAGCCACCGTCACGCCGATTCTTAACCCAGTAAATGAGCCTGGCCCTTGTGCTACGACGATACGATCAATATCGGATAATGTCCATTGTTGTGCTGCCAATGTGGCTTGAATGGCTGGCAACAATTGAATCGAATGATTACGTGCCTCGTTAGTCGAGAAAACCCGTAGAACGTTATTATCTTCCGCCAAACTCACTGTCAGTGGCTGGTTACTTGTGTCAAATGCTAGAATCTTCATAGTTTATATTTTAACACAAAAACAACCACCAAACGGT
Source organism: Leuconostoc rapi (assembly GCF_016908715.1). Classification (GTDB taxonomy): domain Bacteria; phylum Bacillota; class Bacilli; order Lactobacillales; family Lactobacillaceae; genus Leuconostoc; species Leuconostoc rapi. The sequence goes on along the minus strand of NZ_JAFBEK010000002.1, from coordinate 158,745 downwards.
GGTTGAGATAGAAGTTATTTGATTGGTTCTTGGTATGGCATAATCGGTGTTGTGACACCCACATTTGTCGCAAACGTATAATGCTGATTATCTAGTTTAGCTAAATTTTGTGTTCGCCCAGTAACGATTACACCAGCGAATGTTGCTGATTTGAGATTTTTTGCAATCAGTTTTTGACCATCCTTTGCAATGTCTATATTATCGATAACCTGTCGCCCAGACTGATCTTTTAATGCTTGTTTGAGTCCTTGATAACCGAAAAATTCATTTTGACCTGCTTTAATTTCAGTCCCTTCAGTCAATTTTCCTGTACCATCATCACTAGCATTCAGACCAATATAAGGAGCATGCGTTGCATCTAGTTTATCACTCTTAATGCCCAGCCAATAATAATTGATCATGACATTATCAGGTATCATTTGACGAATGTCATCATAGCTGTAACGTTTATCGAATGTGATTGCCACTTCACTTAAATTATTTGATAAATGATCTAAAGTTTGGGCTTCATGTGTTGCCTTGCTTGGTGTTAACATTGCGTTTTTATTTTTAGCAGCTTGGTAGGCGTATTCATATTTCACATTGAAAAATAGCGGTTCCTTTTGTTGTGATTGTCGGTTAGTGGCAATCACTTCTTTAGATGAACCATTTTTAGAAACAACATTTGGTGTTTGTGAAGAAGCACTTTCAATGCCATGCATATTAAATGAGATACTCTTTTCTGGATAAGACACACGATACCCATCAATATTTTTTTCACGATCACTTTTCAATGTGCTTTGCGTGGCCCTGGTCACTGAAAAATATTGTGATGTCGATATCATATTAGGTGAATATATAAGATCCTCAATATTAAATTGACGCTGTTGTTTTTCAGCTTCCTTTTGCATTTTGTGCCCCACAAACTTATGAGTAGCATACAAACCGCCACTGCCTACTACTAATGTGGCAACACAGGAAATTGCGACTGTTTTTAATAATTTTTTACGTTTTTCTATCTTAACAATTTTTTCGAAATTAATATTATCACTCATTTTCATACCCCACCATCATGTCTTTTAACTGCTTTCTTGTTCGATACAAATCTACTTTTATTTTTGATTCACTGACGTTATAAATCACCGCAATGTCATTAATTCGTTTTCGATCATCATAGTGCAAAATGATCAACGCGCGTTGGTAGTCATTTAATTGTTCCAATGCGCGTTGTAAACTGCTGTAATCTGTCAGTACCGGTTCAACTTCTGAATATTGCGCATATGTTTCTAATAGAATATCACGATAACGCTTTCGACGACGATAAATATCATAAAACCGTGATAGTGCAACACGATACAACCATGGTCGTAATTTATCTGGTGTCAATATAATATCTGCTTGAAGTAATTTCACAAAGACATCCTGCATAATATCTTGTGCATCCATTTTTTTCGCCCCATGGTTAATTAAGAAACCAATAATTTCGTTTGCAATATCGACTAATATTTTTTCATAGCGATTTATTTCCATGTCTCCCTCCTTTCATAGATATAACGAACAGAATAGTAAATGGTTACAAAACACATAAAAAGCTGCAAACATGACCTCATTGCTTGAGTCATTTTTACAGCTTTTTAAATCATATTAATTTATTTTTAAAATTGTAATACTTTACTTTATTGCTGCCTTAACCAAAGCAATCACATCATCGTTGGTTTCAGCATCCAAAGCTTTTGCAGCTAACAATTTCATGTCAGCTGTATTTAGCTTTTTCATCAATGATCGCGTCTGTAGAACAGATGGTGCGCTCATTGAAAACTCATCTAATCCCATACCCATTAAAATTGGTACAGCAATTGAATCACCAGCCATTTCGCCACACATTGCAACGAACTTACCTTCGTTATGTGCAGCAGCAATAACGTTATTAATCAAACGTAAAATTGAAGGATTATATGGTTGGTACAAATAAGCAACTTTATCATTACCACGGTCTGCGGCCATCGTATAACCAATCAAATCGTTAGTTCCAATTGAGAAAAAGTCAACTTCCTTAGCAAACTTATCCGCTAAGACCGCTGCTGCTGGAATTTCAATCATAATACCTAGTTTAATGTCACCCATGGCTACGCCAGCTTTTTCAAGCTTAGCGCGCTCTTCTGAGTAGACCTTTTTAGCACTACGAAATTCAGCCAACGTTGCGATCATTGGGAACATAATCCATAAATTACCATAAGCAGATGCACGTAATAACGCACGTAATTGTGTTCTGAAAATGTCGGTTTGATCCAAAGAAATACGAATCGCACGATAACCCAAGAATGGATTTTCTTCTTCAGGTAATTTCCAGTAGCTCAAATTTTTATCGCCACCAATGTCCATTGTACGAACAGTTACCGGCTTACCAGCCATTTTTTCAACAACAGCTTTATACGCTTCAAATTGCTCATCTTCTGTTGGTAAATGATCTGATTCCATGTATAAGAATTCAGTACGATATAATCCAACACCTTCTGAACCATTCTCTAGGACAGCATCCATATCCTTAGGTGAGCCAATATTAGCGCCTAACACAAAGTTTTTACCGTCTGCACTCACAGTCTGTTGGTCTTTTAACAAAGCCCATTCTGCACGTTGCGCTAAGTAGTCCGCTGCTTTTTGTTGATAAACAGCTAATGTGTCAGCATCTGGATCTACAATCACATCACCAGTTAAGCCGTCCACAATGACTGTTACACCTGCAGCAACTTCTTGTGTTGCCACTTCAGAACCCACTACTGCAGGAATTTCGAGTGTACGTGCCATAATTGAAGCATGTGCTGTACGACCACCCAAGTCAGTTAAAATACCCTTAACAAATTGACGATCAAGTTGTGACGTATCAGAAGGTGTTAAGTCTTTTGATACTAAGACAACTTCTTCATCAATCAAAGCTGGATTAGGTAATGCCACGTTTAAGAGGTGAGACAAAATCCGCTTCGTGACGTCACGAATATCTGCCGCACGCTCTTGCATATAAGCGTTGTCAGTCATAGCTTCAAACATGCCAATATACATGTCTGTCACTTCTTTGACTGCCTGTTCTGCGTTCACTTGGTCATCAGCAATCTTCTGTTTGAAGGCACCTGACATTTCTGGGTCTGACAAAACCATTAAGTGCGCTTCAAAAACTTGTGCTTCATCCGCACCTAAGTTTTTTTCTGCTCGAGATTTAATGATTTCAACATCAGCACTAGCAGCCTTCAAAGCATCGTCGACACGTGCTTGTTCAGCCGTCACATCTTTAATTGTTGTCTTACTAAAAGACAAATCTGGATCGACTAACAAGTAGGCTTTAGCGATTGCTATACCATTACTTGCCGCGATTCCTTTGAAGTTATTAGACATTTTTATTCTGCAAGTCCTTCTGTTTCCATGGCTTCAACAATCGCTGCAATCGCTGCTGCTTCATCTTCACCTTCTGCCTTGATTGTAACATCAGCACCTTGACCAACACCAAGTGACATGACACCCATGATTGACTTCAAGTTAACATCCTTACCTTGGTATGACAAAGTAACATCTGAAGTAAACTTTGATGCAGCTTGCACCAACAATGTTGCTGGACGCGCATGAATGCCTGTTTCTGCTATGATATGAAATTCTTTTGACTGTGCCATAATTAATTTCTCCTTTTTAGCTGTTAATCAGCTTCTGAATATAGTTTATCAAAGCGCTTACAAAATATCAAGTAAAACATTACACAAATCCTTGCTATATCAAGCAATAACGCTAGGAACGCCTATCTGACGGCATTTTAAATGTAAACGTTTACATATAAAATGCAGGTTGTTTTCTGCAAATGAAAACGGTCATCACTGACCGCATGTGTTACCCATTAAATTCTTGATTTCCCGCTGCTTTTGCCAATCGATTATTAAATGCCTTACCAATACCTATCGGTGGCATCTTTTCAACATAAATTGTTGCAGCTTCATTGTCATCATCATAAAAACGCAAACCAGCGAATAGCTGTTCAGTCGCATTTTCAAGCGTTTCACCGAGTGACCAAGTTTGCGACAAGGGGATCTTCATCACTGCTATTGTTGTATCTTGTGCCATCACAACATCATTTTTTTGTAATGCCAATCTAAGATCTAACGCATCTAGTCGGTCAAACATGACGACATTTTTGTCTGGCGCATAGTGTCGATATTTCATTCCTGGTGCTTTAGGTGTCACGTCACTGGCAACTGATGTCGTGCTTGTTGCATCAATCACAGCTACACCAAGTGCCTCTTGCAATTGATTTTGCGTGACAGCCCCTGGGCGTAAAATTGTCGGCACAGCAGCAGACATATCAACCACAGTTGACTCAACACCAACCATCGTTGGCCCATCATCAACGATGCCTGAAATTTTGCCTTGCATATCATGCCAAACATGCTGAGCTGTTGTTGGCGATGGCTTTCCTGATAAGTTGGCACTCGGTCCAACAATTGGTACACCAGCTGTGCGTATTAATTGACGCGTTGCCTCATTAGCTGGCAAACGAAAGGCAACGGTTTGCAAACCGCCTGTCACAAGCATTGATACACGTCCAGCAATAATAGGTAAGATAATAGTCAGTGAGCCAGGCCAAAATTGTGTCATCAATTTTTTAGCAGCTTCTGATATTGTGACATACGCCTCTAATTGCGAAACATCTGCCACCGTCATAATCAACGGATTATCTGCAGGACGCCCTTTAGCAGTAAAGACTTTTTTAACAGCCGTATCATTCGTCGCATCCGCACCAAGTCCGTAAACTGTTTCCGTTGGAAAGGCGACGACTTCACCTGCTTTTAATAAGGTACTAGCCTTTACCAAATCTTGTTGATCTGTTTTAAATATTGTTGTCTTCATTTTTCTACTCGAATCATACGATCTAGACCTGAAAAGTCTTGGCGTAATGTTATTTTAGCGTGAGGTAACGCCTGTTGCATCATCTCAACCACTTTGGGCCCTTGTTTATAACCAATTTCAAAATAAGCACGCCCATGTTCGGCCAAATGCGCATCCAATTTCTCGGCTAATGACTCGTAAATCGCCAATCCCTCATGTTCTGCAAATAGTGCTGTATGTGGTTCAAAATTCAATACACTGGTATCCATTTCATCCTCGTCCGTTGTTGCAATATACGGCGGATTACTAACGATAATATCAAATTTAAGGCCTGCCACAGCACTATACACATCGCTTTCAACCAAATGAAGATAGGGTAAACCAAGACGTTGTGCATTCATTTCAGCAACTGCTAAGGCATCGGTTGAAATATCTGCTGCAAATCCACGAACGCGTGCGTTTTCTATCATTAATGTTTCAATAATAGCTCCTGAACCAGTCCCAATATCTAGCACTGAAACAGGTTGACCAGTTTGTGCCCCAATATCTTTTAAAATCCATTCAACGAGCTGTTCTGTCTCAGGGCGCGGAATTAAAACACGCTTATCAACCATGAACTCACGGCCATAGAATGGCGCATGCCCTAAAATGTATTGCACGGGTTCATTAGCCATTAATTTGGCAATCCACTTTGGCCAAACTGTGGCTAGTTCTGCAGGCATTATTCGTGTTATGTTAGCACGTAGGTAAGCATAATTCATGTTTAATGCGCCACTTAATAAAAAGTCAACATTATCTTGAGCATCGGTTGTTGGCATGCCAACACCTGTCAGCTCATCAATTGCCCATTTTCGGCCCTCAAGTAAAGATATTTTAACGTGACTTGGTTTCGTTGGCTTTTTAATATCATCCCAATCGTACCATTTAGGCGCCGTTAATTTATCTGGTGTCACGCTACGATTTGAGTCAACGCGTTTAAATTGTTTTGGTGTTTCAAAGTGTTTTTCAGTCATTTTTAAGCTTTGTTCAGTTCAGCCAATTTAGCAGTTTGATCTGCAATCACAAGCGCATCAACAATTTCGCCCAAATCACCATTCATAATGCGATCTAACTTATTCAGTGTCAAACCAATTCGATGATCTGTCACACGGTTTTGAGGATAATTATATGTTCGAATACGTTCAGAACGGTCACCAGTGCCAACGGCAGATTTTCGTTTTTCCGCATATTCTGCTTCATTTTGTTGCGCATAAAAGTCATACACCCGACTTGCAAGTAATTTACGTGCCTTATCACGGTTTTTAATTTGCGTACGTTCTTCCTGCATTTTAACCATGATTCCAGTTGGCTTATGCACCAAACGGACTGCCGTGGAAACCTTATTGACGTTTTGACCACCAGCACCACCTGAACGGAAAAATTCTTCTTCCAAATCAGATTCAGCCAACTCAAAGTCAATTTCTTCAAATTCTGGCATCACACCAACCGTTGCTGTTGAAGTGTGCACCCGGCCCTGAGTTTCTGTTGAAGGCACACGTTGTACACGATGTGCACCAGATTCAAATTTTAATTTAGAGTAGACATTATCGCCTGTAATCATAATAGCGACTTCTTTGTACCCACCAACTTCTGTGGTTGTTTCATCAATAATACTTAATGCCCAGCGTTGCTTTTCTGCATAACGGCGATACATATCAAGTAAATCTGCTGCAAACAAGGAGGATTCGTCTCCGCCTGCTGCACCACGAATTTCCATAATAATATTTTTATCATCGTTAGGATCTTTTGGTAGCATCAAAATTTTAAGTTGCGCCTCTAAATCAGATTTTTCAGGTTTTAATGCGCTAAGATCTTCCTTTGCAAGTGGCGCCATTTCAGCATCATCTAACATGTCTTCAGCATCTTCAATACCTTGAATAACCTGCTTGTAACGTGTATACGATTCGACTGTTTCACGCATCTCACCTGCTTCTTTTAACAAAGCCATATACTTTTGACCATCACCAGCTACTGCTGGGTCGGCCAATTGTTCGTTGAGCTCATCATAACGATCAACTACTGTTTGTAAAGATTGAAATATTGGGTCCATGTTTTATTCTCCAAGTTGCAAATGATCACTGTTTCTGATAATTTACGTGCTATTGTTATGTACGAAATAACCAGACAACTGATTACCTCATCTCAGTGTTACCTGCAGATGAGGTTCCTTATTACTTTTTGACTGGAAACATTGCAGTAATTTTATCTAAATCTGGTTCATACCAATGACGGCGGCATGTTGGAATATAAGCCTCATCGCCACCAATAAACACTTGTGCCCCCGTACGCTGTGGTTGACCATCCACAATGCGCAACTGTGTCGTGGCCTTTTTACCACAAAACGAACAAATTGTTTTCATCTCTTCTAATTTATCTGCTAACTCAATCAGACGTTTTGAGCCATCAAATAAATGATTAAAAGCATCTTGCTTCAAACCAAAAGTCATCACTGGAATATGCAAGTGATCCACGACATAGGCTAATTCATCAACTTGTTTGGGTGATAAAAATTGTGCCTCATCAACTAAGACAACAGCTAGGTCGGCAGCCTTCATCCCTTTAATCAACGCAAACAAATCATCTTCTGGTTTGACAGCTAAAGCCTCGCGTGACAAACCAATTCTACTTGACACAATGCCTACACCTGCCCGTGTATCGGTAATCGGCGTCATCAATAGCACTTGCCTACCTTGCGATTCATAATTATGCGCCACTTTCAAAATTTCGATTGATTTTCCCGAACTCATTGCGCCATACTCAAAAAATAATTGTGCCATATGTTTAAAGTATTTACATTAATAAGTCATCATAACTTTTAAGTCAGAAGAAGCTTTTGTTATGACTACTTTATTTCGCAAACACCTGCCCTCCTTTATGTTAACTATAAAAATGAAACTGCTACTAACTATTATAGCAATTTTCAACACAACAAAAAACTATAACTATTCACAACAAAAAATAACACGTTTTTAATGATTAGCCTTGCAGGCGGTACCCTCGTTAAAAACATGCCTATTTTATGAGACCAGTAACTTAATCATCAACAACTTGACGGACTGTTCCTGGTTTAAATAATCCTGACCATGTCAATGTTTGCGATGTTTTAGGATTTACCAAATCATTTAAGCGGCTAATAGCGACCCCGTTAGTCGGCGCAGAATCATGCAATATGAAACCATTGCCTAAATAGATCGCAGCATGTAATCGCTCTTCTGAGTAAGTATCTGGTGTCACTAGTACATCGCCACGTTGCATATCAGACCATGCGACAGTAGTGCCAATTTGATTCAATAACGTCGTTGACGCCGCTGATTGAACAACCAAAGGTTGTCCTGCTTGACGATAAAACCACGCGATAAAAGATGAACAATCGAATTCATTATTGGCAATCGATTTTGGCGTTCGCCCACCACCGTAAACGTAGGGGCTTTTCCCGACAAGTGTCATGCCTCCTGCAATTGCCTTCTCGACAACCTTATGATTGCTTATCACAGATGAAGCCGTTTTTTCGTAGGCTAATCTTGTATCACTCACACCATTTTTATCGAAATAGTAACTATTACCAGCAATTTTTTGTAATCCATAAACCATTTCACCTGTCTTGGGCGCAAAATAATAAGTCTTTGTACCAATTGTTTGAAATCCTACTAACTTTTTTTGCGTTGTGTTAGCAATTAAGTAGCGTTTCATGAATATCGTCTTTAACGTGGCTTTTTGCCCAGTGGTTGTGACAAGTGTTTGTGAGGGCGTAATGGTCATTGCCTGAATTGGTTCAATAAATTGCGATAATTGACGGGTATGCGTCATGACTAATATACCGGCTAAGCTACCAATAATCGGAATTACCAGCCACCTACGGTGTTTTTTTCTTAATCGCCTGCTTTTTTTGTGAGATGACATTTATTTTTTTCTCCAAATATGTTCGCTACTCATAGCATATCACAATGGCCCTATATCAACACTAAATGATGTTTGAACGTGACCAATGACTATTAATCTGTCACGACACGTTTATTTAAAAATCTTTGAATACGATCGTCTGTACTATCAAAAAATCCCTCACTGTCGCCATTATAGGTAATTTTACCGCCGTCTAAAAAAACAACACGATCAGCGATCTGACGTGCAAAAATCATGTTGTGTGTCACAATAACTAAAGACTGCCCTTGTTTGGATAACATTTGCAATACTTGTAAAACGTTAGCTTCTGATTCAGGATCTAGTGCCGAAGTTGGTTCGTCTAATAGTATAAAGCTTGGTTTCATAGCAAGAGATCGCGCAATAGCGACGCGTTGTTGCTGACCACCAGATAGCTGTGCTGGGTAATAGGTGGCATAATCAGCGAGACCAACATGCGTTAACAACGTTTCAGCTGTTGCTATTGCCACGTTTTTATCTTGTTTTAACACCGATACAGGTCCCTTAGTGATATTTTGAATAACGGACAGATGGGGAAATAAATTCCAAGTTTGAAAGACCATCGATGTTTTTGAGCGAAAAGTTCGTATTTGTTCACTTGAATAATTTTTATCAAAATCGACATAAGCATCATCAATTGTAATTGCCCCGTGATCTGATTTCTCCAATACATTGAGCGTCCGCAATAGTGTGGACTTTCCAGCCCCTGATGTCCCTAAAATGACAGTCGTTTTGTGATCGTCAAACGTTAAATTAATGTCATTTAATATGTTTTTACCATTGAAAGACTTGTTTAGATTTTCTATTTGGATCATTTTTGTGTCTCCAATTGATTTGTTTGATTAAGATAACGATTAGCACGTTTCTCCAAAAACTTCTGCAGCAATGTTAATAATGTAGAAAAAACTGCATATACAGCAGCTACTAGCGTGTACATTAATAATGGTTCATAATTTTTAGCTGTAATTTGTTGCGTAATTGCAAACATCTCTACAATTGTAATGGTTGATGCTAAAGAAGTATCTTTTACCAAACCAATGAATTCATTTGATAGTGGTGGCAAAGCAATTCGAGCAGCTTGTGGAAAGATGATCTCAAATAATGTTTGTCTAGTCGATAACCCAATTGTTTGCGCTGTTTCCCATTGACTTTTTGGCACTGCATTTAGCGCGGCTCTGACTGTTTCAGAAGCATACGCACCAACATTCAAACTAAAGGCAATAACTGCTGCTGGAAAGGCAGGAATTTCGATCCCTGCACTTGGCAAGCCATAGAAAATAATGAATAGTTGTACCAGCATTGGTGTTGCCCTAAATAGCCAAACATAAAATCTCAAGAAAACATAAACAACACGCCAAATCTCTTTGATTACTGGATTACCTTGGGGTTCTTCACGGCAAATCAATGCTACAATAATAGCAATAACTAAGCCCAAAGCAAAGGATAGTATCGATAAAGTAACCGTATACTGTAAGCCAGCTTTGACAATTTCCGGCAAAGAATCAATAATTATTTTCCACATCTGTCGCGCCCCTTATGGTTTTTTAGTTAAATCAGTACCGAAATACTTAACAGCGAGTGTTTTGACTGTGCCGTCTTTTTTCAAATTCGAAATGGCGCCGTCTACTTTCTTTTGAAGACCCGCATTATTTTTGTTAATTAGTGGTGCTATTTTAGAAGCAGGGCTTGCTGATGTTGGCACTTTAATCGCTTTTACAACTTGCGCATCTCTTGGATTATCTTTAATATAAGTTGCAAAGGCACCTGAATCATTAAAGGCACCTTCAGCGCGTCCTTGTTTAATTAAAGCTACAGAATTGGTGAATTCACTGGAAGATATCGTTTTAGCACCAAATTTTTTAGCAATCACTTCATTATTTGACCCTACAGACTCCGCTAAGACTCTGCCTCTAACGTCTTGATAACTTTTAATATCTGTATTGGTTTTCTTAACAACTAGCACTTCAGATGAATAAAGGTAAGGTGTTGAAAATCGATATTTTACCTGACGTTCTGGTGTCACTGCAACGTCATTTAGTACAATATCAAATTTTTTAGCGCCCACACCGGCAATCAAGCCATCCCAGGCAGTTGGTACAAAGTGTGCTTTCAGTCCTAGTTCTTTAGAAATTTTTTTCCCTAAATCAACTTCAAATCCTTTGAGTTGACCATCTTGTCGGTATGAGAAAGGCGCATATGTGCCTTCCAATCCAATGGTCAACGTCTTTGGTTTAACCAATTTAACTTGTGTATCGGCGGCTGCTTTATTATGATGGGCCGTCGCCGCATAACCACCAACAGCGACGAGGATAACAATCATTCCAGTAATACCATACGTTCTTAATTTTGACATGTTTCTTTACCTTGTTCCTCTGTTTATTTTTGACGTATTTTGTTCAAACGCGTACTGATTATGTTATAATCTCCGCACAATTATTAGACCAATCCACCTCACCTGTTTACTTAATCTTGGCTGAAAGTCCGTTGACAATAAAAATCCCGCAATCTAAATACATAGACTGCGGGACGACAAGTCGTGTTACCACCCGGTTTTCATGAACCAAATCAAAAAGCTCATATCTCAATACCAATCGTCTTAATGATCACTTTTGAAAAGCTAAGCATCATTAAAGGAATTCGTGTCGCTATAACGGGCTTTCCCGTGCAATACTTGCAAACTACCAAAACGCTCATGCATTATTGATAATTGCTCGTAGAACAGTAACTCCAAGACCATTTTCATACCTTTGTGTTGCTTGTTCTCACCCGACACAAACTCTCTTAAATCACGCCTAGTATTACTTATCTTTTCTTCGTTGTGACTATTAAAACAAAAAATTAGTTTTTTGTCAAACTTTTTTAATCTAAATCACTTTAATATTAACAGCGATTTCGTCATAAACAACTTAATATTTAACCAAATGATACCACCATCGGCTCGCTCGTGGTAAAATTATAATCATGAAAGTGGGGACATTATGACACTTAAAAGTACATTTGCACGCATCACGGCCAAAAGCACTTATTGGTTTTTACATGATGTGTTACATCGTGGTGGCACAAGTCTACCTGGTAAAATCGCAGTCGCAATTGATCCAAATATTTTGCAAAGCATCCAGAAAAATTTTGACCTTGTTATTGTAACTGGTACAAACGGAAAAACATTAACAACCGCTCTAATTACACGCGTATTGGAAGCCGGCGGCTATACTGTTATTACAAACCCCTCCGGTTCAAACATGATACAAGGCATCACTGGCACTCTCGTTACCACAAAAATCAAGCCGTCGCCTAATGGTAAAAAACCAATTGCAGTGCTTGAAGTCGATGAGGCAAACGTTGAAAAAATTACTGCCTCAATTGCACCAAAAATGTTTGTATTAACTAACATTTTCCGTGATCAGCTTGATCGTTATGGCGAAATTTACACCACTTATGAAAAAATTATCGCTGGTATCAAACATGCACCTCAAGCAACTGTTTTAGCCAACGGTGATTCACCTATCTTCACACGTGGCGACTTTAGCAACGAACGCCAGTTTTTCGGGTTTAATCATATCTCACCAGAGGATTATTCACCTAGTGCCGCACCAATTAACACGGATGGCATTTTGTCACCTACCGATCACTCAGTGCTTAACTATGATTTTATGACATACGGTAATCTAGGTAAATATTTCAGCACAACAGATTCATTTGCCCGCCCGGCTTTGCGCTATCAAGTCACCAGTGTGGATGAGCTAACACCAAAATACTCAGTTTTCAGTATCGATAACACCCCTTTTAGAATTGAAATTGGCGGTCTGTACAATATATACAATGCGCTCACAGCTTTTGCTGTAGGTCGTGAATTTAATGTTGCCCCAGAACAAATTAAAAAGGCTTTTGAATCAAACGCACAAATTTTTGGTCGCCAAGAAACAATCAACGTTGACGGCAAAGATGTGACGATTGTTTTAATTAAAAATCCTGTTGGCACAAATTCTGTCATTGACATGATGTTAACTGAAAAAAAGGATTTTTCACTATTAACTTTATTAAATGCTAACTATGCTGATGGTATCGATACAAGTTGGATTTGGGATGCTGAGTTTGAAAAGCTGCATGACACAAACATCAAAGCTATTGCCACGGGTGGTGAGCGTTATCAAGACCTTCGTGTTCGCTTAAAAATGGCAGGGTTCTCAGATCAAGCGATTTACGAAGATTTAACGCAAGTCATAAAGGCAATCAAATCATTTCCAACGGATAAAGTATATATTGCGGCCACTTATACAGCAATGTTACAGCTCCGTGAGCAGTTAGGTTCAGCTGGCTATATTAAAGGAGGATTCTAATGGCAGATTACAACATTTCTGTAGCCCACCTTTATGGTGATCTCATGAATACCTATGGTGACTATGGCAATATTATTGCGCTGACCTATTATGCGAAACAAATTGACGTCAACGTCAATTATCACCTTGTTTCTCTCGGAGACACTTTTGTTGATGATACAGTTGATTTTGCCTTACTAGGCGGTGGTCAAGATTATGAAGAAACGATTGTTGCACAAGATTTAGTCACAAAAACTGAACAATTGCGACGGTATATTGAAAATGGTGGTCCTTTACTTGCCATTTGTGGCGGTTTTCAGTTGCTTGGACACTATATGATTATGGCTGATGGCACGAAAGTCAATGGCATTGGTGTGATGGATCATTACACCACGAACATGTATCAAGATGACTTAACAGTGCTAAAAGGGAAACGCCTCACGGGTAATATCGTGATCAAAAATAATGACACTGGCGAAACCTACCATGGTTTTGAAAACCATCAAGGTCGCACATTCTTAGGTCAAGGTGAGCGGGCTTTGGGGACTGTCATTTCTGGCAACGGCAACAACGGTATGGATAATACTGAAGGCGTTATTTATCGAAATGTTTATGGTTCATATTTCCATGGTCCCATTTTCACGCGAAATGGTAATCTAGCAAAACGCGTGTTAGCAACTGCACTATCTCGCAAATATCCTGACGTGGATTGGCATGAAAAGTTAACACACATTGAAACAGAAACATTCTAGTTTAAACCGTCAATGACCAGTTTTTAGACCATTTAAATTATATTTTGTATTGATCAGATAAACTTAATAAAAATTTGGCATTTTCGTACATAAAATAACCCTTAAGGTTTCTATCTTAAGGGTTATTTTTATAGCAGTATATGTCCTAAATACTACATTTCTAAGGCGTTAATCTATTCATTGCTCAAATCATTATTCGAATAAATATACTTGCGTTTCGTATGGTCTGAGCACATTGTTTTTATTATCAGTATAATTACTAATCAATACCTGATTCGCATCATTTTGACCATAATCACGCATAACAGTTTGGTTCGTAAAATTACTCAATACTAACAAAGTTTGACCATTATAATGTCGCCGATAAGCAAATACATCATTATCTTCAGAGTCAATTGCTTCATAATTACCATAAACAATCAATTCATGCTCATGACGTAGTTGAATGAGTTTTTGATAATAATAAAATACAGAATCGTCATCTGCCAAAGCCGCCTCGACATTGATATCGGTATAATTTGGATTGAGATTAAACCAAGGTTTTCCAGTTGTAAAACCAGCGTTTTCTGCACTTGCCCATTGCATCGGTGTGCGTGCATGATCGCGCGACATGGTAGCAAAATAACGCATCATCGTCTCTTTATCGACAATTTTTTCTTCGACAACAAATTGTTGATAGGCATTTAGCGTTTCAATATCTTCATATTGAGAAATATCATCAAGTTTGACATTCGTCATACCAATTTCTTCACCTTGATAAATATATGGTGTGCCTTGTAACATATGTAGCGTCGTACCTAACATTTTGGCTGCTTTTACACGATATTTAGGATCATCTGTTGCAAATCGTGATACAGCACGTGGCTGATCATGATTATTCCAGTACAAGCTATTCCATCCCTTGCCATCTAGACCAATTTGCCATTTAGATAGTGATGCCTTCAGATCAGTCAGTTTAACCTTTGCATCGTTCCATTTTGTTAATCTTTCATCTGGATTGGGTGTTAAGGCAATGTGTTCAAACTGGAACACCATGTTCAGTTCATCGCCCTTCAAATTAGTATATTCCTGTGCCTTTTCAGGTGTCGCACCTGGCATTTCGCCCACAGTCATCACATCATAATGAGACAAAACTTTGCTGTTCATTTCTTGCAAAAATTCGTTCAGACGTGGACCATTAGCAACCGCTGTCGCGTCTGAATAAATAGCATTATCTGGCTTTGGTATATCCGGTAATCCAGCTGTCTTGGATATCAAGTTAATCACATCCATTCGGAACCCATCAATACCTTTATCTAGCCAAAACGTCATTAAATCCCATACCTCATTACGGACAACTGGATTTTCCCAATTTAAATCTGGTTGAACATCGGCAAAAAGATGCAAGAAGTATTGTCCGGTAGCTTCGTCAAATTTCCAAGCTGAACCACTAAAGAAGGACCCCCAATTATTAGGTTCATGTCCATCAACGGGATCATGCCAAATATAATAATCACGATATGGGTTATCTTTTGATTTTTTACTTTCAATGAACCATTGATGCTGATCAGATGTATGGTTAACAACAAGATCCATCATGATTTTTAATCCCAGCTTATGCGCGGTTTCTAGCATCTCATCATATTGTGCCATGGTGCCGTAGGTTGGTTGGATATTTTGACAATCACTTATATCATAACCATTGTCTTTGTTAGGTGAACAATAAATTGGATTTAACCAAATAACATCTGCACCCAATTGTTTAATATAGGGCAGTCGCTGCGTCAGACCACCAATGTCACCAATACCATCACCGTCACTATCCTGAAAACTCATCGGATATACTTGATAAACAACCGCTTCTTGCCACCAATTTTTCTTTGTCATTATTTAATGCCTACACTTTCTTCATTTTGGAAACATGCTTACTAGCCGATTGAAAAGCTAAAATACCGCCAGTCACAACCAATAACACAATAAACATACCGATAAAAGCATTACCACTGATTTTAGCTAGTATACGAACCCCAATTGGACTAATAAACGATCCTAAATTACACCCAATTAGCAAAACCGAATTACCTAACGTTTCCGAACCCGGCGGTGCTATTTTAGACAACAAATTGAATGCATAAGTTCCGGCTAATGGATAAGAAAAGCCACATAATATTGTCCCTAACGATACAATATACAAGTTACCACCCATACTAATGAGTATGGCACCTATCGCCATCAGAAACGTGCCAATAGGTAAAGTCATCTCACTCGCTAATTTATATATGCGTCCAAATAGGAATCCCATTGCCATTCCAGCTAATGTATTCAAAGAAATAATCAAGCTAGCCGCGGTCGCTGAGCCTAAGGCGCCACGAACGATAATATTTGGTATTTGTACAATAATCGCCGTTGAACACATGACCAAGAAGAATAACAACAAGGCTAACAAGATTACTGACCTATTAATCTTTTGATGTGTCTCTTTGCTTTCTTTATCAACTTTAGGTTCTGGTACATATTGCCAAAAAAATATCATAATTGGAAACGCCAAAGCATAAATCAAAAATGCCATATGCCAATTAATCAATAGTAGCAAACCAACCACTAAGTTTAAAATACATACGCCAAGTTGCTCCATTGCAGAACGATTACCCAACATTTGTGCCTTGTCATTGCCGGTAAATAATAGATCAATCACAGTAATTGCTAATGAGTTAAATAGTCCAATACCAACCCCTAATAATAATCTGGATACAAATATTGCTACGAAACTTTGACTAAATACAGGGAATATACCTGCTACACCTGTAATGATTAGACCAATAGAAATAGTCGGTTTAATTCCGATTTTCTTAGCAATGCTACCCGAAATCAACAAAAATAACATGATCGTGAATTGTTGAACCGTAGCAATCATATCAATCATTGCCAATGAAATATTTGGAAAATTCTTGGCCATTAATGGTAAGGCTGCTGACACTGCTGGACCAGTTGTAATAATTAGAGATATTGATAACACCGCATAACGCATCATGCTTGTATGCATTGCGGGTAATGCTTTTTTCATGATCTTTACCTTTCTCAACGTATAATTCGGTAAATCCTTATTTAATGTTACTTAACCAGCGAACATGTTCTCATATCAATTGGTGTAAACGTTTACATAAAATACTATAACATCTTTATGCAAACGTTTGCAATACTCGATATTTTTTTGTTTTACTATTTTGTAGATTTACTCTATAGTTGAAGTAACGAATCTAAAATAATCCAGGTAAACCTATGGCTACGACAATAAAAGATATTGCCCGCATTGCAGGCGTTTCTCCATCGACAGTTTCACGTATTTTATCCAATAAGAAAACACTATCTAGTGGCTATGCGCCTGAAACAATTTCTAAAATTAATCAAATTGCTAAAGATCTCAATTATCGAAAAAATCGTTCAGCAATTGAATTGGTCACCAAAACAAGCCAAGTATTAGGTATTATCTTACCTGCCAGCCCAACTAATTTCGCACAAGAAATTATTGCTGGCATTCAAAAAGTTGCTTCCTTACATGACATAGATGTTATTATCGCCTATGCTGGTGAAGATAGCGAACTTTTACAAATGCAAGCACTCAAAACAATATCTGAAAGAAGTGTCAGAGGTATACTTTTATTGGGCATCACACTAAGTGCAACTAATGCGCAATTTTTGCGTGCCTCAGATATTCCCTATATTTTTTTATCTGTTGCCCAACCTGAACCAGATCTACCTTTCATTGCATCAAATGATTTTGATATTGGCTATCAGGCAACGAATTATCTAATTATGCACGGTCATAGAGAAATTGCATTTGTTGGTGCAGATATCCCATCATGTGTCGGCCAATTAAGACTTGACGGCTATCGGCAAGCTTTAAAAGATCACCAGATTGCCTACCGTGCCGACTATGTCATACCTGGTAATTGGCTTTATGAAGATGGTATTCAGGCAATGAATATGCTCGAAAAACTACCTCATTTAACTGCCGTCGTAGCTGGAAGTGATTTAGTTGCTGCCGGCGTAATTAATCGTGCACGACAACTGCATCATCATATTCCTTCCGATTTATCAATTATTGGCATTGATGGCACAGCACTCTGTGACATTATTTATCCCCAGTTAACAAGTATTCAACAATCCTTTTATGAAATGGGTGTTAAAGGTACCGAACAATTAATACGGCAAGCAAATATTACCAGTTCCTATACGCCGATTTGTACGAAAAAAGGCGGCAGTGTTGCAACAAGAAATAAACAAAATGAATAATTTACCAATACCCAATTCAGTTACCTAGTTGCCGGGTTTATAATAAGCCAAGCTTGGCATCAATATATTCCACATAAACAAAATGCCCCAAAAGTTGTTTTAACTTTTGGGGCATTTTGTTAGAAAAGTGCATTTTAACTAGTCTAAATGCAAAAATAGTTATTTGCTTTTTTGATTTTCTAGTTGCTCATTCCGCTTGGCTTGTTTAACTTTATTTACCTCGCGATGATACCAACGGATAATAACAACTAGACCAATTGTTGAAATCAGCATGGCAATCACGACCCAAATGAAGAATAACATTAATTTTGTATCTTGTGACATCATTTTAAACACGCATATGCTGATTGACCAAACACAACGCTTTCTCCTTTACATTAATTGTCGTACTGTTCTCACAGATTTTACTCTGACAAATGATAATAGTACGTTGAAACAGATATATCTTTACGTGCCGCAAAAGCCGTACGTAGACGTAACGAATTTTGGTTATGCAAAATATTTTGCCATGGCTTTTTCGGTACAAACTGTGGCACAAGTACGGTAACCGAATGGTTACGTTTCTCAGCTTGTTTAACAACAGCATCAACAAAGCTCAGAGCGGGTTTTACAATGGAACGATAAGATGAATGAATATCGACATATCTAACATCTGGAAAATCGATTTTAAATTGGGTTGATGTTTCCAACTCTTTTTTAGGATTAACATCGAAACTGACATGCATTGCGACCACGTAGTCGCCTATCGATAACGCATAATCCACCGCTTCCGTGGTAACTTTTGTCACATTAGACACCAAAACAATGACGGTTGATCCCTCATAATGATGACGAACCGCATGATCATTCTTAGCATATGCTAAACGCAATTGACGGGCAATGCTTGTATAATGGCGCTTAATCTTTAAGAACATGTACATCACAACTGGCATAATTAATAAGTAGGGCCAAACGTGCTCAATTCTTGTAGCAAATAAAGTTATCACTAACACCGCCGAAATAAAAGCACCCACAAAATTAATCACTGCCTTCACGAACCATCGCTTAGGCTTCTTGCGCCACCAATGAATAATCATGCCTGATTGCGATAATGTAAAAGGCACAAAAACACCCACAGCATACAAAGGAATGAGGGCATCTGTTGACCCATGAAAAATGAGTAATAAGACAATCGCACCAAAAGCTAATGATAAAATACCATTAGAATAACCTAAACGGTCGCCTTTATCCATATATAAATGTGGTAAATATTTATCCCGTGCTAAATTCAAAGCTAGCATTGGAAAAGCAGAGAAACCAGTATTAGCAGCGACCGCTAAAATAAGTGCCGTAGCAAGCTGGATTGTATAAAAGCCAACACCGTGACCGCCAAAAGTAATCGCCGCAATTTGGGATAAGACTGTTGAATGACTATTTGGCGTGATACCGTACCAATAGCTCAAAAAAGTAATTCCACCAAAAAATGTCGCCAAAATAATGGCCATTGTTGATAAGGTTGCAGCTGCATGTGTTTCTTTGGGTACCTTGAAATTTGGCACCGCATTAGAAATTGCTTCAACACCTGTCAGTGACGATGAACCACTTGAAAAGGCACGCATGAATAGGACAAAAGATAGCCCAGAAAAGCTTGTGCCGACTCTAGCCGCAGCATGATAAGGTAATTGACCCGTTAACGCTTGGAAAACACCCCACAAAATCATAACTGCTAGTACAACAACAAAGAAATAAACCGGAAACATCAAAAAATTAGCACTTTCACGCAACCCACGTAAGTTCATGCCAGTTAACAAAATGACAATAATAATGGATAGTGGGACAACAAATCGTTGTAGCATCGGTGCAGCAGCTGTAATCGCATCAGATGCCGCTGAAGCTGATACCGCAACCGTTAACATATAGTCAACCAATAACGAGCCGCCAGCCACAAGGCCGGCTTTAGAACCCCAATTTTCACTTGCTACGGCATACGCGCCACCACCTGATGGATAGGCATGAATAATTTGTCGATAACTCAAAACAATGGCAGCTAATAAAACCAAAACTAAAATTGCAATTGGCAGCTGTAACCATAATGCGACAGCGCCCGCAGCTAGTAGCGCGGTGGTAATTGATTCTGTTCCATATGCAACAGATGATAGCGCATCGGAAGATAGTAACGCCAAAGCTTTTGTCTTAGTCAATGATTGGCCACCCTCATCTAGTGTTTTGAGTGGTTTGCCAATTAATATTTTCTTAATGTATTGAAACATTTTATTCTCCAAAGTAATTAAGCGCTTAATTTTTAAAATTACCTGATACATCATTCAATTTTAAGTGTGCTCGCATACATTTCTAAAAACATATTCTATATTACTCATCACATTGTACGCTACTTTAATCAGTAAAAAAAGCCGTCAATATAACGACTTTGTGACAAATATCATGTTCAAACTAATGCAACAAATCGGTCAAATATCTTTTGTGATTCTGGTTCCGCCATTAGAAGCATTTCTGGGTGCCACTGAACACCATAAATTTGGCGTTTGTCGTCTGAAAAAGCCTCAATCACACCATCGGAACTCACTGCATCTAAAACCAATCCAGACGCAAAATCTTTGATCGCTTGATGATGAAACGTATTCACGAGTGACTTTGGCGATATGACATCACTCAACCAATTACGACGTTGCCAACGTAATTGATGCGTTGGTGTTGACCATTTTGTTGGATACTGATTATGCTTAACCGCTAAGCCTTGATACTGGCTAGCTAAATCTTGATATAACGTGCCACCCAAGGCGACATTGATCACTTGTGCGCCACGGCAGATGCCAAAAATTGGCTTGCCGACGCGAATCATCTCTTTCACCAAAGCCAATTCAAACGCATCACGGTGCCGATCAATTTCACCAATTTCTGGAATAGGTTCTTCACCATAATAATCCGGTGACACATCTTGGCCACCTGCTAATACTAAAGCATCAATGGTCGCTACATAGTCTACTGCTAATTCTGGTTGGCTGATTGGTAAAATAATAGGTAAGGCGCCTGCTTCCGTAATACCAGTAATATAGTTTTTTTGAATATAATTAACATAGTTCGTACCAAACTTAGGATTAGCATGTACGGCATGGTTACCAGCGACACCAATTTTTTTCATCGTCAACTCCTTGAATCTTACTATTTACTCGGCGTATTTATAATTTTGATAACCAACAACTGGATAGTTAAGATGGCGTACTTTTTTATTTAACAAGTGAACATTTGAAACTTGATATAGCGGTGTGACACCGTTAAGATCGTTATTTAATTCAGCTGCTTTTTTCTCTAGGCTATAGCGTTTATCGTTTGCTTCACCTTGATTATTAATTTGATCAATTAAACTATCATACGCCTTATTCTGCCACTTTGTAAAGTTAATTGCACCACCTGAGTAGGCTGTATCTAAAAAGTCGATGGGATCGTTATAATCTGTTGACCAGCTCAACGTCCCTGCTTGGAAATTACGATTATTAAATGCAGATATTTCAGCATTTAAAGGCATTCTATTTAATTCAATTGTCACATCTGGTAGGACTGTCTCAATCCGTTGTTTCAAATAAACACCAAGTGATTTGTAGGCATCTGTATCAGCCATATTCAAAGTTAATTTAAGCTTCTTTTCGCCAATTTCACTTTGTGCTTGTTTCAAATAATCTTGTGCTTTTTTCTTATCAAAAGGCAGATCTAATCCATGATTCAGATCTTTACCCGCTACCGTGACTTCACCACTTGGAATAATAGATTTAGCAGCTGTTGAGCCATCTGACAAGGTTTGTTTTGCCAGCACATCACGATCAATTGCATAGCTAATAGCCCGCTTAAAGTTAGTGTTACTAGCTATTTTGTCCGTAGAATTCCAAACGATAAAGACAACACGCCCCTTTTGTTTAGATTGGATATCAGCTGCATTCGTCTTTTTCAGATCAGTCAGAACGCTACCAGATATTTCCGCTTCATCCACTTTACCAGACAAATACTGTTTACTTGCCAATGTTGCATCTGTCACAACAGTTGTTTTGATAGTTTGGTAGTGTACGTTTTTCGCATCAGCATAATGGGGGTTTTTCTCAAACTGCCAAGTCGTTGCAGATTGATTCCATTTCTTAATTTGATAAGCACCATTGGAAACAGTTGTTGCTGCCGTTTGCCCATATTTTTTGCCATATTCTTTGACTTTATCTGTGTTAATTGGATACAACTGATTAGCTAATATGAAGTTGAAGTATGGTACTGGATGTGACAACGTGATTTCAACTGTTTTAGCATCTGGTGCTTTAATGCCTAGCGTATTAATATTGGCGCCTTGCTTTCGAATAGCATCATAACCTGCCAAATCCTTAAAATGATTCGAACGTGTTGATTTAGAAGCTGGATCAACCTGTCGTTTTGCAGAAGCTACAAAATCGTTAGCCGTTACTTTAGTCCCATCAGACCATTTTTGGTTAGCCTTTAATTTGATACGATAAACCGTATTATTTTTTGTTGGCTTGACAATTTTATCTGCAGCACCTGCAACAATACCACCCTTTTCGTCCATCGTATAAAGTCCTTGCAGTGTCTGTGTCTCGGCCCAATTAGAACCGACATCATCTGCGAAATTAGGATCTAAGGTTGTGATTGTGTTCTGGACTGTCACATTTAGTGTTTTACCTGTAGCATTTTTTGGCTTATTATTTAATATACTAAAGCCACCGACTAGTACAACAACTGCTAAAATCGCCCCAATAGTTAATTTTTTATTCATATTTTTTGAACCCCTCGTTTAAGTTATTTACGCTTACTGTAATTATAAAGCCCACACATCAAATCAGATGTGTGGCACTGCGTAACTAACTCGTATCAACTCAGCGATTCAAATCACCCGAACAAACATCAAATTAATTATACATACTTATAATCTACAAATTTTATGTTACTGACTTGTTAACGGTGGTTAATTACTCGGTTACCGATCACCAATCAAGCTATTACTATCCCCATACTGTCTTTTGAATATCACGAACCAAGGCTAACTTCTCCCATTGCTGTGCTTCCGTGATCACATTTCCTTCTTCTGTCGAAGCAAAACCACACTGCGTTGACAACCATAAACGGTCAAGTGGTAAGTACTTGGCAGCTTCGTGGATACGGTCAATAATGACTTGTTTATCTTCTAAAACACCTGATTTTGTAGTGATCAACCCAAGTACAACGCGTTTGTCTCCAGACACCTTGACCAATGGCTCAAAACCACCAGCACGTTCTGAATCATATTCCAAGAAATAAGTTGATACATTTTCTTGTCCAAATAATTCGTCAGCAACTTTATCATAACCACCGGCAGCAGCCCAGTCTGAATGATAATTACCACGGCAAACGTGTGTATTGATAGTTAAGTCTTCTGGCAAATTTTCTATCGCCCCGTTATTTAAATCAACATATATCTTTTTAAGTTCGTTAACGTCAAATCCTGCACCAGCCATCGTTTCCCAGAAGTTAGGATCTACTAACATCCCCCAAGTACAATCATCTAATTGCACAATACGCGCACCAGCTTCATATAATGCCAAAATTTCTTCGTGATAAACGCGCTTGATGTCCTGATATAAATCATCGACTGAATCATAGAAACGAGAAATGCTCTCAGCATTCACACCTCGGAATAATTCAGCATAAAATTGTGAGGGTGACGGAATCGTAATTTTGGCTTCGACACCTTTTTCATCGGCCACAGCCTTCAAAAACTTAAAATGTTTGATAAATGGGTGTGTTGATGCATTAAATCCCAAACGGCCATTTAATCGTGCAGAATCATCACGTGTTTCTTCATGGGCAAATTGGTATCCTTCACCATAATTGAATTGTTCTACACCATCAAATCCCCAAAAATTATCTAAATGCCAATACGAACGGCGAAATTCACCATCAGTCACAACATCTAATCCAGCAGCAACTTGCTGATCTACAAGCCGCGAAATGGTTTGATTTTCAACTTCTTCTAGTGCATCATGTGTTATTTTTCCTGATTCAAAATTTGCACGTGCTTGCTTTAATTCAGCTGGACGCAAGAATGAACCAACGTGTTGGAATCCTATTTTTTTAAGTGTTGTTGTCATGCGTGTTCTCCTAATTTTTTAACTTATTACTATTTTTTCAAATGCAATATATCATTTACAATAACAATTTCTGGCTTTCAAAGCACCAAACCATGGTTAACCAACTTCATCCACAGCACCACTACTCTTTAAAAAAACAGCGGTAACAAGTTTATCAGCATGTAAATAATAAACATTTTGACAATTAACAATCATCGCTTTTCCTCTCACGGTTTAAAAAATAACACAAAATCACAGTTAGTTACACTTTATCTAGCGCTGATGATAGTGCTTCAATCAAATCGTCAACATTCTCAATACCAATTGAGACACGAATAAGATCTGATGAGATACCCGCAGCAGAAAGTTGTTCTTCACTAAGCTGCGCATGGGTTGTTGATTTTGGATGAATGATCAATGATTTAGCATCCCCAACATTAGCAAGTAACGAGAAAATATCCAAATGATTAATCAGTGTCTTGGCACCTTCTTCACCTTGTTTGAGACCGAATGTGAAAATAGAACCGACCCCTTTTTCAAAATACTTATCAGCCAGTACTTTGTAAGGTGAATCTGATAATTCTGGATAACTGACCCAGGCTACTTTCTCATGATTATTGAGAAAGGCTACAATTTTACGGGCATTTTCAACGTGTCTCTCAATACGTAATGATAATGTTTCCAAGCCTTGCAAAAGATAGAATGCTGACTGTGGTGATAGTGTTGCACCAGTATCCCGCAAATACTCTGCTCGTATTTTTGTTACAAACGCACCAGGACCAAGATCAGACCATACCAAACCATTATACGATGCTGTTGGGTTAACAAAGTCAGGATAACGACCAGATGCGACGTAATCGAAGTCACCTTTTTCAATCACAACACCACCTAATGTTGTACCGTGCCCACCAATGAACTTCGTTGCAGAATGTACAACCACATCAATACCGTGTGCCAATGGTTGCGTCAGAAATGGTGTTGCAAAAGTTGAATCAACAATCGAAATAATACCGTGCTTTTTGGCAATCGCAGCCACAGCTTCAAAATCAATAATATTGATTTTAGGATTGCCTAGACTTTCAAAGAAAATCACCTTTGTATTTTCTTGAATCGCATCTTCAAAGTTTTTTGGTTCATCTGGGTCAACAAATGTGGTTTCAATACCTAATTTTTTCAGTGTCTCTGAAAAAAGTTCTACTGTCCCACCATACAAAGTTGAAGCAGCAACAATATGGTCACCACTACCAGCAACATTTAAAATTGCAGCGGTAACTGCTGCAGCGCCAGATGCCAAAGAAATAGCTGCTGCACCACCCTCTAGTGCAACAATACGTGTTTCAAAAACAGTATTTGTTGGATTGGTCAAGCGACCGTAGATGTTACCAGCATCTGTTAATGCAAAACGTCCCGCTGCTTGTTTGGTATCTGAAAAAACATAAGCAGCTGTTTGATAGATTGGTGTCACACGTGCACCAGTAGCAGAATCTGGCTCTTCTTGCCCTGCATGCAGTTGGCGTGTTTCAAAAGCGTATTGTTTATTTAATTTTGTCATATTCTAACCTATTTTCTATGCGTTACTTTTCCTAAAATACACGGCTACAAGGGATACAAACACATTCGACACCAAACTAACCCTGCACCTAAAAGCGTACTGAGTGCTCGTGTAATGTCAAAAAAACGTTGTGGGGTTATTTTTTGCATCGTAACGTTCTCCTTCTTTAAAATTATGTACGGCGCAAAAACATCTGCGCCCTGTTCAATATGATCACTTGATTATTTTTTAGACAACTTTTCTTTCAAAAGCATCGCTAGAAATACCTTGGGCTAGAATGATCTTGGCCCATTCTTTAGCAGAATGTAGACTGTGATCTTTAAAGTTCCCACAACTTTCAATCTCAGCAGCAGGTACTTCGGTTACCTCATCACTCACGATCTTTTCTAGTACTTTTTTAAATACCTTGGCCAATGTTTCGGCATCGTAATTCACCCATGAAATGACATGGAAACCTGTACGACATCCAAATGGTGAAATATCAATAATACCGTCAATTTCATCACGAACCAAGCCTGCAAATAAGTGTTCCAAAGTGTGTAAACCACCTGTTTCAATTGCTGTTTCATTGGGTTGTGTCAAACGCAAATCGTAATTCGTAATATTGCCACCTTGAGGCCCATTTTGAGATTCAATCACACGCACATAAGGTGCCTTAACTTTTGTATGGTCTAATGTAAAACTTTCAACAACTGTTTCTGTCATGATTTTTCTCCTTTTTTTAATCACTAAATTCTTACTATTTTTGGTCCTGCTGTGCTTTAAGCCAAGTACTTATCAGCAATTTTTTTAACCAACCTTAGCTTTTGCCACTGGTCTGGTATCGTCAATACATTCCCCTCTTCTGTTGAAGAAAAACCACACTGCGTTGATAATGCCAAATTTTGGACTGGCACGTATTGCTCCGCATCATGTATACGATTGGCTACATCAGTTTCATCTTCCAAATCAGCCGACTTTGATGTGAGTAAACCAAGTACAATTTCGACATTCTGACGATTATTCCAAATAGCTGCTAAAGGTTGAAAATCACCAGAGCGCGCATCGTCATACTCTAGGAAAAAACCGTCATAATTCAATTGTCCCAGATATTTGGCAACTGGCTCGTAGCTACCCTCAAACAAATACGTTGATTTAAAATTGCCACGGCAAATATGAGTTGAAATTTTTAAATCATCTGGTAAACCAGCCAATGCTTTATTAATGACGTAAACATCATCTGCCGCAGTTTTTTCATATTCAGCATACGCAACTGGATTATCCTTGTTTTTATTTAATTGTGCAATTAAGTAAGCCCAAGTCGTGTCGTCTAGTTGAATATATCGCGCACCTAAATCATAAAAATGTTGTAACGTTTCATGATAGGCTTGTGCTAAATCATCTAAAAAGTCAGACCATTGTTCATAATACTTTGACCACAAATCAGAACGATGATCACGGTTAATGATCAAAGACGGTGATGGTATGGTTTGTTTAACTTCGATACCGTCGGGTACAATTGACTTCAGGTACGTAAAGTCATCAAAGAACGGATGTTTCAAATTAGCATGTACGGTACCATTTAAACGCACATTTGTTGTTCGTGTCTTAGCACCTTGGAAATGATACGAATCCTCTTGTTCATAAAATTCAAAGCCACCAAGTTGACCTAGAAAATCTAAATGCCACCATGAACGATTGAATTCACCATCTGTCACCGCAAGTAGCCCGGCTTTGACTTGTTCATCAACAACTTTTTTAATCTCGCTATGTTGCACTTCTAGTAAAGCATCGTGATCTATATTTCCTTTTGAGAATGCCTCGCGTGCTAATTTTAAACGTTCCGGACGTAAATATGATCCAACGTGATCAAAATGGTAATGTAACTTTGTCTGAATGGTTTCTGTCATGATTATTTTGTATGCTTGATCATCTGATTCAGCATACATTTCTCCTTTCCCTCTTACAGTATATTCTTAAATTAAAGCCAACGCTTGTGTTAAATCAGCAATGAGGTCGTCTGCATCTTCTAAACCAACGGAAAATCTTAGTAACCCTGGCGTAATACCAGTATCATGCAATTCATCTGCATTTAATTCTGCATGGCTCATTTTGGGTGGATAACTAATAATGGTTTCTACTGCGCCTAAACTCACTGAGAAAATAGGTATTTTTAACGCCTCGACTACTGCTTTAGCCTTGTCTTCTGAGCCGACATCAAAGCTCAAAACTGCCCCACCTGACTTTGACTGGCTGGCATGAATATCATGCCC
Source organism: Leuconostoc rapi (assembly GCF_016908715.1). Lineage (GTDB taxonomy): Bacteria > Bacillota > Bacilli > Lactobacillales > Lactobacillaceae > Leuconostoc > Leuconostoc rapi. The sequence goes on along the minus strand of NZ_JAFBEK010000002.1, from coordinate 130,707 downwards.
TGGGTGACTAGCTAATCCTGGATATAACACACGTTCTACTTTATCATGTGTTGACAGGTAATTGGCTATCTTTTGTGCTGATTGGCTGGATTGCGTCATGCGTACACCCAATGTCTTAATACCTCGTAACAACAGCCACGTATCAAACACGCCTAGCGTTGCACCAACTGCATTTTGCATAAAATAAATTTTTTCAGCCAAATTAGCATTATTAGTTACAGCAACACCCGCTAAAATATCAGAATGTCCTGACAAAAATTTTGTAGCTGAGTGAACAACAATATCAACACCTAGGTCCAATGGTTTTTGTAAAAATGGTGACATAAATGTGTTATCTGCAATTGTAATTAAATGATTTGCCTTTGCCAGCGCAACAACTGCTCGAATATCGGTTATTTTTAATACTGGATTAGAGGGCGTTTCAATGTAAAGTGCTTTTGTCTCTGGTTTAATCGCCGCTTGAATGGCATCTGGATTGCTAAAATCAACGAGGTCGTGTGTAATTCCCCATCGTGGTAATACGTCAGATAATATCCGAAAAGTGCCACCATATACATGTTTGCTAACCACAATATGATCTCCAGCAGATAATGTAAATAAGACACTACTGATTGCAGCCATCCCCGTACTAAATAAGTAGCCATGTTGACCATGCTCTAACTTTGCAACAGCCTGTTCACCTGACTCTCGAGTCGGATTACCAGAACGTGCGTAGTCGAAGTGACCAAAATTATCAAAATCAGGTTGATTAAACGTTGAACTTAACTGAATTGGTGTATTGACCGCACCAGACAAGGGATCATGAGTTGTCGCTGCTTGAATTATATCTGTCCAATCGCTCATTTTTTAGCTCCCCCTATAGCTTGTGTCAAATCATGTAACAAGTCTTCTTTATCTTCTAAACCAGCGCTGACACGAATTAATTGATCTGTAATGCCCAAAGCAAGGCGTTGCTCTTGACTCATGTCATGGTGTGTTTGTACTGCGGGGATAGTTATCAGTGTTTCTGGTCCACCCAAACTCTCCGCAAATGATGCAATATGTAGGCCTTTCAAGAAAGCATCAACATCATAATCATCTTCTAAATAAAAGCTAATCATGCCCCCAACACCCGCATAGTTAAGATGTGATACACCGCTAACATCCCCTAATTTTTCTGCTAAATAATGACCATTTTCATTATGACGTGTCATACGTAGATGCAAGGTTTTTAAGCTGCGTAGTAGTAGCCATGAACTAAACGAATCTAATACTTGACCACTTGTTACTAAGGCTTTTTCTAATCGTGCTGCTAATTCATCATCTCCTGCAATCGCTGTGCCAGCTAAAATATCATTATGGCCGCCAAGGTACTTGGTTGCCGAATGTACGACAATATCTGCACCTAATTTCAATGGTTGTTGAAAAATGGGTGTCAAAAACGTGTTATCAACAGCGATAATAATATTTGGACTTTTTGCCTTTAGCACCTCACTTATTTGTTGAATATCAAATAGTTTCATCATAGGATTTGAAGGCGTCTCTAACCAAACCAATTTTGTTTTTGGTTGGATTTTCTCTAAGAAATCATCTAAATTACTACAGGCATCGTAACTGACACCTCTTTGTGTCACAAGTCCGTCAAAATAACGATAGGTGCCACCATAAAGATCATCACTTGTTAGAAAATGGTCTCCTGTTTCGAGTACTGTGGAGAAAACTAAATCAATGGCAGACATGCCTGAGCTGGTTGCAAAGGCCTGCACGCCATGCTCTAGAACCGCTAACTGTTCTTCTAAAATCTGTCGCGTGGGCGTATTCAAACGTGCATAATCAAAGCCCGTCGATTCCCCTAATCCTGGATGACGATAAGCCGTTGAAAAGTATAGTGGGCTAACAACGGCGCCCGTTTTTGTATCATCCGTTCCATTACCACCTTGCGCTAGAATCGTGTCTATTTTGTTAGTCATACTGTTTTTTCTCCTTCATAAATATGATTTAATGCTGGTAATAAATCAACAACTTCAGTTCGTTGCGTCCCAGCTATCAATAATTTTCCCCAATTAAGAAATATTTTTTCAGCACTTTGTCGCCAAGAATTATTTGGTTGACCATCAACATAGTAGTTTTCTGGCCGTTGTGTATGAGCATCCTTTTTGATATCACGTTGATATTCATCCTCTAATGTCGTGGTATCATATTCCAAATGCCCTGTAATATAAGTTGATTGGTTGCGCTCATCACGTAAAATGAATGCACCAACTGTATCATTTCCTGCTACCTTTAAACGACGCGCAACGCCCTCATTTGGGATAGTAAAGTAACGTGAATGTGGCATGGTGATTTGTGTTAAATCTGCGGTTAATTGACTACGTTGGTTTAAAATGTGATCCACATGGTAAACACCATATATTTTTTTGACACTGCGCCTCACAGGAAAGTTACGTTCAATATATCCAGCACCATAAGCTGCCCAGCAAGTAAACAAATTTTCTTTGACGTGTGTCTTTCGCCATGTCAATAATTGTTGAAATTCTTGCCAATAATCAATTTCTTCAAATTTCACACGATCAACTGGTGCACCTGTAACAATGAGCCCATCATATGATTTTTGCCAAATATCATCAAACGTATCGTAATTTTCTTTAATGATCTCAGCATCATTTTTGATATGGTGGGTCGCTGGAATAACAAACGTCACACGTACATTGACCGATAATTTTGTGAGTAATTGTGCAAATTGTCTTTCTGTCTGTAAGCGGTTAGGCATGAGATTAACCACCAAAACATTGAGGGTTGGTTGTAATAATTTAAAATCGCCCAATGTCAATTGTTCACGTTTTAATAGGCCGTTTTGTAATATGACGCTCATTTTTCCCTTACCCTCCTTAATCTTATCGTTCAATATTTTATGAAAACAAAAAACGTCCCGTAGTCTTTAATATAGACTACGGGACGTTCCAATAACGTGTTACCACCCGGTGTTCATGCAGGGCTCTCGCGCCCACACCTTAACGTACGCCTGTCAGAAATCGTCGAGAACATCTGTGAAAACCTCGAGGTTATACGTTGTGCGTTAACGAGCACCACCGACTTCAACTTACTGCGCCGTACATATGAGTACTCGCTTGCTCGTATCTATGAAACTCCAAGACCATTTTCCAACTCAATATCTTACTCGATTTCACCAATCACGAGCTCTCTTGCTAAGACTCTAGTTGTACTTATCTCTTCAATGTTTATGTTGTATTTACTATAACTGCTAATCCACTCATTGTCAACAACATTTCCAAATTTTTTTGTCACAATTCTCATATTAGAAAACAAAATACAAACAAAATTGTGCTCACTGGCTGCAAAAAATAGGTTATTATTTTAAATTGCAGTAAATTTCATACTTACTTTAGGTGATAATAATCTAGAACAAATGACTATTTAGCTTTTTTATAACTTACGAGAGCATAAAAACAGTAACTGATAAAATAGTGTGCTATAATTCAATCATTAATTTAAAGAGGTGCAATCATGTATCAACCAACTCATAATACCGACGTGACTATCGAAGCGCACATACAATCAAAAGGCCGTCATATCTTATTCTTGTCAGCTGACTGGTGTGGTGATTGTCGTGCTATTAAACCATTTGTTCAAAACATTAAAGACACTGTCACTAAAACAGCCAGCTGGATTGATGCTGATCGGGATGAGAACATTGCAGTAGCTACCAATCATAATATGCGTGGTATCCCGTCATTTGTTCTATTTCAAGATGGTGAAGAACTTTCTCGCATTGGTCATGGTGAGCGTTTGACACCAAATCAAGTGCTTGATTGGTATCAAGCAACAATCTAATGTTAAGCCATCATAAAACAGCGCGTACTCAAGTGAGTACGCGCTGTTTTATGATGGCCGGCACTATTTTTCAGTCGTCTGAATAAAATCTTGGACCACATCTGAAGGAATAGCAAATCCCATGCCTTCAACACTTGTTCCATCATCCGATGAAGCAATTTTTGATGAATTAATGCCAATAATTTGGCCTGACAAATTAATTAAAGGGCCACCTGAATTACCTGGATTAATCGCTGCATCAGTTTGGATAACTGTCGCTGCGGTCCCGTTTTCCTGCAGTGTCAAATGACGACGTGATGCCGAAATAATCCCACTCGTCACAGATGTCGCATAATCGGATCCCAATGGTGATCCGATAGCTAATACCTGTTGACCAGATTGTAGGTTAGACACTTTACCAAAAGTTGCTGCTGTCTTTATCGTATTTGTTTTTGCTTTAATGACCGCAATATCTTTCTCAGCATTTGTCCCAACAATTGTCGCCTTCACTTTATCACCAGTGGCAGTGATGATTTGTAAGGCATCAGAGTCCGCAACAACATGATTATTAGTAATCATGTAGATCTCACCATTTTGAACTTTGTAAATAACACCTGAACCTTCGGATGCTGTTTGTTCAGTTGTGGTTTTGCCTTCTTCCTGTGGTGCTCGCCCAAACAACGCTGAAAAATCACCACTTGCCTGACTATGATCTTTTTGCAAGTTTTGAACAGTCACAACAGTGTTTTTCACCTTATTGTAGGCCGTCGTTGCCTGATCATCACTAACATAAGCAACGTTGGCAATATTTGCGCGACCCGTAATGTTGGCTACTTTTTTCGAAACAGGTTGTTGTTGGAACCACGAATTTGGCTGTGCGCCAGAATAAACAACACCGCCACCTACAATTGCCGCAACAACAGCAACAGTTACCAAAGAATGTTTCATATGACCTATACCTCCTAATCAATGCGATTTCAATTTAAAGCGGTAATGTTGTTTTAAAAATCGTCCCTTGGGGATGATTATCCAAAATAATAATTTTCCCACCATGCGCTTGTACGATCCATTCTGCAATAGACAAGCCCAAACCAGTACCACCAGTCTCACGACTACCTGTTTTATCTTCGCGGTAAAAGCGATCAAATACATGCTTTTTGGCGGCATCACTAATTCCGCGACCTGTATCCGCAACACTTAATATAAATTTTCGTTTTTCTATTGTCGCCGAAATAGATACGGTAGCACCCGCATCTGAATATTTCATCGCGTTATCAACTAATAAAACCAGTAATTGATGAATTCTTTTTTGATCAATCATCACCGGTTGTGTCACTCGTGTTGATAAGAGTACCTTTTTCCCCTCAAATTCAGCCATTTCTTGATATGGCGCTACAATCGTTGCTAGAAAATCAGCAATATTGGTTGGTTCTTTCTCAACTCGAGTCATATTAGAACCGGATTTTGCTAACGTTAACATATTATCTGTTAGAGAAGTTAATCGGCGCACTTCAGATAGTGACAAGATAATCGCATCTGATTGCTCACGGACTGTTGATTCGGGACGCGTTAACATATTCTCTAATTTTCCTTGGATAACAGCCATTGGTGTGCGCAGTTCATGTGCTGCGTTGTTGACAAAATCTTGTTGTTGTTGCCATGCTTTAATGATTGGTTTCATATTTTTCAAACTAATCCAATAAGAAACCATTAAAGCAAGTAACCCAAATGTACCAAATGACCACAGTAACACTTTTTTAAACTGATTTAAGTTAAACATTGTATCTGTGACATTAACTGTAATGATACCGTATTTAACCGGTTTGCCATCGTTATTTCGTGTGCCATCCACAAAGGCAACGCGCATGCCGCGATAATAATTATTACCAATTGCGATGGTTTTTGGTCTATATGACACAAATTGTTGGGTATATTTAAATTGTTTCTTATAAAGCGATTGCATGGATTCGGGTATACGGTCGTCAAGTACTAACTTTTTATCCTTATCGTAAACCCAAACATCAGCTAACATATTTGATTGCAATAAAAGGGGCGCTTTTCGGTTAGAATCTGAAGAATTTTGTAACGCACCAGCCAAATCAAACTGTTTAATTTGCTGTGTCAGCGCTGTATCAGAATTTCGAAAAATTGTGCGCGTATATGACCAGTAGATAACACCACCAAGAACAGTAAATATCACAAAAAAACTCGCAATCAACAAAAGGAACCCTCGGATTTGCTGTTGTTTGTTAATCACTTTAGGCATCATTAACCTCTAAAATGAACCCAATATTCCGTAATGTTTTAATCAAATCGTTTTGCCCAACTGCCTCTAATTTTCGTCGTAAATTATTCAAGTAAATATTCACAACATTAATCGTTGTATCAGAATCAATTCCCCAAACACGGTCAAAAATCTGATCGCGTGTCACAATGATGTTTTTATTTTGAGCCAAATAGGTCAAAATATCAAACTCTTTCCCCACTAGTTTAACTTGTTGCCCATGTACTTGCACACCTCGATTTTCTAAATTAATCATGACATCGCCTACGGCAATCATATTATCTTCAGAATAGACACCCGCACGTCTGAGTAACGCCTTGACGCGTACCAATAATTCTTCACGATAAAAAGGCTTCGTTAAATAATCATCTGCCCCAACGTTAAAGCCCTCAATTTTATCATCAAGTGAGCTTTTAGCCGTTAAGATGAGCACAGGCGTTTCAATATCATTTTTACGCAAATACTTAATGACTTCAAATCCATTTTCACCAGGCAACATTAAATCGGAAATAATGAGATCATATGGCGACTCCTGACCTTCAAACTCGCCATCCAGGCCGTTATCTACAACGTTAACATCTGCAAAATCTTGTAAAAAACCCACAATATTATCTGCAAGGTTCACATCATCTTCAATTAACAAAATTTTAATTGCTTTAGCCATTTTCATATCTCCATTGTAACGTTTTATTGATTTAAGTGTAATACTTTATGATTAATAGGAGATTAAATCTCTCTGATAAACACAAAAGAACGAACAAGCAAATCGTTACGTTCCGATTGACAGTTCGTTCATAAGATGACTGACTTTTTCAAAATCAAATCATTGTTTCTCTTTCAGATAAGTTCAAAACGCGCCACATTGTCAATGCAATAGCCCAAGTTACTGCAAAAATTGCAACTAATATCAGTCCCAATTGGTTAAAATCTAACCCGATTGCCCAACTTGATAAACCATTATGCCAATGAAACAGCACACTCATCGACTGAATAAAATCAACAAAGCTAATGAATCCTGCTGCCATGATTGAAATACCAGTCAAAATCAAATTATAATAAACTTTACGATAGGATGATGAGACGATCCAAGTGTATGTTGTACTCATAAAAAAACCATCAATGGTATCCATTAAACACATGCCTGCCGTAAATAATAATGGAAATGCTAACGTCGTATACCAAGATATACCAGCGTTTGCTGCAGTAGCAGAAGTTGCTAGAACCGCAATTTGAGTTGCCGTATCAAATCCCAAACCAAATAAAAAACCAACAATTGCAACTTGCCAATTATGTTTAATTAATTTCAATAATTTCAGAAATAAAACATAAATTTTTGATTGCTCCATGGCATGTCGCTTATCTGATTGCTGTGATTCAAATCCCATATGTTTAAAATCGGTCCAAATACTTCGTAAAATAAATGTGTTGACTATTGTCAACATGAGCAACATAATCGCTGCAATCATAGTGCCTAAAACCCCACCAATTTGTTCAAACACAGGCATTGAGTCCTTAGCCCATTCAACAAATAAAACAGTGACAAGTGCCATTAATACGACGACCATTGAATGGCCGAACGAAAAACTAAAGCCAACACCACGCGTATTTTTACCATCATTTAACATTTTGCGTGTCATATTATCAATAGCTGCGATATGATCCACGTCAAAAGCATGACGTAAACCAAAAGTAAACGATAGATACGCCATGCCAATGATTTCAGGGTACTGTGTTACACCTGACATCAACAGTAGTATGCCAGCAATCAAAATCAAAACAATAAAACTACCATATCGTATTATATCAGTTCTTAACATCGTACTTTTTGGTGGATTTAACATATCTTTTCTCCTTTTATAAACGACACACTTAGGTGTCTACTCAGTAATAGTAGCCATGACGATAATCCCATGATGAGAAAATGTCGCTCATGATTTTCATAATTTTATCAACATCTAACCCTTTGCGAATAACGATTGGCGCTGGTTGGATACCCACAACACCATTTTGTTCTGGAATAAGCTGACCGGTCTCATCAACCATAGATACCATTACACCTTGTTCATAGCGTGTGTCTAGCGTCTTATCAGGCTGAATTGAGGCCACATAATCATCTGCTTCAATAATGAGGTCAGCAGCATTTTCAATTTGGTCACCAATACCAGCCACCAAACCACGGTTTCCCTTACCAGAAGGATTAGCTGAACTTGCAAATGAAAACTTACTATACTTTCCCCACATGTCTTTGGCAATATTCTCACTTGGTGTGCCAAACTTAATCACAAAGCAACTGGTTTCACGTTGATCCATCATCAAATCTTTTGTGCCGTCATTAGGTACCTTACTGATAGCTTCTGCTTTCCATGGCAAGATACAGCCCAACAAAATGTCCTCATCCCAATGTCGTTGATACATTTGTTCAATTTCAGGTGTCATTTGTGCTAGTTCTTTCACTTGTTCTACTGATCCACATAGTACGACCCCTGGCTTATTACGCTTACGATTCTTAGCAGCGAATTTTCGTTCTAATCCTTTGTCATCCGAAGTCATGATAATGTAGCCCACTTTTGTTGGACTAACAATCATTCCCCCATCTTCTTTCAAGATGTTAATGGCTTCATCTTGAACGCCACCATTCCAATGAATCTTTGCTGTTGTTACTTCTGTCATGATAAAATACCATCCTTTTTAATATATTGCTTTTTGTTTTGTTTCTGGTCCATAAACTGCAACTACAATAGCTGCGATTATTGCTACTGCCGCAATAAAATAAAAAATTAAGTTGGCGCTGAATTGCGTAATCGCCCACGCTGCAAAATATGGTGTCAAAACTGTTAATATTTTAGCTACACCATTAGCATAACCCGTTCCACGGAATCTAAAGTAAGTAGGGAATAACTCTGACATATAAACGCCGACAACCGAAGCCATCAAAATATACATCATAGTTACGACCAAAAATCCTACAGTTAAAATGCCAACCGTTGTATGTTGCTGCGAATAAATCATCCCAAACACCGCAGTCATCACAAAAGCAGAAACAATGACCTTTTTACGACCTATCACGTCGACCAATAATGCACCTATCAGTGCGCCGATTGGCGCTCCAGCCATCATCACTGCAGAAAATGTTAGTGAATGAACCACTTCGATGCCTTGTTTGATCAATAATGTTGGCATCCACGATGTAAATGTATACTGTGTTAGATTAACTGCACTGACAGCAACCGTTGCAACCAACAGACCGATACCAATCCTAGTCTTCACTGGTTGTTGTTTTCCACTAGACTCATTTGTGCTGTACGAACCATTCACTTCCAATTTCTCAATGATTTGTTCGGCTTGGTCATACTCACCACGAGAAATGAGCCAACGTGGTGATTCTGGAAAATGACGACGAATCACCCATAAAATTAAGGCTAGTACACCGACAATAACAAACATTGCACGCCATGTATAACGAGGAATAATGCTTGCTGCCAAAAGTAAGGTCAATGGTGCAGCTAAGTTAGCAATCACAGAAGTGATACCACTCCACCGACCACGATTTTTAATTGGGGCAAATTCATTAATTAAGGCATAACCTGTCACAATTTCTGCGCCTAACCCAATTGCGGCGAAAAAGCGTAGTCCGATTAACATCCAAATATTAGGTGCAAATGCCGCACATAGGGTTAGTAAACCAAATACCAACAAATTAGTTGAATAGGCTTTTCTCCTGCCTAGAAAATCACCGATAAATCCAGCAAAAATGGACCCGAAGAAAAGCCCCAAAAATCCAGAGGATAGAAACACAGAGCCTTGTGCAAGCGTGGCAAAATGTGTGCTAACGATTGCACTATTTACTGCACTAGCAAGATAAACGTCCGCCCCATCTAAAATCATACCGGCTGCAATCATCGCGAAGACACGATAAAATGTCGCTGTTTCTTTTGTCGTGTCCATCCGTTGTTGCAAATTTATTGCTTGTTCCATAAACTACCTCCTATCCAAAATTTGGTCGTTGCTTTTCGAATGCCGCGATCAATTGTTCATATTTCATCGTGTTATCAATATCATCTTCACCATTGATAAACTTTTCTTTCCATTGTGAGTTGATATCAAAATGGAAAGTATCGTTTTTATAAATCACAGTTTGTTCGGGTAAGTCAATTTGAATTGTTTCATCTGCTTGAATACCTCGCAATATTTTCCGATTTTCTTCAGGTAACACAATTGGTAGCAAGCCATTCTTGGTTGAATTCATGTAAAAAATATCTGAAAATCCGCCACCAATCACTGCTCTAAATCCATAATCCGTTAACGCCCATACCGCGTGTTCTCGTGACGAACCCGATCCAAAATCATTGCCTGTAATTAAAATTGAAGCCCCTTGATGTGCTGGTTTGTTCAATTCAAACGTTGCATTCAACGAACCGTCGGCATTGTAGCGCCAATCAAAAAATAAATCTTTACCGAAACCGGTCTTTAAAATGTTTTTCAAAAATTGTTTAGGCAAAATAATATCAGTATTAATGTTGTCATTTGGAATCACAACCGCTCTGCCTGTTTCTCTTACAAAAGCTTCCATATTATTCCCCTATACAAATTCATCTGTCGTAATATCAACGAAGTGACCAGCAATCCCTGCTGCAGCAACCATAGCTGGAGAAGCCAAATGCGTTCTTGATCCCACACCTTGGCGTCCAATGAAGTTTCTATTTGATGTTGACGCAACATGTTTCCCTGCCGGAATTTTGTCTGGGTTCATTGCCAAGCATGCTGAGCATCCTGGTTCACGCCATTCACAACCAGCGTCCTCAAATATTTTAGCAATGCCCGATTTAATTGCACGATTTCGAATGGCCCGACTACCTGGCACGATCCACGCAGTGACATTGGGTGCTAAATGATGTCCTTTCATCATATTCGCAGCAATTTCAAGATCTTCATAACGGCTGTTCGTACATGAGCCAATGAAAATGTAATCCAAATTAATGTCAACAGGCTTCATATTGGGATGCAAACCAATATAGTCATAAGCGTTTGCATCATTATCATCCTTGATTTCTGGCAAAAATTGATCAACAGGTGTGGCCATGCCTGGATTTGTTCCCCATGTCACCATCGGTTTCAAATTTGACACATCAAAGGTCAACGTCTCATCAAAATCACTTTCATCATCTGTGTAGAATTGTGACCAGTAACTTTTAGCAGCTCCAAAGTCTTTCGGTGCTTGTTCACGACCTTCAACATAATCAAAGGTCGTTTGATCTGGTTGTACCATACCAGTTCTTGAACCAGCTTCAATTGACATATTACACATCGTCATACGAGCCTCCATTGAAAGGTTTTGAACAGTTTCTCCGTAAAATTCAATCGCATAACCAACCCCAAATGACACGCCATACTTAGCAATGATGCCCATGATAATATCTTTGGCGTATGTATTTGTAGGCAGCTTCCCAGTCACCTTAATCCCCATGGTTTTTGGTTTAACCTGCCAAATCGTTTGGGTCGCTAACACGTGCTCGACTTCGGAAGTACCAATGCCAAAGGCAATTGCGCCAAACGCACCATGAGTTGCTGTATGTGAATCCCCACAGACAATTACTTTGGCAGGCTGTGTGAGACCACGTTCAGGTCCCACAACATGCACAATGCCTTGCTTGTCATCACCAATTGATGCTAATGGCACATTAAATTCTTTTGTGTTTTTAACTAACGTGTCCATCTGTAATCGAGACATTTGATCTTGTACATTAAATATATCTTTCGTTGGCACATTATGATCCATGGTTGCAAACGTTAAATCGGGCCGTCTAACACGCCGATTTGTATTTCTTAATCCGTCAAAAGGTTGAGGCGAGGTCACCTCATGTACCAAATGCAAATCCACATAAATCAGTTGTGCTTCACCAATTCCCCCAGTAATGACGTGTTTTTCCCATATTTTATCAAATAGTGTTTTGCTCATTTTATATCCGCCGATTCATCATTTTTTATGTAATCAACCATTTTTTGTGTGACTTCATCGGTCGTCATCGTGCCACCCATGTCTGGTGTCACATAGTGGTTTTCAATAATGTAGTCTACTGCTTGTGTCATTTTATTGGCAATCCTTTTTTCATCAAAGCTTTCCATTAACATCATAGCTACCGTATTCACCATAGAAATGGGATTAGCAATGCCTTGACCAGCAATATCAGGTGCTGAACCGTGAATTGGTTCATACAAATTTGGACCGCTTTCACCAACGGACATTGAAGGAATTTGACCGATTGAGCCTGTAATTTGTGCTGCTTCATCACTTAAAATGTCCCCAAACAAATTAGGTATAATCACAACATCAAATGTTGCAGGTTTTGACATAATAGCCATTGTCATCGCATCCACATAGTAATAGTCAACTGTCACATCCGGATAACTTTTGCTAACTTCATTAGCAATCTTTCGCCAAAACTTTGATGTCGCTAAGACATTTGACTTATCAACAATGGTGACATGTTGACGCCGCTTTTGAGCCATCTTGAAGCCTTTATGCATAATACGAGTCACTTCTTTTTCACTGTAATACATCGTATCAATGGCTTGATGCGCTTCGAGTTTACGTGGCCTGCCAAAATACGCACCTGATGTTAGCTCCCGAACGATGACAAAATCCGTATTTTCAACATACTCTGGTTTCAGTGGTGAACGGTCAATTTGTGCTTGCGTGACCTTTGTTGGCCTAATGTTAGCAAACAGGTTGAGGCTTGATCTCATTTCTAGTAACCCTTGTTCTGGACGGCGTGACGCATTATCCCATTTCGGCCCACCAATTGCACTTAGTAGGACTGCATCAGCTTGTTTTAACATATCAATAGTGGCTTGTGGTAGTGGGTCTCCGGCACGGTCGATACCATCTCCGCCAAACGGTGCATCTATTAGTTCATAAGAAAATGTTGTATCTTTTGTCGCAGCGTCTAATACTGCTAACCCTGCTGTCATGATTTCCGGACCAATATAATCACCTTTCAACACGACTATTTTTTTAACTGCAGTCATGATTGATTTCCCACCATTTCTTTTCCCGCAACAATTTGCATAATCTGCTTTAATTGCTCATCTGTAATCAAATCAGATTCTTCAGCAATTGACTTAAAAATCGGGAAAACGACTGCCATATCATCACGTGTTATATCATATCCTAAGTGGTTTAATTTTGACATGACAGCATGTGACCCTGACAGTTTACCCAGAGGCAAGGATGCTGTAACACCAACCATTTCCGGCTTCAATATTTCATACGTTTCTGGATTTTTTAAATACCCATCTTGATGAATACCAGACTCATGTGCAAATGCGTTTCGTCCCATAATTGGTTTATTAGCGGCAACTGGCATGTGGGTTGCGCGTGCCACAATGTCAGAAATAGCTTTTGACTGAGATAAAACAATATCTGTTTTCGCATTAAACTTTTCATGACGCACACGAATGGCTGCTGCCGCTTCAATCATGTCAACATTTCCGGCGCGTTCACCAATGCCATTAATTGTGCCCTGAATTTCTGTTGCACCATGTTCAATGCCTGCCAAAGCATTGGCTGTTGCCATACCCAAATCATTATGCGTATGTGTGGACCAACCAACTGTGTCAAAGCCAATAATATTTTGACGCAAGTTTTCAAAGACTTCACCGTATTCTTCTGGCGTATCATAACCAACTGTGTCTGGTATGTTAATCATTGTTGCACCAGTGTCAATAGCTGTTTGCACGCTGGCTACCAAAAATCCAGGTTCAGTTCGTGTGGCATCTTCAGGTGAGAACACAATATCTTGGATATATTGCTTCGTGAAAGTCACATCTGATTTAATTTTGTCTAATATCTCTTTTTTAGTCATGTGCAATTTAAATTTGCGATGAATTGGTGATGTGGCAATGAACACATGAATCATTGGCTGTTTTGCGTCCTTGGTTGCCTCAATAACTGCATTAATATCATTTCTGACCATACGTGCTAAACCAACAACTTTGGCTTTCTCCACAACTTCTGCAATTCTTTTCACTTCTTCAAAATCTTTTTGAGAAGCTGCAGGAAATCCTGCCTCAATTGCTGCAACACCATAATTATCTAGCCCTTTTGCGATTTCAATCTTTTCTTCAATTGAAAAGTTAACGCCGATTGTTTGTTCACCATCACGCATTGTTGTATCATAAAAAGTTATTTGATTTGTCATAATTCTCTCCTAAAATTAAAAATCCCGGACCAGTCTTGTCAGACTAGTTCGGGATTTAATACACATCCTTTATCACACCAGTCGTTAGATAACCACCTAACAACCAGCTTTAAAAGCTTAACTTGCTAGGGTTTTCTGAGCAGGTTAAGGAGAAGGACTGTATTTTTAATTGATGTCATTTTTTTCACTTTATTTCTCATGTGTATTATTTCCTTTTTATTTAATAATTTAATCATAATGTTTTCATAAAACAACATCAATCAATTTTTAAAATATATGCCAATTTTATATAATTCAGTCTTTTTATAATCCTAATGCCATTTTTGCGTATCGCGACATTCTATCGATGCCCCAAGCTGGTTCCCATGCGAGTTCAATTTTGGTTGTCTTGACTTCTGGTATGATTTTTAATGCGTTTATAATCATTTCTTCTAAAACGCCTGTTAATGGACAACCCATCGTAGTTAGTGTCATATTTATGGTTAAGTCCCCATTTGATGCCATCTCAATGTGATTAATCAAACCCAAATTAACAATATCAATCCGTAACTCCGGGTCAATAACGTTTGTTAAGGTTGCCATTATTTTATCTTCTAATTCCGATTGCATCATTATCCTACCGACCCCACCATTTCAAACTTCATTAAACGATTCAATTCTACTGCATATTCCATTGGTAGTTCCTTGGTAAATGGTTCAATAAAGCCCATAACAATCATTTCAGTCGCCTTTTCGGCTGAAATGCCTCGCGTCATCAAATAATAAAGTTGTTCCTCTGATACACGCGATACTTTAGCCTCATGTTCCATTGACACATTACCATTTAATATCGTGTTATAAGGTATGGTATCTGCAGAAGACTGATCATCCACTAGAATTGTGTCACACTCTACATGGGCAAATGAACCATCTGATTCCCGCCCAAATTTAACTGTACCGCGATAATCTGTCACCCCACCATCATGAGCAATAGATTTTGAAATAATGGATGATGATGTGTTTTTCGCATGATGAATCATCTGCGCACCCGAATCCAAATGGACTCCTGAACCTGCAACTGCAATAGACAGCATTGTCCCCCGTGCGCCTTCCCCTTCTAAATAAACCGACGGGTACTTCATAGTTGTTTTTGAACCAAAATTACCATCAACCCATTCCATTGTGGCATTTTCATGTGCTGCTGCACGTTTTGTTTCCAATGAATAAACATTATTCGACCAGTTTTGTATCGTTGTATAACGGCAATAAGCATCTTTTTTAACAATCACTTCAACAACCGCTGCATGTAGTGCGTCACCTGAATACATTGGTGCCGAGCACCCCTCAACATAATCAACATGTGCGCCTTCATCAACAATAATCAATGTACGTTCAAACTGACCTTCATTTTCGGTATTAATTCTAAAATATGATTGAATAGGTGTTGTCACGCGAACACCCTTCGGCACATAAATAAAAGTGCCACCCGACCACGCTGCTGAATTCAGCGCCGCCATTTTATTGTTTGTTGGCTTTACTAAAGACCCAAAGTACGCTTGAACTAATTCTGGATATTCTTGAACTGCGGTATCCGTGTCTGTGAAGATAATACCGGTTTTTTCAAATTCCGCTTTCATTCTATGGTAAACAACCTCGGACTCATATTGCGCTGACGACCCTGCTAACCATTTACGCTCAGCTTCTGGTACACCTAGACGCTCAAAAGTCGCCTTGAGTTCAGCAGGTACATCATCCCAATCACGATATTTATCATTCGTTGGTTTATTATAATAATAAATATCATCAAAATTAATAGCACTTAGATCTGGTCCCCATGTTTGCATTGGCATATCTAAATAGGTCTGATAGGCTTGCAAGCGGTAGTCTAACATCCATTGTGGTTCTTTCTTCTTAGCTGATATTTGGCGAATAATTGTTTCGTTTAATCCTTTTCCTGTTGAAAATACGGCTTGATAATCATCTTGAAACCCTAACTCCTTGGCTTTGTTAACGTTAATTGCTGCTTTCGTACGCTCAAGCGCTGCTTGTCGTTCAACTTCCATCACCCATGCCCCCTATTATTTTTTGCCTACCATAAGTTCGTCAAGTGTATGCCACGCTAGCGTTGCACACTTGATACGTGCTGGAAATTTTGTCACACCAGCTAATAATTCTGCCTCACCTAATAATAATTGATCATGCACGTCACCAATTGCCATTTTAGAAAATTCAGATATTATATTTTGTGCTTCAGACAGTGTTTTGTTCAAAACTAAATCTGTCATTATTGAAGCAGATGCCTTAGAAATAGCACAACCATCACCATCAAAATGGATATCCGCGATCACTTGATCATTCATTGTCATGGCTATTTCAATAACATCCCCACAAGTTGGGTTATATTTTTTGACAGCATATTGATCTTTTGCTGTTACAGGATGAAAATGATGTGGATTTTGGGCATAGCTCATAATGGCTTGTCGGTATAAATTGTCTAAGTTATGTAAAGCCATTTTGAAAATAGTCCTTTATTTTTTTTATTGTTGCTACTAACCGATCAATTTCTGCAGTTGTATTATAAATATATAAACTCACACGTACAGTAGCCGTCTGGTCTAAATAACGCATTAGTGGTTGTGCACAATGATGTCCAGCTCTCACTTCAATACCTTCTTGATCCAATGCTGTAGCCATATCATGAGCATGTATACCGGCAACATTAAAGGCAATGACAGCCGTATGTTCTGAAATACTTTGTGGACCATAAATCGTCACACCCGTAATATTTTTTAATCTAGGTAATGCATAAGCTACTAAATCATGTTCCTGTTGATTTATCTCTGACATACCAATTTTTGTCAAATAATCAATTGCGGCCCCCAATCCAATTGCGCCAGCTACGTTAGGTGTGCCTGCTTCAAAACGCCAAGGTAATGGTTGAAAAGTTGCATCGTGCAAGGAGACAAATTCAATCATTTCTCCACCAAATTGCACAGGTTTCATATTTTCTAAGATTGATTTTTTACCATACAAAACACCAATACCCATCGGGCCCATCATCTTATGTCCTGAAAACGCGAAAAAATCAGCCGATAGTGCCTGTACATCAATAGCCATATGTGGTGTAGATTGCGCGCCGTCCACAACAATTACAGCATTTTTTCGATGCGCTAAATTGGCCAGTGCTTTAATCGGATTAACAACGCCCAGAACATTTGAGGCATGCGCAATTGATACAATTTTAGTCTTATCAGTAATTTGAACTGCAGCATCTGCCATATCTAATGTGCCATCCGAGTTTAATCCAATATATTTTAAAGTTGCGCCAACACGCTTGGCCAACTGTTGCCAAGGAACAATATTTGAATGATGTTCCATATAGGAAATAACAATTTCATCCCCTTGATGAACATTATCAACACCATATGTGCTGGCTATCCAATTAATTGATTCAGTGGTCCCTCGAGTAAATAAAATTTCCTCACGTTGATGCGCATGAATAAAATACTGTACCTTGTCACGAGCCGCCTCATATAGCTGAGTCGCACGTTGAGATAGTTCATAAATACCACGATGCACATTCGCATTATCTTGTTCATAATAATTTGCAATGGCATCAATCACCTGCTGCGGCTTTTGAGAAGTCGCTGCACTATCTAAATAAATCATAGGTTTTTGGTTAACAACTTGATCCAATACTGGAAAGTCATGTTTAATTTCCCTCATATTGTAATTTCCTCTCGATCTCATCCATTACAGCTTGCCGTGCTGCCTTTGTAGGCATTTTTGCCAAAACTTCTCCCATAAAACCACGAATAATCAATTTTCTTGCCACTTTTTCGGTTAATCCACGGCTCATTAGATAATACATTTGTTGCTCATCAACACGACCAATCGAAGCCGCATGGCCTGCCGTCACATCATTCTCATCAATTAAAAGTAACGGATTTGCTTCGCCACGTGCGTGGTGAGATAGCATCAATACGCGTGATTCCTGTTGGGCATCAGACCCCTTTGCACCCTTAATAATGCGTCCTATACCATTGAAAATCAAGGCGGAACGATTCAAAATAACCCCACGTTGAAAAATATGTCCCACAGAATGCCGACCTGTATTACGAACCGCCGTCACTAACCCTTGTGTCTGTTTTGCATGTGTTAGTGCAATCACGCCAACATGTGATACTGCCCCCTCACCATTTAATTGACTCTCTAACTTTGTAATCACATTCCCATCGTTAAATGATACATTAGACCAATCAATCGTAGCATGGTCGCTGACATTGGCTTGTCTGTTAATATAACCAGTTGTTTTCTGTGAAAAAGCGTCAACATTGGCATAGTTTATTTTAGCCCCTGTTGCTGCTAAAACTTCAATCACTACTGACGCTTTAGATTTTTCTAAGTCAGCACTACGTATATTTTGCATAATATCGACCGTTACATTTTGACCAACGTAAACAAAAATCCGAGCAATGAAGTCTTTTCCAGTCACCGATAGATGATTGAGTGTCAGATGCAACACCTGCTTGATTTGCGTGTTATCTGGAATATAGAGAAAAATACCCGTGTTAAAAGCATTGAAATTCTGAGCCGTCAAGCGGTCCGAATTATTCGATATCACACTACCAATTAACTGCTCTACCAATTGCTGATGTTGTTGCTGTGCATTTTGCATACTCATCAAAATAACACCTTGTCTAATCAGATCATCAGTTAACTTGCTGTATGTTGTTGATTGTCCACTAACTTTAATACCCAATTCTTCTTGATTAAAATACCCACGATTTGTAAACTCTAAAGCCGGTGTCATCTCATCTAATGACCAAGCACCATATCTCACCTTAGCAAAAATAGGCATTGGTAAAGCGTTTATGCTCTTACTATCGATCATATTGTGCCCCCAAAATGGCATTATCAGCGTCTTCGTCCGTCAAAGTGATATCTAGTCCAAGCTCATCTCGTAACCCTTTGTAACCCTCTGCTTCAAGCTTCTTAGCCAGCTCGGCACCTCCCGTTTTCACAATTTTACCGTCCATCATCACATGAACAAAGTCGGGAATAATGTAATCTAGTAGACGTTGATAATGCGTGATCATTAGTGTGCCAAAATCACTTGATCGCATATGATTAACGCCTCTAGAAACAACTTTTAGCGCATCGATGTCTAAACCTGAGTCGATTTCATCTAAAATAGCAATTTTGGGCGCAATCATCATCATTTGTAAAATTTCATTTCGTTTTTTTTCACCACCAGAAAACCCTTCATTTAAGTAACGTTCCGCCATTTCTTCTGTCATTGACAAGAATTCACGTTTTTCATCTAGTTGTTGAATAAAGGTCATAATATTAATTTGATCATCTTCAGCACGCCGTGCGTTAATTGCAGCACGCATAAATTCAGCATTAGTCACACCTTGGATTTCTGACGGATACTGCATGGCTAAAAACAATCCAGCGCGTGCACGTTGATCGACTGACATTTCTGACAAGTCTTGATCGTCCAGATAAATATGACCAGACGTTACTTGATATGCCGGGTGCCCCATAATGGTTTGTGATAGTGTCGATTTTCCTGTGCCATTTGGTCCCATAATCGCATGAATTTCCCCGGTGTTAACGGTCAAGTTAACACCTTTTAAAATTTCTTTTTCCGCAACTGAAACATGTAAATCTGCTATTTTCAACGTTGTCATCCCTATTTTACCCCTTGTCGTTGTTCAATTTTATTTAAAATTTCTTCGTTACCATGCATTTTGGCAATCACACGCGCATTTTTAATCATTTCATTAACCACAAACGATTGGCTTTCCCAAGTATCATTAGCTTCAATCATTAACCAAAATAAATTATCCAAAAAATATGTACTGTTATTCTTGGCAGCTTGGTCAATTGCTTCGGCAGCAAGCGTCATTGCATACCTATAATTTTTAACTAACAGCTGATATTGTGACAATAAATACATTGTTATTGCGTGAAATATTGAATACTTCCCAGACAAAATCATCTGTTTGTATTTTTTGAGATCCTCAAATATTTCTTGTGCTGCATCTAATCTAC
This sequence comes from Leuconostoc rapi, assembly GCF_016908715.1. Taxonomy (GTDB): domain Bacteria; phylum Bacillota; class Bacilli; order Lactobacillales; family Lactobacillaceae; genus Leuconostoc; species Leuconostoc rapi. The sequence continues at coordinate 110,376 of NZ_JAFBEK010000002.1, read as the reverse complement.
CCAAATGATAATAATAGTGTAATGTAACGGCGTAAAAAGCATACTGCTGCGCTAATGATAAGCTCCCAATATCAATTTGTTTAATTAATCGTTTTGCTTGCCTATCATCTTTTCGCCAAATCACAGCTGCAAAATATTGCATGATTTGATATTTTCCAACTTCGAATATACCTAAAAGTTGTCCATCCAAATTATACATGTATTTATCAAAATCTGACAGATTTTGATAACCAAGTGATGTCACCGCATGACATAATAAATCCTCGTTTTGCCGTTTACTAATTTTTATCGGAAAAATATCATTTAAAGTAATACCCAACCGCTCACACAAGGCCACCATAATATCAAAAGCAGGTATTTGCTGATGATTTTCAAGTTTTGATAGCGTCGCTTGTGTGCAAATACCATCAGATAAGGTAACTTGTGATAATTTTAATTGTTTTCTAGCATCAATAAATTTTTTAATGTCTATCATTTTCACAGTCACTCCTTAATTATTTATACAAAAAACACCCTAACTGCTATACCAGTTAGGGTGTTAACAACAATACTTCCCAACTGCCTACCGTTTTTTACGAGTAGACAACCACTAAAAATGCCTACTCACCTTGTAATGACAAGTAGGACGAGAATATTATTTTGATTATTTGGCTGATAAGTATTATTCATGTTTGTGTATTTCCAATCAAACTATTTATTGATTAATTATATTACTATAATATTTAAATGTCAAACATTTTATTTTTTTATTATATTTCAATATGTTTTCTCATAATAATATAGAATTGGAATAATAGCTTGACGATTAACTGAGTCTTTATATAATTAAGCTATCTAAAAATTAGAATTAGGAGAGATTACAAATATGGCTAACACCTTTTCTTTCAATATTGGTACCGATGATATCAAAAAAAGATCAGATAATATAAAGTTAGGAATTCATCAGGCACCCGCACGTTCCCTATTATACGCAACTGGACAAGTAACAAGTCAAGAGGACATGAAAAAACCTTTTATTGCAATCTGCAATTCTTATGTAGAAATTGTTCCAGGACATGTTCATTTACGTGAACTAGCTGATGTCGCAAAACAAGCTATCCGAGATGCTGGTGGTATTCCTTTTGAATTTAATACTATTGGTGTTGACGACGGCATTGCTATGGGCCATCTCGGTATGCGTTATTCACTGCCATCTCGTGAAATTATCGCAGATTCAGCTGAAACTATGATTACCGCTCACTGGTTTGACGGCGTTTTTTTCATGCCCAATTGCGATAAAATTACACCCGGTATGATCATGGCCTCGTTACGTTGTAACGTTCCTTCTATCTTTGTCTCTGGTGGTCCAATGAAGGCTGGATTAGACGCTCATGGTAAAGCAACAACCTTATCTTCTATGTTTGAAGCCGTTGGTGCTTTTAAGTCTGGTTCAATGTCTGAAGAAGAATTTTTACAGTTAGAACAAAATGCATGTCCCACCTGTGGTTCATGTGCTGGCATGTTTACAGCCAACTCTATGAATACGTTAATGGAGATGATGGGTATTGCGCTACCATACAATGGTACAGCTTTAGCAATTTCTGAAGAACGTCGTGATTTAGTTCGAGAAGGCGCTAGACAATTGATGCGTATGGTACGTGAAAACGTTAAACCTAGGGATTTGATCACAAAAGAAGCCCTAGATGATTCAATGGCACTTGATATGGCAATGGGTGGATCAACAAATACCGTATTACATCTATTATCCATCGCTCATGAAGCAGGTATTTCATATGACCAATCTGATATTAACAAAATTGCTGAAAAAGTGCCTTACTTGTCAAAAATTGCCCCTTCATCAAAATGGGCAATGGAGGATGTTCATGAAGCTGGTGGTGTTCCCGCAATTATGAACGAGCTTATTCGTATGGGAAATGTTCTAAATCCTGATCGTATGACTGTCACAGGCAAAACAATACGCGAAAATGTTGCTGAACATAAAATATTAAATGATGATATTATTCGCAAATTTGATGTCAATCCCTACTCTAAACAAGGTGGTTTATCTATACTGTATGGTAATTTAGCACCAAAAGGTTCTGTTATCAAAGCAGGTGGTGTTGATTCTTCTATTACAACATTTACTGGACAAGCTATTGTTTTCGACTCAGAAACAGATGCTGTAGAGGCTATCGATGCTGGTAAAATTCACGCTGGTCACGTTCTAGTCATTCGCTATGAAGGGCCGAAGGGAGGACCTGGAATGCCTGAAATGTTAGGACCTACTTCAGCTATTACTGGGATGGGACTAGGTAAAGATGTTGCTCTAGTGACTGATGGTCGATTTTCCGGTGCTTCACGTGGTATTTCGGTTGGACATATTAGTCCAGAAGCTGCTGATGGTGGCCCAATCGCTCTAGTTACAGATGGTGACAATATTACGATTGACCTAATTAATCGTACAATTAATTTGCATGTTCCTGATGATGAATTAACAATACGCCGGTCATGTTTAAAGCCGTTTGTCCCTAAAATACGAAACGGATGGATGGCTCGCTACCAAGCTTTGGTTACTTCCGCTAATACTGGCGCTGTACTAAAAGGCGCTGCTGAACTTTTCCCAAGCTAGATCATCATATAAGGTGCACTTTAATATGAAAATACCACAGAACATCTAGAAGATCGTATGCTAACTGCATTATCCCAAGTCGTTGATCCTGAGTTACGTTGTGACATTATAAATCTTGGTTTAGTGTACGGTTTGGCAATAGATAATGATGGCACTGCCACCGTTAAATTAACATTAACCACAATGAGGTGCCCATTAACTACTATCTTAGATAAAATGATTACCGATGCGTTAATTACCATAGAGGAAATTACTCGTGTTAACATCAACCTCGTCTGGGAACCTGCATGGACAACAGCTAAAATGACCCGTTATGCCAAAATGGCTTTGGGCATACATAATTAATTGTCCTCTTATTAATAAATAAACGCCATAATACAATAATAATCACTTTGAAAGAGAAGATAATTATGAAAACCATCAAAGAAATTACCAACTTTTTAACCAAATTTTTTACACTATTTGTTATCTTAGTTGCTGTAGTTGCTATTTTAGTCCCAGGACCCGGTACCAGCCTAGCTACAACAAAAATCGGACACCTATCATCAGTCTCAATCTTACTAATGATTGTTTTATTTGGTATGGGTATTACTTTGTCTCCTGTCGATTTTAAACGGGTTGCCCGTAACCCTCTACAAGTTATTTTGGGTACAGTCGCACACTACATTATTATGCCGCTCATTGCATTTGGTTTAGTACATTTGTTTGGACTAAGCGGACCTGCCGCAGTAGGGGTCATATTGGTTGGTTCGGCACCATCTGGAACTTCTTCGAATGTTATGTCTTTTTTATCTGGAGGAGATGTCGCTTTAGATGTTTCAATTGGTCTACTCTCAACATTAGTAGCACCCATCATGATGCCAACACTACTGAAATTACTCGCTGGAAAATGGGTTAATGTACCTTTCGAATCGATGTTTTTTTCAGCATTCCAAATTGTTGTCGTACCAATCTTATTAGGCGTTATTGTACACACAATTTTTAAACAGCATGTACAAAAAATTATTGATATCATGCCGCTGATATCGCAAATAGCTATCTTAGTAATTATTCTAGCCGTTTTATCAGCAAACGCTAAAACAGTACTAGCGGTTTCAACATTAGTTCTGGTGCCTGTTGTTATTTTGCATAACTTATTAGGCTATACACTAGGTTATGGATTTTCCAAGTTAATGAAAATGGACCTGCCGCAACAAAAGGCTATCACATTTGAAGTTGGTATGCAAGATTCTGCGCTAGCATCCACATTGGCAATTTCGTTTTTCAACCCAGCATCAGCAATAGCTGCCGTCATGTTCTCTGTTTGGCATAATATTTCAGGTTCCGTATTAGCATCCCTTTGGAAAAAAAATAAAAATAATACTTATATTTCGAAATAATATTTATAGTAATCAAGAATAACATTACTTTTGAACTTATAATATAAAGTCCTCCCATATTTCTGACACGATAAAAAATGAAAAAGCAATAATACCGCTAGACAAAAATAAACGGGATTATTGCTTTTTCTGATAAAGCCATCGTTGCAAATCACACTATTATATTTTAAAATAAGCCTCACTTATTTTCACGTTTAGTCGCCCATTTGGGCTTTCCTTTGTCCTTAGATGATTTCAAACGTTTTTTCTTTTTTGGTTTATCAACAACATCTGCCACATGTGTTGATGCTATTTTTGTTGTCTGCGGTTTTGAAACACGTCGTTCACTTATTTTTTTAGTTGCCACATCGGTTTCATTGTTTTGAGAGTGATTACTATCACTTACCGTATTTTTTTCTACATTGTTATGCTGCTTCACCTCATCAGCATATAAATTAGCTACCTTGCTTAATTCAAAGTCGTCTCCTAGCTCGCGTTTCAGATTTCTAATGTCATGGTCATTCCCAAGATTTAACACCTGCCCCGCTTTACCCATACGGCCCGTGCGGCCTGTACGATGAACGTAAGTTTTTTTACTTTGTGGTATTTGCGCATTAATAACTAATGGCAAATCTTCGATATCTAGCCCACGTGCAGCAACATCGGTTACTAATAACAAAGCAACCTCACCTTTTTTGAAAAGGCGTAATGCATCAGCACGCTGCACTTGACGCTTGTCATTACTACCAATACTCATGACACTAACATGTGCATGTTGCAAGGTTGCCTGCATACTCACCAAAGCACTAATTGTATTGAAAAAAACTAAGGCTTGCTGGTTATGTCGCGCTAATTGAATCAGTATATTTGACTTGGCCTTTTGATCAACATATTGGAATTCGTGTTTAATTGTTGCGGGTGCATCTGTTCCTACTGAAATTAGCCGCACTTCTTGATGAAACGTATCGAAAACATATTTTAAATCAACACCCGAAGTAGCAGAAAATAGGCCAAGTTGTACACTTGTTGGGAGCTGGTCAGCTAACGTTTGTAAACTCTCATGACGTTCATCGGTCAGCATCTCATCCGCTTCATCAAAAACAACTGTTTGAATGGTATTTAGTTTTAACACGCCGCCCTCAACCATTGTTAATACGCGTCCAAGTGTACCAATAACGATATGTGGTTTTTCTTTTTTTAACTTATCTGCCTGACGTCGACCATTAGCGCCACCGATTAGGCTCGCCACTGAAACACCAACCAGTGCACCCCATTCGCGTGCGACAGCTGTTGTTTGCATCGCCAGTTCTTGACTCGGTGCTAAAATTAATACTTGTGTACGCTTCGCATGTGCATCGATGCGTGATAATAAGGGTAATATAAACGCAAGCGTCTTCCCTGTCCCCGTTGGTGCTAGACCAAAAATGCTCTCACCATTTGCAAATCGTTCCCATACAGCATCTTGTATTGGCGTAGGATTTTCGAAATTTGTCTTAAACTTATCTTGTAATTCTTCTTTAATTGTCATCAATTAATAATCTTTCTGATCAGCCGGAAATACAATATTCGCCGACGAACGTAAGTCAAATAATGTTTGGTTGACCTGCTTGGCAAGCTGAAACCATTGACTATATCTCATGTGGTTACCGATAGGATCGTTAATCACGTCCGCAAAGTCTTGCGCTTCATGAATCATAGGATTAGCATCAGGTTTTTGCCCGATATCATCCTGTTGCCCATCACCATCATAATATGTCACTGTCTCTAATTCAGCGATGTTTGATATTGACAGGGTTTCTTTTAATCCATAAATTTCACTTGGTAAATAAGAGTTAGCACTTTTACCAAATAATAACGTGACATTAAAGTCATCATAAAACAGGTTGGCCGTACCTTTGCCATCAGCACCATTAGTAAGTAACGTTGGTAAATATTGTACAGCACGTGGTGCCCCAAACAGCGCAATGGCGGCATAGATTGGATAAACGCCAAGATCATATAGCGCACCACCACTATAGGTACGGGTCAATACATTAGGTTCTTCACCTGCCAAATAGGCATCATAACGTGAAGAATATTTTTGATAAACAAGCGTTGCACCTTGTAGTTGTGTAAATTCACCCATTGTTTGTTGAATGAGCTTAAAATTAGGTTGATGTATATGACGCGCAGCTTCAAAATAGCGCACTTCAGGATGTAAAGCTAAGACCCGTTCAATTTCACTAAATTCTGTTGGGTTACTTGTTGTTGGTTTTTCAACAATTACATGCACACCCGCTGCAATGGCTACTTTTGATTGTTCAAAATGAAATGCATTAGGCGAAGCAATGTAAACGACATCAATATCTGTGTATAAGTCACTCAATGTTGTCACAATATCCACATCATCAACTACCAAGGTATTTAAAAATGCTTCCCCCCGTTCTTCCGTACGAGAATAAATTTTTGTGAGTTCATATTCGCCAGTTTTATATGCTGCTTCAATAAACATTTTTGTAATCCAATTGGTTCCAATAACACCAAATTTAATCATTTTATTTCCTCAAATTCCTTTTCTGTGCCATTAAAGACACTAGTTGGCATCTTAATTGCTTTCAAACCCGTTCCTATCGTATGATCTTCACTGTACTGAATAAACTGATTGGTCGCCTTTTTATCATTGGCGTGACTACTAATCAACCAATATTTTGTATGTGAAATGGTTGAGGTGAGTTGTTTCTGTACATCAGAAGTGGTATATATGACAACTGCTTTATCATAATGTGCAGTCAATGTCTGTATTAACACTGCTAAACGTTCTTTACTATCTTGCGTGACCACTTGATCTTGTGTGACATAAATAGCAATCGGCAATTGTCCTATTTTATCGCCAACTTTATCAATAAAATATTGCGCTTGTGTATCGGCATTGGTACTTGAATCATAAACTTGTATACTACCGACTTTTAGTTTAGCTGTGGATGCGCGATCGTAATTCGATTGATAGTCGTCGTCAGCAAAAGAAGCACCCGTTGTCGCGCGCAAGTATGTAAAATCAATACCATTCGATGTCAAATTATGATAATCAACATAACCAGAGGTTTGGTTAATTGCCACACCTTGCACTGAAAAGCCAGGCGGTGTCGTATCAACCACTGGTAAAATTGGTTTAGCAAAAAGCCATATTATACCAGTAGCGACAATGCCACCAATAATCAAAAGCCAAGTCAGGAATGATAACGATTTTTTTGTGTTGTTTTTTTGTGTGATTACAGAATTTTTCATCATAATATCCATTATACAAAATTTATAACTCATTCGCGCGCTTATTATATTAATCTTATATCACAAATCAATCATTTACATGATTGACAACTTGAAGACGTTAACTTTTCATGAGATAATTAACTCATCATTAAAATTTTATGGAGGAATATGTTAGATTTATAAATATATCTAACATAATAGATAACATGTCATTAGAGTCAAAATTAGATAAATATGCGGATCTCATCATCAAACGTGGCGTAAACGTTCAACCTGGTCAAACAATTATTTTATACGCAGCTGTTGATGAGGCATACTTTGCTCGTAAAATTGTTCACGCAGCTTATCAAGCTGGTGCCCGAGAAGTTGTGTTAGAATGGTCTGATCAAAAGATGACAGAAGATTTTCTAACATATACACCTGCTGAACGTTTAGAAAACATTCCCGCCTATGAAGTCGCAAAGGCAAATGAACTGATGGATAATTACGCATCACGCATTTCTCTTGTATCGCAAGATCCAGATGGTTTGTCAAATGTTGATCCTACACGGCTTGATACGTTCACAAAATCCAAACAAAAAGCCCTAGGCCGTATAAGAGAAGCTACCATGAAAGATGATATTTCATGGCTAGTTGTCGCTGCTGCTGGTCAAAAATGGGCAGAGAAAGTATTTCCCGATTTACACGGAACTGACGCAGTTGAACGTTTATGGGCAGAAATTTTAAAGGATGTCCGCGTAGATGATAAATCAGATGCACTTGAAAATTGGACGACTCATATCGAACACCTTAAAGAAAAAGCCGATTGGCTAAATGGGCAGAATTTCAAAGAATTACACTACAAAAACGACAAATCAGATTTTACTATTGGCCTAGCAACCGGTCATATTTGGGAAGCGGCTTTTTCGCATGATAAAGCTGGTAACATTTTTATTCCAAATATGCCAACAGAAGAGGTATTTACCGCGCCAGATAATCGCAATATCAATGGTCATGTCGCAGCAACTTTACCACTATCTTATCAAGGAAACTTAATTGAGAATATCGCATTAGATTTTGAAGATGGTAAGATTGTAAAAGCAACAGCCACAAAGGGTCTAGACGTTTTAGAAAAATTAATTGCTACCGACGATGGCTCAAAATCACTTGGTGAAGTTTCCCTTGTACCAGATCCCTCGCCTATTGCCCAGGGGGGCGTGCTATTTTACAATACCCTATTTGACGAAAATGCTTCTGATCACTTGGCAATCGGTGCAGCCTATGCTTCCAATATCACTGGTGGCAAAACTGATAAACCAGAAGACTTGGCGCAACACGGTTGGAACGTGTCAGATGTCCATGTTGATTTCATGATTGGTTCATCTGACATGACGATTGATGGTGTGACACACGATGGTAAAACGGTTCCTGTTTTTCGTTCTGGTGATTGGGCATGAAAATGAAACAAGTCAACAATTGACTTACTAACAAATGTATAGTAATCTAATATTAATTAAAGTTTAGGAGTTCGATATGACACCAGTGCACTTAACAATGCAAATGACTTGCTGCAGTACAACACGTTTTCGATGTTGTACTGCTTGTTAAGCATGGCCTTTTGGTTCATTGAACCAAATAGTTAAGTGCATTTTAAGTACGTTAAACTGTCGAAAGCGTGTAGATTCTCAAGAATTTACACGCTTTTTGTTTGCCTTAAAGGAGGCGTATTGATGTATATTACACAGATATCTCAACTTATCGGTCACACACCTTTAATTGATTTACAACTAGACATACCAAATCACAGTCATATTTTTGCAAAGCTTGAGATGTTCAATCCTGGCGGTAGTATCAAAGATCGTTTAGGTCAATTTCTCATTGCAGATGGTTTTAATCGACATCTTATTAACGCTAGTACAACGATTATTGAACCCACCGCCGGTAACACAGGTATCGGCTTAGCATTGGCTGCCCAGCAACACCATTTAAAAACAATACTTGTCGTACCTGAAAAATTTAGCTATGAGAAACAACAATTAATGCAAGCACTAGGCGCTACAATCATTAATACGCCCTCAAACGAAGGTATAACTGGTGCAATTACCAAGGCAAAAGCATTAGCTCAAGAGATCGAAAACAGCTATTTACCTATGCAATTTGCTAATTCAGCTAATCCTGATACCTACTATCAAACCCTTGCACCCGAAATTATTCAAGATCTAAACGGTAAAAAAATAACAGCGTTTGTAGCTGGTGCTGGTAGTGGTGGTACATTTGCTGGTGTTGCAAAATATTTAAATGCACGTGACAAGCAGATTCAAAATATTGTTGTTGAACCAGAAGGGTCTATTTTAGCCGGTGGTCCTGCACACGCACATCGCACCGAAGGCATTGGTGTTGAATTCATGCCACCTTTTTTTGATCATTTATCAATCCAGAAAATTATGACAATCAGTGATCATGATGCTTTTTACCAAGTACGTGAAGCAGCTAAACAATTAGGCCTTTTCATTGGCAGTTCCAGCGGTGCAGCGTTAGCTGCTAGTTTAAAATTAGCTGAATCATTACCTGAAAACAGCAACATTGTCACTATTTTTCCTGACAGCAGTGAACGCTATATGAGCGATCACATCTATTCGAAATGAGGTATAACAAATGAAATTTAATACAAAAGTTATTCACGGCGGTGTTAGTATCGATGAAACAACTGGTGCCGTGTCCATACCAATCCACATGGCATCTACATTCAAACAACATAAAATAGGCGCATCTCAATACGAATACTCCCGTTCTGGTAATCCCACTCGTGAAGCGGTTGAAAAATTAATAGCAGACCTTGAAAATGGTCACGCTGGCTTTGCATTTGCGTCAGGTTCAGCAGCAATCAGCACCATATTTGCATTATTTTCAAATGGTGACCATATCATTGTCGGTGACGACGTCTATGGTGGCACTTTCCGATTAATCGATAACGTTTTAAAACGTATGGGGATGACATTTACAATTGTTGACACGCGTGACCCTAACGCAATCACATCAGCAATTCAAGAGAATACAGCTGCTATTTATCTGGAAACACCCACAAATCCACTATTACGAATTACCGATATTGAAGCTGTTGCCAAAATCGCGCAACAACACCATCTATTAAGCATCGTTGATAACACCTTTGCAACACCTTATATTCAAAGGCCTATTGCCTTAGGGGTTGATATTGTTGTTCACAGTGCTTCAAAATATTTGGGTGGCCACAGTGACCTCATTGCTGGTCTTGTAGTCACCAAGAGCGCGCAATTGAGTGATAAAATCGGTTATTTACAAAATGCGATTGGTGCGATTTTAGCACCACAAGAAAGCTGGCTATTACAACGCGGTATAAAAACGTTATCCTTGAGAATGACACGCCACCAGCAAAATGCTCAGGCAATATTTGATTATCTCAATGCCAAACCACAAGTTGCACGTATTTATTTTCCCGGTGATCCCAATAGTTCAGATTTTGCACGTGTTAAACAACAAATGACTGGTTTTGGCGCAATGATTTCATTTGAATTGCGCGCCGGACTTAACCCAGAACAATTTGTTGAAAGTTTAAATTTGATTACCTTAGCCGAAAGTTTAGGTGCTTTAGAAAGCCTTATTGAAATCCCAGCAAAAATGACCCATGGTGCAATTCCTCGCGAAATACGGCTAGCTAATGGCATTCAAGATGAATTGATTCGATTATCCGTCGGTGTTGAAGACATCGATGATCTTATTTTAGATTTAGAAAACGGTTTCGAACACCTCAACTCATAACGGAGAAAAATATGTTTGGTACTGCTAAATCGATACTAAAAAGAGATCCTGCCGCTCGTAGTTTGATAAGTGTGATTTTAACGTATCCTGGGTTGCATGCGTTAGCCTATCACCGCGTATCTCATTGGTTACACAATCATCATTTCTTTTTACTAAGTGCTGTTGTGGCACGTTTGTCCGCAAAACGGACAGGGATTAACATTTCTCCCGGTGCCATCATTGGTCGTCGTGTTTTTATAGACCACGGTATTGGCGTTGTCATCGGAGAAACTGCTGTAATTGAAGACGATGTCACTATTTTACACGGCGTTACTTTGGGCGCCCGCGGTATAATAGGTTCAAGAAAGGCCCCTCGTCATCCCCACGTTGAGCACCATACTTTCATTGGTGCTCATGCACAGATTTTAGGACCGATTACACTTGGCAGCTACAGTAAAGTTGGTGCTAATGCTGTTGTTATTAACGATGTCCCAATTCATACCACAGCAGTAGGCAATCCAGCAAGATTAGTTACTGTCAAAGCAAGCGATTAATTATACGCTTGCTTTAACAACGATTTATATTATAAATGCTTATGTGCGATGGTTGCTTTAATAGCGTGTAATACAATATCATCAAAATTTTGGTCACTAAAATCGTCTAGTCCAGCACGTGTAGACCCACCTGGAGAGGCAACCAAATCTTGTAATTCTTCTGCTGTTTGTGATGATTCAGCTAACGTTTCGGCAGAGCCTAATACAGTTTGTGTCGCAATTTTTGTTGCCAGTGTCGCCTCTAACCCGTTGGCAACGCCAGCCTTTGCTAATGCATCAATAAATTTAAACACATAGGCTGGGCCTGAACCAGCAATGGCTGAGAAAACTGAAAACTGTGATTCGTCTAGGGCAACACCTTCACCCAGATAGGTTGAAAATGTTTGAAAGGCCTGACTATTTTCTGAGGTTAATTGCGTTTGAGAAAAGGCTGTCACACCAAGATTAATGGCAACATTAACATTAGGTAACGTACGAACGACTTGTGTCGTACCTGTCGTTGCCGTCAATTGTGCCACCGTCACACCTGCCAAAACAGACACAACAAGTTTATCTTTGAAATCTAATTGTGCTGTTACATTTTCTAATTGGTTCGGCAAAAAAGCCAAGATGATCATATCACTTTCATCAATAAGTGCTTGTGTCGACAAAGCAACGACGCCCAATTTTTCAGCTAACTTGGCAGCTGAGCGTGGCGAAGTGACGCCAATATTATTTGCTGGCACATGCTTGTTGAGTAACCCTGTAATGATGGCCTGTGCCATATTCCCTGTGCCAATAAAACCATACTTTATCATGTCTATCCTCCAATGTATATTTTAATAAAAGACGATGAGTTAATCACTCATCGTCTTTTATTAAGCATTAACTTCTAACAGTTTAGCGTCAATCATATTTAGAACTTGATCTCGTGCACTGTCATCCATTACAAAATCAAATTGGTCACCGTCAATTTGTACTTTAGGTGATCGGTCATACGCTTCAAACCAAGCATCATAACGTTTATTAAGTTCTTTATAATAATCATACAAGCCGGGATTGCCAGCAATTTGTTCAAATGAACGACCACGCTTTTCAATGCGATCAAGCATTGTCTCAAAACTAACACGAACATGAATGAGTAAATCAGGATTCTTAATATCTGCCACACCAGCGATATCTGCCATCATATTATCCACAAGTGACTTATAAATATCAACTTCTGTTTGTGTGGCACGATCAAGATCAGCTGTTAATTGAAATAGTAACGCATCTTCATAAATTGAACGATCTAAAATATTATTTTTTCCAGATGCTTGTGCAACTTTTATTTGTGACAAACGTTTGTTCAAGAAATAAATCTGCAATAAAAAACCATATTTTTTAGGATTATCATAAAACAAAGGCAAAATCGGATTATCCTCGACACTTTCATAAAATGCCTTTGAATCTAAATGATCCGCCAACATTTCGGTTAAACTCGTTTTGCCAGCGCCAATAGTACCTGATAATACAATCATGCCAATTCTCCTAATTTCTATTAATTATAATACATACTCAGTATATCAAAAATTACCTTGATTTTCAGTTCTAAATTTTACCTGATTTTTTTAATTCATCAACATATGCTTCTAGCGTGAGATGATGCTTCGTCATGTACTTAGCATTTTCGATACCAACATAACGAAAATGCCATGACTCATAATCTATGCCCGTTTGTGACACAGATTTTTGGTCGCGCATATAGCGTAACACAAAACCATAATCTGGTGCATGTTGAATTAACCATTGTTGTGATTTAAATTCATCCATCTGAGCCATTAATTCAGGATACTTAGCCACCGCATCATTTCCTGCTAAATCAACTGCTAACCCAGTCTGATGCTCCGAGGAGCCCGGCGTCTGAATCACGCTTTGCGTTAATTTAGTTGCCTCTGACTGACCTAATCCATCTGCCTCATGCTGCGAAATTGATTGATCATAAATTTGTGTTTGATACGCGATAGAACGATAGCCTGAAACGAGGGTCGTCGCATAACCGGCTTTTTTTGCACCAGCACGAAAGTCAGCTAACGGCCGTTCAATGCGTTGATCCAATTGTTTTGTATCAACTGTGACTTTTTTAAAATTAATTTCCTTTTTATGCATATGCTGTTTGTTAACTAAAAGTAACTGCCAGTCTGATGCCTCCGCGCCCTTGGGTAACTGATGGCCTGCTTGCCCTAACTTAGACTGTTTAACTGGCTGCTGTACCTTTCTTTGCTGATTTTTATTCATTGGCAAATAGCCAATAACAGCGCCAACCACACCAATTAAAATGAGTGCCCCAATAATTTTCTGTCCCTTATTCATAAATAACCCTTAACCTCCATGTATCCTAACCATAATTGTACCATTAGAACGACATTTCAGTGAACGATTATTTATCATTATTAAACAGCATCTGCCACCGATAAGCGACCTTGATGTGTGGTTGGTGTTTCAAGTTCGTCAAGTACAGCTAATGCCATGTTCCCTGTCGTTACATGCGAATTTCCTTCACTGTCTAGTACAATTTTATCATGCGTTAATGCATATTTCGTGCCTTCACCAACGACAAAATTACTTTGCGGTGAAAAGCCCACCCAGTCCACGTCCTTTGTCCAACGTAAAAATGTAAGTTCATAAAAACCATGCTGTGGTTCATTAATCCATTCATCACTACCTGGAATAGCTTTTAAGTCTTCAAGTAGTAGGTTGCCCGTCACATTTTCAAGTGAAGCGGCGCCTAACATGAAAACGCCACGTACCTTTGTATTGCGCAAGAGATGAATTAAGTGGGTGGCAGCATCTAAAATCAATTCTGGTTTTTGGTGGTTTGCAAATGTGTTAACAACAACATCAAAATCTTTAATATCATCAACTGTTAAATCAAAGACATCTTTAACTACTGTATTAACATCTTTAATTTCAACCGTTTTGCGAACAAAAGCGGTCACCTCATGACCACGCTTGACTGCCTCAACCGTAATCGCACTGCCCGCATTTCCTGTTGCACCAATAACTGCGATTTTCATAATAAACCTCTTTTCCTTTTATTTTACCATGATGCGCGATCATTAACTATCATCATAAACGCATGATATTAAGCCAAAATAAAAAACCAACACAAATTGTATTGGTTTTTAAGATAGTGGACAGCCAGGGGCTCGAACCCTGGACCCACGGATTAAGAGTCCGTTGCTCTACCAACTGAGCTAGCTGTCCATTTGTCACTTTCACAACAAGATGTAGTATACCATGTATTTTTATTTCTTGCAACATTTGTTTAAATTTGTTGATTAACTCACCCGACAAAGTATCATGTAACACATAACCTAATCTCATCACGTACTAAGTACTCATGTTGTAAATGCCCCACTATTATTATTATTCAACTTATCAGTTTCTAACAAAAAACGTTACAACATGATGTCGTAACGTTTTTTACTTAAATTTATTTATCGTTGTAACCTGTTGGATGGTTTTTATGCCAATGCCATGCTGTTTTAATAATATCTTGCACATTATCATACTTTGGTTGCCATCCCAACACATCACGTGCCTTATCAGAATTAGCAATTAAAATATCTGGATCACCTGCACGACGTGGTCCGATTTTTGATGGTATATTGACGCCAGTCGCCTCACGTGCTGCTTCGACCATCTCTTTAACTGAGAAGCCAGTTGCCGATCCGAGATTAAATTGATTAGAATCATGGCCATCGGCTAAATACTTTAACGCCCTAATGTGCGCATCAGCCAAATCTAAAACATGAACATAGTCTCGAACATTAAAACCATCTGGGGTTTGATAATCATCCCCAAACATTTCGATGTATTCTCTTTGACCTAGACCAGCTTGCAAAATAATAGGTACCAAATGCGTTTCAGGTGTGTGATCTTCACCAATGGTCCCATCTTCGGCGGCACCAGCAACATTAAAGTATCGCAGAGCAACCCACTTCACACCATCCGACTTATCCGACCATGCCATGATTTTTTCCATCATCAATTTTGACTCACCATAAGGATTGATTGGATTTTGTGGGTCAGTTTCTTTAATTGGAATATTGATTGGATTGCCATAAGTTGCAGCTGTTGAAGAGAAGACAATTTGCTTGACATCATGTGCCTTCATAACTTCAAGTAATGTAATCATACCACTTGTATTATTATCAAAATACTTCAACGGATTAGCTACCGATTCTGGCACAATCGAAAAAGCAGCAAAATGAACGACTTGTTCAATCGCTTCTTTATCAAAAACCTCTGATAATGCAGCTTTATCACGAATATCAACTTCATAAAACTTAGCTGCTGGGTTGACAGCTTCACGATGTCCAGTGAACAATGCATCCACAACAACAACGTCACGTCCAGATTCAACAAGTGTTTTAACCATGTGCGAGCCGATATACCCGGCGCCACCTAATACTAATACTGACATAACAGGCCTCTTTATTCTGAATTGATACTTTTAGTGTACACTAATTAGACACATCCCGCCACTTAAATTCTGCTTCTGCACTGACTGTGTCTCCAGTCATAATACGATGTTTACTAAGATTGTCCTTTAAAACAACTTGTGATTGAATCATATGTCCTAAGCGAATTTCATTTTCAAACTTTAAATTAACATAGGTTACTTCATGTGTTGTTAAATACTCAGGCGATACAACGTCTTGCATCCATTCAAAATATTTTGAGTTATTGACATGTTTATTCGCATCAATATCAAGATATCTCACATGATAGGCATTTTCTTCTACAGTATCATCATCGGTGATTTGCATAGGTTTAGCAATTCTTGGCACCTGTTTAACACGTTCTGGTTGGTACTTATCAACAATATCTTGTGGTAATCGTGCCATGCGTCGGTTGTCAATATCAATCATTGCCCAAATAGAATTCACATGAACAATTTCATGCCCCTGTGTATCAAAAAAAGCAAAATGTCGATTCACAAAAAAAGGATTATATTTCGCAGCAAATGTTCGAATTGTAATTTCTTCATTGATATTTGGTCGACGCTTAATATCAACTTCATATTGTAAAATAACCCAACCTAAACCACGGCCCATGTAAGTTGCTTGTCCAACTTTAAGCGCATCACTTTGTTTTTTTGATGCTAAAACCGCCCAATTCAAAATCATAGGTAGCGTGAGTTTTCCTGTTGTATCAGCTTCATAATATTCAACATGTCGCTTAATTTCAAATGTCTGCATGATCCATTCCCTTACCTCATTATGTTAATCATTTGACCAACACACCATACACTATGCCAATCCGTGATAATCAGAATAAACTGCCTGTCGGTCCAACGCGCGTGTTTTAGCAACTTGCTTAATGGCAGCATTGGGTTTTAATCCCTTACCAATAAGGTTTTCAACAGCATCGTGGACGGACAAGTCTTCATCATCATTTAAACTATTATCTGCCTTGACAATACCATGGTACCCGTCAATCAGCACAACAAATTCACCGCGAGCCTCGTTTTCTGTTGCCCAAGCCAATAATTCCTGTGTCGTACCACGTAAAAATTCTTCATAACGTTTCGTTAACTCACGCGCCAAAACAACCTTGCGATCACTTCCCATTACTTCTTGTATGTTCGCTAGTGTCTTTCGAATACGATGTGGTGATTCATAAAAAATAATCGTGTCACGTACGGTCGATAATTGCTGTAATTCAGCTAATTGTTCGTTATTTTTACGCTTTAAAAATCCATAAAAATAAAAGGGCTGTGGGACTAATCCACTGGCGATTAAAGCCGTCACACCAGCTGTCGCCCCAGGAATCGGTACGACGGTCACATTTTGATCTACGGCCGCTGCTACCAATTCTTTTCCAGGATCAGAAATAGACGGCATGCCGGCATCACTAACTTGGGCAACATTTTTGCCTTGAAGTAAGGCCGTGAGAATGCTTGGTATTTTGGCCTGCCAATTATGTTCATGAAAACTCGTTTGTTTGGTATCAATCTCAAAATGATTGAGCAATTGTTGTGTATGCCGTGTATCTTCTGCAGCAATAAGATCAACTTGCTTTAAAACAGTTACCGCACGCGGCGTCATATCTTGTAAATTACCTATTGGCGTTGGCACCAAAAACAACGTGCCTGTTTTGGTCAGTTTATCAAAGCTTTTTTGTTGTTGCATGGTCATTCTCCTAACGCAATTGTCACATCCAACACAATTTTTTCCAACCGCGTTTGTAATGATAAGTTCGTATGTCGTAGTTTGTCATCTGTTAATAAAGCATCGCTAGCCGCCAACAGACGCGCTTTTGTATGATGTTGGGTCAACGTTTTGTATAAACCAACAAGTGTCGGAAACTTTAACAAGTCATCAGGTATTTGACCAAAAACAATAGTATCGCGCGATAACTCGTGTAACCAATTAAAAAACAACACTTGTTGTTGACTTTCTTTTAGTTGACTAATCACCTGTAATTGTACATAAACAAAAGCTTCAATACGGCGTTGCATCATCAGTTCAAACCATTTAAATAAGATTAATTGTGTATTTTTTTGCCATGTGTCATTAATGGCATCATCAACAATCTCATCTAACTGCACTTCGGGTGCTAAGTTTACAATTTGCGCACGTGAACGAATAGTCGGTAATACTTCATTGATATTTTCGGCTAACATGAAAATTACTTGTGGGCCAGTCGGTTCCTCAATGAACTTTAACAATGCATTGCCTGCTTCTGCATGCAACGATTCCACTGCATCAAAAATAAAAACTTTCCGCGTACTTTCCTGAGCAACTGTCACAAATTCTGGTTTCAAAGCACGAATTTGATCAACTTTCCAAGTACGATTCGTTCCCACGCCACTTTTCGGTAAACTAGGTTGTGTGATATTAACGTCAGGATGATCATGTTCGTCTAATCGTATCGCATTTCGTTCATTAGCCCCAATAATTTGCCATGCTAAATACTGCGAAAAAGCCAACTTTTGGGGTTGACTTGGTCCGATAAATAAATATAAATGGCTCAGTTGTTTACCTTTAAGTAACGTCATAAAATGTGCGACTTGTTTAGGATAAACGCGCTCCGCAATTGTGACAAAATTAGAAACCATCAGAATTGATGAAATGATTCAATGCTTTGCGTATACACTGTCGCACCACCAACTTCAACCTCAACAGGATAAATACCACCATGCTCGCCACCAGCATCTAATCCGACGGGTGGTACCATATATTGCTTGCGTTTTTGTGATACCGTTTGAATCGTATCCAAAACAGACTGCACGCGCTCATCCTCAATGGCGATCAAAAACGTCGTGTTACCCGAACGCAAGAAACCACCTGATGTTGTTAATCGTGTCGCGCGTATATCTGCTTTGACAAAAGCATTGCTTAATTTTGTTGTATCTTTATCTTGAACGATAGCTGTCACTAATTTCATAAATTTTATACCTCTCGATATTTAATGCGTTCTAATAAGAGTTGCCGTGTTGTATCCACTACGCTGTCTAGTGACTGCGTTGCATCTACTATTTTAATTCTATCAGAAAACTTAACCTGTAGTTCTAAATATGTTTCTCGCACTTTTTGATGAAAAGCAAGGCTTTCTTTATCTAAACGATCAATTTTTTCTTGGCGATTAGCTTTAACACGTGCCAAACCTAATTCTGGTGGCACATCAAAATAAATTGTTAAATCAGGTAGCAAGCCGTCAATGGCAAATTGATTGATTTGCCAAATATTATCAATACCCAACCCACGACCACCGCCTTGATAAGCTAATGAACTATCAACATAACGGTCTGATATAACGACTTTACCGGCTCTCAATGCGGGTAAAACAGTTTCCACCAAGTGCTGACGCCGTGCTGCTGTGTACAACAACGCTTCAGTTCTATCATCCATTCCGTTGTCTTCTTCAGGCTGGAGAATAGCACGTATTGCCTCTGAGATTGGGTTACCGCCCGGTTCCCGCGTCGAAATTAAATCATCACCCAATATCTGCTGAAATTCAGCAACTAATTGCTTTAAAACGCTGGTCTTCCCAGCGCCTTCTGGCCCTTCAAATGTAATAAATAATGGCTTCGTCATTATTGTTGTCACCTTTTCTTGTCATTTAATGACTAACTTGATTGTAACATTTTCCAAATATGATGACTAAAATTGATTACGATCTGTTTTTAAAACATGTGTTTGCATGTGACCAACTGTTTTCCGACGTCTCGCTTCTCGATAAAGATAATTAAATTTAGCCTTAGTTAGCGCTGTTTGAGATTGGATAAGCCGAACATTAATTTGTCCGTCCAACAACGCTTCTTCAGAGTTTTTTGCTGTATCCCAATCAATTTTTGCTTTATCAATTTGAAATACAAGCGATTCATCATATTCACGACGCAAATTTTGCTTTTTTTTACCAAATATCATAGTTCTGTTCGTCCTTGTACGGCTTTAATAAGTGTCAATTGATCGGCATAATCAATATCAGAGCCAACTGCCAAACCATGCGCTAATCGTGTCACTTTAATACCCGCAGGTTTCAGTAGCCTTGCCAGATACATAGCAGTGGCTTCCCCCTCAGCATTAACATTTGTCCCTACGATAACTTCATCAATCTCCTGATGCTGGGATAAGCGTCTGATTAGGCTAGGCAAATTAATATCTTCGGGACCAGTACCTGCAAGCGGCGAGATAACACCATTTAAAATGTGATACAAACCATGATAATCTCGAGTGTTCTCCATTGCCATGACATCCCGAGAGTTCTCAACAACAAATACAGTGGATTGATCGCGTGACGTATCTTGACAAATCACACACGGGTTCATAGAATTTTCTGTAATATTCCCACATATCGAACAAAATGTCAGGTCATTTTTAGCAGAAAGCAGTGATTTCGAAAAATCTACCACATCATCCTCGTTCATACCCAGGGTGTAGAATGCTAGTCGTGTCGCTGTTTTTGATCCAATACCTGGTAACTTTGTATAGCTATCTATTAATTTTGCAATTGGTTCCGGATATTCCATAGTATGGGTGGCGTTACTGGCCGTTCCTTTCTTTATCAGTCAATGACTGTCACAATATCATCGCCGAATATTTTTTTAGCTTCAGCAACAACAGGTGCTTCTGAGGTTGCAACATGAGTATCAGTCGCTTTTTCAAGTTTTTCACTTGTCTGTTGACGCTTTACTCGTGGCAAATCAGTTAGTGCCATACTTCTGGTCACACCAGATTTCAATTCTTGGACGTATGCTGCACGCTGTTGTCGCCAATCATCTTGAGAAATAAATACCATTTCTACGGGTATATGTTGCGCTAAAAACGCAGTTGACAATTCATTTTGAAGATTTTCATCATACAAAGCCTGTTCAAGTAACGCTGGGTAATCAAAGGCTAACACGACCCCTTCATCGCTAGCTGCAACCGGTTCAGCAATGGTCAGCAATGCTTGTTGCGCCACATCAAATTGACTAATTAACGTCGACCACGTATTTTTAAGATGGTTTAATGCCTCTCTTTTGGCTTTTTTTAAGATGGCAAATACTGCTTCTTGTCCCGTACGCACCAATAATAACTCATCCGTGTGGCTATCATTGTGCTGTGACGAATCTTGCACCATTGCGGGAGATTCATTTTGCATGATTACAACTTGATCAGCTTCAGAATCTAATCTAACAACTGGTTTTTCTTCGACTGGTAATCTTGGTGTCGGTTCAGTCTTAGACACACGAATAGCTGACGACTGTGCATTCGTAGATGGATGACTTGAAGATGATTTTTGAGTTATATCAGTTTGTTTAACGGCTGGTGAGCCCACCATACTCAATTTAACGGTTAATAACTCTAAATAAATATCACTCTGCGTTGTCTGCATTAACTGTTTTTGAATATCATCTAGAATAACCATCATGGCTTCAATACGTGGTATTGCCAAGGAATTTACTAAAGTTTTTAATTCAGCAAGGGGAACAGTTGACTTGATTAAATCTGGTGCAACATCAACGAGCATGACATCACGCAATAATCCAAGAATGTCCACCACTAGTCGTTGGGCATCTTTCCCTTCACGTAAAATATCATGTAGTGTCTGCAAACTTGTTGGTGTATCACCCGCACTGATTGCCTTAAGATAAGCTACCAGTTGTGTTGCAGTAGTTGACCCTGTTACCTGTAACGCATTGTTAATCGTCACCTTGTCAGTACCAAAAGCAATGACTTGGTCTAAGATTGACAGCGCATCTCTCATGCCGCCTTCTGCCACATTTGCAATAATGCGCAAAGCATCATCTTCATAAGCAATGTTTTGTTGACGCAAAATATCAGCTAATTGTGCTTGAATAACTAAATTATCAATCCGCTTGAACTCAAAACGCTGAGTTCTTGACAAAATTGTCACTGGCACCTTTTGTGGTTCAGTCGTGGCTAAAATAAATTTCACATTGGCTGGCGGTTCTTCTAATGTCTTCAATAATGCGTTAAACGCACTATTTGATAACATATGTACTTCATCAATGATGTAAACTTTATATTCCGATTCAATTGGTGCGTAATCCACGTTAGATAAGATATCTCGCATATCTTCAACTCGGCTATTAGATGCCGCATCAAATTCAACAATATCTGGTATTTGTGAGTCTGCAGTATCAGGTGTGATGCCATTAATCTCACGAGCGAAAATTTTAGCGGCGGAAGTTTTTCCCGTACCACGTGGCCCTGAAAACAAATACGCATGTCCAGTTTGGTGCGTTTCAATGGCATTTTTAAGTGTCTGGGTGATAACGTCTTGTCCAACCATATCATCAAATGTTCTCGGCCGATAAACCCGATATAATGCTTGATATGCCAATGTTATCACCTCCAATAATAATTAAACTGCTATGTCGTTTGCTAACTAGAGTAGCGGCATTGCCTTCAGCCCGTTACTTACAAAAAAAGACCGCTACGCGGCCAAATATGTACACAAGCACAGCACCGAACAACCTTAGAGCTGCTACATTCCTGTCCTGACCCAGTTCGAGAGCCGATGCTTGCCTGCTTTACTATTATATCTAATTTTCAAGATTTACGCAAATACTTCTGCGACTTTTTTAACCCATTTTGTATGCCATTTGAAGTATGTCAAATAGGCCTTTGGAACTAAGTATTCATTAACCGCTGCAAAATCATCGACGATTGACACAATCCAACTTTCACGATATTTGGGTAACGCAATCGTTGCACCAAACATATGTTTTAGAATAATATCTGCTTCTTTTGGATTGATAGGTGTAATTTTTTGTGCGTTTTTGAGCGCAATACGAGGATGAACATAAGCATGTGATCCCTCTTCAAACTTCGTCACACGCCAATCATAATAAAATAAATCGTGGAGCAATCCTGCACGAGCTGTGGCTGTAGCATCTGCTCCAATTTTTTTTGCAATAAGATAAGACTGATAAGATACCGAAATAGAATGACGCAAACGATTAGAAAAGTGATGCTGTGTATACTGTGCGAGTTGTTGTACCTCATCATGTTGCAATAAATCATCGACAATATTTAAATAGTCTTGGTCATTGCGCCAAGCATTTGGATTTTGCATGTATTTTGTCCTTTTTATAAGTCTGTTTATATTATAATACGACATTACCATAATAGTGTAAATTTTGCTTATTATTTTTTAGATTGCCGTTTTTTTCGAATGTTTCCAAAGAAATCTTGCAATAAGCGCCCACCTTCTGAAGCTCTAATATCAGAGTGTACTTCAACCTGATGGTTCAGGCGATCATCTTCCAACAAATGATATAGTGAACGTGTGCCACCACCTTTACTATCCATCGCCCCAAAATAAACAACCGGAATTCGCGCGTTAATAATTGCACCAGCACACATAATGCAAGGTTCAAGTGTCACAAATAATGCTGTATTTTCTAAGCGCCATGAATTTAGTAAGTGATTAGCAGACTCAATCGCTATTAATTCAGCATGTGCCGTTGCTAATTGGTGAGACTCACGATGATTGTGTGCACGAGCGATAATTTCATTATTTCTAACAATGACTGCTCCAACAGGCACTTCTCCCGCTTCGTCAGCTAATTTAGCTTCGTTCAACGCAACTTGCATAAAATAATCAATTTGTTCTACACTAAATGTTGGAATTTGGGTCATAGATGCTCTCCAAAATATAATAACCTTTATCTTTATGAATAGTTGTCACGTTCCCAAATGTCGATAACAGATTCTTTTGCGCTGAAGGTGCGCCTTGCTTTTTTTGTAACACTGCAATCAATTTACCACCTGGTATTAAGTGATTGATCCCTTCTTGCAGCATTGTCGTAACAACAACTTTACCTGCTCGAATAGGTGGGTTGACTAAAATCAAAGCGTATTTATCAGAAATATTGGCATACATGTCTGACTGGAAAATTTTGACTTGATCACCAACACCATTACTATCTGCATTTTGACGCGCTAAAGCTAACGCACGTTCATTGACATCAGACATGTCTACCTGTCTTCGCAATGCTTTAGCAATTGCAATACCAACTGGACCATAACCAGTACCTAAATCGAGAACTTTACCTGGTTCAATAGTTGTTTTAGTAAGAGCTGTCAGCATTGTTCGTGTACCAAAATCAACAGTTGATTTTGAAAAAACACCACTATCAGTCTTAAAATGTAAATAATGACCTAAGAGTTCAAAATCAAAATTTTGATAATGATGTTCTGAATTGGGATTAGCTGTAAAATACATTTCCCCAGCAACTTTTTCGTTAGATATACTCATAATGGCTCCTTACGTTTATGTACAAAAAAAGAAGCACCGAGGTACCTCTTTTAATATGGCGAACCATTTATTGTATGCGCTTTTAATGGCCCAAGCAATAAAAATTGATTCATCAGTCGTACCAGAAAAAATTACTTCACTGCTACTGCTGCGCCTGTTTCTTCCAAAGCTGCCTTCAATTCGTTAGCTGCTGCTTCGTCAAGACCTTCTTTAACAATTGAAGGTGCGTTATCAACTAAGTCTTTAGCTTCCTTCAATCCAAGACCAGTTGCTTCACGAACTGCCTTGATAACCTTAACTTTAGCAGTTCCTGCTGAAGTTAATTCTACGTCGAATTCTGTCTTTTCAGCTGCTCCGCCTTCGGCACCACCAGCTGCGGCTACAGGAGCTGCGGCTGAAACATTAAATTCTTCTTCGATTGCTGAAACCAAGTCAGCCAAATCCAAGATAGTTGCATCTTTCAATGATGCGATAATCGCGTCTTTATCAAAAGCCATGATTAAATCCTCCAATTTTTTATGTGTATTTTAATTTTTAAGCATACCTAACAACTTATTCAGCTGCAGGTGCTTCTTCTACAGGTGCAGCAGTACCATCTTCTTCTAGCTTCTCTTGCACCGCCTTAACAGCATATGCAAATGAACGAATTGAGAATTGGAATTCTGCCATCAATTGACCAAGCAAACCTTCGCGTGATGGCAAAGATGCGTACTTGTTAATGTCTTCCAAGTTAGCAATGTTGCCATCGACAACACCACCCTTGATTTCTAACTTATCGTTAGCATCAGCAAACTTCTTCAAAATACGTGATGGTGCAATAGCATCATCTGCTGAGAATGCAACAGCTGAAGGACCGGCAAAAACGTCGTTCAATTCAGCATAACCAGCTTTTTCAGCGGCACGTGTCAAAATTTTGTTTTTGATCACTTCAAGAACAACACCTTCTTGACGTAATTGGTGACGTAGGTCTGTTGATTGCGCAACAGTTAGTCCACGTGCATCAACAACAACGGCTGAAGCAGCACTTTTGAATTGATCAGCAATCTCTTCAACTTTTTGTGCTTTAACTGCAATAGCTTTTTCACTCATGATATATATTCTCCTTTCATAATATTATTTTGCAAAAGAAATCCTGTGCACCAAAAGACACACAGGAAAAGTTTTTAAACTTCCTCGGCAGGATATTAAGGTACAAGTACCTCCTGAGTCTTAGGCAAAATGATTTAATTTACTTAATGAGTATATCAAATGAAATTGATATCGTCAAATATTACAATGAATTAACATCCAATGTAACAGATGGGCTAACAGTTGATGAGATTGATACGTGTTGTACGTATGTTCCCTTAACAGCGGCAGGACGTGACTTCAAAACAGTTGTTGCAATTGTTTTGATGTTTTCAGCCAACTTAGCTTCATCAAATGACACACGTCCAACAGGAACAGCAACGTTACCGTCACGATCTGTACGGTATGTTACTTGACCACCCTTAGCATCTGAAACAGCCTTGGTAACATCCATTGTAACTGTGCCAGTCTTTGGGTTAGGCATCAATCCCTTAGGTCCCAAGATACGAGCAACACGTCCAACTTGAGCCATCATGTCAGGCGTTGCGATAGCTGTATCAAAGTCCATCCAACCACTTTGAATTTGTGCAACTAGATCAGCTGCGCCAACAACATCAGCACCAGCAGCTTCAGCTTCTTTAGCCTTGTCGCCTTGTGCAAAGACAATAACTTTCTTATCCTTACCTGTGCCGTTTGGTAACACAACAGCCCCACGTAATTGTTGGTCTGCTTGACGTGTGTCAACATTCAAGTTGAAAACAATTTCAACAGAAGCATCATAGTTAGCGTAATCAAGTTCTTTAACTAATGTGACTGCATCGTTCAAAGCATAGTTCTTTTCAGCTTCAACCTTTGCCAACGCTGCAGTATATTTTTTACCGTGTTTTTGAGTCATTATTCTGCGTCCTCCTTGATTGCTGTACCTTCAACAGTCAAGTCAACACCTTCAACAGTAACACCCATTGAACGTGCTGTACCTTCAATCATACGCATAGCTGCTGTGACATCGTTGGCATTTAAATCATCCATCTTGTTTTCAGCAATTGCACGAATTTGATCCAAAGTAACGTTTCCGACCTTCTTAGTGTTAGGTTCTCCAGAACCCTTTCCTACGATCTTACGTAATTGATCAGCAGCAGGTGGTGTCTTTGTAACGAATTCGAATGAACGATCGTCGAATACAGAGATTTCAACCGGAACGATTGAACCTACTTGGTCTGCAGTACGCGCATTAAATTCTTTTGTGAATTGCGCGATATTAATACCGGCCTGTCCCAACGCTGGACCAACTGGTGGTGCTGGCGTTGCTTTAGCAGCGGCAATTTGTAATTTAACAACTGTTGTAACTTTTTTAGCCACGATTTTTTCCTCCTCGTGTTGTGGTAGACGCAGCTTAAGTGCTGCTCCCACGCATGTCGATGACATACCTGTTAATTATACAAAAATAAAAATGTTTTTGCAACATTTTTATCAATCACATAACACCTGATTACTTATCATCCAAAACAGTATCAACATCTGCAAAATCTAATTCTGTTGGTGTTTCACGACCAAAGACTTCAACGGTTGCTTCTAATGTTTGCTTTTCAGAATCCACAGCTGTCACTGTACCTTCCATACCTGAAAAAGGTCCAGCAATTATTTTGACAATTTGACCGGCTTCAACAGCTAACGTCACAACTTCACGTGTTGCCATCCCCATGCGTTTCATCAGAAGATCAACCTCTTCTGGCATCAAAGAGTTTGGCTTTGATCCGGCACCATGGGATCCCAAGAAACCAGTAACGCCCGGCGTGTTACGAACCACATACCAGGCTTCATCTGTCATGTTGTAATCTTGTGGTGTTGCCATTTCGACTAAAACATAGCCAGGAAAATCGTTTTCAACAGACGTTTTTGCTTCACCATCTTGAATAGTTGTCACTTCTTGTTCAGGCACTAAAATTCGGAAAATTTGTTCCGTCATTCGCATCGTTTGCGTACGTGATTCTAGATTAGCCTTGACTTTATGTTCATAACCAGAATAAGTATGAACAACGAACCATGACTTTTCAATATCGTCTGTATTATTAACTGGTATCTCGTTATTTTCTTGTGATAAATCGTTATTTTCTGACATTATATTAAGCGCAAAGCGTCCCTTCATTTTTTGATATAAAAAAGAACCCCTGTTTAAAGAAGTTCCTTGTTTGTCGTTAATAATAGTATACTATATTTTTTATAGTTATGCTATCAATTCATGATAAAACTAAACCCGCTTTGCAAAAGCCAATCAACACCACCTAAGAAGAGTGCAAAAATAACAGAAACAGTAATAACTGTAACTGTTTCTTTGGAAGCTTGATCTTGTGACAGCCAAGTCACATTTTTCATTTCAGTAGCAACGTTTCTAAAATATTTCAACATACTCGTCAACCTTTACTTTGTTTGTTGGTGCAATGTGTGCTTGCCACAAAACGCACAAAACTTTTTAACTGCAAGGCGTTCTGTACGATCTTTTGATAATGTTAATGTGTAGTTACGTGATCCACAAACTGTACACGCAAGTGATACTCTTTGACTAGCCATATCTGATTCTCCGTTAAATTCTTCTTCTAGCATAACATTTAGCACACTAAAACTCAACGTTGCGCGACACCATAAAGTATCAAATCAAGTAATTGTTGAATTCGTTCAGTCATCGTTTGTTCATTATTAATTGCATGAAAGTCACTAAATAAGGGTGCCAAGCTGGTAATATAAAACGAACTCGCAATTTTTGGGTCGATGTGATGACGTAATTTAAGCGCTTCCTGATCAAAAAATTGTGCAATAGGCATAACGTAATCACGACCAAATACAATTCCTAACTCACGTTGACTCACCGAAGATAGGTCTGAAAAACTGCCATGGATTAATGTGAACACATCTCGCGGATGGCGAGTGACAATGACCTGTGTCATATCAACAAGTTGCGCAATAGGTTGATCGTATGTCTTAGCCAACACCAACTGCATATTAGTGGCAACCTGTTGACCCACACGTTTAATAACTTCAACGAATAGTGCCTCTTTATCGCCAAAATAATGGTATAAAGCTGGTTGTGTCATATTGAGTACCTTAGTAATTTCACGTGTCGTTGTTTGCGCATAACCACGCGCCAAAAAAAGCGTCGTTGCCGCTAATAAAATTTTTTCGCGTGTTGCTTCACTTGTTGTTCTTGTGCCCATACAATTATTTTACACCCTTTTTAGTTTTAAAAAAGTATGACTTTCGCCATACTTCCATTGCCATATTCAAATCACTCATATGTTCTAAAATCAATCAGCTATCTAGCTCATGATTCACTCAGTTCGTTTGTCAAAATGTGACGTTGCTGAATGCGATAATATGTCACTAGCAATATGACAAATACTAACAACCACAAAATTAATATCATAACTTCCTGTTGCACATAACCACCAAACACTAATCGTGTGATCGCATTATTCAAGGCTGTCAGTGGCAAAATATTACGGATAAATTTAAAAATACCTGTCGACATAGCTTCTGGTGTTGTCGTTATCGTAAAAATGGCTTGTAGCAACATAACCGATAGTGCAAGCCACCAGCCACTTTGACCCATTAATTGTTTTAAATACCAAACGATGCTCATCATTGCCAATGACGCCACCAACGTAACACCAGTGACAGACCAGTAATTGCCTATTGATATATTTAAAAGCTTGGTACCAAGCACCATCAACATGATTGCCAACATATTTAATACGCCAGCAATTTGAAAAGTTCCCCACCATTGTTCTAACGCAAGTGCCTCTTTTTTAGCAGATTTCAAGGGGAGCATCAGACCAAATAACATAGCTAAGATGGTAACACCGATGACCAAAATATTAGGCAACATCGTTTGTCCACCTTGTTTAATCGGTTGAATATCTGTCGTATCAAAGGATACAATTTGTGATAGCGGTGACATATTTTGATTAGCTGCCTGCTCACCAAGCATATCTTTTAGTTGGGAGGCAATTTGTGATTGCCCATTTTGGATGTCTTTAGCACTTGATTGAATAACGCCTGTGCGGTCACTCAGTGCTTTCGTCTGACTGAGGTTTGCTGAAATATTACTAATCCCACCGACAACAGTTGTTTGCATTGCGTAAGAAACGTCATTAATCGCTACAGCCATCTCTTGAATTTTAGCTGTATCTCCTGCACTCACAGCATCATTAAGTTGCGCGGAATAACTGGCTAATTTAGTCGCTTCATCATTAGTTTTTTCTTGAAGGTCACTCGTTGTCTGTTCATCGATGCCATTACCCACAGCCTGCAAGTTAACTTGCAAATCATCGGCTTGTTTTGACAAACTTTGACTTTGATTAGTCAGTTTTTTTAGTACTGAACTATTAGCTATACCAACTGACAATAGTGTATTTTCGCGATTTAATGTACTGATTAGTTCACGCTGGATATACTGAGATGCAAATTGACTCTGCCCACTAGCAATCAGCTGTTTAATGCTAACACTTTTACCAGATTTTTGAGCAGACGCTAGCTGACTGGTAAAATTAATTGGCATAATAACAACAGCACTAACATTACCGTGACGCAAAGCTGATTCTGCCTGATTTTGTGTGGCATAGTTAATCGCTTTAAACGATCTATTTTGATGTAATGTACGTGAAAAATCATCGCCAATATCACGTTGTTTATCACGATAACGCGCACCCTTATCCAAATTAACAACTGCGACGCGAAGTTGATTAACTTGTTGTGACGTGTGATTCGTCACACTTAAAAAACCCACCACAAATAAAATTGGAAGCACAGTTGCAACTAGCCACTTGACTAATTGTCGTTTATTTTTAAATAAATACAGCCAACTTGACATAAAAAAACCTCTTTAATCTACTAGATATACTTTACTAGCATAACGATAAAAGAGAATTTTAGGGGCATCTTTATAAATTTTTATGACTTTTAACACAAATTTTTGTCATAATAAAAAGCCAAACGAGGGTTTGGCTTTTTCATTTCAATTTAACGTTCTGCAGTTTCAAGCAGACCATATTTACCATCTTGACGCTTGTAAATCACTGAGTCAGTGTTTGTTTCAGCATCCTGAAAGATGAAAAAGTCATGCTCTAGTAAGTCCATTTGCAATGCTGCTTCTTCTGGTGACATTGGTTTCAAGTCAACTTGCTTTGTACGAACAATTTGTAATGCATCATCATCAACGTCCGCAGCTGGGATTTCATCATTAGAATCAATACCCTTAAACCCTGTTTCACGTGATTTACGGTTAATTTTCGTCTTATACTTACGAATCTGACGTTCCAACTTTTCAGATACAGCATCTACGGCTGCATACAGATCTGGGTTTGTATCTTCTGCGCGTAACACAACATAAGGTAATACGATCGTTACTTCAGCTTTACCAGAATTATCTGACTTATAGGTGCGCAAGTTAACGTTCGCACGAGATTTTTCCTCGATATAACGGTTTAACTTTGTCAAACGCTTCTCCACATATTCTCGGAGTGCGTCAGTCACTGCGATATTTTCGCCACGTACATTATAATCTAACATAATTAATTCCTCCATTGAGTTACTATATTAATTATACCACATGTGTAAGCGTTTTCTGTAAAAATCTTCATTTTTTCATATTTATCGTGCTAAGGATAAACTTTTCACATTTTCAGCACCTAATTCATATAACAAATCGGCGGCATGAAATAAAGTATTTCCTGTGGTATAGACATCATCAATCAATAAAATTTGTTTACCTTGTAACGATACACCTTCTTTAACAGTAAAAATCTGCTCTCGTGTCAAACGTTCTTGCCGATTAAATTGAGACTGGTGCGACTTTTGCGTTGTCCTGACTTGCAAGATAGATTGGTACTTAATACCTGCTATTAAACCTGTAGTTTGGTTAAATCCGCGTGTAAACATCGTGTGCTGGCTCACTGGAATAGGCACAACCATATCCGTAGCTATAGTCTGTACTTTTTGGATTAACTCATGATTAAAAATAGCACGCAAAGCGTAGTCACCATTAAATTTATACTGCTGCATAAATTGACGCATCGCATCATTGTATTGATATAACGCTTGATGATTTAGTAGTTGTTTGCCTTGTTGTTGCCAACGCTGGCAATCATAACACAATTGTTGCGTATCTTGGTTACGACCACAACCTAAACACCCTGTTTTAATTAATGAAAATGTTGCTTCGCAAACTTGACATATTTGCCTTTTTTGCCATTTTATAAATCCAAACGTTTGCAATAATGATGCGTGATCATCAAGAAATTCTTGGCATAAACGACAGGTCATCATTGTCCTCCCAAACGCTTCCCGCGCCGATTCATTTGCTTTATTTGATGCTGCGCTGCTCTTATTTTAAGCGTGGTATGCTGAATGTAAGCCAAAACAAGACCAGTTGGTCGATCCTTACTACGGCCAACTCTACCAGCAATTTGAACCAGCGCATTCTCACTAAATATTGCTTCATCTGCACCTAAAATTAAGACATCAATCCCAGGAAATGTCACACCTCGTTCCAAAATCGTCGTTGTGACAAGATATTGATATGCCTCATCTCTCATTTTTTGTACTTTTTCTTGTCGATAGGGATCGGCAGCGTGAACATAAGCACCATTGATGTCTGGAAAATGTTTTTCAATCATCTGAAAAACAGGTTTTAAGTCCGCTACTTTGGGCACAAAAATTAAGAATCGACCATGGTTTTGTGTTAATTGACGAATTTGTTTTAAAAATTTGGCAGGTAATTTTTTTCGCCAATCACTAACTATTTTGGTGTTCAACGTCGGTAATAAGTGTTGATGAAATCGCAATGGTAAATACGAGGCCATTAATTCATGATGTTTAACGCGCTTTTGAAGTGCTTTTGTTGGTGTAGCGCTAAGATAAATGAGCGCACTATGACTTTTGCGAGCGGTCTCAACAGCATGTTCTAACATTTTATCTCCCGCATAAGGAAAGCTATCGACCTCATCCACAATTA
The DNA here is from genome assembly GCF_016908715.1 of Leuconostoc rapi. Lineage (GTDB taxonomy): Bacteria > Bacillota > Bacilli > Lactobacillales > Lactobacillaceae > Leuconostoc > Leuconostoc rapi. Next base: position 78,039 of record NZ_JAFBEK010000002.1, on the reverse strand, counting down.
ATAAATCAAATGCCGATTTAAAACGTAACATTTGGTGCGTTGTGGCTAATACTAACTGTGTATAACGGTAGTCTTCTGTTTGCGCGCCATGTAACACAACCATATCAGTCTGTGAAAATGCTTGTCGCAGGCGTGGCGCAAGTTCAACAATCACATCAATCCGTGGTGACACAATTGCCACACGCAACTTTTGTTTCAATGCTTGATAAATGACCGGAAACAACATTTCTGTTTTACCAGCACCCGTAACAGCCCAAATAAGATGCTCACGTTGTCGTGCAAGTGTTTCAATGAGTTCATCACTGACATCCTGCTGTTGCCTAGTGAGACGTCCTTGCCACGATAATATCACCTCACCTGTAAAATCATTGGGTTCAGGATATGATAACAACACGTCATGAGAGCTAACACGTCCTAAAGATAAACACGCTTGGCAATAGAAATGATTGTTGGGTAATTTTTCATTATTTTTTTGACCACAGCGTTGGCAAACGTGTGCAATAAAGGCTGGTGAGATAGTGAATTTTTCTGATGATGTGGCTATTTTAGGCTGAATAATTTGACGACCATAATGTACTTTCATACTGTATAATACGATATATGTCAGACTATCTCACAATTGCGCCCCATAATTTTTCTTGGACGCAAGAAATTAAAAAATCACGGTTCATTTTAAATATGTCACGAATTGATTCTGAGGCATCTGCCCAGTCTTTTGTTGATGAAATCAGTAAAAAACACCCCAAAGCAGCACATCACGTATTTGCTTATGTTTTAGGTGACAATAGCCAAATTAAACGTTATTCTGATAATGGTGAACCCAGCGGCACTGCTGGTGTTCCCATGTTAGAAGTATTGCAAAAAAACAATTTACATGATGTCGTTGCCGTTGTAACGCGCTATTTTGGTGGTATTAAATTAGGCGCTGGCGGCTTAATACGTGCTTATGCTGGCACAGTAGCAGAAGGCGTCAGCAGTGCTGGCTTCGTTTTACGTGTTACCCAGCAAAAAATAACAGTTACAGTAGACTACAAAAATACCGACATGATTACTTACTGGCTTTCAAACCATAATTACCAAATTACAACGACAACGTATGATACTGCAGTACATCTAATCATTCCCGTATCTGCTGATCGATTAGATGAATTTCAGACTGACATCACAAATGTATTAGCCGGCCAAGTCACTTTTGAAATTGGTGAAGAAACTTTCTTTGAAATTCCGGTAAAATAAGCTATAATTAAATAGTTATGATCTGCTAGTGTAATGGATCGCACGCAAGATTCCGGTTCTTGAAATCCGGGTTCGACTCCCGGGTAGATCATAAAAAAAGACAAACCTTTAACGTTAAGGCTTGTCTTTTTTTATTTCGGGTCAAATGACACGATTAGCGCTGTTATCATGGTAAATCCTCTGCATCCATTGTCATCGCTGCTGGCTCTGGCGAGACAACATCATGACCTGTATTGGATGAGATTTGTTCAAAAAGCACACCTTCTCGCAAGCCACTTTGTGAAAAAATAACTTGTTGTCCTTCGGTAAACAGAAGTAACTCAACTAAGGGTAATAACCCGCCGACAATGATGTCGCCTCGTTCTTTGGCGAGACCGGGCATTTTTTTACGGCCATCCAAATCTTTTTTTAAGATATTCCCATAAATTGATGCCACTTCTTGAATGTTTAGATGATAGCCATGCACGGCCATATCTTGAATTTTTTCTTTTTTACGGCTTATTTTAGCTAATGTACGATTACTCCCACCAAGAGCAATAACTGGCATATTTTTCGACTCGTGTAACCATGCAATATCACCAAAAAGTTGGCGGAGTGCAACAATAGCTTCAAATAACTCACTAGCTAATATCTTATCTGTCCCTAAATAAGTTTCAGAAATATTAACAGCCCCTACTGGTAAACTCACCGCATGTACTGCCTGTTGATTCCTAACTAAAATAATTTCTGATGAGGCACCACCAGTATCTAAAATCAAGGCATCATTGATCGGTAAGGTGTTGATCACACCAACATAATCAAAATGTGCTTCCTCTTCACCAGCTAACACTCGCAAATCAAATCCCATAGTTTCTTTGAAAGCGGCTAAAAATTCTCCTTGATTGCTTGCTTGACGAACAGCAGCCGTAGCCACCGCATAGACTTCTAATTTATTGACTTGGTAGGCCGAAAGCGCTTGCTTAAATTTATTCAAAACAATCATTGCACGTGAAATAGCTTCTGGCTGTAACACTTTATTCGGTCCCATACCTTCTGATAAACGTACCATTTCTTGAAATCTAGCTAATACTTCGTAAGAACCGTCTCTATGATAACGGCTAACTGTCATTCGTACTGAATTAGATCCTAAATCGATTACTGCAATCACTGTCATGATTCGTTTCCCTGCTTTTCATTTAAGAATGGATTATTTAGCGGTTCAAATTGTTGGGTTGCTGTTTCCAAGCTTTCACGTTTGATCTGCTTTTTTTGTTGTAATAAACTATCGTTAATAAACTTCTCTTGTGAGTTTAAAGCTACCACACCCCGACGATCTTTCTTAACAAAACGACCATCGGCTTGGAGAACACGTGTTTTAACATTATCGTCCCACATTGTTTGAAAAATTGCCAACACCTTATCTCTAATGGGTTCATTTTTAAGTGGAAATAACAATTCAACACGTCGATTTAAATTACGTGTCATTAAATCTGCTGACGACAAATAAACTTTTGGGTTTCCGTCGTTTTCAAAGCTATAAATACGACTATGCTCCAAAAAACGACCAACAATTGAATGTACTTCTATTGTGTCACTCACCTCTGGCAAATCAACCTTTAACATTGTAATGCCACGAATAATCAATTGTATCTTCACACCAGCGTAACTAGCTTGGTACAAGCGACGAATCATTTGTTCGTCTGATAATGAATTAAACTTCATTTTGATTGCTGCCGGCCGACCGGCTTTAGCATTGGTAATTTCATTATCAATTTGTTCGTAAATGAATTCACGAATACCATCGGGTGACATATGCAACTGATGAAAGTAACCAGGGTCTGAATAACCCGTTAAAATATTAAAGATTGACGCAACATCCGCCCCTAATTCAGAATCGCTCGTCAAAAGACCCAAATCCGTATAAAAATTAGCTGTGACGTCATTATAGTTTCCTGTCCCCAAGTGTACATAGCGTCTAATTGCATCATCTTCACGACGAACCACCAAAACAACTTTTGCGTGTGTCTTCAAACCACGCAAACCATAGACTACGTGAACACCCTGTTGCTCCAGTTCACGCGCCCAATGGACATTATTTTCTTCATCGAAGCGCGCTTTAATTTCTACTAAAACCGTCACCTGTTTACCACGTCGCGCCGCATCCCCAAGTGCTTTAATAATTGGCGATTTCCCAGAAACACGATACAAGGTCATTTTAATTGCCAAAACCTGATCATCTTGAGCTGCTGTTTGGATAAACGATACAACTGACTTAAAAGAGTCGTAGGGGTGGTGTAGTAAATAGTCTTTTTGCCGAATACTAGCAAACAACTTATCTGGTACTAAATCGGTATCATTATAACCCGTAAAAGACGGAAATTGTAACTCTGGCGCGGTTATTAACTTGAGCCAAGCACTTAAAAAAGTTAAATCAATCGGTCCATTCACACGATAGGTCCGCTCTTCATCAACATGCAATAATTTAATCAACTTTGTCATCAAAGCTTTGCTAGTGGTGTGTGATAAGATGACGCGAATAATGCGGCCACGCTCACGTTCCTGCAACTTAGACTGAACATCTTGTAAGATATTGGGTGTATCCTCATCGTCAGCGATATCTAATTCCATATCTCTCAGCACATGGAATACCATAGATTCTTTAATGGTATATCCTGGAAACAGTGATCCCAAAAAAAGCTGGACAATGTCCTCAATTAGGATATACTGATTTTCTTCTGGCAGAGTAATCACACGACCTGATGTCTCTGGTACCTGCAATACAGCAATATATTTTTCCGACTTTTCGTTTTCTTTTTTAAGCCGGACACCAATATTTAATGTATCGTTAGCTAAAAAAGGAAACGGACGTGTTGAATCAATAGCCATTGGTGTCAATACAGGAAGCAGTTCTTGCTCAAAAAATTGTTTCAAAAAATGATACTGCGTGGTGGACAAATCAGCAGCACGTAACAATTCAAATCCCTCGCGTTTTAAAGCAGGCAATAGACTACGTGTTAACACTTGATACTGATTTTTAATCTGTTGACCTGCGACAAGTGATACTTGATCTAATTGTTTTTTTGGTGTTAATCCCGATGCATCTGCCTTATCAAGTCCTATCATTACCTGTTGTTGCAAACTCGCAACACGCACCATGAACCATTCGTCCATGTTTTTTTGCGTAATGGCTAAAAAATTAGCGCGCTCCAGTAACGGATTATAAACATCTCTTGCCTCTTCTAACACACGATCATTAAAGGCTAACCAACTAATTTCACGATTGACATAATATTTTGACTGCTTAAAATCAATCATTACACCCTTCTTCCTTTTCTCTTTAGGCTAATCGGTAACCCAAACACAGCTTCAAAAAAAACAGCTTTTTGATCAAACGTATAAATTTCTAGCTGTAGATCAGCAACCGACTGACCAGTAATTTTAATGCTTTTATCCGTCACTGAGACTGTTAATTTATCAATTTTTTGTAATCGGCTGTCATCTAAGGCATCAGCTAGTCTTAGTAACGCTGCAAGTTTAGCAATTCTTAAACGCTGTTGCGGTGAAAAATCTTGTACTGTACGTAAAGCACTATCAGGGGTTTCCGCGCTATGATAACGCGCTATAGAGGCAATCATACGCTGCTCTACTGTTGACAATCCATGAAAATCAATACCTGATAAAATCTCCTCTGAATATTGGTAATGCCTTTGCGAATTAATAAAGCTACCGACATCATGCACTAAGGCGACGACTCCAAGCAATAAACGATCACGTTTATCTAAATGATGCACTTTTTTCAATCGATCAAATAATTGTTGCGCGTACGTCAACACGACTTCGCGGTGCCGTTCTTCAACCATGTATCTGTCCGCAATGCCACGGGCAGCCGTAATAATGTCGTCTTCATCATGAACGTCCTTCATCGATAGACCATCTAGCATCGTTAAATCGCTAATGTTAACCTCATCCACTGCTATGGCATTCATCACATTCATTAACAGCAACATTTCAGTTAATGCGAAAGGAACATCATTTAAATCAATCGCATATTTATCGATAATGGCTTGATCATTCATACCTGATAAATTACTAATGACATTTTTAATCTGTTTTTTTGAGATACTTTCCCAATGTTTTTGTTCGGATAAAAATATATTTTGCGCAGCATCCCCACCTAGTAGGACAAGCGTTTCAGTTGGCTTAAACGGTGGCAACATATGCCAAAAATCAGCTAATTTACTATTAATAAACTCTTCAGCCAACTCAGTTACTTGTGCGACTTCAACTGACATGTCATTAATTGATTGTGCTAATCTCACTGGCCCAATAGCGGAATGTTGGGAAAACTCAAAACGATTTTTTTCAAAATAACCTAAATCAATCCGACTCGAACTCATACCAAGCACAAACGTATTATTTTTAAGAGACAAATTTTGTTGTAATTTATCTGATTGCCGAACAGCTAGTTGACGATAATAACTTTCTTGATTACCATTCAACCAGTTAATTCTCAGCCCTGTTGTGCTTTCAATTTGATCAGCAAAGTATACAGCATTTTTAACCTGTGACAGCGCTTCACTTCCAAATAATTGCACATCTATCACAGCATAATCCCGCAATAATTGTTGAAAACGGTGTATTTGTTCCAATGCGCGACGCATGATTTCGCTAGTAAATACTGACGCATTAATATCACTTTCATTGAACTCACGATGAACATTTTCAACTTTTTTATCAGTTCTGGTATCTATAATTTGTAATGCTGCCATACTAGAACTTAATAATATAATACCCTTCAATTTCGCCATATTGACTTCAACTATCTATTTATATTCAGTTTATCATATGAAGTTAATTTTTTTAATGATAAACATATAGAAAGGTTATATATTTTGTAAATATAGCATTGTACTAATCATGATACTTCCAGTCGCATGTCATTTCATGATCATTAATGACACCCATACCTTGCAAATATGAGTAAATTGTTACCGGTCCTGTAAATTTGAACCCTCTTTTTTTCATATCTTTTGAAATAATTTGAGATAATTCATTTTGAGAAACAACATCTTGATACGCCACAACTTGATGATCAATCACCTGATTATCAGTAAAATGCCACATATAATTAGAAAAACTTCCAAAATCATCTTTAACATTTTTGATTGCGTTTGCATTGGAAATGGTTGCCGCAATTTTCAAGCTATTGCGAATAATATTAGGATTTTCCTTCAATTTTTGCGCGTCTGATTCAGTCATATGACTAACATTTTCAATGTCAAAATCATAAAACGCTAACTTCAATCCTGGTCGCTTTTTCAACGATATTTCCCAACTTAATCCAGCTTGAAAAATTTCCAATGTCAGTAATTCAAATAAAAGACGATCATCATCGCGCAAAGGATGTCCCCATTCTTGATCATGATAACTCACCATTATGTCTGTATCTTGATATTTAGCTACCCACTGGCAACGTTTTATATTTGTCATATTCATTTTTAGCCCCGATCCCACACCAAAGATTCATTTTACAACAATACTTATAAATTTATGTACTAAAAAAGTCATCCCAAAAGGTATGACTTTAAAATAAATCTTATTACTTGCTTTGAATTGTTTCACGTGCAGCAGCTGACAAGTTATAGAATGAATGAATTCCCTTATACTTAGCAGTGGTGTCTAGCAATTCTTCAATACGGATTAATTGGTTATACTTTGCAATACGATCAGTACGTGACAATGAACCTGTCTTGATTTGTCCAGCATTGGTAGCCACAACCAAGTCAGAAATTGTTGTATCTTCTGTTTCACCAGAACGATGTGACACAATGGCTGTGTAGCCAGCTTCCTTAGCCATTTCAATAGCTTCGAAAGTTTCTGTCAAAGTACCAATTTGGTTAACTTTGATCAAGATTGAGTTAGCGGCACCCATGTTGATACCCTTTTCAAGGTATTGTGTATTAGTAACGAAGAAATCATCACCAACTAATTGAACCTTCTTGCCTAATTCAGCCGTGATTGTTGCCCAATCTTCCCATTCATTTTCATCAATAGGATCTTCGATTGAGATAATTGGGTAACGATCTGCCAAATCTTCAAGGTACTTGATAAATTCAGGTGTTGTGAATTCTTCACCAGTTGACCAACGTAACTTATATGTCTTTGTGGCAGCATCATATAATTCTGATGAGGCAACATCGACAGCAATAGCAATATCTTTACCAGGCTTGTAACCTGCAGATTCAATGGCACGGATCAAGTATTGCAATGGTTCTTCATTATCAGCAAAATCAGGTGCAAATCCACCTTCATCACCAACTGAAGTTGCTTTACCGTCAGCTTCCAATAACTTCTTTAAAGCATGGAAAGTTTCTGCACCGTAACGGATAGCTTCCTTAACTGTTGGGGCACCAACAGGCATAATCATGAATTCTTGGAAATCAACCTTGTTAGCTGAATGCGCACCACCATTGATAACGTTCATCATTGGTGTAGGCAATACGTAAGAGTTTGCACCGCCTAAGTATGAGAACAATGGCACACCTAATTCATCAGCAGCAGCACGGGCAGCAGCGATAGAAACGGCCAAAATAGCGTTTGCACCCAACTTACCCTTGTTTTCTGTACCATCAAGTGCGATCATAGCCTGATCAATTGCACGTTGGTCAGTAACGTCAAATTTGCCAACCAAAGCCTTAGCGATAGCATCGTTAACATTGGCAACAGCCTTTGTTGTTCCCTTACCGCCAAAACGTGACTTATCACCATCACGTAATTCAACAGCTTCGTGCTCACCAGTTGAGGCACCTGAAGGTACCATACCGCGACCGAAACCACCTAATTCTGTAATAACTTCAGCTTCAAGCGTAGGATTTCCACGTGAGTCAAGGACTTCGCGTGCGATAATATCAGTAATTAAAGACATGTGTATAATTCTCCTTTGGTTTATGGTTCTATACCATGTATATTATATCACAGAGAGGTGATTGAAACACGGTTTCTATCTCAATTATTTCACGAAGACGCTGTAATTGCAACTTGCAACGCTTTTTTCAAGCGATATTGCATTTGCTCTAAGCGTCTCGTTTGGTCCCCTATTTTCTGATCACCAACCCCTAAAATTTGCAAAACTGCTTGTTTAAATTCTGGTGTTTTAGCGACTTCTGTTGTACTTAACATATCACGCAATAAACATAGATGTTCCGGATTATAAGTATCTGTTCCTAAATTAAATAATGTCCCTGCTTCATCACTACTTTCCGAAACAATTGTTTTTTCGAAGTCCGCTTTAGCAGTATAATAGGACCGGACTAAATCTGTCGCATGATTGGATAATGCTGTAATATAGTAAGTTGAAAACTTAGCACGTGGCTGTTGTGTATCATACTTATTAACGCACTTAATCAAAATCTCTAAGCCGTCTGAATACCAATCATCAGCCGTAATTCGACTACTAATTTTTCGACGATGCACATCATAAATTGCACCTCGAAGATGTTTAATTAAAACATCATAAGCAAAGTCATGCCCTTTTTGCGCGGCACGAACCGCTGCAACTAAATTATCTTTTACCACTTTTATTCTCCCACCATAAGTGTGATCAAAGTGCAAAAATAACGCGCACTTCAATCGCCAATTATAATGGATTTCGCGAGCTAAACCCTTGATAAATTAACAAACTTGCTGCGACACTAGCATTTAAGCTTTGGACATGCCCCACCATTGGAATCGTTATCATACTATCTACTTTTTTCTTAAGTAATGGCGAAATGCCTTTCCCCTCATTACCAATAATTAACGCAGTCGCACCTTTAGCATCCCAACGACGATAATCCTCACCAGCCATGTCCGTTCCAAACACCCAAACGCCGCGTTCCTTTAACTCACTAACTGTGTTTACCAAATTGGTTACACGTGTTACAGGTACATGTTCAATGGCACCTGTGGATATTTTAGCAACTGTCGCTGTTAACTGTACCGCACGACGTTTTGGAATAATAATGCCATGAACACCCGCAGCATCAGCCGTCCGTAAAATAGAACCCAAATTATGTGGATCTTCAATACCGTCCAAAATAAGGAAAAATGGTTCAGCCTCATGCTTTTTTGCATTCTCAAATAAGTCATCAATCGTGGCATAATTAAAGGATGCCACACTTAACACGACGCCTTGGTGATTACCACCGTCTGTCAGTTCATCCAGTTTGGACTTCGGTGCCTGTTGGATGACCAACCCTTTTTTCTTAGCTAGTTGTGTCACTGAATTACGTATCTTATCTTGTAGGCCTGTTTGTAACCACACTTTATTAATCTCTTGTGTCCCTTTTAAAGCCTCAACGCTTGCGTAATGACCGTAAATAAATTCCGCTTCACTAGGTGACTGATGTTCATTTTTCATTTGCTTGCTCTCCCTGATTCTACCTGTAAAAAGATCCAATCCATTAATTCGCTTAACCGTTTTGTTTGCCCTGATAAATACAAGAACCCAAATAATGCCTCAATACCTGTTGAAATACGATACGTAACAACATCTGTATTTTTTGCCTTGGTGTGTGACTTGGCATTTCGACCACGTTTAAAATAAATAAATTCACTTTCTGTTAGGGTATCATCCGTCATCATACACTCAAACAGTGCAGCATGTGCTTTAGCTGAAACATACTGTTTACTACGCTTTTGAAGGTCATTAACTTTCGTCAAGCCTAAAGAGAGCAAGTGCTGGCGCACTTCAAGTTCGTAAATTGCATCACCGATATAAGCTAACGATAATCCATTCATTTGTTCATATTGTAAATTCTTCATATTTCTATTATACGCGAGATTCGTATCCCATGTATTAGTTTTGTGCGTTCTGCAGAACAACTATCTTAGTGTAAATCAAAAAACCAAGTATACCTATAGTTTTGGCATACTTGGTATCATTTTTGTCATAACTGGTTAAATTAATTTATTTAGCGATCATTTTATCATCTTTAGTTCAGGATTGAACTGTTTTTTTAGTATCATTTTTATGATAGATTGTCTGTTATTTAACGTAAAAAGCCTCTCAAAATTTTGCTTTAAACAAAATTTTGAGAGGCTCACGCTTAATAATAAATTTACAAATCAACGGCAAGCAGTTGTATTAACACCCTACTTATTCTTCAAACGTTTTTGCAACATCATCCAATTTTGGAATATCAGGTGTCGCAACATTATCAACGTCAGGTTGTGCAATAACATCGCCAACAACCTTGCTCTTAATTTTACGATATTCTGCCATACCAGTTCCAGCAGGAATAATTTTACCAATGATAACGTTTTCTTTCAAACCTACCAACGGATCATTTTTACCACGAATAGCTGCGTCCGTTAAGACACGTGTTGTTTCTTGGAATGATGCAGCTGACAAGAATGAATTTGTCTCCAAGGCAGCCTTAGTAATACCAAGTAACACTGGTCGAGCAGTCGCTGGTACTTGTCCAGCAAACAATGCTGTTTCATTAGCACGCTTAAAGTCAGCAATGTCCATCAACATACCTGGTAGCAGATTAGTTTCACCTGGATCCATCACACGAATCTTACGCAACATTTGACGAATCATAACTTCAATATGCTTATCAGAGACCTCAATACCTTGCAAACGATAAACTTTTTGGATTTCTGTTAACATGTATGACTCTGTTGTCAATGTATCTGTAACAGCTAGCAATTCCTTTGGATCAATAGGGCCTTCATTAATGGCATCACCACGTTGAATGGCATCACCTTCAGCAAAGCGCATGCGTGCTGATAATGGCAAAGTGTAGGTACGTGTATCTGTTTCGCCTTCGATTGTAACAGCCTTCGTACGTTCAGCTGGGTTTTCTTCGATAGCAACGACTACACCAGTAACTTCTGAAATTTCAGCACGTCCCTTAGGAATACGTGCTTCAACAATTTCTTGCACACGAGGCAAACCTTGAGTGATATCATTACCACCAGCAACACCACCCGTATGGAAGTTACGCATTGTTAGCTGTGTACCAGGTTCTCCGATTGATTGCGCCGCAACAGTTCCAACAGCTTCACCAACTTCAACTTCTTCACCAGTAGCTAAGTTACGACCATAATCCAGAACAGAAACACCGTGTTCCGTTGTCGATGTAAAGACAGAACGAATAGTAACTTCTTCAATACCTGTCGCAACAATTGCTTTAGCAACATCTTCATCAATCATTTCGTTACGCGAAACAATTTTTTCACCCGTTTCTGGGTTAAAGACAGATTTCATAGCATAACGACCTAAGATACGATCGTATAATGGTTCAACAACTGAGTTACCATCCATAATCGCCTTAACAGCAACACCACGGTCAGAGTCGTTATTCCATTCACGCACAATAACATCTTGCGCAACATCAACTAATCGACGTGTCAAGTAACCCGAGTTAGCCGTTTTCAAGGCCGTATCTGACATACCCTTACGGGCTCCGTGAGTAGAAATAAACATTTCCATCACTGTCAAGCCTTCACGGAAGTTAGCAGTAACAGGCAACTCAATGATCTTACCACCAGGGCCAGCCATCAAGCCACGCATACCTGCTAATTGAACGAAGTTCGAAATGTTACCACGAGCCCCAGAATCTTGCATCATGAAGATGGGGTTTGTTGGTTCAAATAAATCAATCAGTTTATCTTGAATAACATCTTTTGCTTTTGTCCAAATTTCAGTAACACGTTGGTAACGCTCATCATCAGTGATCAAACCACGACGGAACTGTTTTGTAACAGTTGCGACTTGCTTGTGAGCATCTTCCAAAATAGCAGGCTTTTCAGTTAGTTCTGTTACATCGTTCATTGAAACCGTCAAACCAGACTCCGTTGATTTTTCATAACCAAGGTCCTTCATACGATCTAACAATAATGATGTTTCCGTTACTTTATAACGCTTATAAACTTCAGCGATAACATCAGATAAGAATCCTTTTTTAAAGGCACTTACAATGGTTGTATCAGCTAAATAATCATGAATATTTTCGCCAGCCTCAATAAAGAAGTCATTATTGATACCTTTAAAGTTATCTTCAGATGGTTCATTAATATATGGAAAATCAACAGGTAAGATTTCATTAAAAATCAACTTACCGACTGATGTAATCATAATTTTTGAACGTTGTTCATCTGTAAATGGTTTTGCAGCTGGGAATGAAGATGTTTGTATCCCGATACGTGTATGATAATGAACAACTTTACTTGCGAAGGCAATTTTTGCTTCTTCCACAGATGAGAAAATCATGCCCTCACCTTCACGACCAATTTCTTCAGCCGTTAAGTAATAGTTTCCAATAACCATGTCCTGTGATGGCGCAACAATTGGCTTCCCATCTTTAGGTGCCAAAATATGACCAGCAGCAAGCATTAACAAACGCGCTTCTGCTTGTGCTTCATCAGACAAAGGCACGTGAATAGCCATCTGATCACCATCAAAATCAGCATTATAGGCTTCTGTAACCAATGGATGCAAACGCATAGCTTTACCTGAAACCAAAACAGGTTCAAAAGCTTGAATTCCCAAACGATGTAACGTAGGTGCTCTGTTCAAAAGAACTGGATGCTCTTTGATCACATCTTCTAAGACATCCATCACATCTTCATCAGCCTTATCAATCTTACGTTTAGCAGATTTAACATTTCCAGCTAACTTACGGGTTGTCAGTTCCTTCATGATAAATGGTCGGAACAATTCAATTGCCATTGGACGTGGCAATCCCATTTGATTCATCTTTAAGAATGGGCCAACATCAATAACTGAACGGCCTGAATAATCAACACGCTTACCCAACAAGTTTTGACGGAAACGCCCCTGCTTACCCTTCAGCATATGAGAAAGAGACTTCAAAGGACGATTTCCGGGGCCAGCCACTGGACGACCGCGACGACCGTTATCAATCAACGCATCAACGGCTTCTTGTAACATACGTTTTTCGTTCTGAACAATAATACCTGGTGCATTCAAATCGAGCAAACGTTTCAAACGGTTATTACGGTTAATGACACGACGGTACAAATCATTTAAATCGGATGTGGCAAAGCGCCCACCTTCCAATTGAACCATTGGACGTAAGTCTGGTGGAATAACTGGAATAACATCCATTACCATCCACTGTGGTTTATTATCAGATTGGAAAAAAGCCTCTATAATATCTAAACGGCGTACCGCACGGACACGCTTTTGACCAGTTGCTTCTTGTAATTCACGCTTGAGTTGATCTGCTTCAGCTTCTAAGTCGACATTGGCTAGCAAATCTTTAATTGCTTCAGCACCCATGCCTGCCTTAAAACTAGCACCGTGTTCTCGCTTTAACTCGCGATATTCACGTTCTGTCATTAACTGCTTTTTTTCGACAGGTGCATCACCAGGTTCAATGACAACATACGAAGCAAAATAAATAATTTCTTCAAGTGAACGTGGTGACATATCTAGGACAAGCCCCATTCGTGATGGAATACCCTTAAAATACCAAATATGTGTAACAGGCGCAGCTAACTCGATGTGCCCCATACGTTCTCTACGAACTTTTGATGATGTTACTTCAACACCACAGCGATCACAAACAATTCCTTTATATCGAATACGCTTATACTTACCACAAGCGCACTCATAATCTTTTGTGGGTCCAAAAATACGTTCATCAAACAAACCATCTTTTTCAGGTTTGAGTGTGCGATAGTTAATCGTTTCCGGCTTCTTTACTTCACCATAAGACCATGAACGGATCTTATCAGGAGAAGCCAAACCGATTTGCATGCTTTCGAACTTATTAACATCGATTGCCATCTATTTGCTGTTCCCTTTCGTTATTTATGACGTCAACGCCCAATAACAGATAACTTCACGTTTGCTATAAGCTGTTTTCAATTAAAGATAATCAAAAACACCTGACAACAAACGTGTTGCATCTGCATGACACGTTTTGTCTTATATTAAGTTTAGTCTTCAGTATTATTTTGAGCTTCAACCTTTGAGAAAGCGGCTGCAACTTCATCATCTTCTTTGTTTAACAAATCAGGATTTGAACGTACAAGCTTTTCAAGCGCATCAACTGGTAAAATCGAATCATCTTCGTCCATTTGACGTAATTCAACTTCACTACCTGCACCGTCCAACACTTGCATATCCAATCCAAGTGCCTGTAACTCCTTGACAAGCACACGGAATGATTCGGGCACGCCAGGACGAGGAATTGGTTCACCCTTAATGATTGATTCGTAAACCTTTACACGACCTGCAACATCATCTGACTTATATGTCAAAATTTCTTGCAATGTATAAGCAGCACCATACGCTTCAAGTGCCCAAACTTCCATTTCACCGAAACGCTGACCACCAAATTGTGCTTTACCACCCAAAGGTTGTTGGGTAACAAGTGAGTAAGGTCCGATTGAACGTGCGTGAATTTTATCGTCAACCATGTGGGCTAACTTCATATAGTGCATAACACCAACACCAACACGTTTATCAAACGCTTCACCAGTACGACCATCATATACAACAGACTTACCGTCTTGTGGCAATCCAGCTTCACGTAAAGCAGCCTCAATTTCATCATCACTAGCGCCATCAAACACAGGTGAAGCGACATGAATACCTAACTTTTTGGCAGCAAATCCAAGATGTAATTCAAGTACTTGACCAATGTTCATACGTGAAGGCACACCCATGGGTGACAACAAGATATCAATTGGCGTACCATCTGGCATATATGGCATATCCTCTTCAGGCACAACAACAGAAACTGTTCCCTTGTTACCATGACGACCAGCCATCTTATCTCCGACCTGAATCTTACGCTTTTGTGCAATATAAACACGAACCATCATGTTCACACCAGGCGCAAGTTCATCCCCATTTTCAGGTGTATAAATACGGATGTTTTGAACAACACCGCCACCACCATGAGGGACACGCAATGATGTATCTCGTACTTCACGCGCTTTTTCACCGAAAATAGCATGCAACAAACGTTCTTCAGCTGACAATTCTGTGACACCCTTAGGTGTTACCTTACCAACCAAGATATCCCCATCATGCACCTCAGCACCAACGCGAATAATACCATCAGCATCTAAATCCTTTAACTGGTCTTCACCAGTGTTAGGAATTTCACGTGTCATTTCTTCCGGCCCAAGTTTTGTATCTCGTGCTTCTGAATCATATTCTTCAATATGAATTGAAGTATAGACATCTTCACGTACCAAACGTTCGTTTAATACAATCGCATCTTCGAAGTTATAACCTTGCCATGTCATAAAGGCAATTAATGGGTTTTGACCCAGAGCCAATTCACCTTGCTCCATTGAGGGGCCATCAGCCAAAACTTCATCAGCTGCTACATATTCACCTTCGTGAACAATAGGCTTTTGGTTATAGTTTTTACCACCGTTAGAACGACGGAACTTCATCAATTCATAGTTGTCTAATTGACCATCTTCACGACGAACACGGATTTCATGACCATCAACATACTCAACGACACCTGCTGCACGAGAAATCATTGCAACACCTGAATCATGTGCAGCCTTATATTCAATACCTGTTCCAACTAATGGCGAATGTGGGTCAAGCAATGGCACGGCTTGACGTTGCATGTTGGCACCCATAAGGGCACGGTTCGAATCATCATTTTCTAAGAAAGGAATAGCGGCAGTTCCAACCGAAACAACTTGTTTGGGCGAAACGTCCATATAATCAATGCGGTCGATTGGTGTTTCGATGTTTTCTTCACCAAAACGTGCCATAACTGTTTCTTTGACAAAACTACCATCTTCATTCAAAGGTGAGTTTGCTTGCGCCACAATATAGTTATCTTCTTCATCGGCTGTTAGGTAGTCAATTTTATCGGTAACCATGTGTGTTGTCCAATCAACACGACGATATGGTGTTTCAATAAAGCCATATTTGTTAATTCGACCATATGTTGCTAGTGAGTTAATCAAACCAATGTTGGGACCTTCAGGTGTTTCAATCGGATCAATTCGACCATAATGTGTGTAATGCACATCTCGCACTTCAACGCCGGCACGGTCACGCGTCAATCCACCAGGCCCAAGAGCTGACAAACGACGCTTATGGTTCATTTCACCCAATGGATTTGTTTGATCCATAAACTGTGACAGCTGAGACGAACCAAAGAATTCCTTCACAGCTGCAACAACAGGACGAATGTTGATTAACTGTTGGGGCGTTACCGTATTTGCGTCTTGAATTGACATACGTTCACGCACAACACGTTCCATACGTGTCAAACCAATACGGAATTGGTTTTGTAGCAGCTCACCAACTGAACGAATACGACGATTTCCCAAGTGATCAATATCGTCAACGTTACCAATACCTTCTTGTAAGTTCAAGAAGTAATTCATACCTGCCAAAATATCAGCTGGACGAACTGTACGATCGTTTTCATCAATGTGGCCATTCCCAATCAATAATAACGTCTTTTCTGGATTTTCAGGTGATTCTATTTTGATTTTTTGGAGCATGACAGGCTCTTCAAGCACTGCATCTCCTGAAGGTGTGTAAGTTGTCGTCTTGAAGTCGTCACGTTCCAAGAACGGGCTCAACTTTGACATGACTGTTTTATCAACTATTGTGCCTTTTTCAGCAATCACTTCGCCTGAATCAGGGTCAGCCAGTGTTTCGGCTAATGTTTGATTAAGCAAACGTGTCTTCAATGACAATTTTTTATTAATCTTATAACGACCAACAGAAGCTAAATCATAACGTTTTGGATCAAAGAAACGAGCCACCAAAAGTGCACGTGATGAGTCTGCAGTCTTTGGTTCACCTGGACGTAGTCTTTCATAAACATCTTTCAAAGCTTCTTCAACACGTGAATCAGACATATCTTTATGAACATCTTTTTCCAATGTCATATTTAATGCATCATATTGGTCAGAGAAGATGTCAAGAATGTCGGAATCAGAACCGAAACCAAGTGCACGAACCAATTCAGTCATCAATAGCTTACGTGTGCGATCAATACGCACGTTAGCAATGCCCTTAGCATCAGTCTCATATTCTAACCATGCACCACGGTTTGGAATGACTGTTGTCCCATAACGTGGACGGCCATTTTTATCATTTTCTTGATTATAGTAAATACCAGGAGAACGCACCAACTGTGAAACAATAACACGTTCCGCACCGTTAATGATAAACGTGCCTTGTTCTGTCATTAACGGGAAGTCGCCAAAGAACACGTCTTGCGATTTGATTTCACCAGTTTCGTGGTTAGTCAAACGCAAAGTGACGTGTAATGGCGCTGAATAGTTGGCATCGTGTTCACGCGCCTCATCAATATTGTACTTTGGTTCCATTAACTGATAATCAACGTATTCCAAAGAAAGCGTGTCTTGGAAATCATCAATTGGCATAATGTCGCCAAACATTTCTTTAATACCAGCGTCTAAAAACCATTGATATGATGCCGTTTGAATTTCAATCAAATTTGGTACATCAAGAACTTCTTTGATACTAGCATACGAACGACGAGTACGATGCTTACCATACTTTACTAAATGTCCTGCCACATTTATCACCTCGCTTGTTTATCACTGTGTTTTGTTTGTTACAGTTCAATTACAAATTTACTTTTTGAACTGATTTTGCTGCCGCCTAGGCACAAAAAAAGCAATCGCCGCTGTTTCCGCAGACAACGTTTGCTTCAATATAAAGGTATTGCGGACAATATTTCGCAAAATGCCGTATTTATTCACAGTATTACTATCAATAATTATACGCTTTTGACACATTTTTGCAAGCCTATTATCTTAATTTAGTCTGTTTATTTTAAACGTGATCTACGTCAAATTCTGGCACATTTGGATCATGTGCAATCGCTACTAATTTTAGGAATTTGTCAGGATCTAATGCTGCCGTTCCAACCAATACACCATCTATGTCACTTTGAGCCATAATTTCTCTCGCATTGTCTGGTGTGACTGAACCGCCATATAAAATACGCACTTGTTCTGCAATAACAGGAGAATATAATTTGGCTAAAGTTTGGCGAATGAGATGTGCTGCCTTTTGTGCTTGATCAGCGCTTGCTGCTTCGCCAGAACCAATTGCCCACGTTGGCTCATAAGCAATAGTCACATTACGAATTTGATCAACAGAAACGCCTGCTAGTGCCGCAGCGACTTGGGCAACTGATGGCTCAGCATCCATAAACTGTGCATAAGTGCTCATGTCCTCATCAACATCAATAATTGGTCGCAATCCGTTACGCAATGCAGCGGTGACTTTTAGGTTTACAGTGGAATCCGTCTCATTAAAAAACTTACGACGTTCGAAATGACCAATTAACACATATTTTGCGCCAATATCTCGCAATGCTTTTGGGGAAGTCTCTCCAGTGTATGCACCACTGTCTTCCCAATGTACATTTTCCGCAACAACATGAATTGGTGACGCTGCAGTTGCACGAACCAAATCAGCTAGAAATAAATCTTGCGCTGCAATACCTGTCTCAACGATCGCTTGATCTGGCACCTTACCATCAACTTTTTTAAGGAAGTCAACCACGTCTGCCTGTAATTTATTAATCTTCCAATTAGCCACGACGAAAGGGACGCGCTGTTCTTTATGCATTTTAGACATTATTTATCACTGCTCCTTAGCATCATAAAAATAAATGCTGCTTCAATTAATAGTAAAATTGCCGTATATTCTGGTGCCTCATCCAGTAAGTGGAGCACCGCAAAACTAGCAATTAAGACACCCAACCCCATACTCGTTTTAACCAATGACTGATAGTATTTACTACGGGTCAACTGCTCCGTTAAATGTCGATTTTTTTCGGTTAGTTCTGACACGTCTAATTTTAATGTTTCTAGGTCATCTAATAATTGGTCATTTTCCTGTTGCATTGTATCAAAAATCGCACGTGACACAGTATCTTCATCTAGCTTTGACTCATTATTTTTTTTAGTTCGTTTAAAGAGTAACATATTATTCTCCATTGCTTTTATTTTACCACAACAGATAGTACCTGAACTAGAAAATCAAACACTGTCACATACTGACAGGTTATTTGATGACAATATTTATACACAATAAAATCATCTCAATAACAGTCCCTTATCAACATTAATCAAGCGCAGTTAAGTTAATCCAGACTATCTAGACTTGACTGAATACATCGGAAATCTATAGTCTTTTGTCTACAGAATTCTATTCATGTTTAGGGTTAGCAATGTCCGCGATATTTTGAAGTTTTTCTTCAAGTGCGCGATTATCTTCAAGTAATTCGTCAATACTTGGATCGGCTGATCCAAAAAGTTCATAAGGTTCCACATTCAAAGCATCCATCAATTTCAACAAGGTTGTAATTGATAAATTAACCTTTAATTTTCTTTCAAGTGTTGAAATTGTCCCGACTGAAACATCAGCAATTTCACTCAATTTTTCAACAGTCATACCATGTTGTAATCGCTTCATTTTTAGCTTTTCAGCTATTTTTTCAGTTGTAGTTTTCATGTCATACCACCTTTCTCTATTTTCAATTTTGACAAGGCGTTGAGATATTTTACACATTTTTTATTTAAAATATTCATTATATTGTGTTAATGTGATATGATTAACGTTGTTTGTTTATATAATAAATTAAAAATATGTCATATTGTAAGTCATCATTAATTACGTGCAATTAATGAATCACGAAAAAAGCTTTTAGGAGATTTTATAATGGTTGAATCAATTCAAACTTCCAATAACAAAGACTTTGCTGTAAGTCTTGTTACCCCTTGGATCAAAGGAAATATGTACGTATCACCAGATGGTTTTTTAAAGATAAAGATGCAAAACACGATTTTATTCGGAATGATTCCAGCAGGAATGACAAAAGATTCATCACCTTTAGGAAATGTTTCAAACGTTTCCTCGAACAAAGAGTTTAAAATTGGCCGTATATTTTTAGGATTAATAATTGCAATCGGTGGTCTTATGGCACTATCAAGTTCTCCATTAGTAGGTATTGTTCTTGCACTTATTGGTGTAGGCATTTTCGGTAGTGGTATTATCACAGTTTTTGCTTACGAAAGAAATGGTGTCGAAAAGCGAGTTTATTTACCATTTTTTGAAGCTAATCACGTTGCCGAGTTCGAAGAACAAGTGTTAGCAGAAATTGCAAAGTTTTATGATGATAGAAACGTTAGAAAACATTCTCAAGAGAATGCACAAACAATCGTCGATGGCTTGCGTAACAATTAGTAAATAATAAGAACACACTCATACTGCAAAAAAAGGCCAAAGAAGACGATTATTAACGCGTCTCTGGCTTTTTTTACAAGTACGTCACAAAGGAAAAAATTATGAACAGAAAACTAACATGGTTAATCTCTGGTGCAGTTGTCTTAAGTTTTGGCGTTGTAGGAGTTTATGCAGCAGTAAATCAAATGCCGACACAGCACAGCAGTAAAAAGGCACAACAAGCAAAAAAGCCGGCAACCCGATCAAAAAGCACCAGCACGTCAAGTGAAACCATTAAATCATCATCCTCAACTGCAACAAAAAATAACATTGGTATGAATTTAACGCAAATCAAGGCGAATAATTTTTCAAGCGTTAGCGGCACATGGTCAAACCCAGCCGGCGATACTTTTGTTTTTAGCAGAACAGGTTTACTGTCTCGTTCAAGTTCTGGACAAACTGCACCAAAAGGAAAAGTGTATCTTGATAAAGCCAAAATCGAAGATAACATGTTAAAAGCAGAGATAGGCGCTGATCACTTACCAACGGAAGGTGCATCCATGTTAGCCCCACTTTACTTTATTCCAAAAAATGTGACTTTTAGTGGCTCATCTGACAGTTCGCAAGACAGAATTTATTCTGGTCAACAATTTGGTGAAGAAAATATATATACCCTTCAAAAGGAAGTATCAACAACTGATACAAGCGCAATTAATGCATTATCTAATATCGATAAACAAGCCTTGGCACTCTTAGGTCTACCTTCAGGTTTTGTATCTGATTATGGTGACCTAACTGTCGACACGATTTTATCAGGCAAATCAAATGTCACAAGTAATGCATTTGATTCAACACACGTCGATGTCAATAATGGCAAAATTACGGATGTGACCTTTTCAGGCATCACAATTTCATTAGATGGTGTCAAAAACATCGTGAAGTTGAATAACGTCCCTAGCAATATTGATAATACAACTTATAAGCAAGGTTACTTCACAATTTCTGATGATACCATTACTTACAAAAATCAAGGCACACGCGTATCAGGTGCAGAACAAGACGCTGGTGCTGAAACCGTTGGTACCAAAAGTTTGAGCTCATTATATACACAATATAAAGGCGACCCTAAATTTAAACAAGTTAAAAAACTAATCACAGAATAAGGAAAATATGGAACATTCTCATGAATATTATAAAAATTAAAAAGATTCTGATTGATCATAAGAAAAAAATTATCGTTGTTGCTGCTGTCGTAGTCGTTGGTGCTATTGGGTTAAATGCTGCATTTCAACCTAGCGTTAGTCGTGATTTCAAGGCCATGCCAGTTAAATTTAGCGGGTATAATGGCTCAGGGTACATAGATGACTCTGACACCAAGGAAACTGAAAAGAAAGGCGTCAAGTTGGCTATGGCAGTCGCCAAAGTCGAAGCTAAAAAGGCCGGTGTTGATTTCGCTAAAATTCAAAAACCCCGCGACGATGACAAGACATATACTCAGGCTATGAATACGATGGGTGACGGTACTGATCGTCTTGATCTGCTCGGCGACACTGCTGTCGCGAAATATGACGAATTTTTTGATCATATGGAAGCTACGAAAATAGACACAGACAGAGACTCATCAAACTTAAAGAACGGTGATAAAGTTAAGTTGACGCTTTCTGATACATCAACAACGCCGTATTTTAAATCCGTTTCAGTCACTAAAAAAGTCAAAGGTTTAAAAAAAGCATCGAACGTGACGTTATCCGAAAAGGATTTCAAGGTTAAATCAAAGGGAGTTGACGGTTCTGGAACGTTTTCATTGACGTTCAAAGGCAACGATGTCTACGATTCAAGCAAGAAGACGAAGCTCTCGAATGGCGATAGCGTCACTGTGAAATCTAAGTCAATTGATTTACCTAATGTCGCCGGAAAAAAGTATAAGGTCGGCAATTTGAAATTTAAAATTAGTGGTTTATTGTCAAAAACGGTTGACATCACCAATTTGTCGACGATAGACGAGCGTGTCAGAATTGACAATTTGGGCGACAAATATAAGAATTTCAAGCTGGTTAAGGCGACATTGGGTAAGTTGTCAGGCAATACGGAATTAGCGCTAACATACTACGGCAAGGAAAACGACGACGATACGGCCTCGAAATATTTCACTGCAGACTACTCTGACGTGAAAATCAAAGCTGGTGAAATCAAAGTCTCATCACTGAATCTAAACCCAGACAGAGACGCTGACACTAGTGTTATGCTATACGATCTAAAGATGTATCCAACATTAGAGGAAGCAACTGACACGTCTATTGACGACGAAGACACTGTTCAGCAAGATATAAAGTTACCTCAATAAAACAGGAATTTAAAAAAACGCCCATACTGAGGCATATCCCCAAAGCCTATTTTCATAGACACTGCATGCTTTCTTTAAAAAAGTGACAAATTTATTGTACTATTGTCATAAGTAGCCTAATCACAGAAATGTATTTAGGCTACTTTATTTTTGTGGCGTTTAATATCTTAATAAAACTATAAGTTAAAAACAATGAACAAGAGAACAAAGTAACCTGTATGTGTTACAGAGCTATTTAGCTGACGTAAACATGGTGAATGTGGTACATTAATGGTACCTTTATTAATTGATTTAGTGAAAATGATTAACATAGCAATCTCAAATCAAGAAACTATGACCCGTCCTCATGAATATTAGAAAAATTAAAAAAATACTGATGCCTCACAAACAAAAATTAGCCATCGCTACTGTCATTATTGTTGTTACACTTGTGCTAGGTGCCTCTACAAATTACGATCAGCAAACAACTCATAACAATAAAACAACAGCCACCAATTTAAACCGGCAATTGCAACGTACATGGTCCAAAGTAGATACAGATGATATAAAAAACGCTCAAATTGCAGTTTATGACAAAAAAACAGGTAAAGTATATAAATTTACCCATGGTTCTAAAAACAAGTATCCCACTGCTAGTATCATCAAAGTATTTATTCTCACGTATAAAATGTCTCTAGGTGAACTAACCGACGATGACAAAATATTAGCAACACAAATGATTGAAGACTCAGACAATGACGCCACTACTGAAATGACGGTGTCACTCGGTGGTATTTATCAGTTTCCTAAACTATTCCAAAAACTAGATATGAAAAATTCTAACATTAATCAAACTTGGGGCTTGACTCAAACAACAGCAACAGATCAGTTGAAATTATTAAATGAACTGTTTTATCGCCATAAAATAATATCTCAATCAGACAGCAATTATATTATTAACTTAATGAATCATGTGAATGAAGATCAAAATTGGGGTATATCCACTGGCGTTAGCGATGACACCGTGGTAGAACTTAAAAACGGCTGGTTACCGCTTAATGATAACTACCAAAATGCGATTGTTAATAGCATCGGACATGTAAAAAATGATAACGTTAATTATACAATCGCCATACTGTCAAACGGCGGCCATACACAAGACGATGGCATTGATTACGTGAATGCCTTATCCCGAGCGACATATAAAACACTTTCAAAATAAATAATCTCCATTTGATTTGGCATGTTTGTTACATTGCAATTTGTCATAAACTAAAAACAAACTTTAAGATAGAAAATAAAGGCAGTTTAACATGAAAAAAATTCTGTCACAATCAAAGCCATATTATTTATTGCCATTATTCTAGCTCTGGGCACATTATCATCGTTGCGTGTGTCGTGGATTCGTGGTGTGTCGATAGACCATATATAATGGGTTAAATTTACCACCACTAGCGCCACCAAAACGGCTTTTCGGGCCTGCATGGGGATTACTTTATATTTTACTGAGTATTTATTGCGCTAATCTAAATTTTGTAACAAACAACCGTCAAGCCTTGTATATTTTCATGTATGCTCAATTAGTATTAAATATATTTTGGACCGTTGTATTTTTCTCGTTTTCTAATTTTCTACTAGTTATTGCTATTATCCTTTTGGACAAGCGCCGCGTTAAATTATTATTAGTGCCCTACTTATTATGGTTGCTGTTCGCTACATACTTATCAATTTCAGTGTTCTTTTTAAACTAAAATTTCAGCACAATGATCAAGGTATTATCTACTGATATAATAGGTTTCTGAGGCAGACTCCCAAAGTTAGCGTGAAAATCACTTAACTTTGGGGGGTACACGCCAATTTGCAGGTGTTTCATCCCCATATTTATTAAGATATTTTAAATGTTGTGTCTATTTAATGCTGTGGGAGGCGTTTTTAGTTATTCATAGTATAAATTTACTTTCTAACGCTCCAATTCAACCATATTACAGGCTATTCTTGCTGTATGATTGCCCTTTTTATGTATTATCTCATTTTTGATATTAGTGAGTATTTATTATGGCCAACAAAAAAATTACCACGCTTGCAGTGCTTCATGTCTCAATTTGATAAACTCATCCCAGGTCAAGAACTTATCACTGTTACTTATGTGCTATTTGTACAAATAAAAAACGGCTTACTCGCTAGGTTGTAAAAAGTATCCTTTTGTGTGAAATGCTAAGAAACACAGTGCAACGTTTTTCTTAAGAAAAGGCGATACATCAAGGTTTATGAAACCTGATGTATCGCCATGACATGTGATTATGCAGCTAGCGGGAGTCGAACCCGCACGCCCTTAACGGGCACAGGATCCTTAATCCTGCGCGTCTGCCAATTCCGCCACAGCTGCGTAGTTTTTAACAACTCTATAATTTTATCGTTAATAGCGGTACTTGTCAAGACACGACCGGTTATAAACGCTTGACCTCAACCCTTTGATATAGTTGTTAAATGTTTTCCTTGCTTATTTTTATCAATATGGTACACTAGGTTTGTAATAAAAGTTTTTGATTTTGATTTGTTTTTCTCGGAAGGCGCTCAAGTACCAATTATTTAAGTTACAAAATAAAATCATTGGTGGAGCACACCAAAGGAGAAACATATCATGGAAAAAGGCACAGTAAAGTGGTTTAACGGCGAAAAGGGTTACGGTTTCGTAACTCGTGAAAACGGAGAAGATGTTTTTGCACACTTCTCAGCTATTCAAGGTGACGGCTTCAAGACTCTTGAAGAAGGTCAAGCTGTTGAATTTGAAGTTGAAACTTCAGACCGCGGATTGCAAGCTGCTAACATCACAAAGTTGTAAGATTAGGTTCTGATACTTTGAAAACTCGCTTAGGCGAGTTTTTTTGTGTCCGCTTTTCGTGGTATAATATAATCGTTAAATTAAACACAAACTAAGGAGTTTAGCAAACATGGCTAAGTTAGTACTAATCCGTCACGGTCAAAGTGAATGGAACGCATTAAATTTGTTCAACGGTTGGGTTGACACAAAGTTATCAGATAAAGGTATTGCACAAGCAAAAGAAGCTGGTGAACTTTTGGCTACCGAAGGTATCCAATTCGACCAAGCCTATACATCTGTTCTGACACGTGCCATCACAACACTTCATCTAGCACTAGAAGAAGCAGGTCAATTATTTATTCCAGAGGCTAAGTCATGGCGTTTAAACGAACGTCACTATGGTGCTTTGCAAGGCCAAAACAAAGCCGAAGCTGCTGAAAAGTGGGGAGACGAACAAGTCCACATCTGGCGTCGTTCATACGATGTTTTACCACCCTTGTTGGATAGTTACGAAGAAGCTGTTGAAGTACAAGGCAAGTCATACCCTGCATTCGACCGTCGTTACGCTGATGTTCCTGAAGGTGAGCTCCCATTAGGTGAAAATCTGAAGATTACTTTGGAACGTGTTTTACCTTTCTGGGAGTCAGACATTGCTCCCCAGTTAAAGGCTGGTAAAAACGTTGTTATTGCCGCACATGGTAATTCATTGCGTGCGCTTGCTAAGCATCTTGAGCATATTTCAGACGATGATATTTTAAATCTAGAAATTGCTAATGGGCAACCTTTAGTATATGATTTAGACGACTCATTAGAAGTTATTTCTAAAAAGACATTGAGCAAGTAATTAAAAAAAAGTTACCAGCACATGCTGGTAACTTTTTTAATTACTTTCAAACAAAAAAAGGAATCTTTCAATCCCTTTAGCATTGCCCCTGCTGGATTCGAACCAGCGCATAGCGGTACCAAAAACCACTGCCTTACCACTTGGCGAAGGGGCAATAGTTAATCTTTTTAGCCGTTAACTATTAAATCGGCTATGGGAGCGGTAGGATTCGAACCTACGAACCCGAAGGAACGGAGTTACAGTCCGTCGCGTTTAGCCAGACTTCGCTACACTCCCATATCTCAAACAACTATATTATCATATCAAATTTATGCGTAGTTGACAACCCCTGTCACATAAATTATTTCTAAATAATTATATTTTACTGTCTTAATAGTCTTGTGTATGTTGCCGTCTTTCATTATACTAGAGTAAGGTAAAAATCCGTATTTGGAGTCGTATATCATGATTGTATCTGTTAAAAATAAACAACGTCGACAAGCAATTATTAGTTTTATTATTGCTATCCTGTTAGGTGTACTCATTAAATTTAATGTCATATTCCCAATTGCCATTGATAACACCGTTCATAGTTGGTTTGCTCATATCCAAACTAATTTTGGTGATGTCGTCATGGCTATCGCTACTTTTTTGGGCAATCCCGTCGTCGACGTTACATATGCAGTAATTTTGGCTGGCATTCTTGTTATTGCTAAACTTCATGTGCCAGCAATTTGGACTGTAACAACGATATTACTTGGCGATATTTTTTTGACAATTATCAGATTGTTAATCAATCGTTCAAGGCCAGTTGGACATTTACTTGCGGACAGTTCCTCAGCCTTTCCAAGTACACATGTATTTGGCTTGTTTGTAATTATTTTTATCCTGGCAATTCTTGTTACCCCAAATATTAATTCCTTGTACACACAAATCATTATTAATTGGCTTAGCGTATTGATCGGTTTAATGACAATTATGAGTCGTATTTATTTCAATGCACAGTTCCTAAGCGATACTGTCGCTGCAGTGTTATTCGCTTATGCTTGGGTTATTTTGTCAGCATCCCTTTATCCCAAACTAGCAATCTTTTTACAAACACATATTTCAATATTTAAACATGATGAAATTTAAAAAGTCTAAAGTTACCATTTAAATGATAACTTTAGACTTTTTAATTTGGTATAAATTAATCATTACCGATATTATAATCGTCTTCTTCCATAGCTTCAACTGCACCAAGTAAATAACCATTCCCTACACCTGAGAAAAAGTCATGGTTAGCTGTTGATGTTGAAATACCATTCATAACGACAGGATTAACATCTTCTGCACCATCGGGAAACATCGGTTCTTGACCCAAATTCATCAATGCTTTATTGGCGTTATATCTCAAAAATGTTAATACTTGCTCTGACCAGCCGAGATCATCATACAATTCGTGTGTATACTTTTCTTCATTTTCGTATAATTCATAGAGCAGATCATACATCCAACTCTGTAAGTGTTCACGTTCTGCTACAGGTAACTTATTAAAAACAATTTGGAATTTATAACCAATGTATGTCCCATGCACAGATTCATCGCGGATAATCAGTTTAATAATTTCGGCAACATTTAACATCTTATTGTGCCCCAAAAAATATAGGGGTGTATAAAATCCAGAATAAAATAAGAATGTCTCTAAAAATACCGAAGCAATTTTTTTCTGCAATGGTGTTCCCGTGCGGTAAATATCATTAATACGATTGGCCTTATACTGTAAAAATTCGTTAGTATCTGCCCAATTAAAAATGGCTTCGATTTCCGACTTTTCATTTAGGGTTTCAAAAATCGATGAATAAGATTTTGCATGAACAGACTCCATAAATTGGATATTATTTAAAACTGCCTCTTCTTTTTGGTTAACCACATCTAATTTTAGCTGGGCCATACCATCTTGTGACTGCAAAGTATCTAGCGTCGTTAAACCACCGAACACCAAGTTCATCGTTTGACGTTCTTGATCAGACATATTTCCACGCCAAGTTTTTAAATCGTTTGAAATTGGAATTCGCGTATCGAGCCAGAACTGTTGCGTCAACTTTTCCCAAGTTGCCTTATCAAGTTCATCTTCAATCGTATTCCAATTAATTGCTGTATATGAGTTGTCTTTTAAATGTTCCACAATTATCCTCCAAATAAAGGTTTCATAATATTATAAGCTTTTTCTGCATCAAATCGACTACCTCGTAATTCATATGCAAACAACATTGGTACTTTAAACTTATCTGCATATCTTAACGCAGTTAAGTTGAATTGTACATTAAAATTACGATTTCCGGAACCAATAACACCTTTTAGATAGTAACTATTACGACCAAACTCAATGTACTCCCCCAAGGCATTGGTAAAGTTTTCAACGACATCTGATCCTGTACCAGTGCCACCCGTCAAATAAGTCGGTACGATAGCAACATAAGGCGCTGTTTCATTGGCATATTCAGTTTCATCACCTATCATACGCGCGTCAAGTTGATCCCCGTTGCTTTCAGCGATTGTCTTTAATTTATCAACGAAAGATTGTGTATTGCCTTCCGTTGATGCATACAAAATATTGATTCTCGTCATAACTGTTCTGCCCTTTACCCAACTTTCTTTTATGTTATGTACAAAGCAATCATCAGATATCACCCATGATTGCTTTTTAATACTAAATTGAGCAACTCTCACATTCATTTACGCCAGATTCTTGGTTATCATCTGTAAATGTTCGAATATAATACAATGACTTAATTCCCTTATTAAAGGCATAATGACGCAAAATTGTTAAATCACGTGTTGTCATTTTATTCGTGCGATTATTCTTCCATTCGTATAAACCTTCAGGTAATGTTGACCGCATAAATAATGTCAGCGCCATCCCTTGGTCAATATGTTCTTGTGCAGCTGCATACACATCAATTACCTTGCGCATATCTGTATCGTACGCTGAGACATAATATGGCATTGTTTCATTATTTAAACCGGGTGCTGGATAATAAACTTTCCCAATCATGCCCTCTTGGCGCTCTTCAATTTTATTGACAATTGGCAACAATGTTGCAGTTGTATCATTAACATAAGAAATAGAACCAGTGGGCGCAATGGCATGGCGATACGCATTATACATACCATATTTTGCAACATCATCACGAAGTTGAGCCCAATCATGTTTGGTTGGTATGTGGTGTTGTGCAAATGCATCAACGACTTTATTTGTTTTAGGTGCCCAATCTGTTTCTAAATACTTATCAAAATATGACCCGTTGGCATAAGTTGACTTGTCGAACTCAAAGAATTTTTCGTGGCGTTCTTTAGCAATAGCTACAGATGCTTTAATTGAATAATAATTCAAAGTCATAAAGAAAGTCGTTGTGAAATCCAAAGCCTCCTCATCGCCATAGTACATTTTATTTTGAGCAAAATAAGCAGCAAGACCCATTGCACCTAAACCAATTGCATGTTTTTCATTGTTTCCTTTAGCAATAGATGGTACAACATCTAAATTTGATGTGTCGGATACATAAGTTAAAGCACGGACCATTGTATCAACTGATTCACCAAAATCATTTGTTGCCATCATATTGACAATGTTAATTGAACCCAAGTTACAACTGACATCTGAACCTAGCCGTGTATACTGCTGACCATTATCAATGTCGGAAGGTGTCTGGACTTGTAAAATTTCTGAACACAGGTTAGATGACACAATTTTACCAGAAATTGGATTACTACGGTTAGCAACATCGATATTGATGATATATGGGTAACCCGATTCCTGTTGTAGCTTAGATATTTCTTCTTCTAACGTTCGTGCATCAACTTTATATTTAGTAATTTGATCATTGGCAACCATGTTATCATATTCAGCCGTAATATCAATGTAGTTAAAGGCCTTACCGTAAACCTTTTCAACATCTACTGGGCTAAATAAATACATGACATCATTTTTCTTGACCAATTCATAAAATTTATCGGGGACAGTTAAGCCAAGAGAAAGTGTTTTAACACGTATCTTTTCGTCTGCATTTTCCTTCTTTGTTGATAAAAATGCCATGATATCTGGATGAAATACAGACAAATAAACCACACCAGCACCTTGACGGGCACCAACCTGAGAAGAAAATGTGAAGGAATCCTCTAATAACTTCATCACGGGCACGATACCCCCAGCAGAATTGGCAATTGCCATCACTGGTGCGCCTGCTTCACGAATATTTGAAACATTGATACCGACACCACCACCCATTTTTGATAACTGTAGGGCTGAATTAATGGTACGACCAACTGAATTCATATCATCAGAGGTTTGAATAATGAAACAAGAAACTAATTCACCACGTCGTGCGCGCCCAGCATTCAAAAAGCTAGGTGTTGCTGGTTGATAACGTTGATGAATCATTTCATCAGCCAATCTCAAAGCTAATTCTTCACGACCATCAGCATAAAATAATGCGTTCATGGCTACACGATCGACATATGTTTCCACATAGTGTTGCCCATCATTTGTTTTCAACGCATATTGATTATAGAATTTAAATGCTGCCATAAAAGACTTGAAATTAAAATGTTGCTCATCTAAATAAGCATAAAGAGACTCAATAAAGTCAAAACGATACTTCTCAATAAAAGTACGCTCCAAAAAATTGTTTTGGAATAACCAATCAAAACGCTCTGACAGAGAGTCAAATTGCATAACATTTGGCCAAACGTTTTCTCTTAAGAAAGCATCAAGTGCCTCTTGGTCTTTTTCAAGTTGAATTTGATTATCCTTAGGGATATTCACTTGGTTGTTCAAGTCAAAATAAGTAACCTGATCTAAATTTAATTCTTTTAATGGCATAAATTCCGTCCTCTTTAATCTATGATTGATGATAATCTGAAGAAACAAAAAAACATCGGTTGATTACCTCGCGATGTTGATTGCTTTAAGTTTAAGCTGAGATTTTCTTTAATACGTCTGGACGAAAGCCAGAGAACTTTGGCATACCCACAACAGAAACTACTGGCGTTTGACGGAATCCATCCGCCTTCAACTCTTCAACATACTTTGTATCATCTTCAATATTGATTTCTTTAAACGGTACACCTTGCGCCTCTAAGAATTTCTTAGTCATTTTGCATTGCACACAGTTGTACTTAGTATATACTGTTACATTTTCCATATAAACTCCTTGGTATAAATTTATTTTTAAGCTATTTAAACTAAATATCGTTACTTGTAATTCTACCTGCTTTTTTTATTTAAACAAGGACAATATACGTCCTTACAAACAATTGTTCGATAGAATGTCGTAAAATCAATCACTACAACAGAAATCTGATTTGAAATTTAACAAAAAAAGAGACGAACAATTAAAATCCCCTAGTACCAGTACTTACAGCATACATCAATAAACGAAGTTGAGCAATAAAAATTTATAAAACTCGCCAAAAACCTATTTTGTTGCAGTTTATAATTCACAGATGATAAATGACACATCAAAGCTTACGAATTCATGTTCGCTTTTAACAATAATTAGTATTTTTAAGCCACGTAACGTTCGCTTTTTATAAAGCTTATATTTTTGATAATTAACTTAGCATTTACGCTATTTTCTGGTATAATAGCGGTTAGTTACACTAAGAAAAGAGGTTTACGAATTTGGATTCTGGTCCGTCTATGCTCCTTAACTTTGCTATCATCGTTTTGGTGCTTTTACTTGCTATTTTGTTTACACTAACAGAATATTCTCTGGTTAAGGTTCGTTTGAGTGCGTTGCGCGATTTACAAGAAAATCGCGAAAAGCCCTCAAAAAATATCACAAATGCCATTCATATGGTGACACATTTAACTGAATATCTATCAACTGCACAAGTTGGTATTACGCTAACCAGCCTTATTTTAGGTTGGATTGGTGAAGAGACTGTTGCTAAGATTATTCTTAATTCAGGTGTACTACCACCTGAATATGCTCGTGCCGTTGCTTCAGTTTCAGCAATGATCATTTTTACAATTGTCCATGCTGTATTTACTGACTTGGTACCAAAAAACATTGCAATTGAATCACCGGTAAAGGTGTTACTCTTTATCGTCCGCCCAGTGCGTTTTTTCCACATTACACTGTTTCCAATGATTTGGGCACTAGACCACCTATCGAATGGTATCACACACTTGCTAGGTTTTAGAACAGATGGTGAAGAAGATATTTATTCACAAACTGAAATTTTATCTCTATCTAAAAATGCGGCCGCTGCTGGAGAATTGGATGCTGAAGATTTGACATTCATGAAACGTGCCTTTGAAATGAATGACAAGGTTGCCGTTGATATCATGATTGATCGTACTTCTATGACTGCAGTTGATGTTAAGACACCGATTTCTGATGCGCTTAATTTGTATCTGCAAGAGCGCTATTCACGTTTCCCTGTGATTGCAGATAATGATAAGGATAAGGTGTTAGGTTATGTCTTTAACTACGATTTAGTTCGTCAAGCACGTATTAATAGCGCTGACCCTGTATCAAAAATTATGCGAGACATTCCAGCCGTCCCTGAAAATATGGATTTACACGATGTCATGGATGAAATGATTATTAAACGTTCTCCTATTGCCATTGTCGTTGACGAATATGGCGGCACAAGTGGCTTAATTACAGATAAAGATATTTATGAAGAGCTTTTTGGCACTGTCCGCGACGAGATAGATGATGTTTCAGATGATTATATTGAAAAATTAGGCGACCATCATTATAAAGTCTCTGGTAAAATGACGCTTTATGATTTTGAAAGATACTTTAATCAAAATGTTAAAGAACTCGAAGAAAATGACGCTGTTACGCTAACTGGTTACGTTTTAAATGAAGAACCTGAGTTCCGAGCTGGCGACACCATGAAAGTTGCCAACTTCGAACTGACTGCATTAGACTATGATAATGCTTATATTTCTCAATTTACTGTTAAAGTTTCTCCTACACCGCGACAAGATCGTAATAATAATGGCATTTTTGATGAAGATGAAAATAAGCAAGACCCTGAGGCGCCTAAAGCCTCTACAAATTAAAACCGCCTAGGCGGTTTTTTTATATGTTTCATGTTAAAATGAGTGTAATTAATTTTTTAGGAAGGATTGTGTTTACGTTGTTACTCAGCGTAACATTAAGCATTTATAATTATGGCTATTAATCTTTATATTGTTCGACACGGGGAAACCTACTTTAATTTTTTACATCGTTTCCAAGGTTGGTCTGATGCACCGCTCACACCAAAAGGTATCCAACATGGTCTTGATGCAGGTACTCGCCTAGCTAATATTCATTTTGATGGTGCTTATTCTTCTGATTTGACACGATCTGTTCATACTGCGCGCTATATTTTAAAAAATAATCAAGCAAATTCCGGTATTGAGCCCACTGAATTACCTGATTTTCGTGAACAATTTTTTGGATCATTTGAAGGTGTTGACAGTGAAGTAGTTACAACAACCTTAGGTGCTTACAAACCAAATTCGCTCAATACTTATTCAGACTTTATCACAGAATTTGGTATGGCTGAGGCAATGGATACAATATACCTAGCAGATCCGTTTAAATTTGCCGAAGATGATGAACAGTGGTGGACAAGAGTATCTCATGGTTTCGATGATATTCGCGCGCGTCATCACGATGGTGATAATGTTCTTATTGTGTCACACGGCACAACGATTCGTGGTATTGCCGACAAACTAGGTCGGCATGATTTTGCTAGTAATTCTGTCAAAAATGGTGCGCTAATGCGTATTGAACTCTTACCAAGTACAGCAACTATTTTAAACTTTAACGATGACACGACAGTCTTTTGATGGACATCATCTTCAAAAACTGATAAACTAGTGATAGATTAAATAAAGGAAGTGCAATACATTGTTGAACAAATTTTAAGATTCCGCATATACAAATAATGTCACTTTTTTTGTATGCACATCTTGAGATTGGTTCGTCATTTTGCCTTTAACGCGTAAAATACCCCCAGTCTCGTAGACTCATTGGAGGTATTTTTTATGACACAACAACATTCAAACCTTGACGCCCCTCGCCAAGTATTTTTGGTTGGGCTAACCAGTAACAATGCTAATTCTACTTATGAAATGACTGAATTGGCCAATTTGACACGCGCAAATAGTTTAACACCCGTTGAGACATTTACACAAAAACTGGAGCGCCCTAATCCAGCCACTTATTTTGGTAAAGGAAAGGTAGAAGAATTAGCAGAGGCCGTTAAGACCTACGATGTCGACATGATTGTAGCCAATGATGAACTATCGCCCTCGCAGATACGCAATTTAGAAAAAGCAACACAAGCAACTGTCTTAGATCGTACAGGCCTCATTTTAGATATCTTTGCACAACGTGCACAAACTAAAGAGGCAAAATTACAAGTTCAATTAGCACGGCTACAATATCAATTACCACGATTACGTACAAGTATGTCTGTTAGCTTAGACCAGCAAACAGGTGCAGGTGGCGGTGGTTTCACCTCGCGTGGTGCTGGAGAGACAAAACTCGAAGAATCACGCCGTCGAATTACCGCACAAATGGTTCACATTCGTCAAGACCTAGCCGACCTCACCAAGGGCGAAACCACACGTGCCTCAAAACGCCATACTAATGAGTTGCCCAATGTCGCCTTAGTTGGTTATACTAACGCCGGAAAATCAACATTAATGAATCGTTTGCTCGAACGTTTCGGAGTCGGTGCAGACAATGACGATTCAAAGCAGGTTTTTGAAAAAGATATGCTATTTGCAACCTTAAATACAACTATTCGTCAACTCACCTTACCTGATAAAAAACAATTTTTACTCAGTGATACGGTCGGATTCGTATCCAAATTGCCACACAACCTAGTAGCCGCTTTTAAATCGACTTTGCAGGAGGCCGCACACGCTGATTTACTTTTGCAAGTTGTTGACATCTCCGATGAACACTATAAAGAGATGATGACAACGACTGAGAAAACATTAGCCGAAGTTGGCGTCAGTGATGTTCCCATGATTACCATCTATAATAAGGCCGATCGCACAAGCTTATCTTATCCTGAAATTTCTGGCGAGAACACAATTACACTTTCAGCAATAGATACCGATTCACAGGATGCACTGATTCAACTAATTAAGCAGCATATTTTTAATGATGTTGAAACTGTTACACTGCACATTCCTTTTGAAAAAGGTGCCTTACAGGCGAAATTATCCTCTCAACACACATTCTTAACGGAATCCTATGATGACACGGGCACGTTATTGACATTAGAATTATCAAAAATGGAACGTGAAAATT
This sequence comes from Leuconostoc rapi, assembly GCF_016908715.1. Classification (GTDB taxonomy): domain Bacteria; phylum Bacillota; class Bacilli; order Lactobacillales; family Lactobacillaceae; genus Leuconostoc; species Leuconostoc rapi. Next base: position 42,324 of record NZ_JAFBEK010000002.1, on the reverse strand, counting down.
TTGCCTCATACCTTGTTTAATAAATGGTTCATAAAATACCTATTGATTATAATCAATAGGTATTTTTAATTTGTTTCATTAACGCTCATTTTCTAAATGAGATTGAATTTTTCATAAAACTAGTTTAGAATTATTATAAATAACTTTTAAAGAGGCCTATCATGTTTAAAAATTTACGACAACTCACACCATTTTCATTAGTGCTTTTGTCCGTTTCATTTACGATGTCGATTAGTCAGTCAACAATGACCACCGCATATCCTATTTTAATGAAAAGCTTCAATGTCGATGCCAGCACCGTTCAGTGGCTTACAACAGGATTTATGGTAGCCATGACTCTCGTTATGCCTTTAAGCCCTTGGTTGCTTGATAACATTAAATTAAAGCCTTTACTGAATACCATTGTCGCCGTATTTTTAATTGGTACTGCGATAGCCATGCTATCACCGCATTTTTGGGGTATTATTGTCGGCCGATTACTTGAAGGTGTAGCTGTTGGTGCGCTGTTTCCCACTTTTCAAAGTGTTATCATGGAAAATACATCTAAAGAACAGCGTGGCTTAACGATGGGCGTCGTTGGGCTTGTTATGGGGTCCGCACTGGCTGTTGGTCCTATTATTTCTGGTATCGTGTTACAGTGGGTTTCATGGCGTGCACTTTTTGCCTTATTTTTCATCATATTATTGATAATCATTGTCAGCGCACAACACATTATTAAAAATACGCATCCCTTGAAGCATTCATCATTCGACTGGTTATCCGCCGTGACACTTATTGGATTTGGTGGCCTTTTATATGATATTGCAAGCATCCCCAGAACTGGATTTAGTCTCAACTGGTGGCTGATATTTATCATCAGTTGCTTGTTATTAGTCCTATTTACAGTTCGTCAACAAAAATTAGCACAACCGTTTTTGAATTTAACTGTGTTTAAATACCAAGGTTTTCTTCCAGGCTTGTTGTTAACAGGCATTTCTTATTCCGGACTAATCATCGCCACTGTCCTTATGCCCCTCTTCTATCAACGTGTATTTCATTTAGAACCTTTGTGGTCTGGTTTATTAATGGTTCCCGCAGCTGTATTCTTAAGCCAACTTAATCCTCGAGCAGGACGGCTATTAAACCAAATTGGTTTAAAAAAATTAGTTTATATCGGCATGGTAATGATGATATCAGGTTATGGTCTATTAGCTATAGCTGGTACGCATGCTTGGATATATGGATTAGTGGCCGCGATGTTACTAGAGGGTGGTAATGCATTTATTATGATGCCTGCTGTCACAGCGGCTAACAACGCCTTACCGAAAGACTTGGTTAGTCATGGTACTGCTCTCATCACAACGATGCGCCAAGTTATTGGGGCTGGTAGTGTTGTTGTTGCTACGATTTTAATGACCCACTTCAATGAACACGTTTCAATTGGTCAATCATTAGTACGAACAAGCGGTTGGTTTATCGTTGTTCCAGTTATTGGTTTATTGTTAGCAACACGGCTTCAAAGCCACTCACAAAAATAAGATGACTTGTTGATTGTTTGTTTTTATGATCAACTAAAAAAGTGTTACCCATTCGATTGAACGAGTAACACTTTTTAGTTGGTTATTGATTTGAACAAAACCAAAAGGCATTGATAGTATTGCATTTTTGCAGTTTCTATTAACGCTTTGAGAATTGTGAAGCCTTACGAGCCTTCTTCAAACCTGGCTTCTTACGTTCCTTCATACGTGAGTCACGAGTCAACAAACCTGCTGCCTTCAATGCTGCACGGAAATCAGGATCAACTGTCAACAACGCACGGGCGATACCGTGACGTGTTGCACCAGCTTGACCAGAATAACCACCACCAATAACGTTTACTAATACATCGTAGTTACCCAATGTTTCAGTAATGTTAAATGGTTGCAAAACAACTTCACGCAAGTTAGCGAAAGGAATGTATTCTTCGATTGACTTGCCGTTCATTGTGATTTGGCCATTACCTGGAACCAAACGCACACGAGCAACTGAGTTCTTACGACGGCCTGTGCCGGCATATTGTACTGCTGTAGCCATAATTTAGATTCTCCTTTCTTAAATCAACGTGTTGATGTCTAGTGCTTCAGGCTTTTGTGCTGCATGACCATGTTCTGATCCGGCAAACACGTGCAAGTTCAAGCCTTGCTTACGACCCAAAGTGTTCTTTGGCAACATACCGTGTATTGATAATTCAAGTAACTTTTCAGGATTGAATTCACGATAGTTTCCAGCTGTGCGAGCCTTCAAGCCACCTGGGTGGTTTGAATGATGGTAATAAACTTTATCAGTAGCTTTCTTACCAGTCAATTTAACTTCGCTAGCATTGATGATGATAACATGGTCGCCCATGTCAACGTTTGGTGTAAACGTTGGCTTATTCTTTCCACGTAAAATTGAAGCAACTACTGTTGAAAGACGTCCTAATACGACGTCTTTGGCATCAATAATATACCACTTCTTTTCGATTTCACCTGGTTTTGCTAAAAATGTTGTACGCATGTTTGCGCTCCTTTGATTAGTTGTTTACAGGCGTGACCGTTCCTTGTCACGCAAATACAATAAGTTTCCGGGGCTTATCGTGAGGTAAACAATACCGTTTACAATCTTACCTAAAATATGACGTTTTGTCAATGGTTTTACCCGAATTTAATTGTTAACTAGTTGTTTATTGATGACGATTTCATTTGATGACACGTCAGTTGATTTTAATGATAACCATCACGTTATTGTGCCATCAAATTTATTAGTCATTGTAATAAATTTGATCTAAATATAGGCCACTAGCCGGTGCCGTGAAACGTGCTTGTTCTCGATCTTTAACCGCAATCAAGCGTAAAATATCATGTACATCACGACGGCCATTACCAATTTCTAGTAACACGCCAACCATGATACGAATTTGGTTATATAAGAAAGCATTGCCTTCAAAAGTAAATACCAATTCCTGATCATCAGGCTTAATTGTCACATCAGCACGTGTTATTGTGCGAATTGTTGTTGCCGTTTGATTGCCCGATGCGGCGAAACTTGCAAAATCATGCTCACCTAACAAATCAGGTAATGCAGATTTAATACGCTCAATATCCAAATGCCATTGAAAATGGCCAGTATACTGCCGCTTAAAAGGATCAGTAAAATCTTGCGTAGATACACGATAAATGTAGCGTTTTGCGTGTGTATTAAAACGTGCATGAAAATCAGGTGAAACTTTCTCCACTTGCTTAATGAGCATATCTCTTGGTAATAAAGTATTAAGCCCCTTACGGACACCACTCTCATTAATATCAAATGGCAAATCAAAGTGAACGACTTGACCAAAAGCATGCACACCCGTATCAGTCCGAGAAGCACCAACTACCTTAATAGGTTCTGTTGGATTTTTGGCCATCTGGTTTACTGCCTTCGTGAGTTCGCCTTGCACTGTGCGTTGTCGTTCAATACCATTTTTTGTCTGAACCTGAAAGCCAAAAAAGCCCGACCCATCATAAGATACTATCGCCCTATATCTTGGCATATTATTTTAAAATACGGCACAAAACATTGTGCCTCCCCTTCATTATTTACTTCGTATGTACGCCAAATATTAACCATGTATCACTGTTTTAATGATTAAAAAAATAACAACAAAGCCACCAAGTGCCAAAAATGCAACTTGATCTATTTTTTGGTAGCTCAAAATGCGATACTTTGTTCGTTGTACGGCATCCTTAAACCCGCGCACTTCCATCGCGTTAGCTAAATCTAACGCACGTTGCAGAGCACCCACAAACAGTGGAATTAAGAGCGGAATAATTGCTTTTGCACGTTTGACCGGCCCACCCGTGGAAAAACTCATACCACGCGATTTTTGAGCATTCATAATCTTTTGTGTTTCATCCATTAACAATGGTACAAATCGTAAAGCAATCGCCAACATCAAGGACAATTCGGCCACAGGCACGCCAATTTTTTTCAACGGACTCAATAAAGATTCTAGCGCGTTAGCAATACTTGTTGGTGGTGTTGTTAACGTCAAAATGGTTGACATTAAGATGATTAATACAAACCGTACCATAACATAAACTGCATTTAGAATTCCGGGCACTGTCACACGCAGGGGCCCAATGCTGAATAACACAGGTGTTCCGGGTGTAAATAGTAGTTGAAGAATTACCGTAAATAAAATCAACCAAAAAATAGGCTTTAACCCATCCCAATAAAGTTTAAATGGCTGACCAGTTAATCTAACTAAACCGATGACAAACAGGGTTGCCCACGCATAAGTCTGCCAGTTATTAGCCCAAAGCATCACAAGAATATAAACAAACGTTATCATCATTTTTGTTCGTGGGTCTAAACGATGGACCCACGAATGACCAGGTACAAAACGGCCTATCATAATATTATTCATGACCTACCTCCTGATTGATTAATTCAGCTAGTTCGCCTAGATCTAGAGGCCGACGTGATAATGTCACCCCTTTGTCCTTGAGCTTTTCCGCTAATTGCCCAGCTTTTGGCAAATCTAATTTCATCGTTTGAAACCAAGAAAGCTCTCGATTAAACAGTTGGCGTGGTGTTTCTTTAGCAACGACACGGCCTTCATTCATTACAACTACCTGATCTGCCACCGCCACAACATGATCCATTTGATGTGAAATAAAGATAATTGTTTTCCCAAGCTTTTTTAACTCTAAAACAATAGACAACAGCTCAGTCTGCCCTTTAGGGTCTAAACCAGCAGCTGGTTCATCCATAACAACAACACTTGGATTACTCGCCAATGTGCCCGCCATAGCTACACGGCGCATTTGACCACCAGATAGTTCAAAAGGTGACTTTCCCCACAGATCTTCTGATACACCTACCCGATTTAATGCACGCGCTGCTTCCAATTTTGCGGCGTCTTTAGTTGCCCCAAAATTAAGTGGTGCATACATCACATCTTCTAAAACAGTGTTCGCAAATAATTGATTCTCGGGAAATTGGAACACAATGCCAACCTTTTGCCTTAAGTTAACCAATTCTTTTTCTTTGGTGCTGGCCGTCAATTCAAAATCATCAATTCTAATCTGTCCACTGGTCGGTTTTAATAGTCCGTTAATATGTTGAATTAACGTTGATTTTCCTGATCCAGTTTGTCCTACAATAGCAGTCACTTTACCAGTTGGCATGTCAACCGTGATATCATGTAAAACACGTTGCGCCAGAGTCGTCCCAGCGCCATAACTAAAATTTACTTGTTCAAACGTGATAGCCACTGTATTAATTCTCTCTCATCTAAATAACTTTTAGGTTTCGCATCTAATTTTTCCGCTAATTCACCAGCAAAAGGCAACTCTAAACCATTGTTGTGTATGACATCATATTGACTAAAGACATTTGCCGGTGTACCGTCTAGTATCAACTGACCATCATTAATCACAACCACACGGTCTGCTAAAATCGCCTCGTCCATGTCGTGTGTAATCGTAACAAACGTTATGTCATGACCAAATCGCGCTTTAAGATCTTGTAGTGTATGCATAATCGTTGCACGGCCATCAGGATCAAGCATCGCCGTGGCTTCATCTAAAATAATGATTTTAGGCTGTAGCGCCAATACACTAGCTAATGCAACACGCTGCTTTTGACCCCCAGATAACATGTGGGGCTCTCGATCTTTAAAATCCAACATGCCAACAATTGACAGCGCCTCGTCAATCATACGTGGCATTTCAACACTCGGTATCTGCTTATTTTCCAAACCAAATGCGACATCATCGGCGACTGTTGCCCCAACAAATTGATTATCGGGATTTTGGAAAACCATACCGATTTGTTCACGAACATGATGCACTGTATCAACAGTAAGTCGTTCACCAAAAACATCAATGTTTCCAGAATTTGCCGCAATCAATCCTAAAATCAATTTTGCCAGCGTCGATTTACCAGAACCATTATGCCCCACTAAGGCAACCCACTGACCGGAATCGATTGTTAAATTAAAGCCATCAAATAAAACTTGGTCATTGTTGTAATTATATTTTAAATTGTCAATTTTAATTGCTTGAGTCATTAGTCCTTATTTTATCACAGGTTACCCCATTTAGCCTATAATTAATTTAGGCCCTCCACTTTATATTCAATAGTAATTTCACAAAGAAATATTATGATAAACCCTTTTAAAATAACGATAATTAGTCTATAATTAAATAGATATTTCACAAGAATATTAGACAATTCACAAAAGGAAGAAAATAGTCATGGCAGAAAAAAATATTGTCATCGTTGGCGCTGGTTTCGGTGGTGTATTTGCAGCAAAAACGTTGTCAAAGAAGTTAAAATCACATAAAGAATACAATGTTATTTTAATTGACAAGCATTCATACTTCACATACATGACAGAACTGCACGAAGTCGCTTCACAACGTGTAACTCCTAAACACGTACAAGAAGACTTGGAGCACCTCTTCTATCAAAATAAAAATGTCAAACTACTAACTGCCGAAGTCAATGGCATTGATAAAGATGCCAAAATTGTCAAAACGACCCACGGCGACATTAATTATGAAAAATTAATTTTAGCAGTTGGTGGTCAATCAAATGATTTTGGTACACCAGGCGTCAAAGAATATGGTTTTGAATTATGGTCAATGGAAGAATCATTACAAATTCGTAATCATATAGAAAATATTATTGGCCAAGGCGCTGCAGAGCTTGATCCTGCCAAACGTGAACAATTACTCACTATTGCTGTCGTCGGCTCTGGATTTACCGGCGCTGAATTGATGGGCGAATTCATTGAGCAACGTCAAGTACTTGCTAAAGCATACAAATTAGATGAATCTGAAATTAAATTGGTACTATTAGAAGCTTCCCCCTCTATTTTAAACATGCTAAAAGATAGAAAACTAGCTGACAAGGCATTCAAATATATGACAGATAATGGCGTTGATATACGCCTAGGTGCTATGGTTACTGGCGTCAATGAAGATGGTGTTATTTTTAAAGATAACACCACCTTGCCTACAAAATCATTGATATGGACTGCTGGTGTCAAAGCAAAATCATTTATCTCGAATTGGGGATTCAAATATGGACGTGGTGGTCGTATTGAAGCTGATGATTATATGCGTGCCACATTAGAAAATGATGAACCAGCAAAAGATATTTATGTTGCTGGCGATACACTATCTTATGTTGACGAAAAAACAGGCCCAGTTCCTCAAACTGTTGAAGGCGCCGAAAGTGCTGCTCGTGCTGCTGCCAACAATATCTTAGCTGATCTTGGATTTGGCAAAACCAAAACTTTTGCTGAATCTGTAAGTTACCATGGTTTTGCAGTTTCAATTGGCTCTCATTATACTGTTGCAAGTTTGATGGGCTTAAACTTTTCTGGCTTCTTCGCTAGTATTGCAAAACATGGGATTAATTTATTCTTTTATTCTCAAATACGATCAATGTATTCCATTTTCAATTATCTAATGGATGAATTCTTCCGTACTGAAAATGGTCGTAATCCTTTCAAGGGTGCAATTTCTCGTCTTGGAAATGTGTTATGGTCAACACCACTACGCGTTTTCTTAGGCCTTTTCTGGATTCTTGCTGCAGTAGGACAATTAGGTGGCTTAAATGACCTCTTCTGGCAACATGGCCTTATGAGCTTCTTTGAAATCATTACAGGTGCAGGTATCTTAATAGGACTTATGACCTGGCCATTAGCTGCAGTTAGTATTATATTAACCATTGCAGCTTGGGCAGTAAACGGCTTTGACTTGACACATTGGTTCTTAATCTTATCAAGCATCGCCGTTATGAATGGTTCTGGGCGTGGTTTTGGACTCGACTTCTACGTTGTACCACTCTTGCAAAAGTTATTCGGTGGCCTTTGGTATGGTAAAGCAAAGTCAGTATATGATGAATTAGATAAATAAGTTATAATAAAATGGTGCGGGGTCAATTATTCTCGCACTTTGTACATATTACATGTATACGCAATCGTTTATACATGGGAGAAGTAGAGAAATTAAACATGTCAACGCGCAATTTACCTAAAATATGGGAAACTTTCCCTGAACTATCAGAACCACTTCAAAGTATTTTAACTGAAATGTCTTCTAGTTGGCATATTGGTTTTGAGGAGATCGACCATGCTATTCGATCTCAACTGAACGCTGGTAAGCTTGTCCGTCCAGCGCTAACCTTAATATTTTCTCGTTTAACAAGTGAGTCTTATAATCAGAGCGCTATTTCACTTGGAGCAAGTGTGGAATTGCTCCATTTGGCGACCTTGATTCATGATGATATTATTGATGAATCAAAATTGCGACGTGGTCATGAAAGCATTCAAAGCCAGTTTGGTAAAGATACAGCCGTTTATGCAGGTGACTACCTCTTAACAGGCATGTTTTCTTTATTAGAACGTGCAGATAAACCAGCTGCAAATAAACTTGCCTTAACAGCCTTACAAGAAATTCTATTCGGAGAATTACTTCAAAAGCAAAATCGATATAACATTAACACAACTTTTTCAGCTTATTTTTCTCAGATCAAAGGCAAAACTGCTGCCTTGTTTAAATTAAGCGCTACTTTTGGATTGGTTAGTGGCACAGACTATAGCGATGACTTATTATCCATAGTAAGCCATCTTGGTGAAAACCTTGGTATCACCTTTCAATTACTTGATGATTATCTCGATTTTGAATCAATTACAGAAAATCTATCATTAGGCAAGCCAATTGGCCAAGATATTAGAAACGGTATATACACGGCTCCTATTCTATTTGCACTAGATGATACTAGCGTGAATACTGACATTAAAACGCTCTTACTTAAACGTGATGCTATTTCCGATGAAGAGCTTACCACATTGCATAACCTCATTACGAGTAGCAACGCAATGACTAAATTAAAAACACTGCTTACTGAGTATAGCGATTCGTTGAACGATTTAATCACTTCATTACCTAATACTCAAATCCAAGAACAACTTGAGCACTTGAGCCAACTGCTATTAACTCGTAATGCTTAATTGCATTAAAAAGACCGTTGCATTGAAAAATGCAACGGTTTTTTTAATATAACATGTAATAATAATTAATCAACAAGTTCCAAGATGACCAATTGAGCAGCATCGCCACGACGTTGGACAGTCTTGAGAATTCGTGTATAACCACCATTACGTTCAGCAAAACGTGGTGTAACATCGTCAAACAACTTTTGCAAAGCTGATTGTACCTTCACGTTGTCGCCGTCTTCGATAACGTCCGCAACTTCGTTACGAACAAAGGCAGCAGCTTGACGTCGAGCAGCCAAGTCACCACGCTTACCTAATGTAATCATCTTATCTGTAGTCTTACGAACTTCTTTAGCGCGTGCTTCAGTAGTAGTGATACGGCCATTGATCAAAAGATCTGTGGTCAAATCACGCAACATTGCTTTACGTTGTGAAGATGTACGACCCAATTTACGATATGGCATTGGTGAATCCTCCTTTTTAGTAATTTAAAGACATGTGTTAATCTTCCTTGCGAAATCCTATACCCATTTCGGTAAGCTTTTCTTGGATCTCATCAAGTGATTTCCGACCGAGATTACGCACCTTCATCATGTCGGCTTCAGTGCGATCTGTCAACTCCACAATAGTGTTGATACCGGCCCGTTTGAGACAATTATAAGAACGAACTGACAAATCCAAGTCCTCAATCGGAGCAGAATCTGAAGCATTAGTGGCCACAGGCTCTGCTTCAACCATAACGCTGGCTTCAGCTGCGACTGGAGAAATGTCCATGAACAAATTCAAATGTTCTGCCAAGATTTTTGAACCAAGGCTTAAAGCATCACTAGGTTTAATTGAACCATTAGTCCAAATATCAAAAGTGAGTTTATCATAATCATCACGTGAACCTACACGCGTATTTTCTACATGGTAGTTCACACGTTCGATAGGCGTATAAATAGAGTCAACTGCCAAAACACCAATAGGCATTTCATCACGCAATTGTTTATTTTCGTCTGCAGATGAGTAGCCACGCCCTTTAACTGCCGTAACAGTCATGTGCAGTGACTTACCTGCTGCTACAGTAGCAAGATGCAAATCCGGATTTAAAATCTCAACATCGGCACCTGCCTGCAAATCTGCAGCAGTAACATCAGCAGGTCCTTGAACATCAATTTCAAGGCTACGCTCATCATCTGAATCAATAGCCAACACAACTTTTTTAAGATTTAAAATAATTTGTGTGACATCTTCAACTACGCCATCCACAGTTGAAAACTCGTGAACAACGCCATCGATTTGAACCGTGTTAACGGCTGCGCCTGGAAGCGATGATAACAAAATACGACGCAATGAGTTACCAAGCGTTGTACCGTATCCGCGCTCAAGAGGCTCTACGACAAACTTGCCATAGCGGTCATCCTCTTCGATGTTATGAATATTTGGCTTTTCAAATTCAATCATCTGTAATTCTTACCCCTTCTTTCAAAGCAAGAGCAATGAAAATCAATTAAACACGACGACGCTTTGGTGGGCGTGATCCGTTGTGGGGAACAGGGGTAACATCTTTAATTGATGTTACTTCCAAGCCAGCTGCAGCCAAAGCACGGATAGCTGATTCACGACCAGAACCTGGCCCCTTAACAGTTACCGCAACAGTGCTCATGTTCATTTCCTTAGCACTCTTTGCTGCTGCTTCCGCTGCCATTTGAGCAGCGAATGGTGTTGACTTACGACTTCCCTTGAAGCCCAATGCACCAGCTGATGACCAAGCAACAGCATTGCCTTGAACATCAGTAATCATGACGATAGTGTTGTTGAATGTTGAATGGATGTGAGCCACACCGGCTTCAATATTCTTTTTTACACGACGCTTACGCGTTGTACGTGCTGCCATAATATTTGCCTCCTTTTCAATACTTTTCGTATAATTTCTCGGGCTAATTGCTTAGCCAACATTACGCAACTATGGTTGCGATAATCATGTGCCATATCGATTAGGATACAACAGAGAAAGATAATAAATTACTTTCTCTTACCAGCAATTGCTTTAGCTGGGCCTTTACGTGTACGAGCGTTGTTTTTCGTGTTTTGTCCACGAACTGGCAACCCCTTACGATGACGAATGCCACGGTATGATGCGATTTCTTGCAATCCTTTGATATCTAATGATACCTTACGACGTAAGTCACCTTCAAGTTGTAAGTTCAACTTATCAACTGTTGCACGGATGGCATCTTCTTGATCTGCTGAAAGATCACGAACACGGACGTCTTCAGAGACGCCAGCTTCAACCAATACTTTTTGTGCAGTAGTATTACCGATTCCGTAGATGTAAGTTAAGCCAATGACAATACGCTTGTCACGTGGCAAATCAATACCTGCTATACGAGCCATAACAATTTACCTCCTATTTATATTTTGAAAATGACAATTATGTCTATTTACAATCACTTTTATGTTTGTGTAATACACACTGAAAATTACTTTCCAGCGCGTTGCTTGTGCTTAGGGTTAGCTGAGCAAATAATCATAGTGCGACCATTCCGCTTGATAACACGGCAAGCATCACACATCTTTTTAACTGATGGGCGTACTTTCATAATCTATTCCTCCTATTCGGTTAACTGATTATTCCAAATCACTTCTTAACGGAAACGATAAGTAATACGACCTTTTGTTAAGTCGTATGGTGACATTTCTACTGTGACACGATCACCTGGCAATATTCGAATAAAATTCTTACGAATTTTACCTGAAACATGCGCTAAAATAACCGCACCATTTTCGAGTTCTACTTGGAACATCGCATTAGGTAAAGTTTCTTTAACTTTACCCTCTATTTCAATGACATCGTTGGCCATGCACTCACCCTCCTGTGCTAATAATGTTCAACATTGCTGATAAGTGCTTAACCTATCAAATTATACCAGAAAAACTAGTACTTCTCAATGTAATTTTAGAAACTTTTATAAAGTATCCAAAACCTTTTTGACATCACGATACACCTCAGTAAGTTCACGTCCGCCATTAATTGTGTGCAGTACACCAGCTTTTTGGTAATAATCTACCAACGGCAAGTTAGCTGCTTTATTAACAACCAATCGGTTATCAATAACTTCAGGTGTATCATCCTCGCGTCCACGTCCCAAAAGGCGTTCGCGCAACAATGAGTCAGAAACTTCAAAATAAAGTGTTGCAGAAACTTGGCTACCATTTTCTTTTAGATAATTATCTAGAAATTCCGCTTGTGCTTCATTACGAGGATATCCATCTAACATGAATCCAGCAGTTTTAACATCCGCTTGACTTAAACGTTCAGCAACCATTGCATTCGTAACTTCGTCTGGCACTAAGTTGCCAGCGTCCATATACGTACGTGCTTTCTGACCCAATTCAGTATTATCAGTCAAGTTAGCCCGAAAAATATCTCCTGTAGAAATATGCACATTCGGATAATCCTTAACAATAAAATCTGCTTGAGTGCCTTTACCAGCACCCGGCAAACCTAATAAAATCAAATTTTTAGTCATTAGTTGTCTCCCGTGTTTCTGACTGCTTTTTTGTAATAAACCCAATATAATTTCGCTTCTGCATTAAGCCATCAATTTGACGAATTAAATCAAGAGCAACACCAATCGCAATTAGCAAACTTGTGCCTCCAAGACCTATTTTCTCATTTAGTCCCCAAATATTTGAAGCAATCAACGGAACCAATGCGACAAATCCTAAGAAAATTGAACCGACAAAGCTCAAGTTTAATAGTAATTGTGAAACAAATGATTTCGTTTCATCACCTGGACGTACACCAACAATGTAGGCCCCTTGCTTTTGTAAGTTCTCCGATAATTTCTCAGGATTAACTTGTACAAAAGCATAAAAATAAGTGAAGACAATGATCAAAACAGTATAAAGGATTGCACCTGGTAGTGTGGTCATACTAAATATTTGTTGTAATATTTGATACCAATTAGCTGACGCATATTTTTCTTGAAATGCCATCATAATCGTTTGCGGTGTGCTAATAAATGATGATGCGAAAATAACTGGAATAACACCAGAAACGTTCACTTTCAATGGTAAGTACGCTTCACTACCATATGATGTTGCAGATCGTGTATATTGCATTTGTAACCGGCGTGTTGCTTCGTAAAACCATGTCGTAATAGCAATTACTAATAGCATTGCTATTATAAGCACAATCATGAACACAATACCGTTTACTAAATCACTTGATCCAGCTTGTAAAATATTTTCTTTGAAAATTTCATATAAGCCTTCTGGTGCTTGTGCAATAATTCCTGCAAAAATAATCATAGAAACACCGTTTCCTAGACCTTTTTCAGTAATCATTTCACCCAACCACATTGCAAAGAATGTTCCAATTGTCATGACCGTCCCGATCACCACAAAGGACATCGCATTGTTTGTTTGGTTGACTAATCCATAAGCAGAAAGTGAGTTAAATCCCGCTGTAATACCTACAGATTGAACAAAAGCAAGCACAAGTGTTAACCATCGCGTGGCGTTGTTCAACTTTCGCCGGCCAACCTCACCCTGCTTACTCCATTCAACAAAGCGTGGCACGATATCTAATTGCAAAAGTTGCACAACAATTTGTGCCGTCACGTATGGTGAAACACCCATTGCAAACAATGAATAGTTCATCAAGCCACCACCTGAGAAGATGTTTAAAATGCTCATCAATCCAGAGTTAGCCATATTCGACATAGCTGAAGGATTGACACCTGGCACAGTAATATGCGTTCCAATTCTATAAATAAACAGAATTAAAAGCGTCCATCCTAACTTTTTGCGAATATCTTTTTCACGTACTGCATTAAATAACGTGCGTAGCATTAAAGTACCTCAGCTGATCCACCGGCTTGTTCAATAGCTGCCTTAGCAGTAGTTGAAAACTTATGTGCTTTAACAGTTAACTTTTTCTCAAGCTTACCAACAGCCAATACTTTAATACCTGACTTTTGATTTTTAACAATACGGTTTTCAATCAAAAGTGCTGGTGTGATTTCTGTGCCATCTGCGAAAACGTTTAACTTTTCCAAGTTAACAACAGCAAATTCCTTACGTGAAATATTAGTAAATCCACGCTTTGGAATACGACGATACAAAGGCATTTGACCACCTTCAAATCCCAAACGCACTTTACCACGAGCCTTCTGACCCTTTTGACCACGTCCGGATGTTTTACCGTTTCCTGATGACGTACCGCGACCTACACGGTTACGTAACTTGCGTGAACCTTCTGCAGGTTGTAATTCGTTCAAGTTCATCTTTCGGTACCTCCTTATTTTAATAGTTATTACTTTACTTCTTCAACGCTTACTAAGTGTGCAATATGGAAAATTGCGCCACGAGTAGCTTCGTTATTAGGCTTCACCACTGAGCTAGACACACGACCAAGTCCAAGTGACTTAACAATCGTGCGTTGCTTAGGTAAGCGATGAGCCGCACTCTTAATCAAAGTGATTTTTAAATCAGCCATTTTATCGCTCCTTATTCAGCTAAGTGTTCCAAAGAAACACCACGCAAAGCTGCTACTTGTTCGGCATCCTTTAAGCTCGTCAAAGCATCAAAAGTTGCGCGAACGACGTTTACTGGCGTAGCTGAACCAAGTGACTTTGCAGTCACATCAGCAATGCCAGCTAGTTCCATAACAGAACGCGCAGCACCACCGGCAGCAACACCAGAACCTTCTTCGGCTGGCTTAATCAAAATTTTGCCGCCGCCCCATACGCCAAGGACGTCGTGAGGAATAGTTGTAGAAACTGTAGGAACAGTGATCAACTTACGCTTAGCATCTTCGATAGCTTTACGGATAGCTTCAGGAACTTCCTGCGCCTTACCAGTACCAAAACCAACATGCCCTTGCTTGTCACCTACGACAACCAACGCTGCGAAACGCAAACGACGGCCACCCTTGACAACTTTTGTGACACGGTTAATAGCAACAACGTTTTCTTCTAATTCACCAAGTGATTTAGGGTTAACGAATTCAACCATTTTTATATTCCTCCTTCCCTTAGAACTTCAAGCCGTTTTCACGGGCTGATTCTGCTAATGCTTGAACACGACCATGATACAAATAGCCACCACGATCAAAGATAACATCTTCCAATCCTGCAGCTTTACCACGAGTAGCGATCAATTCACCAACTTTAGTAGCTTGTTCTGTTTTTGAGCCTGATACTTCTGCATCATGGCTTGAGGCACTTGCTAGCGTTACACCCGCTACGTCATCAATTAATTGCGCGTAGATGTTTGCATTAGAACGGAATACGTTCAAACGTGGGCGAGCAGCAGTACCAGAAATCTTACCGCGCACGCGCTTATGGCGCTTTACGCGAAGCTTATTTTTATCTGGTTTTGAAATCATAGCTGTGCTTTCCTTTTCTGATGGCCAATGCCATTTTAAATTTATTATTTACGGTAAAAGACTGTAATACATCGTAAAACACCTTAAAGGTTATTTTACTTACCAGTCTTACCTTCCTTGCGACGTACGATTTCGCCTTCGTAACGAATACCTTTACCCTTATATGGTTCAGGTGAACGCACGGCACGAATTTCCGCAGCTAAATCGCCAACTTTTTGCTTTGAAATACCTGAAATTTTAATAGTCAATGCATCTGATACTTCAACTGTCAAATCTTCACGATCTTCAAAAATAACTGGATGTGAATAACCAACTGCCAAAGTCAACTTTGATCCTGACTTTGCAGCACGGTATCCAACTCCGACAAGCTTTAGCGTCTTAGTGAATCCATTAGAAACACCTTCGACCATGTTCGCAACGTTTGCACGTGTTGTACCATGTAAAGCTTTTGTCTTGTTATCATCACTTTCGCGTGAAAAACTAACTTCTGTTCCTTCAACAGACATTGAAATTTCTGAAGTGATTTCACGTGATAAGGTACCCTTAGGACCCTTAACAGTAACAACAGTTCCTTCTTGAGATACTTCAACATCGGCAGGCAATGTAATTACTTTATTTCCAATACGGCTCATGGTAAGTCTCCTTTCTTAGATATATTACCAAACGTAAGCGAGAACTTCGCCACCAATTTGCTTTGAACGTGCTTCCTTGTCGGTAATAACACCAACTGACGTTGAAATGATAGCAATACCCAAGCCATTCAAAACTTTTGGTAATGAATCTGATTTAGCGTACTTACGCAAACCTGGCTTTGAAATACGCTTAATTCCTGTGATGACACGGTTACGGTCTTCACCGTACTTAAGGAAAACGCGGATAACTCCTTGTTTGTTATCCTCAATGTATTCAACATCGCGAATGAAACCTTCTGATTTCAAAATTTCGGCGATGTTTTTTTTAATTTTTGATGCTGGAATCTCAACAATTTCGCGGTGAGCCAAATTGGCGTTACGAATACGAGTTAACAAATCAGCAATCGGATCAGTCATAGACATCTATCGATATCCTCCTTTTATGTTTGAACGGTACATAACAAAATGACACGCTCTTAACTATTATAGACTATTTCAGTCAATAATAGTTAAAAACGTGTCACCCTTTATTTTTAAGAGTGACAAACGTTTTTAAAATACGATTTACTTAGTAAATGGCATTCCCAAGAGTGTCAACAATTCACGACCTTCTTCATCGTTTTGTGCTGTTGTAACAACAACAATATCCAAACCACGAACGCGGTTGACTTTATCAAAATCGATTTCAGGGAAGATTAATTGTTCACGAATTCCCAAAGTATAGTTACCACGACCGTCAAAGGCCTTTGATGATACACCACGGAAATCACGTACACGAGGTAATGAAATATTAATCAACTTATCTAAGAATTCATACATTCGTTCACCACGTAATGTAACCTTAGTTCCGATTGCCATACCTTCACGCAAACGGAAACCAGCGATTGATTTCTTTGCTTTTGTGATAACTGGTTGTTGTCCAGAAATCAACTTCAATTCTTCAACCGCTTCATCCAAGTTCTTTGAGTTTGACACCGCATCACCAACACCCATATTAAGAACGATTTTATCGACCTTTGGGGCTTGCATTGATGACTTGAAGTTAAACTTTTCGATCAAAGCAGGTTGAACTTCATTAACATATTTTTCTTTTAATGCGTTAGCCATGAAAATGATTTCACCTTTCGAAATTAGCCTAGTACGTTACCAGACTTTTTAGATACGCGAACTTTCTTACCATCTTCAATTTTGAACGCAACTTTAGTTGGTTCATTAGTTGAAGGGTCAAGCAGTTGCACGTTTGATACATGAATTGGTGCTTCGATATCGATAACACCACCTTGTGGGTATTCGTTAGAAGGCTTTTGATGCTTCTTAACGATGTTCACGCCTTCGACAACAACGCGATCTTTTCCAGCAACAGTCTTAGAGATTGTGCCTTCTTTTCCCTTATCTTTGCCGGCAATGACGCGAACCTTATCACCTGTTTTTACAAACATGATTTGGCTCCTCCTTGTCAGTTTTAGAGCACTTCTGGTGCCAATGAAACGATACGCATATAGTTGCTGTCACGTAATTCACGTGCAACAGGACCAAAGATACGCGTACCAACTGGTGACTTATCTTCCTTAACGATAACAGCAGCATTTTCATCAAAGTTGATGTATGAACCGTCTGTACGTCGAACGTCAGATACAGTACGAACGATAACAGCCTTAACGACGTCACCCTTCTTTACGTTACCACCAGGGATAGCTTGCTTAACTGTAGCAACAATCATGTCACCCACACCCGCAAACTTACGACCTGAACCACCGAGCACTTTAATCGTTAAGATTTCACGCGCGCCAGAGTTGTCAGCCACTTTTAAACGACTCTCTTGTTGAATCATGGTTCTTCCTCCTTAGTTAGCAATTAATTACGACGATTTGGTATAAATAATATTAAAGAACTACTGCCTCTTCAACAATTTTAACCAAACGGAAGTGCTTAGTTGCAGACAAAGGACGTGTTTCCATAATTTGAACAATATCATTTATCTTTGCAGAATTGTTCTCGTCATGGGCCTTAAACTTCTTTGTGTACTTAACTCGCTTACCATATACTGCATGCGTCACATAAGTATCAACAGCGACAGTAATTGTCTTGTCCATCTTATCTGAAACAACACGGCCTTGATAAACCTTACGAGCATTACGTTCTTCACTCATTTTTCAGCTTCTTCCTTTCGTCTTATTTGTTGGCGTTAGCCAATTCTTGTGCACGAATAACTGTCTTAACTCGTGCGATGTCCTTACGAACTTGTGCGATACGCGCCGTGTTTTCAAGTTGACCTGTAGCCAATTGAAAACGTAGGTTGAATAATTCTTCCTTGAATTCGGCTTCGCGCTTTTGCAAATCCGCAAGTGACAATTCTTTCAATTCACTTGCTTTAGCCATTATTCAGCCTCCCGAGCAATAATCTTTGTACGTACAGGCAACTTGTGTTGTGCTAAACGCAATGCTTCACGAGCAGTTGCTTCAGAAACACCTGCCACTTCAAACATAACCTTACCACGTTTCACTGGTTCAACCCAACCTTCAGGTGCACCTTTACCGTTACCCATTCGAACACCGACACCCTTAGATGTATATGACTTATGAGGGAAGATTTTAATCCAAACCTTGCCACCACGTTTCATATAACGTGTTATTGCAATACGGGCAGCTTCAATTTGACGATTTGTAATCCAGCTTGATGTTGTTGCTTGCAAGCCGTAATCACCGAACGTTACCGTCGTTCCACCTTTTGCTTCACCACGCATGTGGCCACGGTGTACACGACGGAATTTAACACGCTTTGGTACTAACATGTTTGCTTCCCTCCTTACTTACTGTTCTTTTTTTGTGGTAAAATATCACCACGATATATCCAAGTTTTGATTCCCAAGTTACCATAAGCTGTCATAGCTTCGTCCCATGAGTAATCGATATCAGCGCGTAAAGTATGCAAAGGAACAGTTCCTTCAGTATATTGTTCAATACGAGCAATATCTGCACCGTTCAAACGGCCAGAAACCATAACTTTAATACCTTTAGCACCTGAACGTGTTGTACGTTGAATTGCACCACGCATTGCGCGACGGAACGCCACACGACGTTCCAAGTCACCAGCAATTTGTTGTCCAACCAAATGTGCAGACAAATCAGGTTTCTTGATTTCAACAATATTGATAAAGACACGCTTTGAACGGCCTTTTTCATCAGTATCAGTCAACTTAGCTAATTGTGTCCGAAGCTTTTCAACTTCAGACCCACCCTTACCAATAACCATTCCTGGCTTGGCGGTATGGACAGAAACATCAACACGTGATTTTGTGCTGCGTTCAATTTCGATGCGATCAACTGCGGCGTCCGCTAAATTCTTTTCGATGTACTTACGAATACGTAAGTCTTCGTGAAGTTGGTTAGCGTAATCAGCCTTATCAGCAAACCACTTTGCATCCCAGTCGCGAATAACGCCGACACGGAATCCAGTAGGGTTAATCTTTTGACCCATTACTTTGCCTCCTTCTCAGCAACCACAATAGTGATATGGCTTGTACGCTTGTTGATAGGTGAAGCAGAACCCTTGGCACGAGGACGGAAACGCTTAAGCGTTGGTCCTTCGTTAGCAAAGGCTTCCTTCACGATAAGATCTTCTCGGTCTAATGAGAAGTTGTTTTCAGCATTAGCAACTGCTGAGTTCAAAACCTTGTAAATATCTTCAGTAGAAGTGTTAGGTAGGAACTTCAAAATTGCGTATGCTTCGTTAACACTCTTACGACGAATAGTGTCAAGAACTAGGCGTGCCTTACGAGGGGCAACACGTACAATCTTGGCTGTCGCACGAGCTGAAGTAATTTGTTCAGCCATTTTTCAATTTCCTCCTTTATTTTTTACTAGTCTTCTTATCATCAGCCTTGTGGCCTTTGAATGTACGAGTTGGGGCAAATTCTCCCAACTTGTGACCAACCATGTCTTCTTGCACAAAAACCGGAACGTGCTTACGACCATCATATACAGCAATTGTGAAACCGATAAAGCTTGGGAAGATTGTTGAACGACGCGACCAAGTCTTGATTACTGATTTTTTCTCAGAATTTGATTGCGCTTCAATCTTCTTAAGCAAGTGTGGGTCCGCAAATGGTCCCTTTTTTAAACTACGAGCCATTGGTTGTCTCCTTTCCCTTACTTACTCTTACGACCGCGAACGATAAACTTTGTTGAAGCCTTCTTCTTATCGCGAGTCTTCTTACCGGCAGTCTTCTTACCCCATGGTGACATAGGACTTGGACGACCAACGGGTGCTTTACCTTCACCACCACCGTGCGGGTGATCATTAGGGTTCATAACTGATCCACGAACATGCGGACGCTTACCACGCCAACGATTACGACCAGCCTTACCCCAATTAATCAATGAATGTTCAGCATTACCAACTTCACCGATAGTTGCACGGTTTGTAGCAAGAACCAAACGAACTTCGCCTGATGTTAAGCGAACGATGATATACTTACCATCTTTACCCAAGATTTGTGCTGAGGTACCAGCTGAACGTGCCAACTGTCCACCTTTACCAGGCTTCAATTCAATATTATGAATCAAAGTACCTTCAGGGATACTGCTCAATGGCAAGGCATTGCCGGGTTTAATATCGGCATCAGGACCAGATTGAACTTTATCGCCAACCTTCAATCCCTTTGGCGCCAAGATATATGACTTTATACCATCTTCGTATACGAGCAAAGCAATGTTTGCTGTACGATTTGGGTCATATTCGATAGCTTTAACAGTAGCTGTCTTGTTATCTTTGATACGCTTGAAGTCTACCAAACGGTAGGCTTGTTTGTGTCCACCAGCATGGTGACGAACTGTCATACGACCAGAGTTATTACGTGCTCCAGTTTTTGACTTTTTTGCCAACAAACTCTTTTCGGGCGTTGACTTCGTGATTTCAGCGAAATCTGAAGTCGTCATGTTACGACGTCCGTTAGAGGTTGGCTTATACTTCTTGATAGCCAATGTCTTATCCTCCTATTTAGATTTAACCTTCGTTAAAGATTTTAATATCTTTTGAATCTTTCGACAACGTTACAGTTGCCTTCTTTAACTTGCGTGTGTAACCAACGTAACGGCCTTGGCGCTTCTTCTTACCACGTACGTTAGCTGTGTTCAAACCTGAAACTTGAACGTCAAAGATTTCTTCAATAGCTTTTTTAATCTGAGGCTTTGTTGCGCGAATATCAACTTCGAAGACATAACGCTTACGTTCTGTTTGCGCCATAGAAGCTTCTGTGATGATAGGGCGACGGATAATATCGCGTGCATCCATTAGGCAAGACCTCCTTGGATTTCTTCGATTGATGATTGAACAATCACCAGTTTATCTGCATTAACAACGTCAAGTACGTTGATACCCTTTGTTGTCATAACTTGGACATTAGCCAAGTTACGTGCTGATAAAATTGCGTTTTCGTTGTCTTCATCAACAACTACTAATGTTTTCGTGTCAGCGGCTAAGCTAGTCAAAACCTTTTTAAAGTCTTGCGTCTTTGGTGCTTCAAACGTCAAAGCATCAACTACGACTAACTTACCTTCAGCAACTTTTTGTGACAAAACTGACTTCAATGCCAATTGATATGCCTTACGGTTGATACGGTATGCGTATGAACGAGGTGAAGGTCCGAAAACAATACCACCACCACGGAATTGTGGTTCACGAATTGAACCAGCACGTGCACGACCAGTACCTTTTTGTTTCCAAGGCTTACGACCACCACCAGAAACCGCTGAGCGGTTCTTGACTGCATGTGTTCCTTGACGCATTGATGCACGTTGCATCAAAACTGCATCTGTGATAACAGTGTTGTTTGGTTCAATGGCGAAGACTGCGTCATTTAATTCAAGTTCCGCAGCTTGACTACCATCTTGCTTTAATACAGCAACTTTAGTCATGATTGATTGTTCTCCTTTCTAATAGTTTATATTAAGCTTCTTCAGTCACGGTTGATGTTGAAACACCAGCCATTTTAACTTCAGGATGCTTTGCATTAGTTTTAACGGTTGATTTAATCGTTAATAGTGACTTGTTAGCGCCAGGAACATTGCCCTTCAATAACAATAAGTTGTTTTCAACGTCAACATGGACGATAGCAACATTTTGCATTGTACGCTTGTTATTTCCCATACGTCCAGGCAAAAGCTTGCCCTTGAAGACACGGTTGATAACAGCACCCATTGAACCTGGGCGACGGTGATAACGAGAACCGTGGGACATTGGTCCACGAGACTGACCATCCTTTTTAATGTTACCTTGGAAGCCATGCCCCTTCGTGATACCCGTTACGTCGACGTATTCACCAGATTCGAATGTATCAACTTTGATTTCATCCCCTGCGTTAAATTCGCCTTCCGCATTGCGGATTTCACGAACGTAGCGCTTAGGGGTCGTATTTGCTTTAGAAGCGTGACCTTGTTCAGGTTTATTTGATAGAACTGCGCGCTTGTCTTGGTAACCAAGTTGTAGTGCACTATAACCGTCTGTTTCTGCGTTTTTAACTTGCAAAACGACGTTTGGTGTAGCTTCAACAACAGTTACGGCGATCAATTCACCAGTTTCAGTGAAAACCTGAGTCATACCGACTTTGCGGCCTAAGATACCTTTAGTCATGACTAATCTCCTTAATTATTTGTTTGAAAAATATTATAACTTGATTTCAATCGCAACGCCTGATGGCAATTCAAGTTTACGCAATGCGTCAACTGTTTTGTCAGTAGGGTTCACAATATCAATCAAACGCTTATGCGTGCGCATTTCAAATTGCTCACGGCTATCCTTATGCTTATGTGGTGAACGTAGAACTGTATACAATGTACGTTCAGTTGGCAAAGGGATAGGACCAGCAATTTCTGCGCCCGTACGCTTAGCTGTCTCAACAATTTTTTCTGCTGATTGATCCAAGATACGGTGCTCGTATGCCTTCAAACGGATACGAATTTTCTTTTGTGCCATTATTTCGTGCCTCCTCGTTGATTTTATAAATCAGCTAACTCCGACTAAAAACCGACAACACTGCTTGTATTTTGCGCGCCCATGGCAACGCGGCCGCGCGTGTCGCAACCTTAATCATCATTGCTAAATATTGATACACCAGGCTTTCAGTAGGTTTATGTGACTACGGTTCCAAAAGCGTACTTATTTATATTAACAGAAATATTAACAAAGCGCAACACTTTTCTGCTGATTTGTTAACAACTTTCCTGACAACTATTTTTGCGACATTTTAAATTCCAAAAAAGCATCGTTATATTTTTCTGTCCATAATTGTCCTAAATCATCGTAAACTTGTAGGTGTTTGACTGTTTGATCGTTGGGATAAAATTGTTTATCTTGTCGTATTGCTTTTGGTAATAGCACTTTTGCCTTTTTATTAGGCGTTGCATAGCCAATATATTCAGCATTTTGTGCCGCATTTTTTGGGTCACTCATAAAATTTAAAAAGGCATATGCTGCTGCTTGATGCTTTGCAGTTTTTGGCATAACAACATTGTCAAACCACAAATTAGAGCCCTCGCTTGGCACAACATAATGCAGATGTTTATTATGACTTAACGCTTCTGATGCTTCACCTGAATATGTTACTGCAATTGCTGCCTCATTTTGCGCCATATACATCTTTATTTCATCGGCAATAATGGCTTTAACATTAGGCATCAATGCTGTTAGCTTGGCTTGTGCCGCGGCTAAGTCTGCACGTGATTTCGTATTAACAGATTTATCTTGCGTTATTAATGCAATCGCTAATGCGTCTCTGGCTGAATCAATAAGCATGATTTGATTTTTAAATTTAGGCGACCACAAGTCATCCCAATGCTGAATATCTTTAGCATTAATGTACTGATCATTGTAAATAATGCCAAGTGTGCCCCAAAAATAAGGTAGCGAATACTGGTTGTTATGATCAAAAGATTGATTCAAGAATCGCGTATCATAATTTTTAAGGCCGGTTAATTTACTATGATCCAATGGCAGTAACAAGTGTTCCCTTTTCATCTTCTGTATCATATAGTCCGAAGGGACGGTTAAATCATATGATGTCCCTCCTTGTTTAATTTTTGTATACATTGCTTCATTTGAGTCAAACGTTTCATAGCTTACTTTGTACCCAGTTTCTTTGGTAAATTTTTTAAGTAACTCAGGGTCAATGTAATCACCCCAATTGTAAAGATTCAGAACTTTATTAGACGATACGTTAGTACCTGTTTTGGACGCCAAGTAGTGTTGTGTCCCAAATAATATCAGAACAATTGTACAGATACCTATCATCCCCATGACTAATTTTTTCATAATTATAGCCCCTCCGATGCCGGTAGAACCAAACGTGTACCGCGTTTTTTATTTTTCCCCGAACGCGTAGAAATAATATAATAAGCCAATACAAGCAATAGTGATACCATAAACATCATCGCTGATAGCGCATTAATTTCTAGACTAACCCCTTGACGCGCACGCGAGTATATTTCCACAGAAAGTGTCGTAAAACCGTTACCAGTCACAAAAAAAGTGACTGCAAAATCATCAAGCGAATAGGTAAATGCCATGAAAAATCCTGCCAAAATACCAGGTGAAATCACCGGTAAAATCACACGTGATAACATCTGCCAGTTATTTGCACCTAAATCTTTAGCAGCAGCTACAAGTGATTGATTCATTTCTTGTAGCCGAGGCAACACCATTAAAACCACGATTGGAATGCTAAATGCAATATGCGATAACAATACCGAAGTAAAACCTAAGGCAAATCCCATGACAGTGAATAAAATCAGGAATGACGCGCCAATAATAACATCTGGTGACACAAGCAAAATATTATTTAATGATAAAAAAATATTTTTTGCAAGCGCGTATTTTAAATTATAAATATACAAGGCGCCAGCCGTACCAATAATACTGGCAATTAACGACGATAGTAGTGCAATTAGGAGCGTACTCACAACAATCTCTATGATACGCGTGTCTGCAAATAATTCGGTATAGTGCTTAAATGAAAAGCCTTCCCATCCTTGCATGACATCACCCGCATTAAACGAATAGACAATTAAGAAAAAAATAGGCAAATAGAGAAGTATAAAAACAAGCCACAAGTAACCATTTGCCCATTTAATTTTTTTAACCATGATTCAACCTCGATTCCTTGAAGATTTGCGAGCACGTTCTCTTGTTAGTACCATCGTGATAACCATAGCAACAATTAAAATAACACCAATTGTTGATCCAAGTCGCCAATTTTGGGTTACTAAAAAGTGCTCCTCAATTGCTGTTCCCAATGTAATAACACGATTACCACCAATCAAACGTGTAATCATAAATAACGACAGACTTGGAATAAATACCGCCTGAATGCCTGCCTTAATACCAGGCATTGACAAGGGTAGTATCACACGTCTGAGAGTTTGCCATTGGTTCGCGCCCAAATCACGACTTGCTTGTGCCAAGCGTGGGTTGATTTCTGCCAAAGAATTGAAAATCGGTAAAATCATGAACGGTATTTCAATATAGGCAGCGACTAAGAGGAAACTCCAATTCGAAAACAATAGTTGTTGTGGTGCAATGCCCATTAAACCAATAAAATTATTAACCGTCCCTGTTTTTGAAAGCAATCCTATAAATGCATAAGTTTTTAGCAGCAAATTAATCCACGTTGGTAAAATGACAAGTAGCAACCAAAAATGCTTTTGTTTCAACCGATTCAATAAGTAGGCCATAGGATAACTAATGACTAAAGTGATTATCGTAATTAAAAACGCATACCAAACTGAGTTAAATGTCATCAATAAATAAGTCCCACTTGCAAAATAAGTCGCATAGTTTTGCAATGTAAAATGACCGTTTTGTGTGGTAAGTGACTGGAACAACAACAGTATTAATGGTGCAATAACAAAGAGTACCAGCCATATACCGTAGGGAATGATATAAAATAGTTGCCTTTGCTGCTTACTTTTTGGCATTATCGTCATCGTCCTCATAACTTTCCAAACGCGCATCAAAATCATTTTCGGATTCATTAAACCGCATGATATGAATATCTTCTGGATCGAACGTCAACCCGACACGCTCGCCTACTTTGGATTTATTTGTCGCCTGTACCTGCCATTCGTTCCCATCATCATCAATTGCGGTAATTTCATAATAATCACCACGAAAAGATTGATCATCAATAGTCACGACTAATTTACCATTTTCAACCGTTGTCAAATCCAAATCTTCCGGACGTAACACAACTTCTACGCGTTCATTTGGTCGCATACCGGCATCCACATTTTCAAAATCTTTCCCGGTAAAATGCACAAGATAATCAGCAGTCATGATGCCATCCAAAATATTTGATTCACCAATAAAATCAGCCACAAAATGATTAATTGGTTCATCATAAATGTCTTCTGGTGACCCATTTTGTTGAATGACACCGTCATTCATGACAAATATCCAATCAGACATTGCCAGCGCTTCTTCTTGATCATGTGTCACAAACACAAACGTAATTCCGAGACGTTGTTGAATTTCACGTAATTCATATTGCATTTCTTTGCGCAACTTATAATCGAGCGCAGATAAGGGTTCATCCAACAATAAGACTTCTGGATCATTTGCCAAAGCACGTGCAATAGCCACACGCTGTCGTTGTCCACCTGACAATTCAGTGATTTCACGATCAGCATATTCCCCCAGTTTAACCAACTCTAACATCTCTGTTACTTTAGCTTTAATTTCTTTTTTGCTTTTACCTTTAATGCTCGGACCAAAAGCTACATTTTCAAACACATTCATGTTTGGAAATAACCCATAATCTTGAAAAACAGTATTCATATGGCGCTTTTCAACAGGTACATGATTGATTACTTGGCCCTCAAACAAAATATCACCATATGTCACTGTCAGTTGTCCTGATATCAGGTTCAAAATAGTTGTTTTACCAGACCCTGAAGGCCCTAACAACGTATAAAATTTACCTGCTTCTAATTCAAAATCAATGTTTTTCAAAACTGAATTATCATCATAAGACAATCCGACATTTTTGAATTCAATAATTGGCGTTGGCTCGTTAGACACTTTCCTATCCTCACTTTTAATCAATAAATATATTGTAACAAGAAAAGCACACAACTTCATTCGTTGCATGCTTTTCTTGTTACAATATTTTGTCTTTTCTTTCAACTATAATGATTGTTATGATCATAAATATAAATAAAATCAGTATCGTGATAATTTGTGGTTTCCAGCTGTTAAAAAACCAAAACGCGTAACCAAATAATGCCGGCCCAAGAGCAGCGATTAAGTACCCACCACTCTGCACCATACCGGATAATTGCGCAGTTTGACTAGGTGTGCTTGTCTTTAAACTAAATGTTGTCAGTAAGTATGGAAACAAACTGGCAGTGCTCATACCAATTAACAAATTAACAGTTAACCAATAACCAAAAGAACCTATTGGGTGTAATAATAATAAGTAACCAATAATACCAATTATCGATAAACTAACCATTAACATTTGCCGTTGTTTACCAGTTATTCTTGTAATTAACGTGGGAATAAACAAAGAAAAGGGTAATCCAATTAAAGAATTAATGCCGGAAAATAACCCTGCGACAGACGGTGACAATCCTGTCTGTATAGCCATTGTTGGCCCCCAAGCCATCAAAACATAAAACATGGCTGACTGCATCCCACAAAAAAATAATAATAACCATGCATACTTATTTCGCCAAATAGTTGCGTTTGATTTTACATGAGATCCAACAACAGATAGTTTATCCTGATTTATAACAAAATGATCATTTGGTAGCCAAATAATCAGCGCGATAAACAATATTATTGTCAAAATCAAAACAAATACACGCCAACTTGTCAGCGCTGTAATAGGTGCTGCAACACTTGATCCCACTGCAGTTGCTAACATCATACTAAATGTAAATAGCGAAGTCATTGGTCCAATTTTCATGGGAAAATACGTCCGAATAACACTTGGCAACAGGACGTTCATATGTGCAATACCAATACCAATTAACAAAGTACCTAAGTATAAAAATGGCGTATTAATAACTCTCATCAAAGAACCAATAACAACTAACATTAACATAAGAGCGAAAGCTCGCTCAAGGCCAAATTTTTTCGCCGTTTGAGGTGCAAAAGATGAGAATATAGCAAAGGAAAGTAATGGAATTGTTGTTAATATACCAAGTTGTCCAACCGGTATATGCTGAGATTTTGCAATGGTATCAAGAATGGGTGGCATAGATGTAAACGGTAACCTTAAAACCATGCCAACCACAATAATTCCTGGTATTAAAAATTTACTATGTTGTTTATTCATATCGTTCTCTATACTCTTTAAAAGTAAAACGGCATCACTCCTTAGAGTGACGCCGTTTTTACTGGACCATCGGTCAGTTTTTTAATCATAATTAATGGTATAAAACATCTTAACATACTCTAGAACATATCATAGTGATACATAATCATTAGTATTAAGATTCTTTACCACTATTTTTAATAATTTCTTCTTGAATGTTCTTAGGAACAGCTTCATAATGGTCGAAAACCATTTGGAATGTACCACGTCCTTGCGTTGCAGAACGCAAAGTTGTTGCATATCCAAACATTTCTGACAAAGGCACCTTAGCTTTAACAGCCAAGACAGGTCCACGAGATTCCTGACCTTCAATCATACCACGACGTGCTGAAACATGTCCCATCACATCGCCAAGATTATCTTCAGGTGCAACAATATCAACAGCCATAATTGGTTCAAGAATAACAGCACCAGCTGTTTTAGCAGCTTCTCTCAAGGCTAATGAGGCAGCAATTTTGAAGGCTGCTTCAGAAGAATCGACATCATGATATGAACCATCATACAACTTGGCCTTCAAATCAACCAATGGGAATCCAGCCAAAGGACCTGCATTCAAAGCATCCTTCAAACCTGCTTCAACTGAAGGAATATATTCACGAGGCACAACGCCACCAACAATAGCATCATCGAATTCGAATCCTGCACCCTCTTCATTTGGTGAAAATTCAATATAAACATCTCCATATTGACCTTTACCACCTGATTGGCGTTTGAAGAATCCACGAGCTTGAACTGTTTTTGTAAATGCTTCACGGTAAGCAACTTGTGGTGCACCAACAGTTGCTTCAACGTTAAATTCACGACGCATACGATCAACCATGATATCCAACTGCAATTCGCCCATACCGGCAATCAAAGTGTCACCTGTTTCAGGGTTTGTTGTAGCGCGGAACGATGGGTCTTCTTCAGCTAACTTTTGGATAGCATTAGACAACTTGTCTTGATCAGCCTTTGTCTTAGGTTCAATTGCTAGTTCAATAACTGGTTCTGGGAATTCCATTGACTCAAGAATCAATTGATGATCAACAGAAGTTAATGAATCACCAGTAGTTGTATTCTTCAAACCAATGGCTGCAGCAATATCACCTGAGAACACTTCTTCAATTTCAGTACGCGATGTGGCGTGCATCTGCAACAAACGACCGACACGTTCACGTGTTTCTGAAGAAGTATTTTGTACGTATGATCCAGACTTCAAAGTACCCGTATATACACGCATAAATGTCAAACGACCAACGAATGGGTCTGTCATAATTTTGAATGCCAAGGCAGCAAATGACTTGTCGTCATCAGCAATCAAATCAATTTCTTCACCAGTTTTCGGATCGTTAGCAATATATGGCTTAACATCCAATGGTCCTGGCAAGTAATCAACAACGGCATCCAACATCATTTGAACACCCTTATCTTTATAAGCTGAACCCGCAAGTACTGGGTAGAATTGCAATGCCAAAGTAGCACGACGAATAGCAGCTTTCAATTCTTCAATTGAAATATCTTCGCCTTCAAGGTACTTTTCCATCAAATCATCATCAACATCAGCAACAGCTTCAATTAACGTATTACGCTTTTCTTCTGCCAAATCTTTCAATTCTGCTGGAATATCGCGTGGTTCCCACTTTTCGCCCAAGTCATCAACTGGATAATAAGCTTCTTGGGTAATCAAGTCAATAACAGCTTCAAAATCATCTTCAGCGCCGATTGGCCATTGAATAGCTTCCGCATTGACTTGCAAACGTTCGTGAATTGAATCCACTGACATTTGGAAATCAGCACCCATTTTATCCATTTTATTGACGAATACAATACGTGGTACGTCATATGTGGTTGCTTGACGCCAAACAGTTTCTGTCTGTGGTTCAACACCGGCAGCACCATCCAAAACCGCTACGGCACCATCCAAAACACGTAGTGCACGTTCGACTTCAATAGTGAAGTCCACGTGACCTGGTGTGTCGATGATGTTAACACGGTATGGTGTTTTTTCGAATTGGTCAAAGAAACCATGCCAAACAGCTGTTGTTGCAGCTGATTGAATCGTGATTCCACGTTCCTTTTCTTGTTCCATGAAATCCATTTGTGAAGCACCATCATGTGTTTCACCAATTTTGTGAATTTTACCTGTGTAGTACAAGATACGTTCCGTAGTTGTTGTCTTACCCGCATCAATGTGGGCCATGATACCAATGTTACGTGTACGTTCTAGTGGGTATTCACGTTTTGCCATTGTGAGTTATCTCCTGGTTTTTGTTCTGTATGCAACAAAAAGCGACACAGAATTGTGTTCGCTTTTTGACGGTAAACACTGGCAGTATTTATCGTCTACTGTCATTGTACGCTACTTACTGAAGCTAAGCGTAATTAAATGCTAAGCAACATTATTTAACGTATATCACAATCGGTGCAATATAAATTGCACCTTTGGTTTTACCAACGATAGTGAGCGAATGCACGGTTGGCTTCAGCCATCTTGTGCGTATCTTCGCGCTTCTTAACAGATGCGCCTGTGTCGTTAGCTGCATCCATAATTTCTTTTGCCAAACGTTCGTCCATTGTGTGTTCGTTACGCAAACGTGAGTAGTTCACCAACCAACGTAGTCCCAATGTTGTACGACGGTCAGGGCGCACTTCGATTGGCACCTGGTAGTTAGAACCACCAACACGGCGAGCCTTAACTTCCAATACGGGCATGATGTTTTCCATGGCTTGTTCGAAAACTTCCAATGGCTCATTACCAGTAGCTTCCTTGATATGATCAAAAGCATCATACAAGATTGTTGAAGCAGTTCCGCGCTTTCCATCAAGCATCAACTTGTTGATCAAACGTGAAACGAGCTTTGAATTGTAAATTGGGTCAGGCAAAACTTCCTGACGCTTAGTATAACCTTTACGTGGCATTAGTCAGTCTCCTTCTTACTTTTTTGGCGCCTTTGTGCCATACTTTGAACGTGATGTCATACGACCATCAACACCAGCTGTATCCAATGCACCACGGATAACATGGTAACGTACACCAGGTAAATCCTTAACACGGCCACCGCGAATCAAAACAACTGAGTGTTCTTGCAAATTATGTCCAATACCTGGAATATAAGCAGTCACTTCATACAAGTTTGAAAGACGTACACGAGCATACTTACGTAAAGCTGAGTTAGGCTTCTTTGGTGTCATTGTTCCGACACGTGTAGCAACCCCACGCTTTTGTGGTGCAACATTGTTTGTTGCTTTCTTCTTCATTGAGTTATAGCCGAAGTTCAACGCAGGTGACTTTGACTTAGTCACTTGTGACTTACGAGGCTTACGAACTAATTGGTTAATTGTAGGCATTCTACGCTCTCCTTAAAATTTTTATTATTCTACACAGTTCCAGGTGTGTCATTTCCGTCATTAAACAAAAATGCTCACGTGAAATCTGCTGACAATTGCCTTTGCAGCGCCGTTCAGCACGTTGTGATGTTATCACAGAACAGATTACTTAAAAGCACGTTCAATATAATAACAGATTGAGCCGTAATGTCAATAGTTTGTACTGTGATTATATTTTTTATGAGTTTTGTTCTCGCTAACCGTATGATGCTTTATGGAAAATTTACTGATTTTAATTTTAAATGCCGTTTTAGTATCAAGTATCATGTGTTTGGCAGACCGTATCAATCATGGGATTAATGTCTTTATCAAACAGTCATTTTGTTGGCACTGTGGTCATCGCTTAAAATGGTATGACTTAATACCTGTGTTTGCAACAATATTGACTCGTGGTCATTGTCGTTATTGCCAGAAAAAATTCGGTTTACACTATGCCATTTTTGAATTTTTAGGTGCATTCATTGGTAGTTGTTTATTTTCAAATACGATCGTTTGGATTACAGCCTATCTGTTATTTTTTCTAGCACTTGAGGATTGGCACAATGAACGTATTCACTCAGATATATTAATACCTTGGTTTCTATATTTATTTATCCAGAATTGGGGAGAACCCAAATTGCTGATGACTTGTATGGTACTCACGATTAGTATATTGTTGGTGTACTATCGACAGGCATTGGGAGCAGGGGATATTCCTGTCTTACTCGTGCTAACTTTGATTTCTACGACACACTTATTTGCCTTATCTTTACTTATTGCCTCTATATTCGGACTTGTCTACCTTGGCATTAAGCAGGCAAAACGGTTACCCTTTGTGCCATTTCTTTATATCGGATGGTTAGTTGCAACCTTAATTGAAAAAACGCTCATAAACTACTGATTATGAGCGTTTTTATGCCTTAGTAGGTGCTTTTTCGATTGGTTTAATATTAATTTTGATCTCACCATTTTTAGCGCCAATTGTAACAGCACTCTCTGTGGTGATTTGCCCGCTGAGTAGTGCCTCACTCAGTGCGTCTTCAACCTTAGTCTGCAATGCTCGTCGTATTGGACGTGCGCCATATTCGGGATCAAATCCAGCACTCGCAACAACATCAATAGCAGCTGGTGTGATTTTGACAGAAATTCCTTGCTCCGCAACACGTTGTAAGACCGAACGACTCATTAATTTCACGATTTGATGTAGTTCTTCCTTAGTCAATGCATCAAAAACAACCGTCTCATCTAAGCGATTAATGAATTCTGGTCGAAATGTATCCTTCAATGTTTCACGAATTTTTTCTGCTACTGCTTCATTATTATTCTTAAGGTCAATTGCACCAAATCCCATGGATTTTTCATCCCTTAACCTTGTTGCTCCTAGATTAGATGTCATGATGATAATTGTATTTCGAAAATCAATTTTACGCCCTTTGGAATCTGTCAGAAAGCCGTCATCAAAGACTTGTAGCATCAAATTAAATATATCTTGATGTGCCTTTTCTGCTTCATCTAATAAAATAACTGAATACGGATGGTTTCTAACTTGTTCAGTTAACTGTCCGCCTTCATCATAACCAACATATCCAGGTGCTGAACCAACTAAACGTGATGATGACCACCTCTCTTGATATTCTGACATATCAATTCGAATCATATTATCTTCACTACCAAACATCGCTTCTGCTAATGCTTTGGCTAGTTCTGTTTTTCCAACGCCAGTAGGACCCAAAAACATGAACGCGCCAATTGGTCTACTAGGGTCTTTCAGACCAGAACGTGCACGACGAATAGCTCTTGCCACGGCTGAGATTGCTGGTTTTTGTCCAATAACGCGTTTTCCTAATACTGACTCTAAGTTGACTAACCTGTGTTGTTCATTCTTTTCAAGTTGGGTCAATGGTACCCCTGTTTGCTGTGAAATCACTTCGGCAATGTCTTCTGACGTCACATGTAAATCATATTGTGGTCGTTGATTTTCTTGTGCCTGAGCGGCTTTAGCAGCCAATTTATTAACTTTAGTTCTCAACTTCATTTCTTCTTTGCGCAACTCAGCAGCCGTTTCAAAGTTCAAATCTGTGATAGCAACATCTTTGGCCTCAATCACCTCAGCTAATCGGCGTTGATTCTTACTCAAAGGTGTTAGCTTGTCCACAGCATCAATGCGAACCTTGGCACCTGCTTCATCCATTAAATCAATTGCCTTATCTGGTAAAAAGCGGTCCGTGATGTAACGTGATGACAATTTAACCGCAGCTTCCACAGCGTCATCATCAATTTGAACCTGGTGATGTGCTTCAAATTTTGGTCGAATGCCTGTCAAAATGGCAACGGCATCTTTTGAAGACGGTTCATTAACAGTTACTGGTGCAAAACGGCGT
The DNA here is from genome assembly GCF_016908715.1 of Leuconostoc rapi. Taxonomy (GTDB): domain Bacteria; phylum Bacillota; class Bacilli; order Lactobacillales; family Lactobacillaceae; genus Leuconostoc; species Leuconostoc rapi. The sequence continues at coordinate 8,224 of NZ_JAFBEK010000002.1, read as the reverse complement.
TCCAACGCAGCATCTGCTTCCACATATTTTTGATATTCATCAAACGTTGTCGCTCCCAGCGTTTGTAATTCACCGCGAGCTAAGGCTGGTTTCAAAATATTAGATGCATCAATTGCTCCCTCTGCACCACCCGCACCAATTAACGTATGCAATTCATCGATGAATAAAATAACGTTGCCATCATTATAAATTTCTTCAATCACTTTTTTTAAACGGTCTTCAAATTCGCCACGATATTTCGTTCCCGCTACAAGCGAACCCATATCTAGAGCCATTAATCTTTTATTTTTGAGTGTTTCGGGCACTTCATCTTTGACAATACGTTGCGCTAGTCCCTCAGCAATTGCCGTCTTTCCGACACCTGGTTCGCCGATTAGCACAGGATTATTTTTAGTTCGGCGAGATAAAATTTGTACCACACGGCGAACTTCTTTAGAACGTCCTATAATGGGATCCATCTTGTCATCTTTGGCAAGTTGTGTCAAATCGCGTGCCAGGCCATCTAAGGTCGGTGTGCCTTGGGCTTGTTGTTTATCACGTTGTTTCATTTGTTTACGCACATCGGTCACACCAAGTTTACGTAAGATGGCACGACGCATTTCTTGCAAATTCGCATCTAACGCCAACAAAATACGTGATGACAAAATACTTTCATCTTGTAATAAGGCCAATAGCATGTGTTCTGTCCCAATTTTGGGTTGCGCAAGTGCACGCGACTCTTCACTAGATTGACGTAGAATATCCGCTGCTTTTGGTGAATAAGGCAAGTAACTATTTTTGTCATAGCGCGTTGTCATACCATATCCTGTAAAATGTTCAATTTCTTCACGAATATCATCATCTGTAACGTTAAACTGGCCCAGTATCTTACTAGCAATCCCCTCTTTTTCAATCGCCAATGCAAGTAATAAATGCTCTGTACCTACCGCTTGATGTTTAAAATATTTTGCTTGTTCTTGTGCCAAAACTAAGACATTTTGTGCACTAGGTGTATAATTGGTATCCATATTTTGCCCTCCGTTTTTTACGCAGTTAATGTCTAATGTTGACTTATATTATAACGCATTACATCTACATTAGAAACTAATTTGTTTGTCAATTCAAAAAGCCGAAACAATTGTTTCGACCTTTATTTTTAATTAGGGTTTTTAAGGCTTAATTGCCATTGCAAGAACGCATTGATAAATGGATCTAAATCACCATCTAATACTTGTTGTGGTTGGTTAGTTTCGTAATTAGTACGATGATCTTTGACCATTTGGTAAGGATGCAAAACATACGATCTAATCTGCGAACCCCAGCCATTTTCTAACTTTTCACCTGTTAATGCCGCACGTTCTGCCTCTTGCTTTTCGAGTTCAAGTTGATATAACTTGCCCTTTAACAAGCGCATCGCATAATCGCGGTTGCCATACTGTGTTCTTTCCACGGTCGATGATACTACAATGCCTGTGGGCTCATGAGTTAATCGCACCCCTGTTGATACTTTGTTGACGTTTTGTCCACCAGCACCACCCGAGCGAAAAACGTCCATTTTAATATCATCATCGCGCACCTCAACTTCAATAGTATCATCTAATTCTGGCATGACATCCACACTCACAAAACTTGTGTGGCGACGCCCAGCTGAATCGAAAGGTGAAATACGAACAAAGCGATGCACACCTTTTTCACTCCGTAAAAAGCCAAATGCATTGTGTCCTGCAATTTTAATTGTTGCACTATCAATCCCAGCTTCATCGCCAGCATGGTAATCCAAAACATCCACTTGAAAACCATGTTGTTGTGCCCAACGTGTGTACATACGATATAAATTAGCACCCCAATCCGTTGACTCTGTGCCACCTGAACCTGGATGTACTTCTAAAATAGCATTGTTGGCATCATATGGTTCTGTTAACAGTTGTTCTAAATTATAAGCTTCAACATCTTTTTGAATTTTAGCAACATCTTCTTCTAATTCTGTCAACATATCAACGTCATCAGGATCTTCAGAAAGCATTTCAATTAAAACATCAATCTCTTCAGCCTGGTTTGTTAAATTCAAAAATGAATCACGACGATTTTTTAACACGTTGTTTTCTTCAATTACTTTTTGCGCCTTTACATTGTCGTCCCAAAAACCAGGTTCAGTCATACGATTCTCAAAATCAGCAATCTCTTCTGTTAGCGCTTCTAAATCTAGCGTGCCACGAAAGCGCGTGATATTTTCTTTAATTTCCGCTAAAGCATGCTTAGCATCGATAATTTCCATTATTACTGTATCCCTTCAAAATAAAAACGATTATTAGATAGATTCAGGTCGTCAATTACTCGCTACTTTGCAGATACAAAGCTAACCAGTAGTCAATATCATTTATCTACGCTTTTAAATTCTGACGAATTTCAGCTTTCATAAACGTACGTGTTGCATCATATTCAACATCAATAATCATCTTATTAAAGTTTTCAAATGCTTCATTTTGATATTCTATGAGTGGATTTAATTGTCCATAACCACGTAACCCGACACCTTGACGCAGACGATCCAATGAATCAATGTGGTCTGTCCAGCGTTGATCTACTGCACGTAAAATGACAACTTTTTCAAATTCAAGCATTTGCTCAGGATCAAATAATTGCCCTTTTTTAGCTTTATAGTTTATCTTAGCAAGATCAAATAGCTTTGATTTAATTTGATCGCGTGATAACTCTTGTAATTGTGAAGTTGTGATATCCCCTTCATGAACCAAGGCATTATTAGCAAAGGTAATCACTTGTTCCAAATGCCATTCTGAAGACTTTTTACTGGTCGTTTGCGCATCAACCACACGGTTAATCGTGCGTTCCACCATTGGCATCAAAACCCATTCTAAAGAATCAGCCTCATCGATAACAATATCACGCTGATGATAAATTAATTCACGTTGTTCACGAACAACATCATCATATTGCAAAACATTTTTACGTGTGTCATAGTTATTACCTTCTACACGTTTTTGAGCGGATTCTACTGAACGCGTAATCATACGATTTTTGATAACAGTCTCTTCTTCATCAAGATTCATACGTTCCCAAACAGCACGAATACGATCCGCACCAAAACGAATCATCAAATCATCTTCAAGTGACAAGAAGAACTGAGAAAATCCAGCATCACCTTGACGCCCTGCACGACCGCGTAATTGGTTATCTATTCGTCGTGATTCATGACGTTCAGTTGCAATAACCGCTAAACCACCTAAATCAGCAACGCCTGGACCAAGTTTAATATCAGTCCCACGTCCCGCCATATTTGTTGCTACAGTAACTGCACCACGTTGACCTGCATTTGCAATAATTTCTGCTTCTTTTGCGTTGTTTTTAGCATTTAAAACGTTATGAGGGACATTTTGTGCCATTAAAATTTTTGATAATAATTCAGAAGATTCTACGGATCCAGTACCAATTAAAATTGGTTGCCCATTAGAATGCAACTCCTTTATTAAATTAACAACAGCATTATATTTTGCCCGAACAGATGGATACAACAAATCAGCATAGTCAACACGTTTAATTGGGCGATTTGTCGGAATCGTGACAACCTCCATGTTGTAAATTTCACGTAATTCTTCTTCTTCTGTTTTGGCAGTCCCTGTCATACCAGAAAGCTTTTTATACATACGGAATAAGTTCTGATATGTAATTTGGGCCATCGATTTATTTTCTTCTTGAATCTCAACATTTTCTTTGGCTTCAATTGCTTGGTGTAAACCATCTGATAAACGTGTTCCTTCAGAAATACGGCCCGTGGCTTGATCAATTAACTTGACTTCCCCATTTTGCACAACATAATCTTTATCATTAATATAGTTAAAATTCGCACGTAATGCTTGATCAATGTGATGGGTTAACGCTGTATCACCCGCATCATATAAATTATCCAAATTGAAAAAAATTTCACCTTTATGAATGCCTTCATTTGTTAGCATTGTTGTTTTAGCTTCTTCATCAATTTTATAATCTTCATCAAACTGTAACGTTTTGACAAATCGATCAGCACGTCCATAAAGTTGTGACACACCTGATCCTGGACCAGAAATAATCAATGGTGTACGAGCAGTATCAATTAAAATAGAGTCAGCTTCATCAATCAAGGCAAAATTCAAGCCACGTTGCATGACACGTTCGTCTGCTCGGCGAACCATGTTATCACGCAAGTAATCAAAACCAATATTGAAATTTGTTGAATAGGTAATATCTGCATCATAAGCCGCACGCTTTTCTTCTGCAGGTGCATCACCAACATTGACACCAACTGATAAACCAAGCCAATGATATAACTGACCCATCTGCTCAGCATCACGAGCTGATAAATAATCGTTAACAGTGACAACATGCACACCACGACCTGACAGTGCATTGAGATAAACTGTCATAGTAGCCGTTAATGTTTTTCCTTCTCCTGTACGCATTTCAGCCAAGTTACCGTCATGTAAGGCTGCTGATCCCATAATCTGTACATGGAACGGATATAAACCAAGAACTCTTTTCGCGCCTTCACGTGCTACAGCAAAAGCCTCAGGTAAAATATCATCTAAGGTCTTTGCTAATATTTTGTTTTGTTTATCTTTGTCTTTAACATCCGCTAATGCATCAGCAATAGTTTGCTTGAACTGTGGCGTCTTTGCTTGCAAAGCCTCATCAGACATTGCAGACATTTGGTCGGCATAGCTTTCTACTTGCTCAGCAATATGATTTAATTTTTTTAGTTGTTTTTTTGAGTTATCAACTAATTTACGTATTGGATTTGCCATTGTTTTTAACACACAAGCTTATTTTATTGTGTGCTTCTCCTCTGAAATATAAATTTGTGTGTTATCGCGCACAATAGTCTACTTTCAATTATAACAAAAAAACCTGATAAATACAGGTCTTTGCTATTAATGATGTGGTGTTGCGATTAACTTTTCTTGCCCGCCTAGATAAGGACGTAGCACATCTGGAATAGTTACTGTCCCATCTTCATTTTGATAATTTTCTAGAATTGCTGCCACTGTACGCCCAACCGCTAAACCAGATCCGTTTAAGGTATGCACCAATTGTAATTTACCGCTATCATCACGGAAAGTAATATGCATCCGACGTGCTTGAAAATCTTCAGTATTTGATACCGAAGAAATTTCACGATACATATTTTGTTGTGGCATCCAAACCTCTAAATCATATGTTTTAGCCGCTGAAAATCCCATATCTCCTGTTGACAACATGATAACGTGATAAGGCAACCCTAATTTCTGCAAAATATTTTCAGCATTAACTGTCATTTTTTCTAATTCATTATATGATTGTTCTGGTTTTGTAAATTTAACCATCTCAACCTTGTTAAATTGGTGCAAACGAATTAAGCCGCGTGTATCTTTACCCGCTGATCCAGCCTCCTTGCGAAAAGAAGGAGATAATGCTGTAAACTTAATTGGTAAATCTTGAGCAGGTATTGTTTCACCGGCATAATAATTTGTTAAGGGTACTTCTGCCGTCGGAATATAAGTTTGGTCCAACCCCTCTACACGATAAGCATCATCTTGGAATTTAGGATATTGTCCCGTACCAAACATAGCAGAATCATTAACTACAATTGGTGTAATCATTTCTGTATAACCCTCTTGGCGATGTTCATCCAACATAAAGTTATATACCGCACGTTCTAGTCGTGCGCCATCACCGACATAATATAAGAAACGTGCGCCAGAAACTTTAGCACCGCGTTCAAAATCTAATATTCCTAAAGCCTCCCCCACATCAAAATGCGCCTTCAACCATTTTGGACTTTCTAATAAAGCATGTGGTCTATTTTGATATTCTGCTGGTTCCCATACACGTTGCTCAATATTTGCTGACTCATCTGGACCTACTGGTACTTCTGGTGCCGCTAAATTAGGTAGATGAGCCGCCAAATCTTGCACCTGTTCATCTAATTCAACTTGTTTGCTATCCAATGCTTTAATTTCTGAACTAACTGCTTGCATTGCCGCGATGGCTTCACTTGCATCCTCCTTATTGCGTTTAGCATATGCAATTTTATCGGACGCAATGTTACGATCAGCCTTTAAATTTTCAACAGTTCGAATCGCAGCCCGACGGGCTTCATCCAAACTAAGTAGCTCTGTTAATTTTTCAGAAGCTACGCCGCGATCTTGCAATCGTCTAATGGCCTCATCCGTATTTTTACGTAAATATTTTATATCTAGCATATCTTTTCTCCTCAATATAATTATTCTTTAAAATAAAAGCACGATTCAATCCCATCCAAAAAGGACAAGGGACGAAATCGTGCTTCCGTGGTACCACCCAGTTTTTATGCCAATTACAACATAACACTCTTTGTCTGATAACGGTGATAACCGAGTGGCATTACCCACTAACGTGTGACTTACTGGAGTTTCGAACCATTGCTTTACATCAACCAACAATTTTCTTAAATGTTCTACTTATGGTAAGTTAATAAATTAATTGTATCTAAAAGTAGCTCAAAACGCAAGTTTTGCATAATTAATTTCATATCATCATGGTATTTGATAAAAAAACAATCTTATCTGGACAAAAAAAGAGGGAAGACGACGTCACTAGACACGTCTTACCTCTTAACTCATGGGCCTGACAGGACTCGAACCTGTGACCCCTGCGTTATCAACACAGTGCTCTAACCAACTGAGCTACAGGCCCCTATCTTTTATATCGCGCTGCCTATACCACCCGCTGCATATAAAAAAGCGAATGACGGGAATCGAACCCGCATAGCCAGCTTGGAAGGCTGGAATTCTACCATTGAACTACATTCGCAGACGACCCCTACTACGATACATCGCTGTATCTATGGCGCTGGACGGAGTCGAACCGCCGACACTACGAGCTTCAATCGTATGCTCTACCAACTGAGCTACAGCGCCATCTTAGTACTCTCATACTACGGTCACAGCGGGGCTCGAACCCGCGATCTCCTGCGTGACAGGCAGGCGTCCTAACCAGCTAGACCATGCGACCAATTGCGGGAGCAGGATTTGAACCTACGACCTTCGGGTTATGGGCCCGACGAGCTACCAGACTGCTCCATCCCGCGATTATATTATTCCGATAACTCTCTGCTTGAGACTTACCTAAGGAGAATGTGGGATTCGAACCCACGCGCCGATTTCTCGACCTGACGGTTTTCAAGACCGTTCCCTTCAGCCAGACTTGGGTAATTCTCCATCATCTGTCTCACACAGCTCTACCGTGCATGGACCTTGTTGGACTCGAACCAACGACCGGACGGTTATGAGCCGTCTGCTCTAACCAACTGAGCTAAAGGTCCTTTAGTGAGCCTATCGCGGCAGGGGGGATCGAACCCTCGACCTCCCGGGTATGAACCGGACGCTCTAGCCAGCTGAGCTACACCGCGATCGTCTTTGGCAAACTGCTGCCAATCGGGACGACAGGATTCGAACCTGCGACCCCCTGGTCCCAAACCAGGTGCTCTACCAAGCTGAGCTACGTCCCGATATGTGCTTTCAGAGCCTCTGCCCTTTGACTTAAAAAAAGAGTTTGAATTCCTTCAACCTCTATGCACCTAGCAGGAGTCGAACCTGCAACCTCCTGATTCGTAGTCAGACGCTCTATCCAATTGCGCTATAGGTGCATATATGCCGGCGACCGGGATCGAACCGGTACGATATCTCTATCGCAGGATTTTAAGTCCTGTGCGTCTGCCTATTCCGCCACGCCGGCATACAAGCGGAAGACGGGATTCGAACCCGCGACCCCCACCATGGCAAGGTGATGTTCTACCACTGAACTACTTCCGCAGAATCATGCCGACTAAAGGACTCGAACCTTCGACCCCCGCTTTACAAGAGCGGTGCTCTACCAACTGAGCTAAGTCGGCAGCGCTTTATCCCGACGTGCCGGTCTTGACTTTCGCCAATGGACGCTACAGGGATCGAACCTGTGACCCCCTGCTTGTAAGGCAGGTGCTCTCCCAGCTGAGCTAAGCGTCCCTATGGAGAGAAAGGGATTCGAACCCTTGAAGCAATTCCTTGCTTACATGGTTTCCAACCATGCTCCTTCGGCCAGACTCGGACACCTCTCCCGATTCTTCCGTTCCCTCTACTGCTTCTTTCTTTCTTGCCCTCAAAAGTACCCCTCTCAGAGTACTCCCTATGTATGGCACCGCATCTTCCTATCCTCGCAGCCAGCGATCCGGCAACTACTTTCGGCGTGATAGAGC
>NZ_JAFBEK010000001.1 GCF_016908715.1 Leuconostoc rapi | reverse complement strand
GATCAATGCGAGACCAATGAAAACACTCAACTGGCAATCACCACGAAAGGTTTTTCAGCAGTTTGCAGTGTTCGGTTAATTCTTGCAATCTACCACTTATAAATTTATTCAGCTGTTGCTTATATCCCACTACATGATCGTGTCTACCCAAAACTAATTGAATTTTTGTATTTTGTCCTAGATTTTGTAACTTTTCTTCAAATGAGATGGCGTAACTATTCTCTTGAAGGTGTTTTAAAAAGTTGGTATTAGCCTTATTTAGTCCAGGTAAAATAAGATCTTGGTACACCGCCCATCGTGATTGGCTAATTAAGACATTCATAGACTCAAAGTCATCATAAAATGTTTCATTTTCAGAATGATGTACTTTGCCAATAAATTCATTTTTATGTCTTTCTACTAAGCGTAATTCTTTATCAGCAATAGTCACAGGACAAGTTAAGAATAAACCGTTAACTTGATTTTGATAATGATAAGCAATTGCTTGTGCCAAGTAGCCACCATATGAATGCCCGTATATAGCAAATTTTTGTGCGCCAATTATATCATCAATAAAGTCTAAAAGTTTTTTAAAAATGGCATCAGTGGTGACTTCGGATGTGGGTAATGAATTTCCCATTCCTGGAATGTCTAAATAAATATGTTGGAATTTGGCAAGGTTGTTATCTTTTTCAAAAAAATTCTTAGTTGAATTTTTATCTAAAAATAAACCATGCAAAAATATGATTGGCATGCCGCTTCCAATCATTTGATATTCTATATTGTTAAATACTTTTGTTTCCATTACTGTCTTACCCTACTTTTCAATAAAATGATAATTTACTATATATTTTATGAGTTAATAGATTAAACTGCAATTGCTTTAAACGGAACTGAATTTAGTATAAGGAATCTTAACATTTGAATATCAAAAATAGTTCATACATGGAAGACCAACATTACTTTCCAAAGTATAGTTACTCATACTATTTTTAACATCTCATAGCATTATTCACCTTTAGGTTTGTTAGCTTGGTTAGTAGTTGTTTTGCTTTGATTTGGTGCTGGCTTTTCTGGTGTTTTTTCATCAAGCGCAAAATAGTGGCAAGATTAAGGGTAAAATAGCGTTTAGGGTATATCCCAGTTGGGAAAACGATTTAAATAATACAGCTGTTAAAATACAATTCTGGCAAATGCCTTACATTGTTGATTGATCTCTAAAAAAGGATAGTCAAAGTCACTTAACGCAAAAATGTTTGAGTGTCGTTAACCACTTCCAAGGCTTGATTATTATTAAGTCTTGTGATGTTAATGCCGGTTTTATTTTCGTATTCAGTAATTTTATCTTTGATTGTAGCATCACGCGTTAGCATTTCTTTAAAGTGTGGATAGACTTGTATAGTAGTTAAATTTAGGCCTGTTAAATCTGTGTCATTAAACTGATTATCTTCTGGATAAAGATACTGCATCAGATCTATGGATGATCCCATGACAATTGAACCGGCGCTCAGACCGAATATAAGTCCCCCGTTTTGATGTATTTTTCTCAAAATACAATCAGCGCCACTTTTCTTAATAAAATGTAAAAGATAAAATGGGTATCCCCCATTCAAAAAAATAAGATTGTAATCAAAAAGTTTGTTGGCATTCTCAAACTCAATGTCTAAGAAATCTACTTGTGGCACATTCATGTTAATCAAGTCATTTCTTATTTGTTGCATTTGTGGGTGCTTTTCTTTCTCTTTTGGCCAAGATGTTGAAATAATGCAAGCCTTAGTTACTTCATTTTCGCGGATCATGTTTTGAGCAACATTCTCAATTGTCTGTGTTGAAAATCCATAAGCAGTCAGTAATAGTTTATTCATTTGTAATACGAACCTTTTTTGATTGATTTCTACAAAACATTACTGTAACTTTGTAATTTACATGTGCCAGTGTGATCATAGGCTCATCATAATACTTATTTTTGTAATGACTTTGTCCCAATGGTACAGTAAAAATTGATTGAGTGTGCCCAAAATCTAAATCATATATTACTGGTATTTTCTTTAATATTGAAAACTTATCCAAAATTGATCGCAATTTTGGATCATTCATTTCATTAACAGTAGGAAATCTTCCTATTACAAGTGCTTTTATATCAGTATGTATTTGTAATATTTAAGCCAGTTCACGTGAAAATTCTAGTGGTTACCCACCCTCTGCTTGCTCAATGAAAATAATAGAATTTTTTGTTTTGGGAAAAAATGGCGTTCCTGCCTGTAAACAATATGTCTGAATGTTGCCTCCAGTGGATATACTGGTTGCTTCTCCTTGAGTATACACCTTCCATTTGTTAGCTAGAAGATGTCGTGGTAAGGTATTGTCAAACCACAAATCACTTGTCCAAACGTCACTAGGCGCCAAACTCAAAGGAGTTATTTAAAGATGCTTTTAACCACTCTGCTGTTTGATATTCTTGCAATTCATTCATTTTGAATGAATAATAGCATGGGCCATAATATGTAATGTCGTTTGTCATTGCACGAATTGCATTATGGAAACTAGTTGTATCAGAATATCAAAAAAACATTTTTGAATTTGAGCAGACAATGTCCCAATCAATATGTGTTAATAATTCATTAGAATTAAAACCACCGATAGTAGTCATAATAATGGCTTTAACATTTTGATCACTGAATGCATCGTGGAAATCCGAAATTCTCGATGCTATGATACTTGAATAAAATTCATCGTTTTCAAGAATGTGCTTTCCGAAAGTTACTTGAAATCCTAAGCTTTCCAATCTCTTTTTGGCAATTAAATTTTCTTCAAAGCCACCAACACACGCCATTGAGGAACTTAGGATATAATTCTAATTTCGTCACCTTTTTTTGATTTTGAATGCATAAAAAGCCGAACCTCCTTAATCATTTTAATTAAATTAGTTAAATCTTATTTTAAACAAGTCAATATTTAACATATAACCAATAATATATTATAGTTCTGTATTTTGCAATGTGACATTAGTAACAGATAGTTTGATTTTACAACTTTGTTTCTCTCAATTGTCTTCTAGCTTGATACAATTGTTCTTCAATTTTATTTAACCCGCCTTCACTATTACGATCAGTGCCTTTAATTGGCAAGTCTAAATCGCGATACGCAAAGGTTAACTCAATTGATTTTGAAATCAAATCTTGTACCCGAGATGCTAATTTTTTGTTAAAAAAAATCACATCTTCGTATGTTTGAGATTGTGCTTGTCTGATTTTTGCTTGTAATTGCATTGATACGCTCAACGTTGCCATGCACTTCGATGCTTTCAGCTAAATTTGTTGATAAACCACCAACAGCTTATCAACAAATTTACCAAATATTTTTTGTTCGTCAATTTCAAACCGATTAACTGTTTTTCCATTAATATCCATTGCATTCGCTAATGCTTGTTGTGTTACTATAAGCAGTTGACATATCAACACCAAATTATCCTTTGTGAATTCTGGTGCGTGCAATTCTTGCGTCATAATGTTTTTTCCTTTCAACGGTTTGTATTGACGAATATTTTTTTAAATTAACTAATTTTTCTAATTCAATTGAAGCCGTGTTTTGACTTTTAAAGCCATAATTTTTACCTACTTCCCTTTTTAAAACTACAAGTATTTAATTAACAGCAAATCCAAACACAGATGCTAAATATGGGACGTCTAGCGTGGTATTGCATATTATAATTAAGTCCTTTCATATTTGAACTCTTTGTAGAATTATGCTAATATAAAAATAATTGTTCCACCGGGAACGTTGCTTAAAAATAAGCAGTTGATTGCATTTCGTTAGGTCTTTGAAGAAATGTAATTGGCTGCTTTTGTCTTTTTATTAAACAATGGAGAACACAGATATGCAGATCAAAAAACTAGATTTAACAGACCTCAACGTACTACAAAAAGTTAGCATGGAAACTTTTTATGATACTTTTGCGGATCAAAATACAGAAAAAAATATGCAAGACTATTTGTCAAATAGTTACAAGTTAGAGACACTGACTGAAGAACTAGAAAATAAAAATTCATTCTTTTACTTCGTACTCAATGATGAAGATGACATCATGGGCTATCTGAAGTTAAATATAAACGATGCCCAATCGGAAGATGATTTTGAAAATGCCCTTGAAATCGAACGAATATACATTCGCATAGGTTTCCAAAAACAAGGACTGGGTAAAGTGTTATATAATATTGCAACGACCAAAGCAATTCAACTGGGAAAACAACGTATTTGGTTAGGTGTTTGGGAATTTAACCAAAATGCTAAAGCATTTTATCAACATCTGGGATTTGATTTTGTTGGAAGTCATACCTTTAACATGGGTGATGACCCACAAACTGATTTAATCATGGTTAAAACCATTTAATCTATAACCTTATAAATTAAATATAATATTTTGTTCCACCGGGAACAGTTTCTAAACAGTACGTCCACATCATTAGGTCAATGAAGATGTGGACATACTGTTTTTTATTTTAAGGAGAATAAAAATGACTTGGATTTATTTATTTTTAGCTGGAATTTTTGAAGTGGTTTGGTCTAGTACCATGAAACTTAGTAATGGATTTTCACATTTTTGGTGGACCATACTAACTTTTATTGGAATGATCATCAGCTTTGCTCTACTTTCTTTATCACTTAAAAACTTGCTTCTTAGTTTTGCTTATCCGATATGGACTGGCGTTGGAGCAATCGGCTCAATCATTATTGGCGTCTTGTTTTTTGGTGATAAATTAAGTATATTCACCTGGTTTTTCATTGTCTTACTCATTATTGGTATTAAATTTACTAATGGGCACTAAGGCTATACCAATTCAAGTTCACATAAGCTACGCTATGCAAAGTAACACTATATCAGCGTTTACAAGCACTAAAAATAAATCATTTTCAAAACCTTTCACACAGCCCTTAAAATGCCTATTTCATTACAGCAATATTTAATTTTTACAAACTCGATTGCTTTAGACCAATTTAGCTAAACAACTTTAACAAAAAAACAGTTTGTGTTTTTTCAAATCACTTGTTACAAATTCTTATTATTTAAATTAAGAAAATAGACTTCTTTATCCGATCATTGCCCAAATTCAAACATAAAGTTTTTTCTAATTACTTCAAAGGAAAAACCTAATTTTTTAAGAAGCTCTTTTCTTTAGAAGGTTTATTCTCCAAACTTACCTGTGCCTCAATTCTGTGGTAGCCTAGTTCATCAGATGAAACCTTTAAAATAGCTGATAAAGCTTCAAAAGCATAACCTTTTCGACATAGTTGATTATGAATAAAATAACCAATTTCACCCCAATTCATAGTATCTCGAGCTAATGTGGCAATATCAATCATCCCAATATGATGATGTTGTTTGTCAAAAATAGCAAAAATATACGTATGATCTGTTTCGCTTAATTTTTGATGTTTTTTGACCAGGCCGTTAAACCAATCTCCTGTACAAATACTCATATCTAACAGGCCTTCATCAAATGGATTTTGAGATGGTTTGCGTTCTGAAAATCCTGCAAACCAACTGTTACCTCTAAAGGTTTGATCCAAAGTCTATCGTTAGAAATTTTTTTCATTACTTGCGTTGCTCCTCTTTTCTAACTAACGAATTTTATACTAATAATTTTTATAATAGTGGCATGCTGAAACCAATTCTAACACAGGTAAATACAAAAACCTTAAACAAAAGAGAAAACTTTGTTCAATATTAAAACTTCATTGTTTCAAACTTTTTCGTTTAGCTGACAACGTGTGTATTCATGTAATTTAAGGTCTTCTGGTGCAAAGAATGACCTCACTTGACTTTCCCATTCTTAATATATCCTCACTCTTTTAAGTGAGATGGACGTGGATGTAGTTGCTTTTCATTATATGGGAATGTCATTTTGTCAAGTTCTGCTGTCGGTACGCTCATACTACTATGCAAGTTTAATTGGTTACATACTGCCATTGGTAATGAACTATCATCTGGATGTTAAAAACATAGATGTTGAGGGAAAATCTGGTTGACACAAAAAGATAACAGTGTTATCTTTTAATTATATCATTTAAGTAAATTAATGGTAAGGTGAAAAATATGAAAAATACTAAATCTCTGATTCTAAATACCACTATAGAGTGGATTAGCGAAAAAGATTATCGTGAAATATCTCTTAGAACCCTGACTAATTCGATTGGCATCACTACAGGTGCTTTCTATAAACATTTCAACAATAAAGAAGATCTATATTATCAAGTTTCAATATTATTATCGCAAGAATTAACAGAACGATTAAACCTTGATATTACTGCTGATCCGACTAGCGAATTATTAAAGGTAGCCGAGCAAATCTGTTTGTTGTTTCAAAATGAGCCCTATTTAATGGCATTTATCATGTTGAACCAATCTAATAACCTTGATAGGCAAAATTTTGTGTTTTTAGATGCGATTAACAAGCTGATACAGCGAGTTAATCCAACTAAAAACGAACAAAGTAACAAAGCATTATTTATTCAACTATGGTCTTTTATACAAGGATATGGTGCATTAATTAAAAATGGAGTAACTAATTATGATCGTGGGCTAGTTAAAAATACACTATACAAACTTTTGGAGAAATAAAAATATGCATACACTTATTATATATTGCCACCCTTATCAAAACAGTTTTAACCATGCCATATTAGATGCAGTACAGCAAAGTCTTAATCAATCCAACTTAAAATATCAAATCATTGACTTGTATGCCGATGATTTTTCTCCAGTTTATTCCACCGAGGAGCTAAAACTTTATCATAGTGGTCAAACCACTGATCTGTTAGTTGAGAAATATCTAAAGCTACTCAAAATGGCACATACTGTCATAATTATTTCCCCTGTTTGGTGGAATAGTGTACCAGGTATGTTGAAAGGATTTATTGATAAAGTGATGAAAGAAGGAAAAAATCTATCACATATTGTTACAAAATTAGGTGTCCAAGGCGAACTAAAGAATATAAAAAAATGTTATTTAATCACAACATCTACCTCACCGACATTTTATATACGTTTTTTCAACGCTAATGGTATTAAAAAAATATTTTTAAATCAAACATTAAAGCAATTAGGTTTTCAAGGACGTTCTTGGATTAACTTTGGCATGATTTCGACTACAAGTATTGAAAGAAGAAAGAAGTTTCTTAAAAGTATACGATTAAAAAAATTTGAATAACAGGCTACTTCATATTCATTAGCAAAGACGTTAAAGCGCCGTTGTTCGTGTATTATGAAATGCAAGGTTGGTTAACATCGATAGCTGTTAATTTAACTTGATGACGACTAAACCACATATCAACCCACCCATTTAACGCCGATAACATATTACTTGTATTTCTCTTTTAATCATAATGGTATCCCTTTTTCTTGGTTATTGTAAAACTCGATGCAAATATTATTGGTATAATGAGGATATATTTTATTATTGATCAATTTCAAAGGAAAAACTTATAATGATAATCCAGCAATACACCACTGTTTTTATTGACCGTGATGGGACTATTGGTGGTGATGGACACTTCCAGTCCCTAGAAGATTTTAAATTATTTCCCTATACGTTAGGAGCTATTGATAAGTTAAAAAATAATAATATTAAGGTATTCGGTCTTTCAAATCAAACACATATTGCAGATGGGAAAATGGATTATAATGATTTTTTCAATTCCTTTATTTCGATAGGCTTTGATGATGCTTTTATTTGTCCCCATTCAGAAAAAGCTAATTGTAATTGTAGAAAACCAAAAAATGGGTTAATCAATCAAGCACATGCAAAATATGATTTTGAAAATAGTAAGTCTGTTATCATTGGTGACCGATACTCATCTGACATAAAACTTGCTTTCGATTGTGATATGCTTGGCGTTCACGTTGAAACAGGGAAACAAGAATCAGATGCTTGGCATAATTGCGATAAAGTTGTCAATGTTAGAACGCTTAAAGATGCGGTTGACTACATTGTCAAATGACTAAGGATTTAAATTATCACACTAACTAGTCATCATGAATAACTTTATCTTAATTACCGTTTAGTTTGATACAACTGCTCTTCAATTTTTTTAGTGCACTTTCACTATTGCGACCAGTTTCATCAATTAACAAATCTAAATCACAGTATGCAAAAGTAAGTTCAATTCACTTTGTTCATCATCTATTATATCGTAGCAGCAATTTTGCCCATGAAACATGACTAACCCTAAAATCAAATCAAATACAGATGCTAAGTTTTGAATTTCTTGCATAGTACAACATAATTAAATAAACAACTAGACAAGCTAGATTGATAATAGCTAAACATTGGTGTAAAATTTGAATATTATTAGAAAATGAGGTACAAAAATGGGAAATAATATTAGATTAAAAAGCGTGAAAGCAGCCAACAACACAAAACAAAATTGTGATTCGATAATTAACAAGCCAATTTTAAAAAAATTCAACACTTCAAACATGGAGCTTTATAAACAAAGTATAGATTTGAGAAATACTGTTTTGAGAGCACCACTTAAAAAGTTAATTACACCTGAAGAAATGACAATTGAACAAAATAATCAGTTTTACGGTATGACGATTGCTGAGGTTTTAGTTGCAACTTTTTCAATTTATCAAAAAGATGTAAATACAATTCGATTGGTGTCTTTTGCTGTTAGCACGCAATATCAACAACAAGGACTCGGATCACGTTTATTACGCTGGGCACTTAATGATTTTCGAAAACAAGGCTATCAACAAGTGAGTTTGTCGGCACGATCATCGGCTCATGAGTTTTATTTAAAGCAAGGATTTAAGGATATTGGACGACAAACTGTAAATCACTATTTGAACGCCATAGACTTTGAGATGCAATATAATATTTCAACACAACACTAAAAAATAGGCCATTTCTACACCGCCTTATCTCATTACACGCTTTTTAAAATTTCATAAGCAAATTATTTGTATATTAATAATGAATTAACTTTATGTTATGCTTAATTTATTGTTGAGAGCTATTTAAATGATATGGCTAAGATATTTTTCTCACCATGACATATTATGAAATGGTGAGAATTAATATGATTTTATTTGACTAAATTTAAAGGAGATTTTTAATGGATATTTGGGAAAAACTATACAACGAAGCTAAGGTACTATACAATCCACATGAAGTGTCACCTTTTGTATATGCTGAACATGTTGTATGCGCCTTGGAAGCTGAAGACGGACAAATATATACAGGATATTGTTTTGAAGCGACATGCGGTGTTTTTCATCTTTGCGCTGAACGTGCCGCCGCTTTTAACATGTATCAACAGAGTAAGCAAACAAAAATCAAACGCATCATAGCTTTCAGAGACGAGGCCCCTTCTGGCGTCGGAGGAATGCCATGTGGTGCTTGTCGGGAATTTTTAATGCAATTAAACATTGAAAACGCAGCCACAGAAGTAATGGTTGATTATACCAAGCGAGAGACGATCACCTTAAATGAACTGATGCCCAATTGGTGGGGAACAACACGCGTTTAAAGTTTAAATTAACTACTGTGTATTTTCAAATCATTTTGTAAGCAATCAAAGACATCGGCATTGTCAAACATCACAGCTTGAGTGTTTAACAATGCCCTTAACATCGGTTATTGATGATCTTGGTAGAAAATAAAAAAAGCCACTAATAAAATGACTGGTATACACGATTGAATGGTTTGGGGAACTGTTTCTAGTGCCTTGCTTAGTTTAATGACCCCTTTTAATACAAGGTTTCATATGATTTAATTAGTTATCTTTTTTTAATTAATCGTCAGTTTCTTGCTCGAGAACTTGACCATTTTGAGCATTAATTTTTACAGATATATCATCACTATCAGTGTTTAATACTATTTCCCACTGTGTTATGCTATCGCTTTTTTCTAGTGACCAGCTCTTGACAGAGCCATTTTTCTTAGCGGATTGTTTTGCTTTGGTTACCGCATTTTCTAAGGGAATGATATTAACGAAGTCAATGGCCTTACTCTTTTTTTCAATACCATTTGCTTCGTCAGTATCTAATGATTCCTTATCATGACTAATAACTTTTCCTGTGTCTGCGTGTATTTTTAATGAGTATTCGGTATCATTATCAACGCCTGTTATGTCATAAAACGTTGACAGGAGGGTTTTATCAAATTCAATTGATGTAATAGTTGTGTTCTCGTATCTTTGATTAAAAATGTTTCTAACTTTGTCCACACTTAGAAAATTATTATCATTTTTATCAGATTTTCCACTAGAATTAGTTGACGTAGACACGCTAGTTTGCTCAGAACTTTGAGTTGAAGGACTAATATTTTTTTGACCGTTATAAAGTAAATACGCAATTACAATCAGTAGTAGGCTAATAATAATCAGCAATGCTGTGGTTGTCCATTTTTTAAACATATTAACTTCCTCATTTCTATTTAATGATAAATATCATTACCTTTGTTGATTAAATTTTAACATGTATCTGGGTTTTACCACACAAAAATGCCTGATTGCAAAAATAGCATATATTCAAAAAGTGCATCTACCATTTATTTTTAATTATTGTCTGTTCCTTTTAAGGCTAATCGTGCGGACACTAGCTTTTCATCAGTATCATAATTGAGGGTGTAAGCCATCACTCTTATCCACAATTAAATATTCTAAATCAGAACCCTAGGCATTTTTAACAATGGACTGTTAGCACATTGCTGTTTTTTTCTAATTACGATTGTTTATTTAATTATGGTAAACTATTTAACGAATATTGCGTGTAAAATTAAGGAGCATCTATAATGACTAAATTGCCGAACCCTAATAAAACATATCCTGATGATAATGTTAAAAGTATTGTATTTTTAAAAAATGTTGTGACTAATCCTAACATTGAAGTTGGGGAATTTACCTACTTCTCGGATAAAGAACCAGAGAAATTCGAAGAACATGTGACACATCATTATGATTTTATCAATGATAAATTAATTATTGGCAAATTTTGCTCGATTGGTGAAAATGTAGAATTTATAATGAATGGTGCTAACCACCTTATGAAAGGTATAACACCCTATCCTTTTTATATTATGGGAGATGAATGGTCTGAACATGTTCCTGTAATTGACGATTTACCAAACAAGGGAAATACTGTCATAGAAAATGATGTTTGGATAGGTCAAAAGGTAACAATTTTACCAGGGGTACATGTAGAGAATGGTGCTATTATTGGTGCTAACAGTGTTGTTGCCAGTGATGTTCCAGCCTATTCTATTGTCGCTGGAAATCCTGCCAAACAAATTCGGAAAAGATTTTCAAATGAGATCATTGAACAGTTGCAATCACTAGCTTGGTGGCATAAAGATGTTGAATGGATTACTAATAACATAGATTACTTAATGACAGGTAAAATAACCAAAGAAAAAATAGATGAATTGAACTAATTCATCTATTTTTTTTGACTTATCGCCCTTTTCACTTAATTCAATGGCTTACGAGTTATAGCGTACTTTCGACTGATATAATTGCTCTTCAATCTTGTTAAGCCGACGCTTTGTATTGGGATCAGTTCCGTTAATCAATAAATATAGATAAGCCAGCTCAATCGATTTTGAAATCAAATATTGCACCCTAACTGCTAATTTTTTACACCTAAAGAAATACAGAATGGTTCAGCACACAATAATTATGAAAGACATTCCGCAGAAATATGTATACAATTTGTTAACGCTTTAAATTTTACTAAAAATATTAAAAATGACGTACACTACTGATTATTTATCAGTTTATCAAAAGTTGAATTTTTCTAAACGATATAGTTCTTCTGAATCTACCTCGTCTATTCCATTTTTAAAATCATAGCCCATTTTTTTGTAAAACGTTAAGGCAGTTTTTGATGCAGGTATTTCAATACGTGATGCTCTTAAAAAATAATCATCCATTTCCAAAGTGTTAATAATCACTCTCCCCAAACCCTGCCCTTGATAATCTGGATCAACAAAAATATTAAAAAGACTGCTTTCTGTCTGGCTACCCCAAAAAGGACCAATTGACCCTACTCCAACAATTTGTTTATCATCAGAATTTTCAATGACATAACAATGAAACTGTTTTGCACGCTCAATTAAATCATTAGCCTTTAATGCTTGTAGGTCATTTTCAATGAACTCACTTGAATAATCTTTTATATTAGTAGTTCTCATTGTTTTAGCTATTAGCTGTGCAACTAATTCAGCATCTGTATTTGAAAATTTTCTTATTTTACGCATAGGTGACCGCCATAGAAATTACTCCAATTATACTCTTGTTTTGATAAAATACTAGTTGTAGTTTATCACTGTTGAAGTACTCATTGACATGTTTTCTCCGAGCTGATTAACATCAATCCCAGCGACAATGGCCATTCATTAACATTAAGAAATAATACAAAAAAACTCGAAGTTTTTAGTTTCGAGTTTTTTACTAATTTTTGAATTAATTATTTTTACTGCACGCGGCTATCTTCATCTGTTAAGTTGCTAGCTGTTTCTTTCACAGAACCAACTCCCTCAGAAGTTTTTTCCTTGATTGCACTACCTGCATCAGAAACTCTGTCTTGTAGTGTCACTCTTGAATTTTTATATTCAGCCTGTGTCTGAATATCGATAATTTGAACATTCAATTCGACCAACTTTAGACTCGTTGTTTTTTCTAATTGTGTCTCAGTTACTTTTCTTAATTCTTTATATATATCATGAGCATTATGACCAAACGCCATAATGACATTTAAATCAACAGCAACCTGTTCTTTACCAACTTCGACATCAATACCATCAGTTGGGTCATCACTATTGACTATTTTATTTTTAATATTTGAAACAAAACCACCGTCTACACCAAGAAGACCTTTCACATTTTCAATGGCATAACCGACAATTTTTCGAATGACTTTGTCGTTAAAAGTCAATTCACCTTTAATATCTGTTGAAGTAGTCTGTGCACTCTTATTTTCTGTAACCATTGTACTATTTCCCTCCTACATTTATAAAACTACATTTAGTCAATATATTCTTGACTGCTATTTACGTTTGAAAATTTGCACTAGTGGTGTGAAATCAAAATCATATTTGTCTAACAAGTAACCAATAACACTTGCTAATATTGTTAAAATTAAAATCCAAAAAGTATTAGCAAAGCCAACAGTCATCAGTAGAGTTGCTAAGATAAAGCCTAGAACACCAAATAGCCAACTATTGGGAATCTTATTTTTCAATTGTATTCCTCCACCCTACTACACGACCCGTGTAGACCTTTTTTTACGTGAACTACCTGTCGACTTCTGATCAACTTTAATACTTAGTTTCAATTTTTTTTCATCAATCCCTGAAAGTAATTCTTGAATGTCACTCGTCAATGTTTGCTTAATTTGGGGTAATTGCTTGATGACGTGCCTTTGATACACTGAGTCTGCCGTAATGTCGAACTGATTAACATGTTTAGTGTTTTTAAAAGCAACTCTAATGTTGGATAAGCCATAACCTGAGAGTATTGTATTTACGAAACTGGTGACACCATCGTTACTAAGTGATAATACACCTTGCTTATTTTTTTCAAGCAGAATACCATTTTTTTGCGCTGGTATAAAAATAATGACAAGTAAAATAAGGATAGTAAGCACTAATAAGACTAATTGCGAAACATTTAGTAACGCATGTTGATTGATAGGACTATTACCTGCTATATTAGCAACAAAATCATTTATAGCCGTGATACTTTGGGGCCAGATAGTCATTGACAGTACAAAAATATAGATCAAACACAGCAAGCCAAGAAAAAATTTTTGCCATTTCTTCATAAGGTGGTCTCTTTTCTCATTATGCATGATTTTATCAAATATTAAGCGGCGCCACTTAATACCCCAAATATAACATAAGTAAATTTTGTTGTAAAATGATATACTCAAAAACCCTTCGAGTATATCATTTTCATCTTTTACTTTGCAATTTATAAATAACATTGAAACAATGGTTTTGGATCGAAAGATATTAGACGAGATGAAAAAGAAGCTAAAAATATGGCATTTAGTATTATTAGTTTACATTTTTTGGTAATAATGCCGTGTCATACAGACATAACACGCAAAAGGGACTCTAAATTTTAGAGTTCCTTTTGCTAGACCTTATATAAAATCCTTAAAATACTTATTTCATCATATCATTTATAAATAAATTAATTTTAGAGCAATCTAAATAAGATAACTTAAAATTTTAAGAGTATCCTTCCACGACTATGATTATCTTCAAGATAATGTTGCGCTTGTTTGACATCATGATCGTCAAAAACCTTACCAATCGGCGCTCTTAATGACTGGTCAGCTAACTGTTCTATTAGATATTCATAAGTAGTGTGATCAAATGATTCATGAACAAATTTGAAATTAGAAAACTTATTTTGTTTCATAATTGCAATAGAAACAATTGACAAGTCAATAATCTTATCGGATAAAGATTTCAAAATTTCCTCATTACCAGCTATGTCTGCGATGATGGCAGAGTCTAACTTTTCTGAAATATCTGAGACAGTATATACTTGAATATCTGGTAAAAAATCTTTTAAATACGTTTTGCTTGACGGTGTTACTATTGGGTATATTTTCTTATCCACAGTATTTAACTGTTGCAATAAGTAAATACCTATCACAGAATTTGCACCAGTTATAAAAACATTTGAAAAAGTTGAATCTTCGATTTCTTTTTTCAAAACTAATGAAGTTGCAGTCAATGTTGCCGCTTCATTATCTGACACTTCATCAGGTAGCATAAACAACCAATCATTATTTTCGTTCAATACATACTCACTAAAAGTACCTGATGGGTTCAATAAGAGTACCCTCTTATTAAGTAACTCTGAATCACGATTACTACCTACACTTACTACAGTTCCAACACCAGAAACGCCTATTGTTCTTGGTAATGTCCCAAATTGTTCTGATGTGGCATTGGGGTTGCTCTCTCTTTTTAAATCTGTTGGAACAACTGGTAATACGGCCATTTTAACTAAAACGCCATTCGGTAAAACTGCAGGTACTGATTCAGTGACATATTTCAAACTATCAATGCCATTATAATCAACTTGTTTAATTGAAATCATCTACTTATATCCTTTCGTTGTAAAGCAAACTATAGCCTAGTTCGCCTGAGTATGCAACAATGCAGTGATAAAAAGTTAGTTCGCCATGAGCATTATCGGAACTTAACTGAAAATTACCTCTGATTATGCTATCTTTACCTAAAATTGTCGTTTTGAATTTAACTCACTCAGAATAAATTAATTTAAAAACGCTGTTTGTTATATTTCATCTGACTACATAAAGTTTTAATAATTTCTGTCTTAACCACCAATTTGTTACGCAATAATTTTCAGTGACATATCCATAAAAACGCCGTTGCTACTATATAGTAGCAACGGCGTTTAAGAATAGGCGTTGACCTTATTATTCAGAAATAGTAGTCTTTTTTTTCATTATCAACCATACTGCCTGTATGATAAAAAGAAAAGCAAAAAATATACTGAGTACCGTCAATGAAACTAACTTATTAGTTAATGAGTTGATAGCTCCTGAGCCATCTATCTTTCTAAACCAAATAAACAAACTTAAATCGTCCAAAGAACGTGTCACTTCTTCGCATCTAATAATCTTCTTACCCTTAATAGAAAATATTGCAAACACTTCAATATGCCCTACATGATTATCCATTTTTGTGACATTGACAATATAGTGAAGAAATACCTTCTGAGTTTGTACATCAAACATTTCTTCTAAAAAATGAGGGACTTGAATTTTCTTAGTCACCTTTCTTAAAGTCACCATGTGTTGCTTAAATTCATCATATGTTGCGTTTAAACCATCTGTTGTCTGCAGATAAGTCTTATCAAAATAATCTTCTATTTTATCTACTTTAAGATTATTGAGTACTTCTTCATAGATATTTTCAATCAATATTTTCATATCTTGTGTTGTCATAGTTTCCTCCTACTATGGTATATAGTAGCCCCTTAAATTAGATTGTCAACAATTAATAAAACAGGTTGAATGTGCCACTAATAGCTGAGTTAATATATTTTCGATATTTTTTTTACCGACCAATACTGCAAAAAAGTAACACCAATAACTAATATAAAGCCTATTATGCCGGTCAAATTAAATGAGATGTTCAAAAATAACACACTTAAAATGGCAGAAGACAGCGGTTCCACAGCACCTAGGACACTCACAGTAGTTGGTTCAATATATTGTAAACTTTGCAAATAAAATAAGTAAGCAAACATAGTTCCAAAGACTATGACTATTAGTAATTCAATAATAATAATAGTATTTAGTTTAGGAGAACTTCCCCACGGCTGAAATAAAAAGTTCATGATGAGTCCACCAATCAACATAGACCACCCTACAATGGTTAAGGCGCCATATTTACCAATTAATTGATGCGGTAGCAATGTATATACGACATCACTAAAAGCAACCATCACACCCCAGAAAACGGCAATTAGAGGGACATTTAGTGAATTGAAATGTCCTTGTGTCACAATAAGTACTGTCCCTATTACGGCTAGAACCACCGAAATCGCATCAGCTCTGCTTGGAAATTTACGGGTCATAATTGATAAGAAAATGATGATTAATATAGGTGCTAAATATTGTAATACCGTCGCAGTTGCAGCATTACCAGTAGCCACTGCTTTGAAAAACGTAAATTGTAAAGCGGTCATACCAAAGACAGTAAATATAATCAGTTGAAGACAATCTTTCACGTTATGAAAAATAGCGAATCTCTTTTGCTGTTTAATGCCTGCATAGAGTAAAATTAATAATCCTGATACTAACATACGCAGCGTAACTAGCCAATTAACGGTGATATTAGCGTGTAAAAATAAATCTTCGGCAACGATACCAGAAACTGCCCATAAAAAAGGACTTAAAAACGCTAATAACAGTCCTAATCCAGGTTTTCTTTTATTGACTTGCATTAATTGAAATCTCCCAACAATGTGATAATCCTAATCTTAGCAATAATAGCCATACACTGTCAATTTGTAACTAGCCATTTTTAATTTTGACTTTTCAAATTTAAACACCACCTGGATCATAATCTTTATACACAAAAAACGCCTCATCAGACAATAACATGACAAGGCACATTACAATTTAAATGTTATGGTTATGTTCTAGCGACTATAACTATAGTCGATTATTTTACTCACAATTAGGAGATAAAATGATCTAGAGATATGGGAAACGTTATTGTGCTTTTGGTGCACCTTTCCATACTGCAATTTCCCCTGTACCGCTTTTGTTATCAATATAGTTTGCTACGTTATTTGATTGATAGGCTTTTACAAATTTTTTAATAGCAGAACTATTTTTCTTGTTTTTTGTGGTGGCAATAATATTAATACCGCCGTGTGTGCTTTTGTCAACAGGTTGGACATAAATAGCGGATTTGATGGAACGGCCTGATCCTACTATAAAACTAGGGTCAATTGACGACAAGTCAACCTCTGGCAAAGTTCTTACTAACTGATCAGTAGCTAATTGCTTAAATTGCAAATTCTTCTTATTCTCAGTAATATCTTTTATAGTTGGATCTTTCACCTTGTCTGATAACTTAATTAAACCAGCAGATTCTAATACTAATAGTGATCTCCCTTGGGTAATCTTACTATTTGAAATACTAACGATACCATTTTGCGGAATATCTTTAATTGCTTTATGCTTATCTGAATATAGACGTCCGGCAACTAATATTGTTTGGCCAACCGGAATAATATTAGACTTGTGGCTCTTATTCCAGTCATTCAAAAAAATATAATGCTGGAATGCATTAGCATCAATATCACCTGATGATAGCGCAGCATTGGGTTGCGTATAATCGGTGAACGTCTTAATTTTTAGAGTTAACCCTTCCTTTTGAGCGTTACTTTTAATGATTTTCCACTGTTCATCAGTACGTTTATCACCTGCCATGATACCAACAGTTAGTGTTTCTTTCTTTTTGTCGACTGCATGTGGTCCAAAGCTTGCGTAGGCAATGCCGGCGATAGCGACGACAGCCACACCACCAACAAGCCATTTAGTTGTTTTACCCATGATACGTATGTCTCCTTTTTTCTTCTAATAATGATACCTAATTTTTAGAACGTTGATGAACAAGCCTCGTTTTTTCAATCAAAAAAGCCGCTTCTGTACTTTAAAAATACAGAAGCGGCTTACCATAAGCGCGATACCATTCTGAGTTGGGACTACTTGTTACCAAATAGTTGCTCACTAACCATCGGGCATTGGGAAATGATCCTAGCCGAATGGTGTGCCCGTTAACGGGGGCCAAGTCGTTGTAAACTAAACGGTAAACCGATTCGTATACACCAATCACAGGTCATTTTCACAATTGCACGCACGCTAACTCACATTACCCGTTAGCTTTCTTGGCTTTGATAAACTGTTACTTTCCTGTTCAATTTGTTTTGCTCTAAAAATCGTTATACGTAATATTACAACGTCAGATGATTAAAGTCAATAGCTTTTAGTTTCAAAATGACGGTGTTGGCTTGTTTAGTTTCCTGACCTGCAACCACGTTCTTCTTTATTTAGCCATTTTTTTCTGCTCTCATGTCGCTATAATATGCTTCTCTTTTTTCGCGCCATAATACTCGGTCATGCTCATCTATTTTTCTTAATACTTTGGCGGGATTGCCAACTGCTATACTATTTGATGGTATGCTTTTAGTAACAACTGCTCCGGATCCAACAACTGAATTGGTTCCGATAGTAACCCCAGGGTTAACGACAACATTTCCGCCAAGCCATACGTTATCTTGGATAGTAATAGGTAACCCATACTCTAATCCTTCATTTCTGATTTCCATGTCAATTGGATGGCCAGCAGTTAATAAGCTAACATTTGGGCCAAACAGCACATTGTTCGCGATGTTAATTTCAGCAACATCTAAAAGGACTAATCTCGTATTAGCATAAAAATTGTCTCCAATACTGGTATTTGATCCATAATCTACATATAAATCTTTTTCAATATAAGAAGCACGTCCGATTGATTTAAAGATTTTGGGAAGCAAAAGTAGTGTTTCTTTTTCCTTAAAATGAAGAGAACTATTATATTGATCTACTAGTTGTCGACCACGACGACTCAAATTTTTCAATTCAGGATCATTTCCGATGTATAGTTGACCATTTAGCATTTTTTCTTTTTGTGATGACATTGTGTCTACCTCTATTAATTAAGAAATTCATTCTGTACAAGTAACCGAGTTCTCTTCACTTTAAGTTTGTGCTTTTCATTGATTACTGAAAACTTGTTTTAAAGCTAGAATTAATTTTTCATTATCTTTATGAGTTTTAATCGCTACACGATGATAATGATTATTTAAACCAACAAATTGTGAACAATCCCTAGTCTTGATTTTTAATTTTAATAAATTTTCACGCAAGTTTTCTTTTTCAGAATAGAATAAGATAAAGTTGGCTGATAATCCAATCAACCTTATTGGCAATTTCTTCATTTGCGATTTCAAAAATTGCTGTTCTTCTTTTAATATGTGATAGGTATTTTCAATATAATCATTATCGTGCAAGGCTAATCGTGCAGCAATTTGTGACACAGTGGCTACATTGTATTCAGGACCTATAGTTGACATTTTATTGAAAAGATGCTGATTACTGCTCATGGCAAAACCGACACGAAAACCTGCTAAAGCAAAAAACTTTGTAAAACCATCAATAACGATCAGATTATCAAAATGATTAACCATACCTTTGACAGTAATTTGTTGCCAATTATTCAAAAATGCGATAAAACTTTCATCAATGACGACATACACATGATGTTTTTGACAATAAGAAATTATTTTTCCAAGATCCAATATTGAAAAAATAGTTCCTGTTGGGTTATTGGGATTGCAGATAACCATGATATCCAAATCAGAATTTATTTTTTCTATTACTTTGTCGAGATTATAATCATTACCTTGATTTATGTTTAGATGGTAGTGGTCTATCTTAGACCCATGCATCAACAACAATTTTTCATATTCTTCATATGTTGGCGTAACTATTAATGATTTTCGTGGATTTAAAGCTGTTATTATACGATAAATTAAATCATTAGTACCATTTCCACACATGATATTCTCAGAATTAAGTTGATACTGCTTTGCTAATTCTTTTCGTAACGCCCAACACGTCGGATCAGGATAATAATGACCTAATTTAATTATTTTTTCTGCATTGTCTAAGACAGCCTTCGGCACACCCAGAGGATTTGTGTTAATCGAAAAGTCATTAATATCATTGTACTTTTTAAATGTTGATGACATCATATCCATTGTTACTTATTTTGCCTTTCCAACTGCTTAGTTTTTTGATTTTGCAGCAGTTAAAATATATTGAGCAACTTAAACCAATAATGTCTTTTTTTCAACTA
The DNA here is from genome assembly GCF_016908715.1 of Leuconostoc rapi. Classification (GTDB taxonomy): domain Bacteria; phylum Bacillota; class Bacilli; order Lactobacillales; family Lactobacillaceae; genus Leuconostoc; species Leuconostoc rapi. The sequence goes on along the minus strand of NZ_JAFBEK010000001.1, from coordinate 440,429 downwards.
AATACCCATAGCCGCCGACAAATACTGAATCAATCGTGTCATCATGCGTTGTCAAATTAACAACAATTCTAGAGGGACTATTGAGATTATAACCTTGTTCAAAAATATATTGTGATCTTTTTTCAACATATTTAAATAAGTAGCAAGCTAATGCGCAGTTAGAAGTTCCTGTGGCTGACTCTTCATCAATATCGTAAAGTGGTGCAAAGTTTCTACAAATTGCCGTAACATTATTTTCTGTTTTTTCTAGCGCAAAAGCATGGACCCCAACAACGTTTTGTTCTTTGCTTAATTTGGTCATAACATTAAAATCTGGCCTTAATTGCTGTAAATCCCTAGTTGATTTTACTGGCAATAAAATGTCTTTTAAGCCTGTAGAAACAACTTGAATCGGTAGCTTATCATTTATTAAATTAATATCTAAGCAGTCATTAAATGACTTTAATGCTACTTCATTAAAAAATGTTGGTTTATTTTGTTCCATGAATACCATACCATTTGAGTCAACTCTTATAGAAAGTACACCAGATTTTGTTTCTATTGTATAGTTACTTTTAGATAGTTTACCCAACAACTTTAAAATTGCAAAAGTACCTATTGTCGCATGTCCACAAAGAGGGACTTCTTCAGTAGGTGTAAAATATTCTAAACGAAAATCGGCTTCACTTGATTCTGTTATAAAAGCAGTCTCAGCATAGCCCAGTTCTTTAGCAATTGCCATTTTTTGAACTGAACTCAAATCAGGCCTATCAAAAACTAATCCCGCTTTATTTCCACCGGCATTATCTTTGCTAAAAGCACTCGCAACATACACTTCAACCATTTTTATTTTCTCCTTTAATGATATGAGCAATTATAAAGATTTGAATAACAGATACTTGTCTTAAATAACCGTAAAAGATCAAAACCTAAGTCTAGTTTATCATCTCATGAAGACACTGTCATCTTGTATGTTTTACTAAACGACCGTTAATTAATGCTAAAATACTTAATGATATAACCTTATCCCATATCGGCTTTAATTAAATAATTGTTGTAAATTTTTCAGCAGATTCTCGTTTATGTGAATGACCCGTTGTAACTGCCTTTCCAACAGGTAGTAAAAGAATAGGCTCCCACTCTTCAGGCAGTTTAAGTACTTTCAATATTTCGGCAAAATTGACCCCTCTCATTGGTACCGAATCATAACCAAATGCTCGTAAAACATGCATTAAATTCATACTAAATAAACCAACATCAAAACGAAGACCAACTGATTCTTTATCTTCGGGATGCAAAGAATAATAGGTGTTAATCCTTTGTTTTTTATTATTAATTTCTGATTCTTGAATCAAGTTATATTTGATGCTTGATTGTATCAAACGATTCGTATCATAGTCGCGTTTATCCCCTAAAATAAGAAATACTGCAGAGGCCTGTCCAACTTGTTCTTGGTTAAAAGACAGTTTTTGAAGTTCAACTAATAATTTCTTGTTTTTGATGACTACAACTTTCCATGGTTGTGCATTATTACTTGAAGGTGCATTAGCAGCATGATTTAGTATCTCTATAATGTTTTCATCACTAATCGTATAGGCACGATCAAAATGTCTGATAGATCTTCTTGCGTCTAGTTTTTCTAAAAAATTCATGTTTACCCTCTTTTTTCTATGTAAAACAAGTATAATCAATAGCATAAAGATGAACTAGTAGGCACAATTTTGTTACTTAGGAGATATTTTAAACATGCAATCAACTGACAAATGGTCATGTGGCATCACAAAAATAATGGATACTTTTTCTGGTAAATGGCGTCTTAATTTATTTTGGATTATTTCTAAAAATGAAGGGATTGGTTTTAATCAACTAAAAAAGCAAATCCCCGAAATCACTAACATGATGTTGATTCGCTCACTAAATACCTTGTTATCTGATGGTCTTATTTCAAAAAAGTTAACTGGAAGCAAGGCACCTTTCCATTCAGAATACCATTTAACCAACAAGTCTAAAGCGTTACTCCCATTACTTTTAGAACTCAATGATTGGGGAAAACATTCATTACCGAATCCTTAATTAAGGTACTATTATGAGTAAAATTTGCAGTGCCAAAATAAATTGATAAAAACTTTTAAAATGAATTAAATGTTGCAATCAGAATATATATGCGGCCTATTTTAAAACTTAAAAAACTGGCATAACTATTAATAGTGGACACAAGAACCTTTTTGATATAATAAAGTTACCTTTGAATACGATTGGAGTCATCATGTTGTCCCAAAACGAAGTTTTGTTAAGAATGAAACGTTTTGAAAATTTTGGCAATCAACTGCCAAATGCTAAAGTATATTATCGTATAGACTGGGAAACATTTTATTTCGATTTGGACGGTAAGATGTTTGGCATTATGTCACCTCAAGCCGACAACAACACTTTACTGACTTTAAAGGGTGACCCAGAAGCCAACATTATTATGCGTGAGCTTTACACTGATGTGATTCCTGGCTATCATACGAACAAAAAGCATTGGAATTCTATCAGACTTACCACAACAGAATTGAGTGACCCAGAAGTTGAAAAAATGATTAAAAAATCATATGAACTCGTTTGGCTTAATTTACCCAAGTCTGCGAAAGATAGATTGCGTAATGATTCATAATATGTCGAGCAACAGCCATTTAAATGGTTTTGAAATTTTTTAAACTCATGATATATCCTTCTGATAGGATCTTAAGTTCTAACTGTTAAACCCGTTTCTGTTCTAATTCTTTTTGCTATCTCAGGAATTTTATCTCGATAGATTGTGCCATCTAGTCGCGCGATTTGTTCTGCCGTCGTGGCGTAGCCAATTTTATAGTATTGAAAATATACATTAACTTGACCCGAATAGATTTGACTGACAAGTTTAACTTCGTAAATCGTATTGGGCTTTTTTGTAAATCGTTTTTGAACTTCTAAAATCATATCATCAATTGTCGTCATGTTTTAACCTCACTGCACGAATGTTCTCAAATAAAATATGTTCCCCAGCAATCATGATGCCACGGTCAGAAAAACCAGCAACTAGACCAACAATGTTGGATAGCATCTGATTTGTTTGGTCTGCATAATCCTCCTGTATGATCACAACTTCATAATGCAAAGTGGCATACTGTAGAAGTGACTTAATTTCAGGTAAAGGCATTCGCATCAATTTATTTGTCACATGATGTCGTTGATGCGCTTCTTGTTTCAGTGATGATGTATGATCAGATAAGAAATACCCATGCCATTTTACTTTGCCGCGCTCACGGTAATCATTTTTAAAGAAGTTAGTGACAATATCATTAAATTCATCAGTCATAACTATTACCACCATTGTGGCCACCTACTAGTGTGGCACGGCTAATTGCTGTACCGCCGTCTACTTTAGACATGGCACGCACAATTGCCGTGGTACCAAAACGTTGGCGTAGTTGGTCAACTACTTGATCAATCTTAATTGTCTTTATTTGTTGTTCTGGCGGACTAAATAAATTTAATTGTATACCAACATCATCGACTAGGCCACTATAATCAATGCCAATATGACGAATCACTTCACCATGCCAATTTTGTGCAAAGAGATCAGTCATAATTGCCATCAATGTATGTGTGTCGTTGGTAGGATCAATACGTCGTTGTTTCCTAAAGCCACGACTGCCCTGCTTCGCAGACTCGGCGTAAGAATAACCAATGAATAAGCTAACTAAACTAGCTTGCTTTTTATGAGATCGAATCCTGCTAGCCACTTGATCAGCCATTTCATGGATCACTATTTCAATCTCCTCACGTCGATGATAATCACGTGGCAATACCTGTGAATTACTATAAGATTGACTTTTAGGTAGGACAACATCAGTTAGATTAGAACGATCAATACCCCAGGATAAAGCATACAACTGTTCACCAACAATGCCCATTTTCGAACGAAAAACGTAAGGATCCTGGTGCGCTAAATCATACATCGAATGAATTCCTAAATTATTCAGTTTAACCGCTGTCCGTTTCCCAATACTCCAAATATCATTTAACCGTGTCATTGGCCACAATTTTTTTGGTACATCATCATAGTGCCATATGCCTGTGAGGTTACTGGCATGTTTGGCCTCAATATCTAAAGCAATTTTGGCTAAAACTGGCGAGTCGCCAATGCCTACAGTTAAATAAATACCGGTTTCTTGACGTACGCGCTCTTGGATTTGGCGAGAAACGACCTCTGGTGAATCACCAAAAAAAGCCCAAGTGTCCGTCATATCTAATAATGATTCATCAATTGAGTACGGTAATACCCCGTTCTCTACTGTGTACTCTCGGTAAATCGTGTTAATTCTGATATTTTCCTGGATATATAAATTCATTCTTGGATGTGTAATGATTAAATCTTTATCATTAGGCAAGTCACGTTGTCGCATCACGTTACTTGCACCGAGTTTTTTCTTGGCCATTGGTGACGCAGCTAACACCAAACCACCATTTGTATTAGCCTGTTCAGACATCACCACTAAAATTGATTGGAGTGGATTCAAACCAAACTCGACACTTTCCACACTGGCATAAAAACTCTTAGAATCAATCATGAAAAAAACACGCTGTTCTTCATATTGATAATTATATTCCTGTTTAACCATTAATTTTACACCTCATTATAAAGTCTACACTATCATTATACGAACAAATGTTCCTGTGTGCAATATGCAATTATACGTTATTTTTAAATTTAAGATAATAGTAATGACACAGAGCTTTGAGTAGGACGTTCACTAAATATAAAAACCCAGTCATGCAAACAGAGTATCATCTGTTTGCATGACTGGGTGGCGGCCATTAACGACCTTTTCACACTTTAAAAACTATATTTGTTATCATTCGTGTCTTTAATATACTTTGATGTTAGCCCCTCTTCTTCAAGGAAATGACGGAAGGGCACTAATTCTTGCGCTTCGTATTTCTCTTTATAGGCGTTAACGACCTCTTCACTGTACAAGCTTGTATCAAGTTTCAGTGTTTCTACAGGAATTGGACGGTCCTTAGTAATTTTTGCATCAACGACAACAACACGTCCTTGGTTATAATAATCTACTGCTTGTTTGATAACCTGATCAATGTCTTCAATGCGCCGAACGGTTAAGCCAACAGCGCCTTGTGCTTCAGCAATCTTGGCGTAGTCAACATCAGTAAAGTCGACACCGAAGTTATAGGTATTGGTATCCTCGTACTTGTTCTTGATAAAGCCGTACTCTGTATTAGTGAATACAATATTAATGACTGGTAAATCATAGCGAACGTTTGTGACAACGTCTGGGTATGTCATTGAAAAGGCGCCATCCCCCATCAAATTCCAAACTTGACGATCTGGATAAGTATTTTTGGCACCAATACCACCTGGCAAACCAATACCCATTGTGGCAAACAACGGCGATGTACGCCACATATTCTTAGGAGTCATGTGCAGATGGCGTATAGACATTTGCGTCACGTTACCCACATCAGTTGAGAAAATCGCATCTTCGGCCGCGTACTTATTGATGGCGTTATAAACTTGGTAAGCTTGAAGGTCCCCTTCAGTTTTTTGTTCCAGTTTATTCATATAGCCACGCCAATTTTGAACATTTTTGATATTAGCATGCCACCATGGTGATTCTGAAGCTGGCGTCACTTTAGCAAGTATGGCATCAATCGCATCTCCAGCATCACCAAGGATGGCCACATCGTTTTGGTGACGTTTACCTAACATTGCTGGGTTATTATCAATTTGAATGAATTTATCAACGTTACGGAATGTGCCTTCAACTTCTGAGAATGGGAAGTTTGTTCCGACGAATAGGACAGTGTCTGCCTCAAGGACCGCTTCGTTAGCTGGTTTCCAACCAACACGGAATGTTGACCCTGTAAAAGCCTCAAAATCCCAGTCAAATGTTTCAAAGTTTTTACCAGTTGTAATAATAGGTGCCTTTATCTTACGAGCCAATTCTTGAACTGCTGGACCATGTCCAATAGTGCCCACACCTGCATAAATAATTGGGCGTTTTGCTTGATTTAATAGGGCAACAGCACCATCAATATCTGCTTCATCAACAGGCGCTGATTTATATTCTTTATATTTTAAACCTGATGAGTATAGTGGCGATGAATAAATTGAATTTTCATCAATTTCTGAAAATCCGAAGTCAGCAGGTACTTCAAGTACCGCAACACCACGTTTTGAAATCGCTGTACGGATTGCATCATCTACCAAATGAGGTAACTGTTCTGCCGTAGCAACACGACGATTATAAACCGCGATACTTTCATACATCGGATTTTGATTTAATTCTTGAAAGGAATCCATATTCAATTCACGAACTGGCTTTGATCCTAAAATAGCTAATACAGGTGTATTGTCCATCGCTGCATCATATAGACCGTTAATTAAATGCGTCGCACCAGGGCCACCTGATCCAACAGCAACGCCTAACTTGCCGCCAAATTTCCATTGCATGACAGCTGCCATAGAAGCGACCTCTTCGTGTTTAACTTGTAAGAATTTGATGTTGTTTTCAGGATTTCCCATAGCATTCATCAAACCACTTAACGTTCCGGAAGGGATACCGTAAATTGTGTGAACACCCCAGCCTTCCATAACCTTCAAAGCTGCTAGTCCAGCTGATATTTTCTTATCTGACATTCTAATACCCTCCTAAAGTAACTACAATTGTAAGCGCTTTCTTTACAACAATTTAAATTATATATTAATTGTTGTGCAATATCAAGTTATTGCATTAACAGAAAATGTTTTGCGCTACAAGAAACAACAAGACAATGAACTGAGTTAATTAATGTAAACGATTGAAAAATAATTTGGATTTTTATTACGGAGATACTTTATGCGACTTCAATTACATAAGCCCCATTAATTTTGCAAATGTTGGCACGATTAAATCAACAATTAGACCAATAACGACCATTGAAATAGAAGCCATAGCGCCCTCTACTTCACCAACCTCTATCGCTTTTGCTGAACCAATTGTATGTCCGGCTGTACCAAACGATAACCCTAATCCTATCGGATCTTTATCTAACTTAAACCATTTGATTAGTTGGGTACCCAAGGCATAGATGACAACAGCATTGACAATAACTGCCATGGCTGTAATTGATGCAGCCATCGTACCGACTTGACCACCACCAGCAATGACTGAAGAAATCGGCAATGCTATTGCTGTTGTGGCTGCTTGAGGAAGCATTGCAATTGTTGCAATTTTTGATAGACCAAACAGACGGGAAATAATAAAAATAAGAAACAAAGCTATCGTTAAGCCAACGAATAGAGAAGTGAAGATGCGCAACCAATACCGTTTCACCAAATCACGGCGTTTGTATAATGGTACTGCAAATGCCATTGTTGCTGGATTCAAGAACCAGAAAATGAAATCTCCTCCTACCTTATATTGTTGATAGAGTGCTGCGGTTGGTTGTCTCAATAAACTAGATAACCCAATCAATATGAAAATACCTAATACCATCCCGATAAATAAGGGTTGAAATATAAAAATTGGGTATTTCTTAAAAAGTTGTTGACCAATCCAATAAACGAAAATGGTTAAAAAAATACCCCAAAACGGTGTGCTTAAAAAAGACAACATAATATCTACTCCTAACAACCTATAATTTATGATGAATTTTACCACTAATTTTTGCCACTAGTTGTGATGTATACGCAACTGATAATAAAAGCACCACAGTTGAGATGATGACCACCGCAACAATTTTAATACCTTCTTGTTTAAATAAAGTCAACGAACTGGCAAGTGAAATACCCGAAGGTACAAATAACAAACCAATCAATCCAATTAAACTTGTCGACAGGCCTTCCACTTGTTCCAATTTAACGACACCACTAACTAGCGCAATGAATAATAACATTAACCCAATTAATGGTGTTGGTACGGGAAATCCTGGTAGTACTAACGATATACCAATTGATAAAATATTAGCGATGAGTAGAATGCAGCTAAAAATTAAAAATTGCGTTAGCAGTGGTGCGGCTTTTTCTTTCTTTTTATTTTCCATAAAACAATTCCCTCCTAAATATTGTAAGCGTTTACATTACAACCTTAATTTTACACTGCCACGCCCATATTGCAAGTGATTTGAAAAAAATATAAAACAAAACAGATTCTTTACATGAAAACTTATGCACAAGCATCATGATATAAAAATGCGTTTACACTGAATGGCCCGACCAAAAAAGCGGTCTAGTCATTCAGCGTAAACGCACGAATTCTTGCTATTACATATCAGTTTTGGTATTTACTTTTTTTGCCACTGAGATTGCACAGTTTCAAATATATTAAATACATCAACAGTCATATTGCTATAAAGCGTACTTTGACTTGGACTCTCAACCACTTTTTCAAAATCTTCAACCTCGTAGACTAATGCGTCCTGTGTATCACCGGCCTTAATCAATTCAGTATTTTTTGTTTCCGTGTGATACCAAGTGGCTTCCTGAGCACGTGGAAAATCGCGTACGCGAATATAGCCTTTAGTTCCTGAAATAGTCAATGCTTTAGGTTGTTTTGCTTGCATGGATAGAGAAACAGTAGCTAATTCATTTTTTGAATTACTCAGAATTGTGACTGATTGTTCATCAACACCTGTTTCAAAATAATTTGCGAAAGAGCTAATTTGGTTTGGTTGTTCTGACATGAAATAACGCGCTGCGGTAAATGCATAGCCGCCAATATCTAGTAACGCGCCACCTGCTAAATCAGCATTAAAAAATCTATTCGTCACATCATAAGGCTTGTGACTACCAAAAGTAACATTAATAGTTTTGACGGCACCTAATTCACCCATTGCCACCAATGATTTAATTTTTTTAATTAGTGGCATATGTAGTAAGGTCATGGCTTCCATAATTATAATGTTATGATCGCGAGCTATACGATAAAGCTCAGTTAGTTCAGCTTTATTAACCGTCATCGCCTTTTCTGCCAATACATGTTTACCCTGTAATAAAGCCTGTTTCGCTATCTCAAAATGCGTATTATGTGGGGTCGCAATATAAATTGCATCAATCAATTTATTTGAAAGTAGGTCATCTAAGGTTCTAAATTGTTTTCTGATATGATATTTTTCAGCGAACTGTTGTGTTTTCTCAAAGTGTCGCCCAAACACGCCCTCAATGTGCTTGCCATTCTTCAATAACGCGGACGCCATTTCATTAGCTATCGTTCCAGTACCAATTATTGCCCAATTTAATGTCATCGTTTTTTCCTTTCTAACGACAGAAATAGTCCTGTCCCTTTAAACGTAAACGCTTACGTTATAAATACATTGTAAGCGTTTTCTTTTAAAAAGTCGATACTTGATTATTTGTTTTTATAAGCGTAGTATACATGTATACGTAACCGCTTACGTAAATAACTGAAATTAAGATAACGGAGAAAAAGTATGACAACATTAGATTTTTCACTTAACACTTTCAGTCTCACTGGTAAGACAGCCTTAATTACAGGTGGTGCGTCTGGTCTTGGACGGTACTATTCCCAAGCGTTAAGTTCAGTTGGTGCTAATATTTTGGTAGTTTCTTATACCAAAACAGGTTGGGATGAAACAAAAGCAATCGTTGAATCCTATGGGCAAACAATTGACTTTCTTCAATTAGATATCACACAAAAAGATGCAGCAGATCAGATAACTAATTTTATAAAAAGCAGTAGTCAAACATTAGATATTCTCGTTAATAACGCGGGCATGCAAAAGCGACACGAATGGCAAGAATTTCCAGATGCGGATTGGGATGCAGTGCTGGATTTAAACTTAAATGCTGTTTATCATATTTCCAAAGCAATGGCGCTATTAATGTCTGAAAACGGTGGTGGAAAAATCATCAATATTGGATCTATGCAATCTTATCGCGCGGGCAAGTTTATTTTCCCCTATACTGCAAGTAAGCATGGTGTCATTGGTTTAACTAAAGCATATGCAGACGCGTTAGCCGTTGACAATATTCAAGTCAACGCGATTGCCCCCGGATACATTAATACACCAATGACCAAGGCACTCCAAGAAAATGAAACGAGGAACAAGGAAATCCTTCAACATATTCCAGCTGGGCACTGGGCAGATCCCAAAGAACTTATGGGAACCGTTGTATTTTTGGCTAGCAATGCTTCTAATTATATTACGGGTGTCACACTACCAGTCGATGGTGGTTATTTATTAAGATAATTGTTTCACAATTAACACAAACAGACGCACACAAATGAGTTACACTTCTATTCAAATGCTATAATAAAAAAGGCTCAGCGTTCTAGTATATACCTAAAACACTGAGCCTTTAAATTCAAACAATAGGCCTAATACATGGATAAAAATAAAAAATTAACTATCGTCGACGTTGCCACTAAGGCAGGCGTTTCAACCGCTACAGTTAGCCGCTATCTTAATGGCCAGCTGAACCAAATGTCTGAGAAAACCGCAGCAAAATTAAAAAAAATAATTGAAGAAACTGCTTATACCAGAAATGCTGCTGCTGTGCAATTGGCAAAACAAAAATCAAATCTAGTCGCTGTTCTTGCCTCAAATATTGATGAATACTTTTCTTCAGAATATTTTAAGGGCATTGTCTCTATTTTAAGCGTACAAGGTTTTATTGGTGTGCTTTTTGATTCAAACTCAGATACGGCTACTGAATCTGCTCTTCTAGAAACTGTTTACAATCAAAAATTTGCTGGATTGGTTTTACAACCAGTATCAACTGACCACAATTTAATTGAAAAATTCACCAATGACGGTGTACCAGTTGTGTTAATTGACCGCGATATTGGTAATGGCAAATTAAGCACTGTCACCACAAATAATTTTCAAGTCACAAAATTTGCAATGGAAAATTTTTTAGATACAGGCTTCAATAAAGTGACCATCATTACTGAACCAATTAATCATATTTCAACTCGTGTCGAAAGAGTTGCTGGTATACGCTCTGTCTTTGATCATTCACAACTCATTGAGGTGGATTCTGAACATCTTGATTTTTCTGGGTTATCCAACGACCTAGATATAAGCAATCCAAAAAACCTTTTGTTTGTACTCAAAGAACGACTTTTAATTCAATTATTGGCCAATAGCGACGTTTTGAATGCACCACAGATGCCTCAAAGAATAACGGGCTTTATTGACACTAATATACCAAAATATTTGGCACCAAATTATAAATTTATTCAACAATCACCGTTTTTGATGGGTGCCACAGCGGCTGAAATTTTAATGACACAGATTTCAGAAAAACAACCTGAATACATAAAACAAATTGTTATCCCTTCTAAGTTTGAATAATATCGCTGATCGAAATCTGGTTTAGTCGCGTTTAATACGCTAAGTCGTTGTTTTTTTGCTCAGGAAATTACGTCGGACATACTAAACAGCGTAAAATCGGTATAGCCAAGCTATTGACAATTTTTTCATGTGAACTATTAATTATCGTAATTAAAATATTTATTTTTAGGTGGATTAGTTTTTATTCTTAAATACCCTTTTGCTAGGTTATATTTTTCTTAGATACACGCATTATCCCAGCATTCTGTTAATAAAAATAGTTAAAAGCAGTACTTGAACGTCACTCCAATTTTTGGGGTTCAGTTCAACTAAAAAAATCAAACCAACCACTTTTCTTCTTGATAAGCCATTTCCCAAAAAAGTACTTCGTATCGCAAAGCATTTTTAAAAATGTTCGTTAAATTCGTACGTTGCATGTTTGTCTGTTGTGCTGTTATCTTGTCAAATTCTTGAATCAGCCATTCAGTCAATGCACTAAAATCAGATGAACTATACATCGCAATCCATTCGCCGTATAGCGCATGTTTGGCACCTGGTGAATGGGCTAAACTTTTCCCAATTGCTTCATATCCCCACATGCAAGGCAGAAGTGCAGCCAAAAGTTCAGCTTGACCGCCAGTCTGAGCAACTGATAATAAATAATTTGTGTATGCCAATGTTGTGGGTGCAGGCTCTGCAGATGTTAATGTTTCTTCACTAATGTTAAATTGGGCAGCATATTGTCGATGCAATGACATTTCTTCAGTTAAAGTTGACTGTAGTATATTTGCAAACTGTGTCATTGTTTGCAAATCAGTACTTTTAAGGACACCTAAGGCAAATATTTTAGCATAGTCTATCAGATACACATAATCTTGTATCATATAGTATTTAAATTTTTGGACTGGCAAAGTACCTGCGCCAATTTCTTGCACAAATGGATGTTTTAGATTAGCTTGCCAAATGTTGTCAATGTCTGTTATAATTTCTTGACTAAATCCCATTTTTACCCCTTCTTAGTATGTGTCCAGTCTACAATAAACTGTGCTAAAGATTGACTATATTGCACTAAACGCGTAACTGAAATACTTTCATCAACTGCGTGCGCATGACGCAAATCACCTGGTCCATATATGGCAGCAGGAATATGAGCATCACCAAACCAGCCACCATCTGTTACACTTGTTGAAACAGAAACGCTTGTTTTATTTTTAAAGGCAGCTAAGTGTGCGTTGCGTAATGTTTGAACTGCAGGATGTTTTTCATCCACCTCTAAAGCAGGGAAAATTTCGCCTCGATCTTCAATCATTGAACTACCACCCCATTCAAAGGTGGGTAAATGATCCCGTAACCATGGGTCTGCTTGTGCTAAGCGGGTTACAAATGATTCAATTTCTTGTGTGACAGATTGGTAGGTTTCATTTGGATAAAAGTGAACTGTTAGCCATAGGCGTGCTTCGTCAGCGATAAATGCTGCATTTCGTCCCCCTTCAATTACTGCAGGATTAATCGTATTCGTACCAGCAGGAAAGCCAGGATAAATTTTATTGACTGCCCAATCACGTTCTAATTCCTGCAAACCAATGATTAACTTGGCCATTTTTTCAATCGCACTCGCCGCCCTTAACCCGCCACCAGCATGAATCATTTCACGGCGTAAACCATCATGGTAAGTTTTATCGCTTTTGATTGTCACCCAGCCTGTAATAACACCACCTTGTCCTTGAATCTCTAAATCACTTGAATCGGTTACAAGTGCAAAGTCTGCTGAGTAGCCATGTTCAATTGTTGATTTCGTTCCAGCCTCGCCGACTTCTTCTCCAATCACGGATTCAAAAAACAGTTGTCCTGGCAAAACGATATTTTCATCATGCAAAATTTTTAAAGCAAATAATGCAGCCGCAAGTCCACCTTTCATATCTGATACACCACGTCCAATGATTCGATCATCACGAACGACAGCTTCAAAAGGTGTAAAAGTCCAGCTTTCATCAGGATTTAACGCTGCAACATCCATGTGCCCGTTAATGATCAAACTTTGATATGCTGGATCGCCAACCTTGGTTCCAACCACAATATCATCATTATCATATAATGCCCATTGATCAATATCAAAGTCCAAAGCGCTTAAAAAATCAGCGACAAAATTTTGTGCTTCACGCGTATTTCGCGCTGGTGGTGCTGGTGTTTCGAAAGCAACCAGATTTTTTATCAAATCTAATAACTCGTCTTGTCGTGACTCAATTTGTTGATTAACTTTTGTTAAATCCATGCTTCACCTCCGCGAAAAAAGCACTCTTGCCGGCGGACAAAAGTGCTCCAAAAAATTGGATTCAATAGGCGTTGCAAGCAAGTTAATGTTGCATCACAAATTACTTTCCTCCGCTGGTATTATCCATCTCAGGTTCAAAGGGTACTTCTCAGCCGTTGGGCGCCCCTAGTTTACTGTTTAATTGATTTATTGAGTATAACTTATTTTGACAGTCTTGTCAAAATGTTGCTTGACCTCATGGTTTAATAGTGACTACAACTTTTCCTCGAGCATGGTGGGTTTCGCTACGTTCATGTGCTTGGCGAATACCTTCTGTTGTGAGTGGATAAATTGAGTCCACGACAATTTTCAGGTCCTCGTTTGCGATGTCGATTGCCAAAGTTTCTAAGTCCCGACCATTGGGGGTTAACCAACCAGACATCACGGTTTTATTTGAGATGTTTTTTTGTTGATCAGTTAAAGTAGTGGAAATGGTAACAAAATGACCCCCAGGTTTAAGAATAGCGATACCGCCATCAACGTCCCCTACGGTATCTAAAACAGCATCAAAGTCTGACAGGACATCTTGGATATTGTATTCATGATAATCGATTACTAAATCAGCACCTAATGATTTCACGAATTCGTGGTTGACTTGTCCAGCTGTTGTTGCTACATAGGCACCCATCATTTTAGCTAGTTGAATGGCATAAATGCCAACACCGCCAGCACCAGCTTGAATCAATATTTTCTGATTTGACAATAATTTGAGTTGCCGAAGCATCTGTAAGGCTGTCAAGGCAGCTAATGGTACAGCAGCAGCTTCTTCAAAACTAATATTACTTGGCTTATGTGCTAGCTTGTCAGCCTTAACAGCTGTGTACTCTGCATAAGCGCCATTCGCGCCTAGGTTATCAATATCTGGTCGAGCAAAAATAGCATCGCCAACTTCAAATCCCTTTACCTGCTCACCAACAGAAACAATTGTCCCTGCAAGATCCCAGCCCAAAATAACTGGAAATTGCCATTGGAACATAGGCTTTAGTAACCCTTGCCGCGCTTTATAGTCAATTGGATTAATACTGGTTGCATGATTTTCTACTAACACTTCATCTGCTTGAATTTCAGGCATTCTTGTGTCGATAACCTCGAGTTCGTTTCGATCACCATAATGGTTAATTACAGCTGCTTTCATAGCGTCTCTCCCTTATTAAGCTAAATAATTAGCGATCAGTGGTAGTACAATGCCCGAATGGGTTGGAAACGCAAAAATTTGTGATTCAATATCTTTGCTAGTGTATGACTTATTAATCACAGGGACAAGTGCATTAATAACTTCTGGCGCAAAATCACCAATCAAGGCTGCCCCAACAAGTCGTTTGTTTTTATTGACCACAATTTTTATGGCTGCATGAGCATCATTTAACGTTTGGAAGCGCATAAGTTGGCCATAAGGTATTTCATGAACTTGTAGATTTACATCTTGATTTGCTTGATCAACCGTCACACCTATTTGTGCTACACGAGGTAATGTAAAAGCAATGGTAGGTACAACTGGATAATTGATTGGCGCTTTGGCGCCCAAAAGCAGACTAGCAATATAATTTGATTCAAATGTTGCAGTTGGGGTCAGACGTGCAATTGACTTTGATATCACGTCACCGCTAGCATAAATATTGGTAACAGAAGTTTGCAAATGATCATTAACCAAAACGCCTTGTTTATCGTACAAAACATTAATACCGTCTAAGCCTAACGATTCAATATTGGGAACGCGGCCAGTTGTGTCCATAACGTAATCAACACGATATGTTTGCCCTTGGGTCGTTGCCACTTGAAACTGATTATTTTCAAGACGTGATACGCTAGACACTGCGTGATTAAAAGAAAATTGAATACCACCTTGTGTCATGTCATCAACTACGTTTTGAGCATACGCAGTATCAAACCCAGTTAATGCACGATCTCCATACTCAACGACTGTCACCTTGCTTCCAGCAGCTTGCGCAATTGCAGCAAACTCCATTGCGATATAACCAGCACCAATAAATAGGATTGATTTTGGCATATCGGGTAAATCTAAGAAATCTGTACTATCATGCAATAGTTCCGCGCCAGTGATTGATAATTTGGCAGGCCGTTGTCCGGTTGCAATAACAAAGTTCTTAGCTTGATAAATTTGATCTGCCACAGTAATTTTTTTGACATCTAAGAATGTTGCATGTCCATTGATAATATCAATGCCATCAACGGATAACATATGCGCTAAACTGTCTGACATTGGGTCAATCACTTGATGCTTATAAGCCATTAATTCTGGCCAAATAATATTAGGTGTTTCGTTAATACCGATACCATGGTAATGCTGTAAATGATGTATCATTTCAGCTGGTCCGTCCAACAAAATTTTAGCGTTACAACCAAAATTGGTACATGTCCCCGCAACCTTGTTTTCTTCCACCAAAGCTACTTTTTTACCTGATCGTGCTAACGTTTGGGCACCATGCCAAGCAGCGTGCCCACTACCGATAAAGATAACGTCATAAGTCATTTTTCAAGCCTCCGATTGTCTGCTATTATTTCCTTTAATACCCTGTTTAGAATATCATTTTCGGCAATAATTGATTCGATAGAACGCGTACTTGACTGTATTAATTTATCACGAATACGCGCAATATCTACCAAAATATTTTCGAACAACTGATATTTTGAAGCTGGTATTTCCAAAAATTTTACACGTCGATCTACTTCACTGGGTACTTTAACAAGCCATGATTTTTTGACCAATCTGTCAATGACCGGTGTCAACGTATTACTAGAAAGATCTAATTCTGTACCAATGTCCATTAACTTTACAGATTTATTTTTAGATATGACAAGCAAAGACATATATTGTAAATAAGATAAATCATATTTATCCAGGACAATGCCATATAAATGATGAAAATAACGATTTGTGTTATACACTGATAAACATAATTCGTCATACACCTGTTCATTTTTTGTCATTAATTTCTCACCTCGTTATTTATTATATCGTGCACGATACATAATAACAAATTAAACGCTTACTTTAAGATACTTAGTTAAAAAAAGAAGTACTGTACTCAGATATCCATATGATTGACACGCTAGTATCACAAAACACACCAATTAGATGACCTCGTGTGATGTGTTTTGTTACTTTTATAGTGCTGACTTCATGACTATAATATCATGTGCAATCGTACAAGTTATTGTAATTTACTACGATGACACAAAGCATGTCAAATTATCAAATTCACTTTGTTTTGAACTTTTGAACTCGTGCTACCGTAGCTGGTAATATTGTCAGTTCCGCCACCAACGAGTATGCCGTATCTAAAACTGTAATCAGTCCAAAAGAACTCAATACCGGAAAACTAACGAATATAATAGCCGCAAAACCACCAATCACTGTCAATCCTGAAACAGTGATTGCTGAGCCGACTTGGCTCACAGATTGCATCATGGCATCATGTAGACGAACTCCTCAATGAATTTTTAGAATATAAATTTGATTCGTCTACACAACCTTCAGAATTTAAAAGTTTAGATGCGGAAATTAACAATATTTTAGAGGTAATTGATACTAATTTAGGTCTCTTTCAACATTGCGTTGCTTCCATCGCTAAATTTAATATCACATTACAAAAGTTTTTGCTCAATCGATTGAAAGTCACAAAAATAGACACCACAATGAATATCGACGTGAATGATCCGGCTGAGATAGAATTATTGTTTAATACAACTGTAGCTATATTTAGCTGTTGGTTGAAAAGCAGTGTTAACATTAATAAACAACATGTCATCGCTTTTTTAAAAAAGCACTTTAAAATCTAGAAATTCTTTTTGTTCTGTTAAACAAATGCTTTATCCATCGAATTCAAGATTGATATTGTTTACCAAAAAATCCCAGCCAAAAATGACTGAGATTTTGTACATTTCTACATTAGTAAGCGTTTACATATTTTAACGACATTATTGCATTAATTCGACTGCTTCTTTGAGTACTTTTTGACCATTCATCATGCCATAATCTGCCATACTAATCACACGTAAAGGTATGTCTTGATTTCCTAGCTTATCTCTAAGTTCGTTTTCCATATAACTCACTTGGGGGCCAAGCAGTACACAGTCAATTTTTTTGCTGTTAATTTCTTCATCAAATCCAGACACTGAAGTAGCAAATATGTTTACTTCTATGCCAGCCGCGTCAGCCGCTTTTTTCATTTTATTCACTAATAAGCTGGTACTCATGCCGGCAACACAACACAGCATAATTGTTTTCTTTGACATTAGATTATATCTCCTCATTTGTTAATTTTTTTGCTGCCTTAATATGACCTGTTCACTGATTTTCATAAATGGAATATAGAAAAGTACGCCCACCGTGAAGCTTATTAATTGGACAACAACTGCACGCCAGTCACCTCCGGTAGCCAAAAAGCCATTGATTAAGGGCGGTGTGGTCCATGGTACTAAAACAACAGTTCTGTTCATGAATCCTAAAACAGTAGCGGCATAAGCGATAAGCAATGATATGACCGGTGTAAGAACGAATGGAATAAGTAAAGGAATATTAAAAACAATTGGATACCCATAGATTACTGGTTCATTTATATTAAAAATTCCTGGAACAATCGATAACTTGGCCACTTCTCGGCTAGGTTTTATTCGAGAAAACATAAAGGTCGCCACCAACAAACAAATTGTACTTCCTGTTCCGCCCATCATCCCAAATGTATCTCTAAAAACACTGGTAATGATATAGGGCACATGTTCTCCTGATGCAAAAGCTTGCATATTTTTATTAGTATTAATTAATAACACAGGATCTAATAATGTCCCATTTATGACAGCTTGATGAATACCAAAGCCAAACAGTAAGTTCCCTACTGTATAAATCAGTAGAAAACCTGGTAAACTTGTATTAACTTTGCGCAACGGTTCTTGAATAATGGTTGTAATTAACTTAATCAAATCGGTATGGAATCCAACAAATAAAATGGCTGAAATAATAGCTAATAATGCTATGACGGCTATTGTCGGAATTAACGTCAGAAATGAATCACTGACAGCTGGTGGCACATTTTCGCCTAAATTAATTTTTATTTTCTCTATTTTAGACAATTTAATGAACAGCTCAGATGCAACTAGCCCAACAATAATACCCGCAAACATGCCAGTAACACCAATATTACTATAGGATAAAAACCCAGTAATCTCAACTGTATGTTTTCCCGCAACTGGTAACGCTTGTAGTGTTGTAGGCATAACAACAATCAACCCTGCGAGAGACACAATAGCTGCACCTAGTGGATTTTTGTAGTGTCGATTACGAGCTAAACAGTAACCAATAACCGGTGCAATAATTAGTCCCGCAATATTTAATGTGCCATTAACAATTAAATTACCAAATGTTTGAAAATTAATCAATGTCGTGCTTTTTAAGAATAGTGGAAAAAAAACGTTATTGATTAAAACACCTAAACCAGCAAGAATAAATAACGGCATAACCATGGCAAATGCATCTCTTAATGACCTTAAGTGAATTTGATTGCCTATTTTTATTGAAATGCGTGTAAAATGATCAATAAATTGTTGCCAAATACCTTTATGTGTCATAATAATTTTCCTCCTTACTCAACTCAATGTTTTTTTCTTGAATAAATTTTTTAAACCAAAAATAACTTTTTTTAGGCACACGTTTAAGGTCTTTGATATTATGATTATCGCGGTTAACATAGACTAGTCCATATCTTTTTTCGACATTTCCCTTTGAACTTGGTATATCAATCAAGCCCCACCCTAGATAACCTATAATATTTGCACCATCAATGTGTATCGCTTTAAGCATTTGATTGATATGATTTTTATGATATTCAATTCGGTAATCATCGATTATTTGATCTTTACCATTCCAATATTCACGTGCACCTATACCATTTTCCGCTGGTAGAATTGGCAACCCAAAACGATTGTACATTTTAGTAATTGTATTTCGAAAACCGACGGGATCTATTTGCCATCCAAATTCTGATGTTGGTAGCATCTCGTTTGGGATACGTCCTTTAGCCATATACGCGTTGGGCGCATCATTTTTATCAATTAATTTACTATCGATAACTAAACTATAATAATAACTGAAAGCTAGGAAATCGCTCTTCATATTTGGATGCTTTAACAAAGACAACGTAATCTCATCGTTAAGAAATTGTAGATCATTCTGTTTCATATATTGAATAACTTCAGGGGAACGTTTGCCTGTTGCAAAAAAGGTTAGGTAATCTTCATTAATAAACGCCATCGCTTTACGAGCATACATATTATCTTCTGGGTCAGTTGAAGCGGGATACATTTCTTGATAAGCTACCATGCCACCAACGTTCATATCAGGGAAATGATGTATATAATCAGCGATTTCTGAATAAGCAATTAAAGTATTTGCTGATATTTTATATAGTTCTTTAATGCTTTTCGGTCCAAAAATATAACCAGAATTTTGAAATCCTTCTTCAAATGTCATACAGTTTTGTTCATTAAACGGTATCCAATACTTCACTTTATCGGAAAAATGTTTGATCACTATTTTTGAGAATCTAATAAATGCATCTCTAACATGATCATTAATTAAACCATTATATTTTTTTGATAATGACAATGGCATATCAAAGTGATATAGACAAACAATTGGTATGATACCCGATTTGTTCAAGTTGTTAATAAAATTACTGTAGTACCGCAACCCTTCCTCATTAATCTTGCCATCACCATCAGGAATTATACGTGACCACGAAATTTGAAATCGATAACAATTCATCCCAGCGTTCTTCATTAAATCAAAATCTTCTTGATATCTATGATACTCGTCGATTGCAACCTTCCAATCGCTACTTTCCTCACCAGCTTCCTTTATATCATATACCGAAAGACCTTTACCGCCCTCATTCCAAGCACCCTCAGTTTGCATACTGGAGACCGAATTTCCCCATAAAAAAGGTTCTTTTTTCATAGCACACTTTTCCTTTCCAAAAACCATCTTCATTGTCTCTATACATGTATTATCTCTCGATTTTATTATTTGTCAATACAAATTTATAATTTAAATTTACATATTTAAAATACGTGTATATATTAAAATTATGTGTTATTATAGTGTTGATTAAGTAATTTTAAAAGGATCCCTAAAATGAGTTTATATCAGCAAATTGCCAAAAAAATAAGACAAAAAATTGAGAATGGGGATTATCAACCTGGCGAGGCATTGCCTAGACAAGCGGAATTAGCAAACGAATTCAATACGTCACGTGTCACTATACAAAAATCACTGGACATGCTATTTAATGATAATTTAATTATTAGAAGACAAGGCAGTGGCACATTTGTTTCTCCCACCTATTCCTCGGCTCTAGATATTATTTCATCTCAGTATGGCGGCACAACTCAACTTTTTTCAGGAAAAGCAAAGGTCTCAACTAAAGTCTTACATTTTGAAATCCGGTTGCCGACACCAGAGGAGAGCAAAAAATTAAATACTTCTGAAACTGTTCCTGTTTATGATATATATCGGCTAAGATTTCTTGACAACGAACCGTATGAGCTGACAAAATCTATAATGCCTTTGTCTGTTATTACAAATCTAACTGAAGAAGTGGCAACAGGTTCTATTTTTTCATTTATTAAAAACGAATTACATTTAGAAATAGGTAGTGCAGTACGCCGAATTAGTGCTGATAAAGCCAATAATGACGATGTTTCTTATCTCAATTGCCGGAATGATGATCCTGTTTTGCAAGTTTCTCAAACGATTAGTTTAACAGACGGACGTATATTTGAATATTCTCATACACGTCACAGATATGATAAAGGCAGTATTGTGGTTTTTAATAAAATGCCTATTTCTTAATTTAAAGCAAAAAGACTGTCAGCTTAGAACGAAAAATGCTACTATACATGATAATCAACACGTAAAAAAAACTTAGTAACTTAACCAACCGAAAAACGGCAGTAACTTCACTAAGACAGGCTAGATTATTTAAATTAAGGCTTATGTTTGGTGACAAATTTAAAATATCATCAACTGGCATATCACATGTAAAATATTAGCAACACCTCAGTGAGTATATCAGTAACTTGTTCTATGCTTGTATAGATGATCAATTACATCTCGGTCAACTTATTTTTTTGAATGCCTTCGTTATCAAAATTAGATTTGTTGAGCCACTTTTCCATCCTGTTTTTAATACTAGGCCATTCATAATCAGTAATCGAAAACCAAGCGGTATCTCTATTTCTATTTTTGTATACCCACATATTCCTAAAAATACCTTCGAAAGAAAATCCCAAGCGTGTAGCAGCATGCTTGGATGCTTCATTACAGTTATCACACATCCAAACATATCTACGATATCCCAATTGATCAAATACGTACTGCATCAAAAGAAACTGTGCCTCAGTGGCGATTTTTGTTTTTTTCATTAATTCTGAATAAATAACATAACCAACTTCAAGACTCCCATTTTCTTGATCAATCGCAACTAACGCAAAGCTTCCTAATACTTTTTTAGTTGATTTATCTAAAATAGCATAATAAATCGACTGTTTTTCATGCGCTATTTTAGTCAGATAATCCCAAAATGTATCACGATTTTCAAAGTGCTCTAATGATAAATAAGTCCACGTTGTCTGGTCACCTTCTGGACCAAAAAAACGATACAAATCATCAAAATGAACCTTTTTATTAATTTCTTGCAATATACAATATTGACCTGTATGCGTTTTTTTATCTGGAAATGGCCGAGTTGTCCAATTAGGAACGGAATAACCGACTATTTGTGCCATGTCATTTAAATTTTCTCTTCTTAACATATTAAATTCACGCCTTGATTATTTCAAATTCGTAAAAGACACAATCATCTATTCCTTGGTTATCAAAACTAGGTAAATTTCGTCGTCCAATATATACAAATTCATTTTTTTCGTACAATCTACGAGCTGGTATATTATCAACTAATGTATCTAATTGTATTGTGCGCATGTTATTTGCTACCGCAAATGTTTTAATAAAAGCAATGATTTGACTAGCAATCCCCTTTTTGAGCCTTTTCGGATGTGTGATTAAAGTGTGAACCACCAAATTCTTTTGATCAGACTCATCACTACTTTTCGACCAGTTTAAAGTCTGATACGCTTCTTGCGAAGCCGTATTAAGTATAACGGAGCCAATCACAGCCCCTGCCTCATCTAAACAAATAAAAAATTCGTCTTTTGATATTGCAGCTAAGGCATCTGAAATATTAGGATATATTCCTGGTACCCAGCTTGTCTGAATCGGATCGATGTATGGTAAAGATTCCTCATAAAACGTTCCAATAGCCAAGTTATCGTTTGGCGTAGCACGCCGTATTTCATATAACATATTCTCACCTTTTTCATTGTCTGTCATGGTTATTTTTAAGAACTTCTATTATATTATTATACTTAATTTCCAATACTTTTAACATAATCGTGCCAGTTCGCACAGAAAAAGAACGAATTAACAGTTTTTGTTAATCCGTTCTTTTTAGCATCACCGGCAAGTATATCGTGTTATTCATAATCTGTCGAAATAGTTCGTGAATAGTTTTCTTTAAATCACTTTCGCTGCCTTGCTCGGATCCCCAGGTTGATGTCCAGACATTGATTTTAGGTTTTTAATATTCTCAGGATTTCTTGAAGTTGCGACTACCTTGCAATTTTGTGTCAATAAATACTTAACTAATGCTTTACCTAGACCTGTTGAAGCACCTGTAACAAACCAAACATCTTTAAACATTGTAAATTCTCCTCTAATCGATTAATATGTTAACTATACTGCATGATAGTAACTATCAGTCAAGGAGCAATAACATGTATGCAATAGATGATGTGGCAAAAATATTTTCTATCTCCCCGCATACTTGACGATTTTATGCTAAGGTTTGGGGTACAAACAAAGTAGGTTAGTACAGTCTGATATTAATTTCTTGATTTGTCTATGATTAAAAGTTCTTTTTTTGCAACAATTTGATTTGCGTTATCAAATGTAAGCCGTAAAATGTAGGGTGTAAATTTTTCGATTCTTTTAAAATCTTTATAAGTAAAGCTTGGATCATAAAAATTCAAAATAGCACTTAGGGCCGCACCATGAGTTGAAAATAAAATATTCTCACCGCTATGATAATTTAATACTTCTAATAATGCAGCCATATTTCTTTGTTGTAAACTAGTCATCGATTCGCCATCTTTTTCATGGAAATCGAAGTTATTCCAGCGTCTTATTTGTAATTCTGTACCACTATTTCCTAGTATACCTCGCACGCGTTCTTTAAGTCTTTCATCTACGTGAACAATTAGATTACTTTCCCTAACGACAGGTGCAATCGTTTGGCGCGTTCGTTTATAAGGGCTCGAAATACAAAAATCAAAATTGACATCCTTCAGTACATGCATCACTTTCAAGGCGTCAGCTTCTCCTTCTGTTGTTAATGGCATATGCCGGTCATCTAACCAAGAATAATCAGGCAAAGCATGGCGTACAAAATAAATGTGTGTTACAGGTGCGTCAACTGTTAATCTTTGTTGCATCGTCTATTCCCATCCTTATCATCTCCCATGTAACAAACCATGGTTTGTTAGTCTTTTGTATCTGACATAATTAAATGATTATATAGTTAATTATAAAACAAACCACAAAGCGCCACAATTCAGATACGTTAAAGCACATAATCTTGCAGAAAGTAACCCACCCATATGTTTAATCCGATAAAACGTGTTTTGACTGACCCTACATTTTTGATCACTGTCATGTTATCAGCCTTCTCTTTAATATTTGGCACAGTTAAAACATCAGATATTGATGCTAAAACCATTTTATCCTTATCGTCCTTGCTAATCATCGTTGCACTGTATCACGAATTAGGTATCCTTAAATTATTAGCTGACTACATTGTTTCAAAGTGTCATGGCACTCGACTTGTATTTCTGGTTTTGTTACTTTGCTCCTATTTTGGTTCAATGCTATTCACTAATGATGTTGCTATATTAACATTGATTCCTATATTTTTCAGCATTAGAAAATACATGGCATTGCCGCCAATTTTAACCATCAGCATGTTAGTAATCTATGCAAATTTAGGTAGTTCTATTACTCCGTTTGGCAATCCACAAAACATTTATATGATGTCCTTTTATAAATTGAACATCTTATCATTTTTGAGCATGTCCATGCCACTAGGACTTATATCACTGGTAACGTTATGCCTCATCCCCTTATGTATAAAAAACAAAAATGTAAAAGTAGCTTTTCAAAACACACACCGCATTAACTGGCAGCAAGCTAGTTTATTGTTTTTAGCAAGTATGATTGTCTTACTAGGCATATTATCTCTTATTCCTGTGGCAATATCTTTATTTGTTAGTATAGCGAGCGCCTTAATATTATCACGTAACGTATTTGAAAAAATTGACTACGGCATCATTTTAACAATTATAAACTTTTTTATAATTGTTGGCGCCATTAGTCGACTTACTTTTGTTCATGACTTACTATCCATTTACACACAGAATAACAGGTCAACGTTTATAACTAGCACTATTATTAGTCAAGTTATCAGCAACGTACCAGCTGCGGTGTTGCTCTCAAAATTTACGCACAATGTTTATGCTGTGTTTCTCGGTGTGACAATAGGTGGGCTTGGTACACTCGTCGCTTCATTAGCAAATTTACTAGCTCTAAGACAGTACACTATTAATAGTCACAACCACACAAGTTTTCAATTTTTTAAACAGTTCACACTGCTTAATATCATATTCCTCATTATATTTGTCTTTATTGGTTTATTATTGTTAAAGGCATAATTCAAACGCAATAAAACCCCTAACCTGAGATTAGCCAAACAAGATCTGTTAATGCTAGGCTCAAAAATATCCGGTATAATTAACATATATATTATTTCACACTATTCAGCCATCCAACGATGAGCAATCATTGCAATTAAAAAAAGGAAGATAGGCACCCATGTATAAAATAGCTTGGACAATCATTTTCATAATTTCTGGTATCTTATTTTTAACTGAAACAATTCTACTAATAGATGCTGTGCTTGCCGGACCGCTAGATAGTAACTTATTGGTGTCTTCATTTTACGTGCTGACTAGTGGCCTGTTTACTGCATCATTAGTTAAATTATCTTTTTCGAGTCACCGTCAAAAATAATAATGATAATCTTTTAACTATTAACGTCTTAATTAGAGATGTGTACCATATTAAGTGACGGCATGCTTAACGCATGTCGCCTTTTTTATTGATATTCGATTATTTTATACACGACCGCCGGCAAAAAATGCTGGTAAGATAATTTCATCAATGATAGCAATAATATCTTGTGGTGCTGCTTCTCGGATTAGAATGCCATGGTAACGTAGTACTTCAAATAATAATAGTTGAACGCGGTCGCTTGGTATTTTTTGCAACTCGTTTCTTTGAATCGCAAGCCTGACAGCATTACCTACTAAGCTTAGATTTTTTCGTTGTGCCTGTGCCATAATTCGCCGAGCAGTTGTTGAACCTAAACTAAATTCTGTCACGGCAGCTCGTATAAATTCATCATTGATTTGAGAACTATTCGATTGAAAAAATCGCGCTAAAGCAATTAAATCACCACGTAAACTACCGGTATCAATTACAACGGTATCCCAATTAGGTTGAATATTTTGTTGTGTAATCGCATCATGAATTAACTCAAAAACGGTATCCCATCGACGATACAAAACAGTTCGGCTTGTTTTGGCTTCACGCGCAATTTGCGCAAAAGTTGTTTTAGCATAACCATCACGTTCCAAAATAATCAGTGTTGCGTTATAAATTGTCTCTTCGAGGTGGTCCCCGCGTCTTCTAGTTTTCATCATACCTATATTTTAACATATTTAAGGTACGCATTGCACCTTGTGAACCTTAAAAAAATTGACCATTATAGGGACTAATAGTATTATATTTAACGTACACATTGTACTTAAAAAGGAGATACTTATGTCGAACCAGAAAAAAAACAAAGTCCCACAAAATCTCATGACAATGGCATGGATTCTTGTTTTAGGTGCAATTGCACCTATGTTAGATGGCACAATGGTCAATATTGCAATTCCGCATTTGGTCACAACTTTTCATAGCACGCTATCCCATGTTCAGTGGATTGCTAGTGCCTATTTGCTCACCATGGGTGTTGCAATTCCATTTTCCGGGTGGTTATTAAATCGTTACGATGGGCGCCTAGCTTATTTGTGGGCACAATTCATTTTCTTATTTGGATCAGTGCTGGCAGCTTTATCTCCTAATTTGAATTGGTTAATTGCTGCACGTGTTTTGCAAGGATTTGGTGCAGGATTATTGATCCCTATGTTAACAACCTTGCTTGTGCAACAATCTGGCCCTTATTTTCGAAAGCTCATGATCATAGTTGGTTTACCAATCATGTTAGGGCCTCTTTTTGGACCAATCATTGGTGGTCTTATTATGAACTCTGCATCTTGGGAAGGGATATTTTGGGTAAACGTGCCTGTCAGCTTGATAGCAATTATTGGTATTTTCTTGAAATTACCTAGCATGCCAGCGCAAAATACTAAAAAGCCATTTGACTTAGTCGGCACATTGTTAGTTGGTGGCTTTGCAACTGCATTAATTTACGCCGTTGTTAAGGCTAACAAGACACTTTGGAACGCAAATACTGAACCCTTTATTATACTTGGCATTGTACTATTTATTCTCTACCTCTTCTGGGCTTATATCCACAAAGAAAACGCTGTTTTGCCACTACATTTATTCAAGTTCCGTTCATATGTCGGCGGAACGGTTGGCCTAATTTTAGCGGCCATCGTTATGAATGGCACATCATTACTCCTAACAACCTATTTTCAATCAGCACGCGGATTTAGTGCTTTAGATGCATCTTACGCTTTAATTCCACAAGGGATTGGTATGTTCTTAGCGCGTCCCTTGACTGGCAGACTAATGGACAAAATGGGCATGCGGAACCTAGTATTTAGTAGCTTAATCTTGGTTGTTACCGGATTAGTAGCATTAACACAGGTTGATGAGACAACAAGCATGTGGCTAATTAGCGGTATACTCTTTATCAGTGGTATTGGCATTAATACTGTCTTTATGCCATTGATGACTGATGCGTATACCGGCATGCCAAAAAAAGACGTTCCCGAAGCTACGATTGGCACTCGTATTTTCCAAAATGTCGGTGGTGCGTATGGCACGTCACTGGTTTCTATGGTAGTGGCTAGTGAATTAACACAACTATTGACACAACAACAAAAAGCAATTGCTACTCACCCTGCTCTTGCCCAACATTTATATGCACTAGCTTTACAACGTGGCTTTACTTGGTTGGCTTGGCTAGCACTTGCAATTTTTTTACCCAGTCTGTTATTAAGTGGTAAAGAAGTGAATCATTAATGATTTTTAAAATGAAAATAACCACTATGTTGGCTGTACAGGAATACATACGACTCCTGATTAACATGGTGGTTATTTTATCATCATACTTTATTTATTAATGCTTCCGATGTAACAAACGCGCTTCTTTTTTTGAATATAACTGCTTCAATAAATTTATGCCATTGATGCCTCATATAGAGCAATAACGTCTGTTGCAGTGAGTGGCACGTAACCCTTGTCTAATTGTCCAACAATCACTGCACTATTAGCCATAGCTTCGAAGTGCTCCGTACTATTAATATCAACACCAGGTAATGTTGTTGGCACACCTAGTGAGGCTATCCACTCAGCTGTAGCACTAATAGCCTGAGTGGCAACGGTTTGGTCATCACCGCTCAGTTGCCAAACCTGGCGCCCAAAATTAGCAAATTGTGTTTGCGTCTCAGCAGTCAATGCAAAAGTCATCCAATGTGGTGTTAAGATACCTAATCCAACACCGTGCGTAATATCATAATATGCTGATAACTCATGTTCAATTGGATGAACTGTCCAACCATTTATATTACCAGTATGTGCTAATCCATTTAATGCCAGTGTAGATGCCCACATCAGATTAGCGCGGGCATCATAACTATCTGGTGTCTGTAATGCTATAGGCGCCCACTTAATCACCGTCCGCATGAGCCCCTCAATCAAACCGATTTTGACGTCATTATTTTTTGACTGATCAAAATACTGTTCTGCTAAGTGGCTGAAAATATCAATTGAACCGGCCGCCGTTTGCCACTTTGAAACTGAGTAGGTTAACGTGGGATCTAAAAATGAAACGGCAGGCGTGTTTGGTCCGTATGTGCCTAGCTTTTGATTCGTTTCTGGATTAGAAATAACAGACCCTTTGTTCATTTCTGTACCTGTTGCTGACAAAGTTAAGATATCAACAATTGGTAATTGGTCAATCGTCAAGCGCTTACTTGGCTCTACAACTAATTCCCACGGATCGGAAGCATAGAATTTTGACGAAGCAATGACCTTAGCTGCATCAATAACAGAACCCCCACCTACAGCCAAAACAACGTCAATATTTTGTGATTTAACTAATTGCTGGCCTTTACGGACTGATTCAATTTTTGGATTAGGTGCAATGCCAGTTAATTCGACAACATTCAAGCCATCCAAAGCCTTAATAACCCGATCATATAAACCAGATTTTTTGATTGAGCCACCGCCATATGTCAACAAGACATTTTTACCAAACTGTGAAACCACGTTACGCAGTTCGTCATCTATACGACCCGCTCCAAAACGAATATCTGTTGTATTTTTAAAACTGAAATTTTCCATGTTAAATACCTATCTCTTTTCTAAGTTAATTAGATCATTCATTATTTAATTGTTTTTAATGACAATTTTTTAGTCAGTTAATTTTGTTGTATGACGATTTACCCGACTGCTTCATGACGCAATACTGTCACTTGAAATTGCATATACTTAGACAACCTTACGATTATCTCTCACAAGTTTTAACATGCCATATTATTCACCTCTTTTCTACTAGCTATACTTATTTTACTACATGACCTATACGCTAGGTCAAGTGATACGCTGTCACTAAAAGCATCCTATTTAGTGACACAGCATATTCATACAAAAATATAATTGAATCACAAAAAAAGGTTGAAAAAATAAACAGTTAGGTTTATACTTACTTTTAGTAACTAGAAAGAGGATAAAGTAAATGAGTAAATATGGTATTGTTGTTGGTTCGATTCGAAAGAATTCTTATTCAAAAGGCGTCGCTGACGCATTAGTAGCTGGTCTTCCAGCTGATGCAGAAGTCACTTACCTGAATATTAGTGGTTTGCCACTATATAACCAGGATTTGGATGAAAACTCACCCGAAGCATATACAAGCTTCCGAACCCAAGTAGCGGCGCAAGATGCATTTATTTTTGTAACACCTGAGCATAATCGTAGCATACCAGCTGCTTTGAAAAATGCTTTAGATATTGCTTCACGTCCATGGGGACAAAATGTTTGGGCTGGCAAGCCTGCCTTGGTTGCTTCACAATCAATTGGTGGTACTGCTGGCGTCTTAGCACACCATGTATTGCGCCAATCATTGGTATTCCTAGATATGCCAACATTGCAACAACCCGAGCTTTATATCGGTAATACATCAACGTTGGCTGATGAAAACGGCCAAATTACAAATGATGATACAAAAGCATTTTTAGCTAGTGCAGCACAACAATTTGTAGCATTTGCTCAAAAGTTCTAAACGCTAACGATAGTAGATTCAAAAAGCCTGTCTTTTGACAGGCTTTTTTTGTAACAACATCATTTCTTTTAATCCTGCTTACTTAAAGGTGTCATAAGCGTAAATAATTGTCGCTTCTGCCGTTTCGTTGACTGCCAACTTAACATCCCCAAAGGTTGGTATATTTTCACTATTTGGTAAGGTCTGTGCTTCAAGGGCAACTGCTATCCAAGGATGCCCCTCACCACGATTAGTATTTTTGATGACATCATTGTTCAGTTGGTTGGCAGTAAAAGCAACAACTGCGTTGCGATCCGAATATACTGAAAGACGTCTGCCAGAATTATTTTCTGTTAACACTGCCACCGGATTCACTAACGATGGTTCAACAAGGAAGGCATCATCTAAGCCACCTTCCTTAATTTTGGATCGCAGTTTAGGCAAAACAACACCCAAATTTGTTTCTTTTTTAAAATCAAATAAAGTATTAGCGTTGTCAATTAATTCACCGGTAGGTATTTTATCATCATTTATAGCAACATGCTTTTGACTATTAAGCCATAGCTCATGCGTCAATAGGTCATCAACCCCTGGATTAGCTAAATTAAAATAACTATGAACGGTGGGATTAAAAACACCCGCTGTTTCTAACTGTGTGCCAGTAAATTTCAAAATAACACGATTATCATCTGTCAATTGATAAGTTACCCGAATATCAATATCCCCTGGAAAACCGTCTAGTTCAGATAACTGTTTTCTTTTCAACGTTATTGTGTTGGCTTCTTGATTAACACTGACATCAAAAAACTGTTCACCGAGTCCCTGTGGTCCGCCATGTAAAGCGTGTCCATTTTCGTTTGTTGGTACAACAATGTTACGACCGTTTTGAGTCCAACGGCCATCAGCAATACGGCCAGCCGTTCGGCCAATGATACGGTTAATATTATAGTCTGCGGTTAACGAAGCAAAATCATCGCTCGATAACACCAAATTGACACGTTCATCATTTTCATACACAGAAAATTCCTGAATAATGCCCGCGAAGTTTAATACGCTTAATCGTGTGCCATGCACATTTTCCAGCGTATAACGTTGCACCACCTGATCGTTATGTTTACCAAAATCTGTTACTTTAATCATTGTCTAATTCCTTCCAAGTCAGTTCATAATGATACTGACTGTTATTTAACAAATATGCTTCTGCGACACTTGGAGACCACGAATCATCTCCGCCAACGCCCATATGAAAGCCATCTAAATTGATCCAAATACCTTGATCGGCTGTCAATTCTTGCCGATGCTTTTTTTGCATTAATTCATTTTGACTAAAACGACTGACTTGAAACGATATAGGTGCTTGACTTACCGTAATTTTTTGATGATTCAAAATGATGTCAGTGACATCTGTACGCAAGCCATTCTCACTAGGAAAAATGTACGGCGTATAAAAATCTTGTACCGCTAAATGCCAAGAACCTAACATAGCGGCACTTTTACGATCGGGATAATTTTCAAACGGACCACGACCATGATAAGTAACATTTTCAAACGTTGGAACCATCACTTGCAAACCTATCCGTGCTGGTGGCAAGCTATTTGTACGACGTGTGATATCAATACTAATGTGCATATCTCCCGGCTGAGTAAATCGATAATGTTTGACAGATGATATGACATCATTGTCGCGAGCAAAAAAATCGTGCTGGGTCGTGATTTCGATAAATGATTCCGATCTGGCAATATGGAAGGCCATCAATTTTTCCTGTAAGTCAAACCAGCCATTTTCTGACCAGCGTGCCTGCCAAGCATTAGGATCTGGATTTTCAACTTCACTAACACCAATGTCATTATCAATCGGTGCACGCGTGAAATTATCGCGTAATGGTGATAAAATTTTGTCATTTCCAGCTACTGTCCAATGACTCAATAGCCCTGTTTTTAGATTAAACTGCCAGTCAGTCAGTCCAGCTGTAATTGTGACTGTTTGCGCTGTTTGTGATACTTTTGGCGAGTCAATTATGTGTTCTAACCGCTGTGGCATATTAGTTTCTTGTTTTAAAACAAATTGGTGATGTTCTCGTGAATCACCAGCTTTAAATATACCGCTATCCTGAGACTGTGTTGTTGTTACATTAAGATAAACGGCTCCCGTTAATGATTCTATATTTGGTAATGTCAACGGTATAACTTGCGTATTTAAAGGTGCAATAGTTAGATTAATGGTTTTTTCCACAAGAATCTGATCATTATTAACCAACGTATAATGTAACTCTTGGTCATCGACATATTTAAAATTGTACTCACTTCTAACCGTTAATGTTGCCTCTTGAATCTTGAATTGCAAATACTGTTGTTGATAAGCAACCTCATACATAGCAGGCTTTGGTGTGCGATCTGGGAATAAGAGGCCGTCTAGGCAAAATTGGCGGTCATTAGGGCTATCATTAAAATCACCACCATAAGCGTAGTCACCGTCTTTAGATAACCCTTGATCAACCCAATCCCAAATAAAGCCACCTTGTAGCCGATCAAACTGTCGGAAAGCCTGCCAATACTTATCAAAGCCACCCAAACTATTACCCATATCATGAGCATACTCGCACAAAATCAGTGGACGCGTCTCACCAGGATTACCGATCCAACGTTTAATTGACCATTTTGGATTAATGTCGAAAATTTGATCTTCATCAACGCGCGCATACATGGGCGCAATGATATCAGTGACCGCTGTATCAGCACCGCCACCTTCATATTGAACAGGGCGGCTGGGGTCGTTACTTTTAAGCCATTGGTATAACGCGTCATGGTTACCGCCATATCCTGACTCATTACCCAATGACCAAATAATGATAGCTGGAAAATTTCGATCACGTTTCACCATACGTGTTACACGCTCTGTCATTTGAGGCAAATAACGCACATCATCAGTTAAGTGATTCATGGGTGTCATACCATGTGTTTCAATATTGGCCTCATCTACCAACAAAATACCGTATTCATTTGCTAGTTCGTACCAACGTTGGTGGTTGGGATAATGTGATAAACGTACGGCGTTAAAATTATTTTGTTTTAACAACATGATATCTTGCCGCATAGTGGCTTCGTCAATTGCATAGCCTTTTTCGGGATGAAATTCATGCTTATTGACACCACGAATCAGTAACGGTTGGCCATTGAGTTTTAGCAAACCGTTTTCAATAGCGACACGACGAATACCAACCTGTGCATGTTCAATGTGCATGATATTTTGATGGTCGTCATAAACTGTCAAAACTAATTCATATAAATTAGGTACTTCATCTGACCATAAATACGGCTGTTTAACCGCCAAGTCAATTGTCAGTGCTTGTTCATCGGCACCACGTTCATCAACCATCACCTGTCCAGGCGTACCCGTCTGAGAAGTAATCATGTCATTTCCCCAAAACAAATCTGCTTTAACCCGGGAACCTACTGTACTTGTTGTTTCAACTTTGACAATTGCCGTATCATAATCATCATCGACCATTGGTGTGACATGATAGTCTAATAGGCGAACACTAGGCACATGTGCCAGCACGACATCCCTGAATATACCAGACAAGCGCCACATATCTTGATCTTCTAAATAACTACCCTTACTCCAACGTAACACCATGACGTTTAATTTATTTTCACCGGCAACAACGGCCTGACTAATATCAAACTCAGATGGTAAGCGACTGTCTTCGGAGTAACCTATAAAGCGCCCATTTACCCAAACATAATAAGCTGAGGACACCGCCTCAAATGTTAAATGAATTGCACCATCATCGTTTAGCCAGTCATCTGACACGTCAAAGTAACGACTATATGCACCTGTCGGATTTTGTTTCGGCACAAAAG
The DNA here is from genome assembly GCF_016908715.1 of Leuconostoc rapi. Taxonomy (GTDB): domain Bacteria; phylum Bacillota; class Bacilli; order Lactobacillales; family Lactobacillaceae; genus Leuconostoc; species Leuconostoc rapi. Next base: position 406,274 of record NZ_JAFBEK010000001.1, on the reverse strand, counting down.
GTGGATTAACTGGAAATGGATAGGACACATTTGTGTAAATTGGCACATCATATTGGCCTTGTAACTGCCAATTTCCCGGCACTGTGATCCTGTTACTATTTTTTATTGATGCACTCAGCCAACTTTCCGGTACATCCTCCGGCCGCTTAAATGCACTGAATTGCCATTCTCCATTTAATTTGATTTGTGCATCGCTATAGTGACCATAAGTCGGATTTTCTGCTGCAGACCAGTAGTTTAAGGGCGCGTGCATCGCTAGTCGATTTATATTTGTCACGCCCAACTGTTCCCAGTCACGGCGTTTCAACGTTTCTGATAAGGTTTGTACCATCATTACCCCTCACCTTACTTCTCTGACTCGAGTTTAATTTTAAGCTTTGTCACAATATCTGCATGCATTTTTTCAGTCAATTTAACTTTACTTGCAAATATTAAGGCTGCTAATAACATGAGAATGCCTGGGACAACAAATGCAAAGAGATTGAATGTGGTAATACCCTTTGTTGTGATATCCTTTGCTGTAGCGCTGCCACTCATACCGGCAACAACAGCAATTAAACCAACCAAACCATTTGAAAGTGCGCCAGCAATTTTATCTAACAGTGGTCGAATAGACAACGTGACCGCTTCATTACGAACGCCATTCTTTAATTGGCCATATTCGACAGCATCGGTAATCGTCATTAATGCTGATAAGAAAACTAATTGATATGGCAAATAAAATAGAATCGTTGCTATAGTAACTATAATAGCACTGTGACCTCCGAACATGAACAAAACATAACCAGCAATTTGAATACCTATGCTCCCAATATACACGAATCGACGTGTTATTTTCTTTACTAATACTGGGAATAGCGGCACTGCTGTTAAGCCAGTTATCGTGGCAATTAAACCAACAAGCCAAAAGTCTTGGGGCTGTCCCAAAATAAATTTATAGTACAAATACAAAACAGCGGTCGTAACGACGTAAGCAATGGCATACGCGATATAAGAAAGCGCCAACCACATCAACTGATCATTTTTTGTAATGGCTTTAAAAACATCTGAAGTTTTCACTTTTGGACTTTTTTGACGAATAATTGATTCGCTTTCTTTGGTTCCCCAAGCAGTAATCAGCGCTGTTCCGCCTGAAACAACACCAACAATCACAGCAAACCAAAACCAACCGGAAGCGCCTTGTTTTTGATTACCAGTTACAAGATAGGTGAAGAACGTTGTTAATGGTACGACGATCATTGTCGTACCATTGGCACCTAATGAAGAACCGATACGGGCAACAGTTCCTAATTTACCACGCTCTGCTGAATCGTTAGATAAGGCAGGAATCATTGACCAATAAGCAATATCTTTAAAAGAATAAAACGAATCCAAAATAATAAATGCAACGGTAAATACGATAATAAACAACATTTCATTATGTTCAGCTAGCCCACCAAAATTAGTAAACATGATCACAATCATGACTGCTGAAACTAAACCACCAATAACCAACCAAGGTTTGAATTTACCATACTTTGTCCGCGTATTATCGATAATACTACCAATAATAGGATCAAAGAAAATTTCAATTAATCTAATTCCCACAACTAATGATGTGACTAATCCAATTAGTCGGCTGGCATTTTTAACACCATCAAACATCGAACTCGTTACGAAAATAATAAAATAAGTACTCAATGCGACATAATATGTATCATGTCCAAATGCGCCTAACGCATAACTCATGCGTTGTTTCCAGTTACTGTTTCCCATGCTACATCACCACTTTCTTTCTATTAAAATAGTAAGCGCTTACATTTTAGATGTAAAAAATTAACCTACCCAGTGTGCACCCTGTCCAATTTCAGCGACATAAAAAGAAGCATCATAACCAATCTTCTCCCTATATGCGCGGCCAACGATTGTTTTTAAATCTGCAACATGATTACGATCTACTAACGCAATTGCACAGCCTCCAAATCCTGCGCCAGTCATACGTGCACCTAGAACACCTGGCACTTTTTGAGCAGTCTCTGCTAATGTATCTAGTTCTATGCCAGTCACTTCATAATCATTTTTCAAAGACTCATGTGATGCATTTAAAAGTTGACCAAAATAACTCAAATCATTGGCTTTTAAAGCCTTAACAGCTAACTGCGCTCTTTCATTTTCTGTTACAGCATGACGCGCGCGACGTCTAATTGTATCATTATGAACTAACTGTTGATTTTCCTCGAAAGTGTGACTATCCAGTTCACCGAGATACTGAATTTTTAATTTTTTCTGTAAATCAAATACAGCTTCCTGTGTCTCTCTTACACGATCATTATATTTAGAATCCGCAAGCTCTCTGCGTTTGTTTGTGTTCATAATAACAATCACATTTTGTCCTAAATTAACTGGTACCATTTCATAAATCATCGTATTAGTGTCGAGGTAAATCGCGTGATTTTTTTCACCAAATCCTATAGCAAATTGATCCATGATGCCCGTATTGACACCGACAAAATCGTTTTCTGAACGTTGTCCGCTTGCAACCAATTGTAGACGTGGGATTTTTAAGTTATATAATTTTTGCAGCGTCACACCAACCAATAATTCCAACGACGAGGAAGAAGACAAACCAGAAGCATTTGGGATGTTCCCAGTAACGGCAAGTTCAAAACCTTTTGTAAAATGGTTTCCATAACCACGCATGGCTTGCAAAACGCCCTTAACGTAATTCCCCCAAGAGCCACGTGCTAGTTTTTCCTCATTTTCAATACTAAACGAAATAATATCAGTATCCGAGAAGTTGGTTGAATATAATTTGACAGTTGTATCATCCCGTAAACGAGCAACCCCATAGGTACCAATTGTTATTGCTGCTGGGAAAACATGACCACCATTATAATCTGTATGTTCGCCTATTAAGTTTATACGGCCCGGTGAGAAAAACCGATCCGTAGGTTTGTGCATAAATTTTGACTCGAAAACCTTTTCGAGTGCTTGATAAGCATCTGTCATTTGACTACCTTTCTTGTGCTAAAAACCATTGAGAACGACATCCCTTAGTTTTTACTGTCTTATTCGAGTTTTTGAATAAATCGCTGTAAACCAGCCTTTCCTCCGGTATCATTTTTAAAAACACCAGCATCCTCAAGTACACGTTCGAAAATATGCCCAACACTTTGTTGAACAATATTGGTAACATTGGCACTTGTAATCGTATATTGTTGACGTAATTGATCAGCCCATAATTGGTGTTTTGGGTCAACAGATTTAATACGCCCAAGTAGATAGGCCTCAACATCAGCAAGTTCCTTTTTTAAACGCGGTGGTAAAATAGCTAACCCCATCACTTCAATCAACCCAATGTTTTCTTTTTTAATATGTTGTACGTCTGGGTGGGGATGAAAGATACCATCTGGGAATTCTTCCGAAACGTTGTTGTCGCGAAGTACTAGATCTATTTCATACTTTTGGTGTCTAAAGCGCACAATGGGTGTTACTGTATGATGACGTTGACCCGCTTTGTCATATGCTTTAATGGATAAATCGACGTCATCATAATTCTGCCAAGTCGTCATTACCCTCGTTGCCACTGTCAGAAGTTTGTCACAGTCTGAATCAATTAAACGTAACGCGGTCATTGGCCAATTTAAAAAGCCTGCCTCAGACAGTTGCGTGTTGACGAAATGAACTGGTTGCTTGATGACTGCTTGAGCCATAGGCAAGTCGTAACGACCAGCTTGAAAATGGTCATGTGATAAAATAGAACCACCAACAATAGGTAGATCAGCATTTGAACCAATAAAGTAATCAGGAAATTTTGTAACGAATTCCAACAGCCTTGCCAAATTTTGGACATCCACATGCATCGGTCGTATGGTTTCTGATAATACAATGGCGTGTTCATTGAAATAGGCATAAGGGGAATATTGAAAATACCATGTTTCATCACCTAAACTTAGTGGAATAACGCGGTGATTTATTCGTGAAGCGTAATCTAAACGTCCCCAATAACCTTCGTTCTCTTTAGCTAGTGGTGATACAGGATACTGGACTTCTTGATTCGTGCGATGTGTTATCGCTTGAGCGATAAGTTTTGGGTCTTTCTCTGGTTTAGATAAGTTTATTGTAATTTGAAGTGTGCCATAGTTTGTCACAACTGGATAAGAAATATTCTGACTAATCTCACGCGTTTTGATGTAATTACTCCGTTTTGATAAGTCAAAAAAATAATCTGTCGCATGACGTGGCGACTTTTGATAGTTAAACCAAAAAACTTGACGTACTTTTGAAGGTCGTGGTACAAAAAAATTCATTAATTGCGCCCCAGCCATATCCTCATTCATGTGACGACGCGCTAATGTGCCACGACTTACTGCAATTTGAATCAGTTGATCCAATAGTTGAAGCGTTGACAACTCATCAACTGGCCGCTCACTTATAAAATACGTATCAGTTGATTCTCCTAGTATACCCATTGCTTGGTTGATTAAATAAATCCCGTCATCGTCAGTATAATCTGTTGCTTTGATAATTTTTTTAACAAATGCGATAACTAAGTTATTTTTATCCATATCAGTTCGTCCTATACCATATATATTCGCCCCAACGCCAAGAAAATATGATTTGAACACATCATATTATAAAGTAATAGTACCATATAATTTAGTAAATGTAAACGCTTTCATTAAGTAAACTTTCTAAATGTTTCTCGATACTCCAAAACACTAGGAATCGTAGTCCAGACTGCCCAGTTCTCAGTTTCTGTGACAAGTTCCAAGGCACGATTCAAAGCTGTTTTACCAATTTCAGTTGCTTTTAAATCAACACTAGTCAACGCTGGTACTAAATATTTTACTAAATCTAAATCATCAAAACTTACAACATCTATATCTTTTCCTGGCTCTAGCCCTTTTGTTTTAATCGTATTTAAAGCCCCAATGGCAATCGGATCTGACGCCATCAAAAGTGCGTCAATTTGTGGTTGTTCGGCGAGTAAATATTTTGCCCCTAAATTTCCTGTCTCTGCTTGCCAGTTGCCTTCATAGACATATTCGTTTAACTGATGTTGCGCTACCCATTGTTTATAGGCGACATAACGCAAGTCTTTTTCGCTTGTGAAAGTACTCCCATCCATCTCGATTAAATCATTGATACCTCCAATAAAACCAATATGGCGTCGCCCAGATTGATATAATTCATCTAATATTCTAACCGTCATGTTGGTTAGTTCGGGATCCACTGCATCAACATTTGGATAATGCTTTTTAGCATCAACCAAAACTAATCGCTGATTTGCCTCTTTTATTTCTTGAACGGCAGTTGATGATAATTCCCCTAATGCAATTAACGCATCAAATTGTCTGAACTGCGATAGTCGTGTTTTTTTGTCTAGTCGCATGATTTCATCAATTGTAATATTGTGTTGACGCGCCTCACTTTGAATACCTAAATAAATTTGACGCCAATAAGCATCATGATTCTCTCTCATTTCTGAAAAAGTCGTAATGACACCGATTGTAATATTTTTTTTAACTTTTTTTGTGTAGTGATGCTTAGATGCAACTTCAAAAACCAATTGACGTGTTGTATCTCGAACAGACAATGTTTGGTCATTATTCAATATTCGTGAAACAGTACTGGAAGATAACCCCGTTTCTTTTGCAATTTGTTGAATGGTGACCATATTACTTCTCCTTGTCCTGTATGAGATTCTTGTTTGTTAGCATTCATTTATTTTACTACAAAATGATGACTGTCTGAGTAATACGTCGTAAATATTACGAATTTTTTTACAGACGAAAGCTAACGTCTCATACTACTTGATATAGATATAGATAAAACCCCTTGAATTAGATTTTCTCCAATTCAAGGGGTGCAGTTTAGTAAAATTGATGAAAATGGTTTGATTTAATAATACATATTTACTATGTGTTACTTTCCTAAATCACGTTATTCATTATATATTTGTTATCTTACCATCAATTATTTCATAAACTTTATCTGCATATGATCGCATTCGCAAATCATGTGTCACAATAACCACAGCTTTGTCATCACGCGTCGCTATACTTTTAAATAGTTTTGCTACTTCGTCTACACGTTGGCTATCTAAGGCAGACGTCGGTTCGTCGGCTAAGATATAATCAGGATTAGTATATAATGCTCGTGCGATAGCCACTCTTTGCGTTTGACCACCTGAAAGCTGGTCTGGGTATTTTGCTTGTAAATTTGAAATGCCCAGTCGTTCTAAATACTGTGAAAATATTTCTGGTGGTAAATTATTTTCTGGCTTAATACGTTTGACTAATTCAAATTGCTTTTTTACTGTGAGATATGGAACTAAACTATATGCTTGTAATATAAAACCAATATGATCTAATCTAAAATCGTCCGCCTGTTTTTTGGAAAATGTGTTCAGATTACGATTATTTAAAAGGACTTGTCCGCTTGTAACCGCTTGTAATCCGCCTAAAATTGTAAGTAGCGTACTTTTACCAGATCCAGAAGGACCAACAATTAGAGTTAATTCTTTTGAATTTGCAGTAAAATTAACATGATCTAAGGCTGTCACTTGGCTATCCCCTGAACCAAACGACTTTATAACATCAATTAATCTAAGACTACCCATTATAATCACCCTCCTATAACTGATATTGGATCAATTTTTGTAATCAATCTCACCGGTACGATTGCGCCAAGAATACCTGTCAGTATCAATCCCAAAGATGATAATACTAGCAATTTAATATCAAAGAACATCGGAACTGTTTCTGGTATAAACCACGCAGTCACCGCACATAATAGACTACTAATGACTACAGAAACACACATAATGATCAAGGTTTCGCTGACTGTATTTACTACAAGATAACGCCCTGGAACACCTTGAGCTCGTAAAACGGCAAAATTAGGTATTTTTTGAATCGTTAGAATATACAGAAATATGGCCACAATAACAGCTGAAATGACTAATAAAAATCCTATCATAAATATGAATGTGGTATTTTGAGCCGTATATCCAGGCATTTTATTGAACAATTGTGTTTTATTGTAATGCTTAAGATCATTTGAAATGATTTTTTTTGACTCACTAGTTATAATACCGCTAGCATAAAATTGATTGCTCACACCTTTAATATCTCGCCAGTTATTTAAATTACCATATATCACAGGTGACATATTATACACGGCATTCTTAACATAGCCGACGATTTTAACATCATGGGTGAGCATACCAAGTTTAATGTGATCGCCAATTTTCAAACCCTTCTGAGTCATTTTTGACGATATGAGCACATCATACCTGTTTTTTGGTAAATGCCCTTGTGTTAGTTGAACACGGTGATATATCAGATCATTTTTTTGTATACCAACGAACATAGATGAAACGCGTACCTGATGTGCTTTTACGATCATTGGCACGACACCAATCGCTGTCTGATCACCAGTTAACTGAATTTTATTCATATCATCATTTGTCAACAAAGATTGACTTAAATTGCCATTAGCATCTTTGCTCATCGCAACTTGAGTCAACTGCCAATTATTCACAGCAGCCGTATTTTCATGAGCAAGTCCCATAGCTAACGCACTTAAAATAAAAATCAGATAACTGATTAAAGTCATAACAGCAATGATTAAACCATATCTTATTTTTTCTTTACGCATTTCATTTAATGCTAAATACATCGTCTATACTTCCCTTCGCCAAGTGTCCAAAGTATGAAGTGTTGAAATGATACATGCTTGTTTATCAGGGTCCAAAAAAAATTCCCTAATCAGTTGATGTACGGATTGTACTAAAAGCCATTGTGATATATCTTGATTCGTCGAATGACTATCAGGTAAACTAAAATCGCGTGATGTCGATTTACCACTCTTTTTTTGTAACAAAGACTCATTCACAACATAATAATGATTCAAAAAATTAAAATGTTGACTCGCTTTAGCTTTTAAAATAAAGTCTTCTGTTGTCGACAAAATATCTTGTCTGTCAATATCTTTATGAATGTCTAAGACGACATCATTTAAGACCCATCGATAGGCATCCTCAAGGTCGTCAAAGTAAGTATAAAAAGACCCTCTTGAAATTTGAGCTGCGGTAACGATATTTGAGACTTTACTTTCTGCTAACACATGATCTGAAAACTCATGATACATCGCATCATATAGTTTGTGTTGTTTGTCTGAACTTAAATTTAGAAATGTTTTTGTCGGCATAAAATTAAATCACTCTCCTATAATTGACATTGTGTCATATTTATGACACAATGTCAATTATTTATTTCTCGACACCTGACTTGCATAATAACTCAGGACTCTATTAATGATAAGTAGATCTATTATAATGTTATCAGCGTCAACTTGAATAACAATTTCAAACATTCTTTCAGAGTCATGGAAAAATATCATTTATTGAATGATGACCATCGATTTATAAAAACCCAATAACTTGGAAATTCATACCATCCAAGTTATTGGGTTCATTTTGTTTGTGATTATATCTTTTTACTGTTATTCAGATAAGTAAGTGATTGGTTTTTTAACTTCAATTTTAGTACCTGAGAATTGTTGATTAATATATTTTTGAGCTGACTTTGTATGATACAACGTTGTTAACTTTTTGAAATTTTTATTGTTTTTATTTTTCTGTGCTGTAGCTAAAATATTAATATTATCTTTTGTTGATTGATCAATTTTTTCATACAACAAGGCGTCTTTTAGCACATTAAGCTTACCCTCTAATGCCACAGTATTGCCAATTAATGCTGCTGCAACTGTATTGTCTTTAATTACACGTGGACCAGTCGTATCATCAATCTCTTTAAACTTTAAATGATGTGGATTATCTTGTATATCGTTAACTCCTGATAAATTGCCAAAACTTGGTTTGAGCGTAATTAACTTAGCTTTAGCTAACAACTTTAATCCGCGTGCGGTGTTTGCTGCATTGTTAGCAATGGCAATGGTGCCACCATCAGGAATGTCACTAATTTTTTGGTACTTATCAGAGTAAATACCCATTGGTTCCAAATAAGTTGTGCCAAGCACTGTGAGCTTTGTTTTAGCGTTACTTTTATTGTAAGCGACATAATAAGCGTACGATTGAAAGGCATTTACATCTATCTTTCCTTCTGAAGTAGCAGTATTTAGAGCAACACCATCGGTAAAATTCTTCACCTTAATTGTAATGTTTGCTTTTTTAGTTTCTGGTAATTTAGCAATATGTTGCCAAATTTGTGCATCTGAGCCAATAGCACCAATCGTTATTTGTTTTTTACTCTCTGTTTTGACAGATTGATTACGCTGAATTACAATCGCGCTTCCAGCAACAGCAACTAAGACAATCGCCGCAATAATAATATTCCTTTTTACCATGGTTAACCCTCTTTTATTTTTCATGAAACTAGCACACATTGATTAATGAAAACGCATACCACCATCAATCAAAATCGATTGTCCAGTGATGTATTTCGCCTTTGACGATACTAAAAATGTGACAACATCAGCGACATCTTCTGGCAATGCAGCTCGACCTAAAGCAATTTCGTTCACGACCTTTTGTCGTTGAACTTCGGGTGTTACCCCCTTAATTTGCGCCGTTCGTTCATCAATATAATCACGCAATGGTGTTAGAACAATTCCTGGATCATAGGCGTTAACAGTGATGCCATCACTAGCTAACTCCTTTGCTGCAGATTGACCTAACCCACGAATCGCAAATTTTGAAGCTGAATATGCCCCTTGCAGTGCGGATCCCTCAACGCCTGCTAGAGAAGCAGCGTTAATTATCCGACCGCCATCGCCTTGTTTTTTAAATTGTGTTGCAGCAGCCTGAATGCCCCAAAACGTGCCTTTAATATTGACATCAAATAGTCGTTCAATTTTGTCCGGATCGCTAGCCACCATTGTGTCAATAAACGCAACACCAGCGTTATTAATAAAAACATCTAACCGTCCAAACTCGTTTACAACATGATCAACCAAATCAAATACAGATTGGCGAGAGGCAACATCTAAAACATAGTATTTTGCAAAACCTTTCCTGACTTGATTAATACCATCTGATACTGCCTTGGCAGTGACTTGATCAATCTCAGCGATTGCCACATGATAGTCTTCTTTAACTAACCGTTCCGCAATTGCGCGCCCAATTCCTCTGCCACTACCAGTTATGATAGCCACTTTATTTGACATTTTTCCACCTCATTTTTTAAATACAATAAAAAACCGCAACTCTGAAAAAATCAAAGTTGCGGGACGAATTATATCGTGTTACCACCCGTTTTTCGTATCATATTGCTAAAAGATACGCTCACTAAGTACCAGAAAAACGATGATACTTTGACACGATAACGGGTATCACCGAAAGATATTTGTATACTAACCGACTCATATCAATTTAAACTCCAAGACCATATTCCAAATTAGCATCATACTGACTTTCACCATACACCAGTTCTCTATAAAATCAATCTAATATGTACTCATCTTATCAACGTTTTATAATAATTAGATTATATAATAGTGAGATTTAAATGTCAATGTCATTCATTAAATTCCGAATTAGCTTTACTTTGTTCATAGGCAGCTATAGCACTAATGCGAGCCATTTTATGATCAACAATTGGTTTTGGATAATCATGACCAATAGTGACCTGATAGCGTCTTTGCTCTATTAATGAAAGCTTACTTGGCTCATGAATTTTTGTACTTGGTAGGTCTTTTAATTCAGGTACATATTTTTTTATAAATAAACCATCCGGGTCAAATTTTTTTGATTGCAGCGTTGGATTGAATATTCTAAAATAAGGCACACTATCCGTACCAGTGGATGCCGCCCATTGCCAACCCCCAATATTGCTTGCTGGATCATAATCTACTAGTTTCTGCTTAAAATAGGCTTCTCCCCACTGCCAATTAATGAGCAAATCCTTTGTTAGAAACGATGCGACAACCATACGCAAGCGGTTGTGCATCCACCCTGTAGCGTTAAGTTGTCGCATTGCTGCATCGACGATAGGAAATCCAGTATGCCCTGTTTGCCAATCATCAAATTCAATCTTATCATCACGCCATCTAACTTGTCGAAATTCTGGTCGGATAGCAGATTCGTTTTGCTGCGGGTGAGTGGCGTAAATCATATTATAATAGTCACGCCAACATAGCTCTTTAATGAATGTTGCGCGACCATCGCTATCAGGCGATTGTCTGACAGCCTCATAAACCGTTCTTATTGAAATTTCGCCCGTTCGTAAATAACGTGAAAGGTGGCTAGTTGCATTTAACGAAGGCACATCACGATTCTGGTCATATTGTGCTAATTTGTTTTCAATAAAGTCAGATAACACCTGCCTAGCTTTCCCTTCACCAATTTGATTATCGTAAGCATAGCTGTGTTGTTCATAAATTAAACCGCTTAACATGGTATCCTGTTCTAATGTAGAGAATGCTAAATGTTCCTGACTAATACTGGCTAAATCAATCGCGATAGGCTTTGGTTTAACTAATGTCATCCAGCGTTTAAAGTAAGGTGTAAATACCTGATAATAATGGCCATCAGGCTTTTTGATTTCGTAAGCACTATGCAAATTATAATCTATAGCTGCATGTACCCTAATATGCAAATTTTCCTGGCAATATTTAGTAATGTCTTGATCGCGTTCGCTACCGTAACCATGTTCATCACAATTAAAGTATAAATCATGCCAATTAGGCACCTGCTTTTTGATATAATCAAACATATCTTTTAATTCACCATAAAAAATCTGAAGATCAATATTTTGTTCCTTTAAGTGTTTTTTAAATTGTTGTACGCTAGCGAAGAAGCTACTTTGATTAACCGTTGGTTGTTTTTCAAGCTGGTACGTATCAATATGAAAAACAAATAATATTTTATTACTATTTTCAATTGCACGTGCTAAAGCGATGTTATCAAACACACGCAAATCTCTACGAAACCACATCACATTCGTTTTACCCAAAGTACGCTCCTTAAAAATCAGATTATTATCAGTCACTATTTATTAATTGTACCATGTATTAATTTTAAAAAAACAAGAACAAGAAACCCCGAAAGTTAATTTAACTTTCGGGGTACACATCAGTACAGTCCATATTTTTGTTTTCAAGCATACCATTATTAATGCAAAATCATGTATCAAAATGTCACCCAAAACAGCGCCATCACCAAAAAATTTAACCAGCCGTATTTTCCAGCGCTGCAATTGCTAATGCCAATCGATCCATTGCCAGTGCTAATGTAGCAAGATCACTAGCGAAAGAAATACGGACATAACCTTCTCCATATTCTGTAAAAGCTGAGCCATGGACCATCACTAACTTAGCACGCGTAATCGCATATTTAACAAAATCCAATGCGCTCAGCCCAAACCTTGAAATATCAACAAAAACGTAAAAAGCACCTTCTGGACGAACATACGACAATTGCATTTGATCTAACCGGTTTAAAACATAATCACGTCTTTTTTTGAAAATTGTTATGAATTGGCGAGGCGTGTCTTGATCGACTGTCAGCGCAGTTATTGCTGCTAATTGAGAAATACTTGAGGCGCAACCGACACTTGCTTGTTGCACCTTGTTCATTTCTTGTATGAAGTACGCCGGTGCCGCAACATATCCTATACGCCAACCAGTCATACTGTGCGATTTAGAAAGGCCATTTACAATCACTGTGCGTTTTTTCATGTCGAACACACTCGCAATAGATGGTGCGTCATCAAAATCATAAGCCAGTCGTTTATAAATATCGTCTGTTAAAACAAATAAATCATGTTGCTTAATAACCACCGATAAGGCACGCAACTCATCACGCGACAAGACCACACCAGTAGGATTGTTGGGATAATTCAAAATAACCAGTTTTGTTTTTGAAGTAATCGCCGCTGCGAGTTGTTCTGGCTTTAAACGAAAATAACTCTCGCCTGTATTAATGATGACCGGCCGAGCGCCAACCAGCAAAATGGCTTGAATATATGCTGGATATGCGGGGGCAATCACAATAACCTCATCCCCCGGGTTCACCAATGACCGAATGACCAGATCAATCGCTTGCCCCGCACCAACAGTTACCATAATTTCTGTTTCTGGCAGGTATTCAATGTTATAGCCTCGCATGATATCTGCTGCAATTGCTTGCCTTAATGCTAAAATGCCTTTATTTTCTGTGTATTTTGTTTGATTTTGTTCAATAGCAAGCCGACCAGCCTGTCTTGTCGCCAGAGGTGTTGGTAAATCGATTTCGCCCACCGCCAGTGTAATCATTTGTTCGGCTGGTACGGTCACAAAATCATTAACAGCTCGAATACCAGATAATGGTGTTGATAGCACTTGCTGATTGATTATTTTAGTCATTATTCCAAGCTTCTTTCCTTATTTTTTAAAAGGTCAGCTGCAAAATATAAAACTTTAATTCTTTGATACTATCAATTTCATATTTTAATATTACATCGCTAAGCTCATACTCAAAATACACTGTGATCACAATCGTCATTTTCTCAATACACTTTATGTTAAGTATGCAATGTGCCAGGTTAACCTATTCGCATGCCTGCATCCAATGTATTATCTAGTTTATAAATACGTTCAACATCTATCACCACAACAGCAGCACGAGGAAAGCGTTCGAATATTTTTGTTTTTGATAGTATGTCTGTGGCATATTCATCGTTCTCATGAATATGCGCATGTCCTTCAAACCTGAACCCTTTTTCTGCCTTTCTGTCTACAACGGCTACAGCAGCTAAATTGCTCGCCATTAAATTTTCATAAGCATGCCTAAACGTGTGTTCATAGTAAATGAGATGTGAATCGTCCAATACATGCAAAGATCCTTTTGGTCCAACCTGTGGCGAACCATCCGAACTCGTTGTCGCCAAAAAAGGGAATTGGTTATCAATCATGTCTTTCATCGTTTGTGATAATTTAGCCATACCATCCTACCTTCAATATTTTTTTCTGATTAACACTCTATTATCTATTACAGACCACCTGTTACTTTAATCGACTCACCAGTAATATAGCTGGTTTCATCAGATGCTAGAAAAACGTATGCCCCAGCTAATTCTGCTGGCTGACCCGCGCGTTTCAGCGGTGTCGATTGGCCAAATGTAGGAATATTTTCGGGCAATTGCCCACCAACAATTTGCAACGGCGTCCAAATCGGTCCTGGTGCCACACTATTGACACGAATACCGCGATTGGCAAATTGTTTAGCCAAACTTATTGTCATATTTTTGAGCGCCGCTTTCGTACCAGCGTAGTCGACCAAAAAAGGCGCTGGTTGGTCAGCTTGAATCGAATTAGTCGTTATAATACTACTACCAGGTTGTAAATGTGGTAGCGCGGCCTTGATTAACCAAATTGCACTAAAAACATTTGTCGTATACGTATCAATTAGTTGCGTTGTTGATAGTTCGGCAATATCCACAACCGCCTGTTGCTTACCAGCTACCAAAACTAAGATACTAATATCACCTAGAAATGCAACTGCCTCATCAACTAACGCCTGGCTAAATATTTCAGATTTTAGGTCACCAGGTACGAGTTTAATGTGTTGTCCCAATGATTCAACAATGCCTTTAACCTCTTGCGCATCTGACTCTTCTTCAGGGAGATAATTCAATACAATATCCGCCCCCTCATGAGCATAAGCAATCGCCACAGCGCGACCAATTCCTGAATCGCCACCCGTAATAAGCGCTTTCTTATATTTCAGACGCTCATGCCCAACATAATCTGCCGCCCCATCGTCAGGTGTCGGAGACATACGGCTTTGAAGACCAGGCTCTGCCTGTGACTGTTTGGGAAAATGGTTAATTTTATATTGTTCATTTGTATCCGTCATATTTATTTATCTCCTATTGATTAAATTATTCCTGTCAGTTGGAGGACATTGTTAAACACCTATATAATAATGCCTGGGAACGCTTTCATGATTATTTACACCTTATTTTCATTTTATTACTATTTTTCTACTTTAAATATATATATATAACATAAAATATCGATTCATGTGTCCTTCATTTACTTAGTAATTGCCTACAGATTACCAAAATAACGGCTTATTTGCAACTATTATGATTATTTCATCCTTAAAATTCTGTTGTTATTTTGTAATCAATATAAAATGCTATTCACGTATATTATTCATAAAAAGTGTTATACTTGCAGTAATGCTAATTCATTTTTAGTATTATTGCGATTAAAGTTAGGAGAAGGAATACTATGTCTAAAATAAGTGATGTATTTCAAGCGTACGATTTTAAAGATAATCGTCTCACGCTTTTAGCCGGTCCCTGTGCAATCGAATCATATGAAATTTGTGCCGAGGTTGTTGAAACATTAAAAACGATCACCGATGAGCTAGGCATAAATTATGTTTTTAAAGCCTCTTTTGACAAAGCTAATCGTAGCTCACTTGAATCAGAACGTGGCGCTGGTATGACAGCTGGTTTAGAGGTGTTACAAAGAATCAAAGATACCTATCACGTACCTATTGTCACTGATGTTCATGAATCTTATCAATGTGAACCAGTTGCCAAAGTGGCAGACGTCTTACAAATTCCAGCATACCTTAGTCGACAAACCGATCTTTTACTCGCTGCTGCCAAAACTGGTCGTGTTGTCAATATCAAAAAAGCACAATTCATGGCGCCAGAGGATATTCAAAGCGCTGTTAACAAAGTAGCCCAAAGCAATGAACACATTTTGGTAACAGAGCGTGGTACGATGTTTGGCTATCATCAATTAGTCGTCGATATGACTAGCTTGATTCAAATGCGAAAAACTGGCTATCCTATTATCTTCGATGCAACACATTCTGTACAAATACCAAGTGGTTATGGTAATCATTCTGGTGGTAATCGTGATTACGCGTTCCCTCTAATGCGTGCAGCGTTAGCAATTGGTATCGATGGCATATTTGCTGAAGTTCATCCTAATCCGCCAGAAGCAATATCAGATCAAGATAGCCAATTGTACTTATCTAAAATTCGTCCTATTTTGGAAAATGCTAACCAGCTTTTTCATGAACACCTTGAAATGAAGGCGGTATACGATAATGACGACTTACTATGATGATGCAAAAGCAACTTTTGATTTAGAAATTAGTGCTTTAAAAACCGTACGCGAAACACTGGATACACATTTTGATGCAGTCGTTGAAGCGATATTAACGACTAAGGGACGTACGATTTTTGTTGCTATTGGCAAATCTGGTATTATCGCCGAAAAAATTGCAGCTTCACTTTCATCTGTTGGTGTTTCAAGTTTCTTTATTGATGCTGGTACGGCCTATCATGGTGACTTAGGACGTGTTGCAGTAGATGATGTTGTCATCTTCATATCCAATAGTGGTGAAACACAAGAAGTCATACAGACACTTTTCGCATTAAAAAATATTCATCAAGATGGTCTCAAAACAATTGCTTTAACAGGATCTGACGAGTCAACATTAGCTAAAAGTACCGACCTTGTATTGAAAGTCGACGTTGCTGAAGAAGCAGACCCTACTAAATTAGCCCCAACAAGTTCGACAACCGCTACTTTAGTTATGGGAGATGCGCTATTAATTGCTATTGAAAAAGCTAATGAATTTAAACGGGAAGACTTCGCATTGTATCATCCAGGTGGTTCAATTGGTAAAATGCTTTTGCGTAATGTCGAACACTCAATGCATACTAAGATTCCTTATGTTAAAACAACCACGCCAATCAATGATGTTATTTATCGTATTAGCGACTTTGGTGTAGGCATGACGCTCGTTAAAACGCCAGAAGACAAAGTCATTGGTATTATAACCGATGGGGACATTCGTAAGAAATTTATATATATTAATCAAGTCAAAGGGTCGACTGCATCTGATTACATGACTGAAGGATTTATTACGATTAATAAAAAAGCACGTAACAATGCAGCTTGGAAAAAGATGGCAGCCAATAATATATCTAACCTTGTCGTAGAAGACGACGATGACAAAGTGGTGGGTATTATTACGATCCATGACGTACTAGAATGATAACTATTAATCATGTTTAAAATAAAATGCCACCTACATCATTGAAGAATGATGTAGGTGGCATTTTTCTCGATCTCGAAAATATACTGATACGTTTTGTCCACCAAAAATCCATTGGTGTGATTATTATTTTTTGTAAAAAGCTAATTAAATTCTTCATACGTATTAGGATCTTGATTATCTACACGACCATCCGGCTGCGTTAATCGGTTAATCGCAATAACTTCATCTTGTGTTAACTCAAAGTCCCAAAGCTTTATGTTTTCATGCAAATGATTAAGCGTTCCAGCCTTAGGAATTGGTAAAATTCCGCGCTGTATATGCCAGCGAAGAATAATCTGACCAACATTTTTATGATATTTATTGGCTAGTGTGACAACAACATCTTCTTTTAGGGCGTGACTTCCCCGCCCCAAAGGACTCCAAGCTTCAGTTAATATACCACGCTTTTGATTATCTTTTAACAAATCCTCTTGTATCCAATAAGGATGAATTTCATTTTGATTAACTGCTGGGACAACGCCAGTGGCTTCAATAATGCGATCAAGATGTTCTGCCTCAAAGTTAGAAACACCAATTGAACGAACTAGTCCACGTTTTTGCGCTTCAACTAGAGCAGTCCACGCCTCAACATAATTATCACGTTTTGGTAATGGCCAATGGATTAAATATAAATCTAAATAATCCAAACCCATTCTTAAAAGCGATTCCTCAATCATCTTTAAGGCATCATCTCGGTGATGATATTGTCCTGGTAATTTGGTCGTGACATAAAAATCAGATCGTGGTATGCCCGAACGCCTAATTGCCGCACCGACTGCACCTTCGCTATCGTAATTGGTAGAAGTATCAATTAATCGATAACCCATTTGAATTGCAGATAAAATTACATCGACACCTTGCATGCCACGTACTTGGTAAGTTCCCAAGCCTATTTGTGGTAGAACATGACCGTCATTTAATTTATAAACTGGTATATCACTACTAGTCATCAAAATCCTCCTAACCTAAACATTTGGAACCAGCGACATTAATCCGCTTTTTTATAGTCAGCGTTGTCAGGATGGTGCTTATAGACGTCTTCTTTATCTGTTGACTTTGGATCGTCCTTTTTATTTTCTTGAACCACTGCTTCTTTAGCTTCGGCTTCTTTTTGTTTATCTTGTTCTGTCATTATTTACTATCTCCTTTTAAGATGGTTTCCGGTGTTATAACGTTACTACTATTGCGGCTGCTATGAGTAGTTAGTTTCGAGCTCTACCTACCAACCAAGAAATAACCAAAACCAAAATCACAGCACCAATAATTGATGGAATAATTGCCATGTTAGCTACAGTAGGTCCCCAAGATCCGAGCAAATTTTCTCCTAGCCAAGAACCAACTAAACCAGCAATAATGTTACTAATCCAACCCATTGCCGTTCCCTTACTTGTGATTGCACCTGCTATCGCACCGATAACTGCTCCCACTATAAGTGTCCAAATTAATCCCATTCGTAACATCCTCCTGTAACTTTTTTATTGATTATACAAAAGCACTTGCCACAATGAATAGTAAACCCATTCTCGCGTACAACATGCTTCTAGTTAACATCAATTGAGTAAAGTGTAACAAAAATGCTGATTATTTTCAAATTATTAGCCTATACCCCAACAAAAAATGACACGTTCCCATCATTTTTATCCAACGCTTTTTTAATAAATTATTTTAACGCGAAGTTTGCGCACCAAAAATTGCAGAGATAATCAACACAAGAATAACCGCACCAATAATTGACGGTATAATTGCCATACCAGCAAGGCTTGGCCCCCAACTTCCAAGTAACCACTGCCCAAGAGCTGATCCAATAAGTCCGGCAAAAATATTGCTAATCCAGCCCATCGATTCACCATGATTTGTGATTGCACCTGCGATGACACCAATAACGGCTCCTACTATTAATGACCAAATCATAATCTCTCCTCCACTTTTTTTTGTCTGGCACTATACGCATGCACTATTTTTATTTTAGCATGACATGATAACGCTTACAATACGATTGATTATGTTACTGAGTTATTTTTATTTAGAGCACATAAAAAAGCAATAAGCAATACGTAAATACAGCATTGTCTATTACTTCGTTATTTTACAAAAACTATTATGGCAGATTAGTGATAGATTTTCTCTTGCAAATCGTCACCTAACTTATCGACCCCTTTGGCCGCAAAAACTGTCGTTCCCACAGCAATACCACTAATAATTAGGACTGAAGCTAATAAAAATTTAACGATTGATTTTAGCATCTTATTCTCCTTATAATATTAAAAATCATTCTGAGTAACTCAAATAATAATGATGCATTATTTTTTTTGACGTGATCGAGAATCTTTAATTTCGCGATAAAGGCTAAATATTAACTGCCCAACCGCTAACAAAAGTGATAATTTGCCCCAAAAACCAGTACCGCGTTTCCCTTTTACCATATTCCTTCTCCTTTACAAAACAATTCAATATGACTTACCCTGATTGTAACTTTTACAACAACAGAGTGCAAGAAATATGCTGATAACATGATTTATACTTATTGATTTATAGTCGTCTTGTACCGATATATACGCCAATACTTATGAATTTCCGTGATCACTAACACAATAGCACCACTAATAAGAACAATAAACCAATGAGAGAAGTTCAATGCCGCTGTTGAAAATACGCTTTGCATAAACGGCACATAGGTGAAAATAATTTGTAGCACAATCATTAAGCCTACTGAAGCAAACGCCATTGGATTAGACCAAAGTGCACGACTCAGCGCAGGTGCTGCTGTTCTTATGTTAAACAAGTAAAATATTTTTCCAAAAATGATAATATTGACCACCATCGTACTGGCAATACCAAAACTAACACTGGCACCTAACACCTCAAAAACAGCCAAACCAACTGCAGCAATCAATACACTGACATAAGTCATTTGAAAAATATCATGCCGATCCATAAGTTTTGCACTTGTTTTACGCGGCGGCCGGTTCATTAAGCCGGGTTCAGCCGGCTCAAAGATAAATGCCAATTGAATCGTTATAGCTGACACCATATTGATCCAAAGCAATTGTGTTGGCGTTAATGGCATCGGTTGTCTTAAGAAAATACTCATGACAACGATTAATCCCTCAGCAAAACTTGTGGGTAATAAGAAAAGTATCGTTTTTCGAATGTTATCATATAGTCTTCTACCTTGAGCAATAGCTACCTTGATTGTCGAAAAATCATCGTTAGCTAAGACCATATCAGCAGAGTCTTTAGCGACATCAGTGCCTTTAATACCCATAGCCACACCAATGTCTGCTCTTTTAAGTGCAGGCGCATCGTTAACACCATCACCTGTCATTGCAGTAACCAGCCCATTAGCTTGATATGCCGCTACAATACGCAATTTATTTTGAGGCGTTGTCCGTGCAAATACATCATATCGTGTCACGGCATCAGCCAACTCCTGATCATTCAAAGCATCCACTTCAACACCAGTCATAGCATCAATACCGTCGGCCAAACCTAACTGTCTACCAATCGCGACAGCGGTATCAACACTGTCACCAGTAATCATTTTGACATGAATGCCTGCTTGACGCATATCTTTAATTGCTGCAACAACTTCTGGTCGGGGTGGATCAATAATCGCCGCAATACCAATCAATGTGATACCCGTTGTCTGCAATTGTTCATGTGTTACCTCACGAGTATTTGCTGAAACAGGTTGATATCCGACCGCAATAACACGCTTCCCAGTTTTTGCAAATTGCCCTGATAATTCTGTCCAGTATTGACTATCAAAGGATTCGGACACAGCGGCTAGTTTGAAAAGTTTGTCAGGTGCACCTTTAATTGCAATAAAACGCTGCCCTTGTTTATTCTCAACAAGGCGTGCCATAAATCGATAATCTGAATCAAATGGCAGTCGATCAATTTCTTTTAATTTTGGTTCTTTTGGTCCAAAAGCTTTATAATATGCCGACAAAAATGCCGCATCAGTTGGTTCACCATTAATTTGCCATTCACCATTTTCAGATGTTAAAAACGTATCGTTTGCTTGGTGTCCCATCGTCAAAAACATTTCAAGATCTTCATCCTTTGAAGCATCCACAGTAACATGATTTAATTGTATTTGACCTTCTGGTGCATAACCTGTTCCTGTCACTTGATAATGGTTTTGACCAACAACAATATCTTGCAAGGTCATTTCATTTTTAGTTAATGTGCCTGTTTTATCAGATGCAATAATGTCAACCGCTCCTAGTGTTTCAGCTGCAGGTAACGTTTTAACAATTGCATGCTTTTTAGTCAATGTTTGTACACCAGTAGCTAAAATAACCGACGTAGCCGCAGGTAGGCCTTCTGGCATCGAACCGACAATCATAGTAATGATTGCCATTGCCAAAACTGGTAAGGCATAAACATTCATAACCCAACCAAGAATAAAAGTAGCAATTGCTACTATGATAATAAACCATGAAATATCCCGACCCAAAGTATCTAATTCTTTGGTAAGTGGGGACTTATTATCTTTGACTTCTGACACGCTTTGTGAAATTAATCCAATTTCAGTTTTAAGTCCTGTGGCAACTACGATACCAGTAGCACTACCGTTAGTGACTGCTGTCGTTGCGTAAGCCATATTAACCCGATCTGCCAAAGGTGTTTTAAGATCAACCACTGAATCAAATTTCAAAACTGAATCTGCCTCACCGGTCAAGGATGATTCTTGAATCCTTAAATTATCAGCGTCAATAATTCGCAAATCAGCAGGCACATTGTCACCTGCTTCAAGGTAAACTAAGTCCCCAGGGACCAACTCCCGGGAGGGTATGTCCGTCCTCACATCGTCTCTAATAACGGTTGCTTCCACTGACAACATATTTTTAATTTTTTCTAATGCGTTACTGGCATTTACTTCTTGAAAGTAACCAATCAAGGCATTAATAACAACAACCATTCCAATAACAATTGCATCTGAATAGTGTCGCATCAAGAGCGTCATTAAGGCGGCCACGATTAATATATAGATGATCACATTATTGAATTGTCTTAAAAATATTAACCATTTTGGCACTGATTTTAATAGCATCTCATTAAAACCATGTACTTCTAATTTGTCGTTGACCTCTTTATCAGTTAGACCACCTGGGTAATGTCCGTCAAAGTCACTGATAACTTTATGCCAATCCGTCGCATGATAATCATCTTGCATCGGTTTAGGTACGTCATCCTTTGTATTCATGTTCTTGTTGCACTCCTTTTAAGCAAAGTTTTTTGCGTCTCGCTGATTAAGGTTGGCCGTCGTACTAATAAAATAGTATGATTTATAGTCGGTTTCCCACGATTGTTCGTCGCTACTCCCGCAAGAGGAACAAGTTCATTAAAAAAGTTAAATTGTATCATCTATGATACCAGAAAATAATATTAAAAGCAAATGAGATATTGATTAAGACATGGCTGTGAACAGTGATAAAAGTAATCATTTAAAAATTGTTAGGTTTACAGTTAAAAATAAAGCGCCCGTACCATGTCTGGTGATATTTTTTTATCATAATTTATAAAATAATCTAATTGCCATAATTGTGTCCGACGTGCAGTAGGATTCAAATTACTAACCCAATTAGGATAAATGCGCATCGCCATTTTGCCTAATTGTCTTTCATAACTTAAGATACCTTTCGCTACGAGAATTGCTTTTGGAAAAATGAATTGACCGCTGTGTAGCCCATCTTTAATCGAAATAATCAGTTTATCCGGACTATCGTCAAATTTAAACGGCGTATTATGATGATGTTGATCTTTTTCCCAAAAAACAACAAAATAGCCCTTCTTGTTAGGTGTTTTTTTAGCCAATCGGCTACGATAACTAAACTGCCCAATTTTAAAGGTCATTCCCTCATACTCAGAGTTTTGTTTCTCTAAGTGTAAAGCTTCAATTTTTTCGTTTGTTGTTTGATGTATCATGTTGGTCACTAATTCAAGTGATATAAGTGATTTTTGTGCCATGGCATTTTCTTCTCGTTAACATCTATTTTATAATATGACACTTTCAATTATACGAACATTTGTTCTTTTTAGCAAGCATTTTTTTCAATAAAAAACAGCAAATCATTTCTAACCGATTTGCTGTTTCAATGAAAGTTAGGCTTCATCATACCAAGAAAAATGATACATATCTCCTGCTGGTTTATCGGTACGTTCGTAGGTATGCGCGCCAAAATAATCACGTTGTGCTTGGATTAAGTTTGCTGGCAAAACAGCTGATCGATAAGAATCATAATAAGCAATCGCTGCTGACAGCGACGGTGTTGGTACACCTGCGGTGACAGCAAGTGCGACAACTCTTCTTGCAGCATCTTGATATGACTCAGCGATACCTTTAAAGTAATGATCCAAAAGCAGATTGTGCAACTGATTATCAACCGCGAAGGCATCCGTAATTCTTTGTAAAAATTGCGCACGAATTATTGCACCCGCACGCCACAATTGCGCAAGTTCACCAAAAGGCAAGTGCCAATCATAATAATCTGAGGCCATGCGTAGTTGATCAAAACCTTGTGCATAAGACATTATTTTACCGAAATACAAAGCTTTACGGATATCTTCTTGTGCGGCATCGATATCACCAGTAAACGTGAAGTTTGGCCCTGACAAAATCTTTGACGCGTTGACACGATCATCTTTCATTGCTGAAATATAACGTGCATAGACAGACTCCGTAATCAATGACTGTGGTGCACCAATAGCTAATGCTGATTGTGACGACCACTTGCCAGTGCCTTTGTTTCCTGCACGGTCTAAGATCATATCAACGATCGGCTTATCAGAACCTAAATCATCTTTGCGCGTTAAAATATCAGCTGTTATTTCGATCAAATAAGAATTGAGTTCACTGTCATTCCAATGTGAGAATGTTGCAGCAATATGATCATGATTCAATTTTAAAACACGTTTCAAAATATCATATGATTCAGAAATGAGTTGCATATCACCATATTCAATACCATTGTGAACCATTTTAACATAGTGCCCCGCACCATTTGGACCAACATAAGTCACTGTTGGCTTATCATCTTCGGGTGCTCGAGCAGCAATTTGCTTTAATATTGGTGCTACCAGGTCATAGGCCTCTCGTTGACCACCCGGCATAAGGGATGGCCCCTTCAATGCGCCTAATTCGCCACCAGATACGCCCATCCCTATAAAATTAATTCCTGACTGTGCCAATTTGTCTGAACGGCGAATCGTATCCTCAAAATAAGTATTACCACCGTCAATCAACATATCGCCCTTTGCTAAGTGAGGCAACAGCTCGTCAATTACAGCATCGGTGCCTTGACCAGCTTTAACCATCAATAAGATACGCCTAGGTGTCTTAATTGTTTTAACAAATGCGTCGACTGTATAACTTGGTACAAAGTGCTTATCAGCATGCTTTTTTATCAAATCCTCGGTACGTACACGTGACCGATTATACACTGCAACATCATATCCTCGTGATTCAATGTTAAGCGCTAAGTTACGCCCCATTACTGCCAACCCTATAACGCCAAAATCTGATTGTGCCATTTTTTCCTGCTTTCTTTTTATAATCATGATTTATTTTCAGCTACAATAGTGTAACCGCTTACAATATAGTCCTATAACGTCCCTTTGTCAATTATTTTACATGCTAAAAAGGCCCAGCAATAGTTGACAGCTGAGTCTTTGAAGTAAATCTATTTAAAACACACATACACCATGTGATTTATTGTACACCATGCGCAACATCTGCATGATAAATATAAGAACGTGTCATTGGTAACTTAGTCCCAGAAGGTCCCTTCGTCAGTAAGTACTGAACAACATCAATGTTACCCGATTCAAATGACGCTGCACATGCTTGCAAATAGAGATCCCACATGCGGTAGAAGCGCTCACCGTAAGCCGAAATCACTTCTTCATCAACTTTGTGGAAATTCTGAGTCCAAATTTCTAATGTTCTTTGATAATGGCGTCGTAATGGTTCAATATCATCAACTTGTAATGATCCTGTATGCATAATATGGTTAATATTTTCTGCAATATTAGGAATGTAGCCACCTGGGAAAATATATTTATTAATCCAAGCATCAACACCAGCGCCGTCATGTTGTCCAGTAATGCCGTGTATTAAAGCTGTTCCGTTATCCACTAATCGGTTGTTTACTTGCATGAAGTACTCTTGTAAATTCTCTTTGCCGACATGCTCAAACATACCAACTGATGTCACATGGTCATAAGTTTGTTCCAACTCACGGTAATCTTCTAAATAAACATGAACACGATCCTCAAGACCTTCTGCCTTGATCTTTTCTGAAACAAAATCGTACTGTTGTTGGCTTAGCGTTACACCGGTTGCTTCCAAATTATATTCTTTTGCAGCGGTAATAATTAAGGTCCCCCAACCACAGCCAATATCTAACAATGTTTCGCCTGGTTGTGGATGTAACTTATTTAAAATATGCCTAACTTTATTCCATTGTGCATCTTCTAATGAATCCTTTTCATCAGCAAAATAAGCACAAGAATAAGTCATTGTTGGGTCAAGCCACATTTCATAAAAATCGTTACCAATATCATAATGACTTTGTACATCCGCTTTACTTGTTTTTTCAGTATGCGATTGTTTTGGAATGAGTTTGGCAAATTTCGAACCATTCAAGAAGCTCTCTTGTGAACTATATATCGTACTTACTAACTTTTGCAAGTTACCTTGTATGTCTATTTTACCATCCATGTAGGCTTCACCAAACGTCAGGGAAGCATGAGCCATGATATCTTTTATGGGTATGATTTCATGTAAGATAATTTTTGCAATAGCGTCGCCATCACCATAACTTACTTCTTCACCATCCCAGAATTCAACGTCGATTGGGGCGCTAAAACTAGATTTAAAAATCTGCTTGTAAATTGTTTTGTCTAACATGTTTTTCCCCTTTATACTATATAAAGCATTGTAGAAAAACAAACCATAAAAGTCAAATGAAATTATCACGCGTTTAACGATTATTCTGCGCACTAATCTTTATAACTAAATTCACAATTGATATTAACACTCAACATATTTTTTTCATTGAATACCCATTTCATATTTTTCTGAGCAGTAAATTCTGTATATCAACATAACACTTGGTTATAACGATTGGTCGATAATCTGTGTCAAACAAATTCCGCTAATCGTAGTTTAGTATCGTTGTGCTCTAAAATATCTCGATATTGGTTCCCAACAATTTGTCATCACACTTTCATTATCTCAGTTACCTGACCCGGCAGCAATTAAATCATTATTTTTTAATGTTTTTTAATTTATTATCATTTTTCAAAAAGCACTTACTCATTTTCTACGTTATTTACTTATTTTTTAAAATAAATTGACGTGTGCCCTCATAGCAAATTTTCGCTTGCGCAGTCTGATAATTAAATTGGTATTCATGCGTAACCTCTTGGCGAGAATCTTTAAAAAATAGACTTGTGACAGGAACCTTTAAATTTTGTAGTCGATTTTTAAATGCTATGCCTTGTTCTTGAAAAGAGTAAGCATTACCATCTGTCACATAAGTTGGTGGAAATTTGTTAGTCAAGTGACCCACAAGTGAGGCTTGCTTTAATTCAGCAGAATTCTGCCAATTTCTGTGTCCTAATTCACTCCAAGCAACTGTGTTAATAAACCACTTCATGGCTAACGATTTCGTTTTTTGTTGCGTAACCTGCTGTAAATCGAGGGGACCGCAATAAGAAATAGCGCCCTTAATATTACTCGTGGACAGTTCAGCTGGTAAAGACATGTCCCGTGCATAATTTGGATTTGTTTGGACGTTAACATATTGTAAAGCAATTTGTGCACCTGCTGAATCACCACCAAACAATACACGTGAGAAATTTAATGTATTGTTTGCATATGACTGTCTTTTTAAATAGCGCACAGCATCATTCAACTGGTAGACTTGACTTGGATAAATAGCTGCCGGCGCTGTTTGATAGTTAACGCTTACAACAGCAATATGTGTGTCATGAACTAATTTTGTCGCAAACTCTTTAACGCCAATTTTGTCACCACCAACATAACCACCACCGTGCATCCAAATTAACGTTGTCATAGGTTTTTTGCCATTTTTAGGTGTATATATGTCTAAAGTATTCTTTTTTTTTGCAGAATAGTAGCGTAAATCTTTCTGCACGTTAACTTGCTTATTTGCGATTTTATAAGTTGGTTTATCGGTCATTTTCACTGGACCATCAAACATTCTTCCTATGATATAGGCACTGGGCCACGGAGAAATAATAGCTGCTAAAATGACTAAGATTAGCATTGTTATCATAAAGGCAAACACGTAGCCTAATAAACGTCTTAATTTTCTAAGCACCACAGCCTCCTATTATTGATCCAGTCTCACAAGTAAAAACAAATTTTATCAAAAATTACCCTAATTTAATTAGGATAATTTCTAACATTATAATAAGAATACCAATTATTTGCACACATGTCACCTATTGATTGCACAATTGACGTAACCTAATTTGGAAATAAGCACAAGCTTAATATTAAACCGCTCAGCCCGAGGATCACAGTAATTATTTAAATATACTGGTTTAACAGCATAACCCAACTTTGTTCTGTTCCAAATAAACCAGACTGACACAATTTGCATGCTGATTTTTATTGTGCTAAACTGAGAGCGTATCAAACCTACATCTGATTCGGCTTCGTGTAACCATTTTTTGAAACATAATGACTTTTCTTTAACACCTTTATTTTCCGATAATACACACGCGCACCTATAACATTCAAAAAATGAGTTAATAACTCAATATTTTTATTCAAATGAAAGCAAAGGCTCCTTAATGACTAAAATTAATGCAAGTATTGCTGTCCAAGTGCTACCAATGACAGCAGACAAAGATGACATCATCCGTATTGTCGATCATGTCATCGCTTATATCGAATCATCAGGTGTAACGTATCAAGTTGGTGCTTTTGAATCAACACTTGAAGGTGATTATGATCAATTAATGGCTGTTTTAAAGGCATTGCCTTTAGTAGCAGCAGAAATAACTGATATACCAGTTATGGTCTACACCAAAATTAATATGGTACCGAATGGTGATGTATTAACTATTGCTCAAAAAACAGATAAGTACCTTTAATCAAATAGCGTTTCAACAGCACATATAACAAATTAACTATGTTACCAAATAAAAAAGTTCCCCCTTCAAAATTTGAAGAGGGCTTTTTTCATTTGGTTATGACTCTTTGTCTAAAGCAGCTTGTGCTAAGAGATTTAAGTAATTAAATGGTCGATCAAACCAAGGTTGGAATAACATATCGACGAAAGCAAGATCTGTCAAAGTCATTCTGTTCTGAATCGCCACGGACGCTGTATTCGCTGATTGTGAAATATCATATTTACTTTGAAGTTGAACCCCCAAAATGCGCTGTGACCCGCGTTCCCATGTAATCGTCATTAATACAGGCTCAGTAGACGACATAAATTCAGGACGGAAGTTATCTGTCATTGTCAAACTATCATAATCGAGCCCAAGCTCTGCAGCATGCGCACTGGTCAAACCAGAAGAAGCCATATTTAAATCGTATAATTTTAAACCAGATGTTGATTGCGTTCCCATGTATTTAACCGTTGGTGTTGTTAAATTATAACCAATCAGTGTCCCTTGACGTACAGCATTTGTTGCCAAAGGAATGTAAGCATTTTCTCCTGTTGGGTTATAGTGAACAGCAACTGAGTCTCCTGCAGCAAAAACATCGGGATTACTCGTTTGCATATAATCATTAATAATTAACGCCCCATTTTTAGTCATTTCAAGTTGGTCTTTAAATAATTGTGTTGCTGGCCTGAATCCAACAGACATGACTACCAAATCAGCGGAAAAATTTCCTGCATCCGTTTTTATAATAACGTCATCTTCTTGACTTTCAAAAGCTCGCACTGTTTTACCTGTCTCAACGGCAACACCATGGCTTACAAACATGTCAGCAACATTTTTAGTGAATTCAGCATCAAAATAACGATTCAAAACAGTTGGCTGGTTATCGATTAATGTCACTTGACGACCTTTAACATTAAAAGCCTCAACCAATTCTGTGCCTATATAACCGCCCCCAATAATAACAACACGCTTGATTTTATCGTCATTTGCATAGCGTATCAACTCTTGTGCATGCGTATAATTTTTCGATAATACGACACGATCGTCCTCAATACCTGGTATTGGTGGTACAACTGGCCACGAACCAGTGGTCGCAACCAACTTGTCATAGGCCTCAATCGTTGTCTCATGCGTCGTCAAATTTAAAATGGTCACAGTTTTATTAATTGTATCAACATGTGTGACCTCATGTTTCATGTGAATATTGGCACCTGCTTCTTCTAAAATTTCAGGTGATGAATAGAACAAATCCTCAATATTTTTAACTTCTCCCTGTACTGTCAAAGCAATACCACATGACAAAAACGAAACATTATCATTTTTCTCATAAACGTCTACCACAGCCTTTGGATGTCGTTTTGTTATTGACTTAATTGTCGCAGTGCCAGCATGAGTTGCACCAATAATTATAACTTTCATAGTTTATCCTCCAAAACAGTTAGCTTCTTTTGTTACTTTTATTGTATAATTAATTCACAAATAAAAAATTGATCTATATCAAGAAAGAGTGAAAAATGTCACATTCTGCCTTTGCCTGCCTTAAAGCCACCCCTATTTTTGCACAATTATCTAACGATATTATTGACCAATTGGTCGTCATTTCAACGCACCAAAAAACTTATTCTGCTGGTAGTTATATTTACAAACCAGATGACGATTTATCCGCATTAATTATTGTTGATACTGGCCAAATTGATGTATTAAACATCAATGATAACGGGCAAGAACTACTCTTATATTCTCTACATAGCCACCAAGTTGACGCTGAAGCTTCTCTATTCACTGATGCGATGCACCATCATTTTGCACGTGCCAAGACAGATGCTAAGGTATGTACGATCCGTCGATCAGATTTTCAAAATTTGCTACATGCGAATCCTAGCCTAGCACTGAAAATGTTAAATACATATGGCACACGATTAACTGACCTTGAACAGCGTCAAATCAGTCTATCCTTACAAAGTGCAGATGAACGCTTAATTAAATATCTTCATGAAATAGCTGATATACAAATGAATAACACATTTAAATTGGCGCTCACTAAAAAAGAATTGGCTGCATCACTACATATTGCGCCAGAAACTTTAAGTCGTTTATTTAATAAATTAGCACGTAATGGTACGATTACCATTCACAAACGGGAAATTACGATTCTTTGACAAAAAAAACAGTTAACATGCAAAATCGACATGCTAAATGCTCATAATTGATCGCGCACTGGTCCAAATGACCGGCGGTGAATTGGTGTAATACCTAGTTTTTTTATTTGATCTAGGTGCTCTTTTGTCCCATATCCGGCATGTTTAGCAAAACCATAGCCCGGATAAATTTC
Organism: Leuconostoc rapi; assembly: GCF_016908715.1. GTDB lineage: Bacteria > Bacillota > Bacilli > Lactobacillales > Lactobacillaceae > Leuconostoc > Leuconostoc rapi. The sequence continues at coordinate 375,729 of NZ_JAFBEK010000001.1, read as the reverse complement.
ATCATAATCTGACATGATACGATCACGCGTGACTTTAGCCACGATACTAGCTGCACCAATTGAATTACTAAGTGCATCACCTTTTATCAGAGACTCTTGTACTATAGGCAAATCTAACGTCATCGCATCAATTAATAAGACATCAGGTGCCGGTGCTAAGTTTTGAACTGCCTTTGTCATTGCCAATCGTGCGGCTTGATAGATATTAATGTCATCGATTATTTGTGCGTCAACAATACCAAAACCAATCGACACAGCCTGTGCTATGATCAAGTCATATAGTATATCACGTTTGTCAGCCGACAACTGTTTCGAGTCAATAACCTCAACAACATTAAAATCATGCGGCAAAATGACTGCAGCAGCGATGACAGGACCTGCAAGCGGTCCACGTCCAACTTCATCAACACCAGCGACGTAGGGCACGCCCTGATCCCAATAATGGTGTTCAAAAGCAAAGCGTCCTTGAAATGCCCGTTCTTGTGCAATGTTTTTCTCATGCTGTCTATCCCAAGATTTTACCGCAGATTTCACGCCCGCTCGCGTATCAGATCGCCATTGCACTATGCGATTATCCGTCGGATCCGTAATCATTTTTAATTCAGCTTTAATTTTTAAAATTGTATCAGTCATTTGTCTGGGTAATTAAATCTAATGTAAACGTTCCTAATTTACCTTTACGTAAATCATTGAGTAATCGTTCACTCGCCTTTTCATAATCATCTTTGAAACCAAGTTTACTTGTAATTTCAAGTAATACCTGAACATTGTCTTGATCAAATACATCGTTTGTTAAATGGTAACGTTCAATAATTGCCTCAGGACGATATTGTTGAAAAAAGGCAATCAAAAATAATGCCGCATCATCTTTAGCAAAAATAGTATCTTTGACAGCACCAGTCAGTGCTAATTTCATACCAATAACTTGGTCTTCAAATTTAGGCCAAAGCACCCCTGGTGAATCTAATAATTCAAGTTTTGTAGGTGTTTTGAGCCAAGCGACTTTCTTCGTGACACCTGGGCGGTCTGCCGTTGGTGCGACATTTTTCATGACCAAATGATTTAATAAAGTAGATTTCCCAACATTGGGAATACCAGTAATCATCGCCCGAATTGGTTGATCCTGAATTCCTCGAGCCAACTGCGCTGCTTTTTTTGATGCAACAGCTCGCCTTGCTGCCTTCGTCACTAATTGTGGTGTTCGAGGATCCCGTGTATCCAATACTAAAACGGTATGTCCCTCTGCTTCAAAGTGCGCTTTCCACGCTCGAATTTGTTCAGGGTCCGCCAAATCAGCTTTTGTCATAATTAATAGACGTGGTTTTGAGCCAATCAATTTATTGACTTCCGGATTGCGTGAGCTTTCTGGAATGCGCGCGTCAACTAACTCAAAAATAACATCAACTAATTTTAAATTTTCTCGCATTAAGCGAAAAGCTTTGGCCATGTGACCAGGGAACCATTGAATAATTTGTGCCATTGTGTCATATATACGTATGCACCTAATTACATTAGTCACACGCGTTTCCTTATCTTAATTAGTTATTGCTGCTTGATACATGTCCCACGCTTTATCAAACGTTGTCATGCTCATTAAATATGATGTGTTCTCTTCTAAATATTTTGAAACGTCATCAAAATCCGTACTCTGTTTCGGAAAAGTTAAATCCAAAAACGCATTATTTGCAAAGTGCTGTATCTCATCTGCCGAGACAGCATTGCGATTTGTCATTAACCAATTATAAAAAGAACGATTATTTTCTGCCATTCGCTAACCCGCCTTCAAAAATAAAATTGTCCGCTTTCATATCAATAACTTTAGCACGAAATGACATACCTTGTGTTACTGGTAATTCTGTCATGTCAACATATATTTGTTTCTTATTTGGATTTATTTTAACAAATTTTGGTGCATTATAACTTGATTTTACATACTGCATGACTGTCGGAATAGGCAGAGGCAAATTACCAATTGCTAATTTTTGAGCAGTCAAAATAATGTTCCCGTTCTTTGTAACTTCAGGTTTTAAGGCCATACCAAACTTGAAGTTTTCACCCAAAAATTTAGCGCTACCGTACATCATAATACTGTCTTCAACACGAAACGTGTAGCCACTTGTATTTGTATCACTAAGATAGTAGGCGACTAAGGCATTGACCTGCTTTTTATTCAAAGAGACATCAAAAGTCGCATCCGTGTTGGCAATTTTGGATTTGTTATCTGTTATACCAACAGGTTGGGCAGCGGCGTGAAATAGAAAAAATAAACTCACTAAAATAACGCCAACTAACGCCCAAAAAGCCCAAAACCACGAGGACTTTGTTTTTTTTATAGTTGTCTTTCTTTTTAATGTGCCTTCAACCATGTACTCTGCTCCTTTCTCATCACATTAAATAATTGCGTCGTCATATAATTATACCCAATGTTATTCGGATGATAATTATCTGTCTCACTAATCCAATTATTTTTGACTGTTGTCTCTCCCAATAAAGTCGCTGTCATTTCTGCATTGTCATCTGTCTTTTTTGAAATAGGTTTTACTTTTTTATTTAACGTTTGTCGTAATTTTTTGTTATTATATTGACCAAAAGTTAACTGATATAAGCTGACATAGTAACTATTTTTGTCATTTACAGCCACACGACGATTAACAGTATTAAATAACTGAACATCTTTATTCAGATCCTCTCTTTTTGGGAAATGAACAAATAACGGATTATAGTTACCAAAAATAAATATTGGCGCATCTGAATTCCGACTTCTGATAACTTTAAATAAATCCACTAATTTATTTTCATACTGTTTTTGTCCTGTTGCAATAGCGGCTGACAAATCTGTTGGCGTTTTAGCCGAAATGTTTTTTAGTAGAGATTGCTGTAAATCATTTCCACCAACAGTGACTATAATTGCGCCAGCTTGTTCGACTGCGTGTTGAAAATCAGGTTGTGTTTGTAACCGTTTTTGTATTTGATCTGACCGATCACCAGATCTTCCGAAATTTGACATTGAAACTTTAATATCATATTTCGTGTCAATTTCTTTAGCAATACGACCGGAATAGCCCTGTTCGTGCTTCTCATCCCCAACGCCTTCTGTCAATGAGTCACCAAGCGCGACAAAATTAACATGCTTCACCTTTGCTAACTTAGCCGCTTTTTCAGGCCCTGCGACCTGCAAAGTATTTTGTTTATTTTTCTGCCAGCCAATCACGGCTACGCAAGATAGTATTATTAATAAAGTAGAAAATATGACTTTCTTTCGCATCGCGCCCCCCAAAAAAATGATTATCCATTTTATTATACCAAAATTTCAGCACCCGCGCTAAACACTCACCTCTTGCATCAACATTTCTCTAGTCACTTAGTTTAAACCAAAAAAAACAGTCATTTGTTGCCTACTTATTTCGGACAACTGACGACTGTGTTCAACATTCATATTTTCAGAAAACAATATTTTTAATTGAAATCATCAATGCTTGTTTTTTGATTATTTTTCTTGTGCTAGAGCAATAATTTTCAAAATCGTATCTGTAGCCTGTGCCATGACTGTTGTTGACACATATTCAAAACGGCCATGCATGTTCTCACCACCGGCAAAAAGGTTGGGTGTTGGTAAGCCCAAAAATGTAATTTTTGAACCATCGGTACCACCACGAACGGGCTCAATAATTGGCGTAATATCAAGCGCTTTCATTGCCTTTTCTGCTAATGCTACTGGACGCATATCATCTTTTAGGACTTCACCCATATTATAGTACTGGTCTTTTAATGTCACATTAACACGCCGTTGTCCAAAATGTTTATTTAATTTTTCAGCAATATCCAATAATATTTGTTTACGGTTTTCAAATTTTGACCGGTCATGATCGCGCACAATATAACGCAATTGTGCCGTTTCAGGGTTACCCGTAATTGCCATAACATGCCAAAAACCTTCGCGTCCTGATGTATGTTCAGGGCGTTGTGCCTCGGGCAGCTGCGCATGGAAATCCATTGCTATTTGAATCGCATTAATCATAGTATCCTTAGCTGTACCAGGATGCACATTACGACCTTGGATATCGATTGTGGCACTGGCAGCTGAAAAGGTCTCCCACTCTAATTCGCCGGCAGGACCACCATCTACTGTATAAGCAAAATCAGCGCCAAACGCCGCGGTATCAAAGTTGTCCGCCCCAATGCCAATTTCTTCATCAGGACCAAACCCAAATCGTAAAGCACCATGTTTAATTTCGGGATGAGCAACTAAATATGCTGCCGCTGTTATGATTTCTGCCACGCCTGCTTTATCATCAGCACCCAACAATGTCGTCCCATCCGTTGTGATTAAAGTGTGACCAACATATTTTAGTAAGCTTGGAAACGCTGTTGGGTTAAGCTCATAACCACTAGCACCCAAGGTTATGCTAGATTCACCATCATAATTTTTAACAATTTGTGGTTTAATGTTTTCACCATTAAAATCAGCTGTATCAACATGCGAGATAAACCCAATAACTGGTACGCTTTCGTCTGCAACATTGCTTGCTAATTCTGCAAAAACATAGCCATCCGACATTGTACGAACATTTTCTAACCCAATTTGTTCTAATTCTTTCGCTAGGTTAGCTAAAAAATCCACTTCTTTAGTCGAAGAAGGCACAGTTGTTGATGTTTCATCTGATTGTGTATCAATGGCAACATAATTTAAAAAACGTTGCGTGAGTTCAGGATAATTTTCGTTCATAGGTTATTATTTTTATGATGTCACGCACCATTTAATATCGTGCGTGACATCATATGTCCTTTCAGAATTTGGTCGACCAAGGTCCGGACGTACCCTAATTTTCATAAATAGGTGTAAGGATCAGTATTAATACTTGTGGCAAAAGCCAGCAGTGACTCACCAAACCACGTCTTAACTTTTGCGGCCATAAGTTCATTGGCAATGGCTTCCATATGGTGGTCAGGATCAATGACAACAAAATCAGAAGCTAAAATATCATGCCCAACATGGTAATAAACATCAGCGGTGATATAAACATCTGCACCAGCTGCTTGAGCAGTTCGCCACCAGCGACCACCATCACCACCCAGTACTGCAACTTTTTGAACTGTTTTTTGCAAATCATTAGCAATAACACGAACCGTTTTAACTTGGAAAATATCACGTATTTTCTCAGCGTAGGCCGCTACAGTTATTGGTTGATTAAGACTGCCAATCCGGCCAAGACCTGTCACACCATCTTTGTTAGGTAGTAGCGGTAAAACATCTACCATACCTAGGGCATCAGCAAGCCAATCATTCATGCCACCTTGCGTGCTATCCAAATTTGTATGTGAAGCATAAACAACAATGTTATGTTTAATTAAATCAGCATACATTTTATTTTGTGGTACACTAAGGTCCAAATTTTTGGCTGGGAAAAACATTGCCTCATGATGGGCCCAAATAAAATTCACCTGTTGCTCGATCGCTTCTTGCACCACTTCTGGTCGGACATCAAGTGTTGTCATCACCCGACTAATTGTTTGACTAGGATCGCCAATTTGTAAACCAGTTGGATCGTCTTCTTCAGCGAGTGCCTTTGGGGCAAATCGCTCAATTTCATCTATCAAGTCTTGTGCTATCGTCATGACATAGTCTCCTGAATTTGATGGTAACGTGCTTGCCACTGACGGTAAGCCGCCGTACGTGTTTTATCAGCAGCTCGTAACTGCTTCAATATAACAGTAATACGATCAACCTCTTTTTGCCACTTGGCAACAAAAGTTGCTGTTTTTTCAATGCGTAAATATGGACCAAAATCAACATCTAATTCTGATAAAGTCTGCTCTCCAGGTATTGCAACAATAACTTCATAAAAATGCGTCTCTTCTTGTACGACTGTTTCATCAATGATCTGATACTGATTTGCCGTCAACCATCGTCGCACAATCGCCTCATCTGTATTTGGTTGGAGTATCAAGGTTTTGAAAGACTGACGACGTTGGGATGCTGCTTCAAGAATATCACTTATCAAAATACCACCCATTCCCGCGATGGTCACCGTGTCAATCTTATCTTCATCATTGACTGCCAAAAGACCATCAGCTAAACGGCCTTCAGCACGATCGGACACGCACCTTTTTTGCAATTCATGACGTGCATTGTCAAGCGGTCCTTGAGAAACTTCGCCAATAATAGCATATTCTATGTGGTCATTCATCAATAAGTTTACTGGTAAATAAGCATGGTCTGACCCTATGTCAGCCAAACGTGCACCAGCTGGTACAAAATTTGCTACCGATTTTAAGCGTGGTGAAAGTTGCGTACTATCCATATCTAAATTCCTTTAATATTAGTATATCATGGTAACAGTATTTATGGCTATTTACTCATAAACACCTAACAAAAAATATTTTCTAACTGTGTTATTGCGATAAAAGTCGCCGTGATAGCGTTAAACCGATGCCATCATCTTGTGGCACACGCATTAAGCCTTTATGTAATTGAAATGATTCTACCGTTAAATCATGTTCAAAATAGCGATCACTTTCAGAAATATCTCCTGCAATCGCCATTTTTGGTAAGCTTGCTAAAGCTAAATCCACACCACGACCAATATTACTACTTAACATGCCACCAATCCAGGGTTTAACACCTGCTGCACAAGCAATATCTATAGCCCGAATTGCGGCAGTGATGCCGCCAAGTTTGGCTTGCTTAATAGTGACCGCATTGGCAGCTTTTAATGCCACCATCGTCCTAATGTCGTCAATACTATTAATACTTTCATCCAAACTCAAAGTTTGCGTTGTTTGCGTTTGAAAAGCGGCATGATCAACAAAATCATTCACCGAAAAAGGTTGCTCAATGAAGGCCACATTTTCTGGTAATTGATTTAACATAGCTGCATTTTGTAGCGTAAAACTACTATTTGCATCTAAAGAAAACTGTTGTCTAGGAAAATGGTTTAATAGTGCAATTAGTTTTTGACTATCTAGGTTTTGCGCGTCCATTTTGATTTTAATACGCCCATATCCCTTATCAATGGCGTTGCTAATTTGCGATAGCGTAACATCTAACCCAAAAGCAATACCAACAGGCACTTGATCATGTATACCGCCAATCATTTGCGTCAAAGACTGATGGGTCAGTTTGCCAACTGCATCCCAAACCGCCATCTCAACCGAAGCTTTTGCAAATGAACCAAATGGTACTGCAAACATGAGTTGTTCAGCAAAATCTTGTGATGACTCAAAAAAAAATGTCCTAATCAATGGTTGTATAACAGTCTGAACGATTGAACGACTCGTTGTTTGGTTTTCAAGTGTGTAGCTAAAATCATCAAAAGACTGTATCTCACCATATCCGATAGCTTGATTCCCCGTTAATTCATCAATGACTAAAAGTTCTATCACGGTTAATGGTCGTTCTTTTGTCGTCTGATGCGCTGTTTCAAAAGACTGCTTTAGCACCAAAGATGTCGATATCATTTGCAGCTTCTTAATGCGATACATTTTTTATCACCTCGATAAATTGCTTTGGTTGTTCTAAATGCGTATTGTGCCCCGCATGTTTTATAATATTTACTTGCGCACAAGGTGCCAAAGCAGCCATATCATCTGCAATTCGTTTAAACTTTTCGTCTAATTCGCCAGCTATTAGCACCGTAGGTATCTGCAGTTGCGGTAAACTTGGCCAAAAATTTTCCTGCACCCCTGTCCCCATATATATCAACGAATTGGCCATATTCTGTGACTTTTGCGACAATCTTTGTTCACGCACTTGTGCTTGTTGCTCTGTTGTTAAGGTATTTTGCGTAGCAAACAAAGGTAATTTTTCCCAGACCGACACGAATTGTTGAAAATCCGTATTAATCAATTCTGATTTTTTCACATCAGCTATGCGTCGTTTGGCACGTTCAGATTCTGAACGTAATCCTGCTGAGGTACTTTCTAAATATAGATTTGCCACACGATTAGGTACCGTCATCGCAAAACCAAGTGCCAACCGTCCGCCCATCGAATAACCCAGTAGCTGAATTGTAGACCAGCCAACTTGGTTTAAAATAGCTAATATATCATCAATTTGCGATGCCATTGTGAAACGTTTGACATCATCAACGTATGGTGCATGTGGGCCAAACCCCAATAAATCGAACGTCATCACTTCACCTGGTAATCGTTGAATAATCGCATCAAAATCATGATGCGATCCCATAAATCCATGAAGTAACAACCATTTCATTGGTTGATCATCATTACGTTGGCGTAAGATGTGGTAAGCATAACCGTTTACTGTAATCACTTGTTGCCTCATTTGTTAGATCCCATGAGTTGATGGTGCGCCTTCACGTTGCTCAAGCGGTCACTTTTGAATTCAATGAGTCTTGGACCATCAATTGGTGCTACTATGACGGTTTTGAGATCTTGTGCCTGATTAATTTTAACATATGGCATGTCATATAAACTCGCAACTTTTGCCATATTTAAATTCAATGGTGTACCAAACAACGTCTCAAAATATAATTCAGCAGTGGCTTGCGGTAAAAATGAAAAAATACCACCACCATTATTATTTACCACAACAATGTCAAGTGGTAGTTGATACTGTTTAGCCATCATTAAGCCATTCATGTCATGAAATAACGTTAAATCACCTATAAGCAACACGCTACGTTGGGAAGACGTACTACTCATTCCCAATGCCGTTGAAACAATGCCATCAATACCGTTTGCACCACGATTAGCATAAATATTCTGTGTCAATTTACCGGTAAAAATATCGTCCATGTCACGAATAGCCATACTATTGGCAACAAAAATCGTTGTTTGTTCAGGTAAGATATTGTCTAATGTCCTAGAGATGCTGGCTTCCCCAGTGACTTGACGTGATTTTGCATTTAACTCTTGCCATAATTGATAGAACTCAAGATTATTTGTAACTGTGGTTTGTGACAAAAACTCATTTGGTGAAATTTGAAACACGCGTGTTGTATGCCTAGAATGGTCGGACCCAGCCGTTAAGCCAACATACCAAACAGGAATGTTTTCAGACTTCAACCATTGCAAAACACTGGCTGAAACTGGTGTCGCACCAAATCTAATCACAAGTTCTGGCCTATAATTAGGCGTTATCATTCCTGATTTCAATAAGGCATCAATACCATAAACGGTTTTCTGTGTACGCACGCGGCTTAATACATCAGCTATAACTGGCACATGATAACGATTGGAAAATTCAGTCAGTTCAGGCAAATAATCTGCATCTTCGTTTGGTCCAGCCAAAATAAGCACTCGTGTTTGAGACAACTTTAACATATCAATGGTTTTCAAGGGCTGTGCAAATGTCAAACTTGATACCACAATATCTTCCTTATCGCCTAATTGTGGCATCAGTGGCTTACGTAATGGTAAATTAATTTGTAGTGGCCCGCGCGGTGCGATTTTCGATTCATGGACTAATTTTTGTGTCATAAAATCAATGTACGTTGTGACATCTGGGTGTTCATCTTGTAATGTAAAGCTCACATAGTTTTTGGTAAATTCGCCAAATATTTGATGTTGTGTCAACGTTTGCGGCGCACCGTTTCCTTGTAGTTCAGACGGCCGATCTGTGGATAAAACAATTAATGGTACATGAGAAATATGAGCCTCAGCAACAGCCGATGTATATTCGGTAATTGCCGTACCAGATGTTCCCAAAAGTACGACGGGTTCCTGTTGCTTTTTTGCAATACCAAGCGCAAAAAAACCAGCTGAACGCTCATCAACGTCAATGTATAAGTTAATATCGTCATTTTGACGATCATACTCTGCTAATAACAAGGCAACAGGCGTTGTTCGTGATCCCGGAGATACGACAAAATTTTTAACACCACTCTCATAAAGTGCCTTAATCAAATGTTTGGTATTTTTAGTTAATGCATTATTTGCCATTTGTATAGTCCCTCAATAGTTGTCGCATTGGTTCAAATTTTAGATTTGTTTCTTGTAATTCTTGCTCCGCGTTAGAATCTGAAACAATCCCCGCTCCTGCAAAAAGTGTTGCCAAATGTGTGGTCTGATTAACATGCATAGACCGGATGCCAATAATAAATTCGCCACTGCTATTTGCCGTGTAATAACCAATAGGTGCAGCAAACAAGCCACGAGGTTTCTTCTCATGTAATCGAATATAGTGTTGGGCTTCCTCTTGTGGCACCCCGCCAAGCGCTGGCGTTGGATGCAACCGTCTCATAATATCGACCACGCCATATGCTGGATCAATGCGACCGTTAATTGGGGTGTAAAGATGTTGCACCTGCTTATTGCTTAAAAGTTTTGGTGTTTTTGGCACGATTAAATCAGTAGTCACCATTTGTAATTTTTGAAAAATATTATCAACCACATACTGATGCTCTTGTCTATTTTTTGCACTATTGAACAGAGACTGGCCCAATGCGACATCTTCTGAGATCGTCGTGCCTCTTCTTACCGTACCCGCCACAGCTGCTGTTTCTAATTGACCAGCCATTACCTTCACCAAGCGTTCCGGTGTGGCAGAAACAAATAGTTCCTGATGCTGTTTTAAAATAAAGCGATAGGCATTTTTTTGTGTTTTCAATGCAGTAATCAAGCGCGAAATGTCCAACGCATCGGATAACTGATATTGTTTTTGTCTCCCAAAAACTACTTTTTTTAAAGTATCACTTGTTGTTAGTGTATCAATCAGTTTTTCAGTTCTAAGTAACCAATCTTGTTCATCAGTGACACCACGAATGGTTATCTGTGCGGTTTCACGCTTTTTAAATGTTGCCAACCATTCTTCAAAATTAGCGACAGTATTTGATTCAAATTTGATGTAACGATCATAAACCGTCACAAAAATTTTTGGTACAAACCACATACCGTTCATTAGTTGTGTATTAACTATCAATTGATCATCAAAAGCACAGCCACCAAAAACAACATCGCCCGTCAAATTTTCGGGTGACATTGCCTGCTGTAAAACACCAAATCCAAATAATTCTTTTTTGCTATCAGCAGATGCAAAATAAGCTGTTGTGTCGAAATAATCTAAGGCACAGTAGAGTCGTGTCTGATCCTCATCACGTAACGCGCGTGAAAAATGATACTTCATGAAATTATACCTCATCACATTAAAAAGCAACAGACAATCATCCGTCGCTTTTAATTTCTTAAATTAACTTGTGGCATATGTTTAAATATCGGTATCAATAGTAACGCAACAACTAGCCCCATAACGGACTGGGCTACATTGCCAATAATAGACGCAATTCCTGCTGTCCAATTATACAAAAATGCCCCAGCTAATAAGTAGCCAATAATCATAATCAATGACCCTAATATTAAACCAATAATTTGGCTAATTGTCTTTTTTTGATAACCAAAATAACCAACAACTAAGCCTTCTATGCCGTGGATAACTAGAGAAAAAAACATCCACTGCGGATAACCAGCTAGCAAATCAAGTAATAAGCCACTTAACCCACCAACTATCATACCTTGACGCGCACCACCTAGTATAGCAGCTATAAAAATGCCTGCTTCTACTAAATTAACAAAGCCATTAGTTGCCGGCACTGGTATTCTAACGATATAAGACAAAACAACGTTTAACGCGATGATTACTGCTAAAATCGTCATTTGTTTTGTATTAAATTTTTGGTCCATAATTACTTCTCCGAGCACCTTGCCAAACATTGCCAAATGCAAATTTTTTATTTATAGTTACACCACTTTTAATGCCCTGCCAAACAAATTTTTTGGCATCGTTTACTGCTGTTATAGTATCTAAAGAGCGACCTAAATTAGCAGCTATAGCGGCTGATAAGGTGCAACCCGCACCATTATGATACGGTGGTGATGTGGTAACCTTCTCTTGCGTTAATGTTACAAGCACTGACCCATCATATAATACATCAACAGCCTCACTACCCGCCAATGCCGCGCCACCCTTAATTACAACGTTTTTGGAACCATACTTAAAAATCGTTTTTACAGCTTGCTTCATTTCTTGCAAACTATTAATCATCTGGCCCGATAATATTTGTGCCTCATTCAAATTAGGTGTAACAATCGTTGCTAACGGTAGTAATTCATTTTTGATAGCTGTTGCGACATTTTTTGTATCAATTTTTGACGTTTCTTTAAAAACCATGACAGGATCAACAATAATAGGTATATCAACATGCGACAAATAACTTGCCACCAGCGTAATGATCTCAGGTGTTGGTAATAAACCCACTTTAATAGCCATTATATCGTCTACTTCTAACACTGCCTGCAATTGTGATTCAATAATTTCTGTATCTACTGGGAATAACTTGAATTCTGATGCTGTCACCGTGACAATTGATGTCAAGACACTTAATCCAAAATAATCATAGTTACTAAATGTTGCTAAATCTGCTTGTATACCGCCACCTGCAATGGTATCGGAACCAGCAATTGTTAAAATTTTATGTGGCATATCTTTCTCTATTCATTTACTTAGCTGATGCAACAAAACTAATATTATGCCCGTCATCTGTTACAGATGTCACAACTGCATCATCACCACCAGAGGTAATGGACCATGAATAATAACGATTATGTGCTTTTGCCCAGGCAATGGCTTCACTAATTTTCTTACCCTTCAAGTGTGCGGACGCCTCAATGTCTGATTTATCTTTATCCTCAGAACGACTTGAGGCAGAAGATGAAGAAGCACTGCTACTTGACTCCGACTGACTGTCACTGCTATTGCTGTTTGCCGATGAATTTGATGACTGATCGCTCTGCTGATCATTATGACTCGATGTCGCATTTGACTTCGAAGAATCCGAATGAATGGTCTCGTTAACAGTCTTATTGTTAACAACTTTCTCTGCGATTGGCGCTGTCGTTTTTTGAGACGACGAATAACCAATGTAAATGAAAACACCCAAACTAATAATAATTAGGGCAGCAATCGTAATAAAAATATTACGTACTATATGTGTGGTCTTATGAAATTTAGGACGTTTGTAATCTTTATCTGCCATATTTACCTCTCAATTTATACTATTATACCAAATATCTACATGCTACTGCCAATAGATTTTATGATAAAATTAAAGCAATGTCGTTGAGGAGCTTAGATGCCTATGAATAACACAAATTTAGCACGTATTTCACTAAAAGATTTGGTAATGATTACCCTTGGTACAGGATTTTATGGCTGGAGCTTAATTAATATTAATATTCCAAATCAACTAGCTGAAGGTGGCTTGTCCGGTATCACCTTAATCTTGCTAGCTCTATTTAATTGGAATCCAGCCTATACAAACTTAATTTTAAATGTGCCCCTATTATTACTCGGTTATCGTATTCTTGGTCGCAGATCGTTCATTTATACAATTTGGGGTATCGCTACCCTGTCATTTTGGCTATATACCTGGCAAACCCTGCCAATGCACCCAATATTACACCATGATATGCTAATTGCTGGATTATTAGCGGGTATTATCTCAGGTGTTGGGTTAGGCATCGTCTTTCGATTCGGCGGCACATCTGGTGGTACAGATGTTGTAGCACGTATCATGGAACAAAAATTTGCTATCCAAATTGGTCGTACAATGTTTGCTTTAGATGCCGTTGTTTTACTGATGTCACTAGTCTACATTGACATTGTACAGATGATGTATACATTAATTGCCTCGTTTGTGTTTGCCCAAGTTGTTGGATTAACGCAACAAGGTGCCTACACGGCGCGTTCATTTATGATTTTCACAAGCTACCCCGAAGAAATATCTCATGCCATTATGGATGAGTTGGAGCGTGGTACAAGTCTATTAAAATCAGAGGGGGGATACTCTCATCGCGAACAACGTGTTGTTTATGTTGTTGTTGATCCGTCGGAAGTCAGCGCTGTGCAACACATCATTCAAGAAATCGACCCGAAAGCCTTTGTCTCAATTTTTACTGCTCAAGAACAACTTGGCGAAGGATTCTCTTACCTGAGACCCAAGAAAAAATTTATTTTCTTCTAAAAAATGGCCACGCTTGAAACTCAGCATGGCCATTTTTTATAATTGCTTTTGCATATGCGTATAATCATGCGAGCCAATAGTCAATCGACCAACTGGTTTAAAACCTAACGAATCATATAATTTGTATGCTCTGGGATTACCATCATCGACATTTAACCCGACAACGTCACGATGTTGATCTTTAGCACGTGTCTCAATAGCTTGAAATAGTTTTTTACCAATCCCTTGTCCACGCGCTTCATCTGTGACCACAATGGAATCTAGATACCATTCATTATCAAACACTTCTGAATCTTCAAAGAGCCAACGATGATAACTGAATTTATCTGCTAAAACAGTTTGCAAAGCATCGTCAAGTGTTTTTTCTTCCGTGTCAACATAACCAAAAGCCACCCCAAGAATTTGATTTGCATCGTTTTTAGCAACTAATGCCCGGCTATAATGATAGCGACTTTTATCAGAAGTTGCCACAGCTAATGACAAAGCCTCCTGCACATCAGCAACACGTAACTCATCGTAGATTTTCAAGGCCATATCATCCAAAATCGTCTGCTCAAGTTCTAAAATGACGGCTTGGTCTGCTTTTGTTGCCGCTTGAATAATCATGCATTAACCTCCTCTGGATTAATCATTGTCAACCCAATACGCTGTCTTTTTTCGTCAATATCAACCACCCAAACATTAACAATGTCACCGACAGATACAACATCTGTTGGTTTTTTGACACGACGCCTTGCCAATCGCGAAATATGCACCAACCCATCATGTTTCACACCAAGATCGACAAATGCACCAAAATCAACAACATTGCGTACAGTACCTTGCAACTTCATCCCAGATTTTAAATCTTCAATATGTAAAATATCAGATTTTAACAGTGCCCCAACCATCTCAGAACGGCCATCTCGACCAGGCTTTTGTAAGTTCGTTATGACATCTTGTAATGTTTGCAATCCAATGTTGAGGGTCTTTGCTGTTTGCTCTTGATTTAAGGCACGCAATTTTTGATTAGCTATGGGTGTTGCTAAGTCTTGCAAATCAATCTCTGCAAGTTTGAGTAACTGTTTAACCGCAGAATAACTTTCAGGATGAATATTTGTATTATCTAAAATATTCTTACCATCTAAAATACGTAAAAATCCTGCCGCTTGTTCAAACGCTTTTGGACCTAGTCGTGTCACTTTTTTGAGTTGGATACGCGAGGTGAATTTACCAATCGTATCACGGTAAATGACAATGTTCTGGGCAAGTGTTTTATTGAGACCAGCAATATGTGTTAGCAGCGCCGCACTAGCGGTATTCAGGTTGACACCAACTTGGTTCACAGCTGTTTCAACTACCTGATCCACTTGTTCATCTAGTAATTTAGCGTTTAAGTCATGTTGGTATTGACCAACACCAACTGATTTGGGATCAATTTTAATGAATTCGGCTAAAGGATCCTGAATACGACGACCAATAGAAATGGCTGAACGTTCTTCAACATGCAAGTCTGGAAATTCAGCACGTGCCTCATCAGATGCAGAATATACTGAGGCACCAGCTTCATTGACGATCGCATACTGTACACCATTGGGTAAATTATTGGCAACAAACTCTTCAGATTCGCGCGAGGCAGTACCATTCCCAATAGCTACTAGTTGCACGTGATAGTGTTGCACTAATGTTTTAAATGTTTCGGCGGCTGCTTTTCGTTGCTGTAAATTAGCCGGTTTATGCGGATATATGACCTGCTTGTTTAAAAATTTGCCATTTTCATCAATGATTGCTAATTTAGACCCTGTTCTAAATCCTGGGTCAAATCCCATCACAATTTGACCTTTAAGTGGTGCTTGCATGAGCAAGTGATAAAGATTTTCCCCGAATACCTTGATGGCTTGTTCTTGTGCTTGTGACGTCAGTTCCTGACGTATATCTCTTTCAACTGCTGGCTGGATAAATCGTTTGTACGCATCCTCAATTGCAGCACGCAAAGCTTCATATCCAGAGCCTGTTGCCTGTTGACTTTTCAATTCTTTCGTTTGAATAAAATGAATCATACGCGCTTCGGCAAAATCAATTTTAGCCGACAGAACACCATCTTTTTCACCACGATTAACAGCTAAAATACGAAATTTGTTCTCAATAATTGTTTTGAGCGGTTCACTATAATCATAATATTGTTCATAAATTGCTTGTTCATCTTTTGCCTTACCGCCACGTTTTAAACTAGATATGAATGTGCCATCTTGTCCCATTCGTGTTCGTAACCATTGTCTATATAACGCATTTTCGCCAATTTGTTCAGCTAGTATCTCATGTAGCCCTGCTAATACATCCGTATGCGTAGGTACAGCATCGTTAATATAGTCATCAACAGGAATCGTTTTGGTAATATGTGCCATGACAAAGTCTGCTAACGGCTGCAAGCCATTTTCGCGTGCAACCATTGCCTTAGTAAGTCTTTTTTGTTTGTACGGTAAATATAAGTCTTCTACAATTTGTACTGTTTTTGCAGATTGAATGGTTTTTAACAAATCTGGTGTGAGCTGTTGTTGTTCATAAATAGCCTTTAACACAGTTTGTTTACGATCTGACAAATCTTGCAATTTCTTAGCAGCGGCCTGAATATCGCGAATTTGTACTTCATCCAGCTCACCAGTCATTTCCTTGCGGTAACGGGAAATAAAAGGCACTGTTGAACCGTCATTGAGTAGTGTAAGCGTTGCATTAACTTGCTTAAAATCGATGTTAAGTGTTTGCGCGACTTGTTTAGCAGTATCGGTCTGTGTTAAGTCCGTTAAAATAAGTGTTGTCATATGATTAGGTACCATTATCTTCTTTCAAAATGTGACTTGTGACACAAAGTACTTACTGTTTTGTGTTACCTATTTATTATATCGTGAATTACCAATAACAATGGCAGTATTTTTCAAATATTGCCTCAATTAAAAACGCCACTTACTCCAAGGAATAAGTGGCGGGTAGGTAGATAGATTCTACCCAGTTGGTCCCTTTTATTATAACGTAGTTTCGAAATAAGTGCAATATTTTTTCTATATATTTAATTTACCAGGCGCTAAGACGTTAAAAAGCTGCCTGAAATGGCTTGAACCACTTGGACCATTTGCTTGGCTGATTGTACATCGTGAACACGCAATATACGTGCACCACGACGAAACATTTCGTTTGCAGCAATTAATGATACATCAGCTCGCTTATTTTTTGGCAAATCAAGTAAGAATTTAGCCCAGCCTTTATTAGCTACCGCTGTCATAATTGGTCTTCTAAAATCTTGTAAATGCGCAATTGTATTCATCATAGCCAAATCCTGATGACCGTTTGAATTTTTTGCATAGCCAACACCGGGATCAAGTGCAATACGCTCTCTATCAATGCCATATGCTGTTAACGCTGTTAAATTTTCTGCAAACCAATCATGCATCTCTTGTTGTAAATGGGTCACTGCTTGCGTACGCGGATTCCACATTGTCAACAGTCCAACTTGTTTGTTTGCTAAAAACGGACCCTTGCGTTCATCATCCAGAAAGCCATTAACATCATTAATAATATTCACACCTAATGCAACAGCCATGACCATGACTTCATATTTATAGGTATCAACCGCGACAATTGCTTCAGGAAAACGTTGTTTGATGCCCTTAATAACTGGTGAAATACGATTTATTTCTTCAGTCGCTGTTAATTCAACATACCCTGGTTTTGTGGTTTGACCACCAATTTCGATAACATCAGCGCCCAGTGTCAACATTTCACCGGCACGTGACACCATTGTATCTACTTTTTTTGAAACTAACTCACCATTATAAAAAGACTCTGGGCTGACATTTAGCACCCCATAAATCACACCCGATACATCATGCAACGTATGTGAACCCACCTGCCAAACATAGTCATTTTGCGATAGCCACTGATGTAAAGCATAGCTATCGCTACGTTTTTGTAAAGCTACTGCTGCACCGCGTGTAAGCCAATAGTTTGACTCTAACTTAACAGCACCTAGTTCAGATAAAGTTACAGCAAATTGCAGTGTCACCTGATCAAATTTCAGTAATACCCCTTCACCACGTGATTGCATAGCAAACAAAACAGCATTGTTTGGTGTTTTAATGTCAATCATCATGGTTCAACTCCTGCAATAATTTTTTTGCTGCACGACCACGGTGAGAATATATAATGCGTTCAGGCATTAACATTTCCGCAAATGTTTTACCATTTTCGGCTTCAAATAATCGATCAAACCCTATTGAATAGTCTCCCCGATCACTTCGAGCCAGTGCTACACCACCACGACCAGTACTTGAAATGACATCGCCTGTGGGTGTCACCAATACCAGTAATGCTTCTAAGTAGGCATGACGATCCATAGTTGGCGTATACAAATTCAACAAATACTCATTTTCTTCATGTATTGACGTTAAACCAAGCGCCTTTAATTCACGTGCTGTCGTTAGCCCAAAACGTTCGGGAAAAGCTGCAAAATAAGCACCAGTATCGTCGGCTAATATGTTTTCATTTGGCAAAAACTGTTGGATAAATTGCGCCTTGCCTAACGCATTAGCATACTGGTCCAACGTTGTCTCGGCTGGAAATTTTTTGGTATCGATTAATTCACGGTAATTTACAACTAGCATACCAAACGCTTTGAAAACGCTTTGGATTTCACGCGTTTTAGCTGAATTATTAGATGCCATAACTAGTCTTTTAATCATTTAAACCTCCCACTGCTCGTAATGTATAAAAAGATCCCGCCACAATAATATATTGATTTTGTTGTCGTAATTGCTTAGCTATGTCTAACGCATTTTCAGGATTAATAACTGTCACTGGCATCGTTATCTGCCGTTCACGAATCGTGGTAGCTAAATCATCTGCAGATAAGGCGCGTGGGTTTTCTGGTGTGACACTTATGACTTGTGACACCATTGGTAGCAACAAGTCTATCATATGACGATAATTTTTATCCTTTAAAACACCTAATATCAGCAATGGTTTAACCGTCAAACGCCAATCATTTAAAGTATCAATTAATGCATGTACAGCATCAATATTATGTGCACCATCCCATAATATACGTTGCATATGATTGACCTGCATACGCCCAATTAAATGCGTTCGTGCTAAACCAATTTGTCGTGTTTTAGATGCAAACGCGACTGAAAAATGCTGCTCTAAGACTGAAAGAATTTGCCACACCACACTAAGATTTCTTGCTTGAAACCTACCTAGTAGTCCTAATGAATAGCTATCACCATCAATCTTGACTCGTAGTCCATGAGTCGTATTATCTTCTACTTGAACATCAATCTGTTGCTCAAACCACGTTGCACCAATTTTCTCAGCTTGAGTTTTTAAAATCAAGCCAACATTTTCTGGTTGATATAAATCACTAACAATAGCTGCCCCAGTTGTCATGAGGCCAGCTTTATTCTGTGCAATATCTTGAATTGTTGCACCTAAAATATTTTGATGATCTAAACCAATTTCTGTATAAGCTATAATCGTCGATGATGTTAACATATGCGTGGCATCATGTAAGCCACCCAAACCAGCTTCAACAATTGCATACTGAACACCATGCGCATGAAACACTAACAAGGCAACCAATGTCCAAACTTCAAAATAAGACAACGCATTATCACTTAACCCATGAGCTCTCAAAACATATTGCAATGTCTCGTAAGCTTTCACCCAATCGTTTTCAGATACAAATGACCCGTTAAGCCAAATTTGTTCACGATCATCAAAAACTGCAGGACTAGCAAAATGTCCCACAGAATCATGATTTGCAAGCAAAATTTCGCGCAACATCGTGCCAGTTGATCCTTTCCCATTTGTACCAGCAATTTGGATGACACGCATAGTTGTTTCAGGGCTACCTATCCACGACAAAACCTGCCTTAAAAATGTGACACGATTTGGTTCAAAAACGCGCCAACTTTTATCTAATTGTTGTTGTATTTCTTGATATGTCATGGATTTAGTGTTTGTTTACACGGTGTGCAAAACTTTCCTTTAAAAATGTGTCTGTCTGTAATAGACCACGATAAATCGCTGTGTTAGTTTGCGTGCCTGGTTGATTAATACCGCGCATTTCCATGCACATATGCCTAGCCGTCACATTTACTGCTACACCTTTTGGCGCAACAATGCGAGTCATTTCACTGGCAATCAGATGCGTTAAATTTTCTTGGACATTGGGCCGGCGACTAGCCCATTCAATCAATCGTGGTATTTTACTTAAACCAATAATTTGACCATCAGGTACATAGGCCACATCTACTGTGCCAAAAAAAGGCAATAAATGGTGTTCACACATAGAATAAAACGGTATGCTTTCAACAATGACCATATCAGCGTCATTTGTAGTGTTGAATAATTTAAAATCATTAAATTGCATCTCGCCGGTATGTGCAAAAATTTCAGATTGCGCTTTGACAACGCGTGCGGGCGTCTCAATTACCCCTTCACGATTTTTGTCATCACCAATTGCTCGTAACAAGTTGGTCACACCTTGCATTAAAATTGTTGTTTCTTCATCGTTAAATATTGTCATTTTCTACTCTCACGTTAGCCACAGCACGAATCCAATTTGTATCCGCCGTATGCGCTAATAAATTTTCAATTTCGTAGCGCCGATCATCTGACACGACATCTAACAAAGGTGTCAACACAAACCGCCGATTTGCCATTTCACGATGTGGAACGGTCAAAGTGTCATCTGACCACATATCATCCCCGAATAATAAGATATCAATGTCAATGGTACGTGGTCCCCAATGAATTTTACGCACACGTTTTAAATGAGATTCAATTTCATGTAGCCGTGTTAATAATTCGGGCGCTGATAATTCGGTGTCAATACGCACAGCCAAATTATAAAAATCATCCTGAACCACACCACCCACTGGTTGTGTCTCGTAAACGTTTGACACATCAGTGATGTCTATTCCCTTAGTTTTCTGTAATAAAGTCACTGCCTGTTGCAGGTTAGCCAGGCGATCACCAATATTAGCACCCAAACTTAAATAAGCCACAGTCATTATTGGTGCTCCCATAATTCTAAATCGTTTGGTGTCCCGCTCACACTAATAACAAATGGATCATAGATACCCGGTAGCGGAATATAGAGTTTATGCACCGAAACATCAATACGTGTGACTTGTTGAAACTGATTCAATAATTTGACTAACAAACTTTGTGCCAAACTTTCAATTAATTTAAATTGCCGCGTTGTGACTAATTTTTCAACAGTTTCATAAACATCAACATAAGAAACAGTTGTCTCCAAATCGTCATCTTTTACAGCCGTTTCAATTGGATAATGAATGGTAACATCTACTGAAATCTGCTGTCCTAATTCATTTTCTGCCTTTAGCACACCATTATACGTATAAAACCGCATGTTAGGTAATTTTATTGTTCCCATCGTTCGCCTCCCTGAAAAGTACTTTCCTTATTTTACCACGCTAAATCCTAACAACCAAACACATAAATGCAACATCTTCTAGCCAAATTTTGGTGATATAAAAAAGATTCAACTCATGTTGAATCATCCGTTACCAAATTAATTACTTGTTTGTGTCAGCGCCGCAAATTTTCTAATCATTTCAGCACCTTCTGGTGTGCCAATCGATTCTGGATGAAACTGCAGGCCAAAAACTGGTAACCATCTATGCTGCATGGCCATCACTTCATGATCGTCAGCAGATTGACCTGTAATAACAAACTCCTTGGGTAGTCGATCTGCTTTAACAATAAGCGAATGGTAACGCATAATGTCAGTTTTCGGTGTTGTAAACAAAGCCGACGGTGCCGTTGTCAGCATTGTTGAAACCTTACCATGACGGATAGTTGTCGCATGAGTAACGGTTCCACCAAATACTTCACCTATCGCTTGGTGTCCTAAACAAATGCCCAATAGTGGCTTTTTGTCATAATATCGCCTAATCATGTTTTCTAATTCGCCTGCTTCATCCGATCGACCAGGACCAGGCGAGAATATAATGCCATCTGCTTGGTCAGCGACGGTATAGAGTGATTTGTCATCATTACGCAAAACCTTTAAATCTGTTAGTTCGCCGATTATTTGAGCTAAATTATATGTGAAGGAATCATAATTATCAACTAATAGTATCATGCATGACCTCCTAAATTAAGTAACGCTTTGGCTTTATTAATTGTTTCTTGATATTCATTTTCTGGCTCTGAGTCAAAAACAATACCAGCGCCGGCTTGTACATATCCTTTATGATTTTTAACAACCATTGTACGAATTGCAATAGCAAAATCCATTTGGTCATCTTGTGATAAATAACCAATTGCACCAGCATAAACGCTACGCTTGACTGGCTCCATTTCGTAAATACGTTGTAATGCCCGCACTTTAGGCGCACCACTAACTGTGCCAGCTGGTAAAGTTGCCTTCAAAGCGGCAATCGCTGATAGTTCTGGTCGCAATTGACCGGCCACCTCGGAGACTAAATGCATGACGTAACGATATTTTTGAATATCTAGTAACGTTGTGACATGCACACTCCCATATTCAGAAATTTTACCCAAGTCATTACGACCAAGATCAACAAGCATCGTATGCTCGGCTACTTCTTTTTCATTATGCAACAACTCTGCTGCTATTTTTTCATCTTCTTGCGCTGTTTCACCTCTTTTCCGCGTACCAGCAATTGGGTTCGTTGTGACAACACCCTGACGAACAGTAACTAAACTTTCGGGGGATGAACCAACAAGCTGCACGTCTCCCAAGTCCATGTAATACATATAAGGTGAGGGATTTGTGCGACGTAATTGTCGATAAAAATCAAAAGGGTCATCGTTAAAATCAAAGCTAAAGCGTTGTGATGGTACCATTTGAAACACGTCACCTGCGCTAATTAATTGTTTAATACGATTAACCATCGTCGTAAATGCCGTTACCGTCATATTGGACTTTGGTTCAAATGTTGGCAACACCCGCTCAACCAATTCAGCATCAACTTGTTGTCGCAACCGACTTTCAATTTCAGCAATTACTGCATGTAATTGTGTTTGATGACGATGTGAGTAAACATTATCCGCAACAATCGTTAATGTTTCTTTTTGATGGTCAAAAATAATAAATGTTTCGTATAGAAACATATGTATATCGGGCATATTTAAGTCGTCAAATGGTGTTTTACCGATATTTTCGTATGCTGCTATGGCATCAAAACCAACATAACCAATCGCACCACCTTGAAAAGGCAAGTACTGATTAGTCGGTGAATTAGTCACGACCAAATCACTCAAAGTTTGTAATGGATCATTTGATTGCGATAGCGTGCCGTCAATACTAATATTTTTACCCGTTGCTTTAAATTCATGAACTGGTTCTAAGCCTAAAATCGAATAACGTGATTTTTCCTGTGACGTTGGCACAGATTCTAGCAGTACTGTATGTTCGCCACGCAAACGTAAGTACGCGCTAATCACACTAATTGTGTCAGCGTTTAATTTCTTTGTTTCATATGTCATATTTTTTTGAGTGTACTGCGCCATATACGATGCAGTACATCCTCCCCGATTTATTTGTGATTCATAACGATTATGCTTAATATAATCACCACGCTGCTTTCATATCTTTAACAAATGTTGTTAGATATCGTTCAGCATCAAAGGGATGTGCGGCAATGATCTTAACAATAGCCGAGCCAACAATTACCGCCTGCGCATTGCTAAACTGTGAGACTTGATCCGGCTGACTAACGCCAAACCCAACGGCTGTCGGCACATCAGTCAACTGATTAATTTGTGTAATCAATTCATAAGCATCAGTTGATAAATTTTGTCGTGTTCCAGTAATGCCAAGAGAGCTGACAACATAAACAAATCCAGATGCATGCTTGACAATATCTGGTATTCGATTTCCTGATTTTAAAGTGACTAATTGAATAAATGAACGCTGATATTTTTCAGCAAGTGCGACAAATTCTGCCTGCTCTTCTAATGGCAAATCCGGCATAATAATACCTTGAACCTCATATTCTTTCATCTTGGCTAAGAATGCTTCATATCCATAGGTAAACACAGGATTCGTATACGTTAAGAAGACTAGCGGTACCTGAGTCCGCTGACGCACTTTTTCAACTAATTCAAATACTTTTCGAGTTGTTGAACCAGCTGCAGTAGCACGCAAATCAGCCTTCATAATTGTTTCGCCATCCGCAGATGGATCTGAAAAAGCAATCCCAATTTCCACAACATCTGCTCCTGCTTCTGCAAGTGCCACAATATAGTCAGCACTTTTATCAAAATTAGGATCCCCAGCAACAACAAAACTAATAAATCCTTTGCCGTGTTTCAAAACTGTTTCTATTTTTTCGACCATTATTTACCTTCCAATCGATAATACATACCTTAATTCGGATTATGGTGTGCTATATCTACTAATTTTTGCATTTTTGCTAAATCTTTAATCCCTGATACTTCATCACCACTTGATATATCTACCCATTCCGGCTGTGCTTGCGTGATCGCTTCTTGCAAATTAATCGGTGTTAATCCTCCGGCCAGTATTATTGGTGTGCGGCGTAGTGGCTTAGGTGGGACGATTTCCCAATCAAATGGCTCGCCAGAACCAGTACCGTGATCTAATAAAAGGTAATCTGCCGTTGTAGGAGCCAGTGCCTGTTCGGGTTTTACGACTTGTATAACGGGTACATTTTTTTCACGTAGAATGGTCACTTCTAATTCTGATTCATCACCATGAAGCTGTACGCCTTGTATCAAACCGCTTGTAAACAAAGTCAATACGTCCGCAATGTTTTGATTCATAAAAACACCATATAAAGGAATATGCTCATCTAATCGCTCACGTATTTTGAGTGCTGTCATGAGATTGACTGTCCGCCGATACCCTGGTGCCAAAATAATGCCTGCCATATCTGGTTGCACTTGATTTAACAAATCAGCATCATCGACTCGAAAATTACCACATAGCTTGATTTTAGTCATCATTTCCTCCTGTTAAAATTTTAAACATATCAATTTTATCTTTTGCCTTCATGAAAGCTTCACCAACTAAAATACCATTCACGCCAATGGCTTCAAGTAACGCAACATCTTCACGTGTTTGAATGCCAGACTCAGACACAGTACTGACGTCTTCAGGAATCAACGCACGTAAACGTGCTGTATTTTTAAAATCCACCGTAAAATCTTTAAGGTTACGATTATTAATGCCAATGATGCGTGCTTTTGCAGCAATAGCACGTTTAATTTCTGAAGCAGTATGTGCTTCAACAATGGCTGATAACCCTAGTTGATCAGCTAGATGAAGATACTGACTTAATTGCACGTCATCTAAAATAGCTACAATTAATAAAACAGCAGATGTTCCGGCAACTTTGGCTTCATAAATCATATAGGGATCAATTGTGAAATCTTTGCGTAGTACAGGGTTATCAATTGATTTTACAACTGATTTCAAAATATCTAGCGACCCTTTGAAATAAGTTTCTTCTGTTAACACGCTGACTAAATCAACCCTCGCTGCTTCATACTGGCGAGCAATTGACATATAATCAAATTGGTTAACTGGTATAATTTGACCTTTTGATGGGGAAGCTTGTTTAATTTCTGCTATAACAGAAATTTTCGGTTGATGTAAGGCCTCTTCAAAAGGAAAATTGATCTGAACAGGCATTTGACCTGCTTTTGCTTTTAAATCTGACAAAGACACGTCGAGCTGCCTTTTCAACATATTGTCACGCGTAGCACGCACTAATTCGTCTAAAATCATGTGCTAACCGCCTGAGTTGCTTGTTGGAGTGCAACTAATTGTTGATAAGCTTTTCCGCTAGACAAAATGTCACGAGCTAGTCTAATGTTTTGATCTAAATCTGGTCGAACGTTTGCAGCAAACAAAGCCATAGCGGCATTTAATATCACTGTATCAGTCTTAAATCCAACAAGATCACCACTTAAAATTTGCCGAGTTATTTCAGCATTCTCTACAGCAGTCCCACCACTTAAAGATTCTGACGGTGCGTAATGAAAGCCATAAGCTAGTGGGTCAAACTCTGACGACGTAATTTGTTGATTGCGTAACATGACAATATCAGTTTTCCCAGTTAAAGTCACTTCATCCAAACCATCTTGTCCATGAACAAGAATGGCGCGTTGAACACCTAATTCTGATAAGACATGAGCTAATGGTACAAGTAAATGTTTAGAATAGACACCTAATAACATTGTTTGTGGTCGAGTTGGATTTGTCAGAGGTCCCAACACATTAAAGACCGTTCTCACACCCAAAGCTGTACGAATTGGCCCAACAATTTTCATTGCTGGATGAAAGGCGCGTGCAAACAAAAAGGTTTGTCCAGTTTGATGTAGTACTTGCGTGGCTTGTTCTGCTGTCAAAGCGATTTTAACACCTAACGCTTCCAATACATCGGCTGTCCCCGATTTTGAGCTGGCTGCACGATTACCATGTTTAGCAACAGGTACACCAGCTGCAGCCACAATGAAACTGGCAGTTGTCGAAATATTAAACGTATTTGCCATATCACCCCCTGTACCAACAATATCCATTGCGTTAGGCTCTGGTGCCAGACTGATTGCATGGTTAATCATCGCTCTTGCAGATCCTACAATTTCTGGTACAGACTCATTTTTGACTGCCAAACCCATTAAATATGCTGCAATTTCAGGATCTGATATCTGATTAGCCATAATATCGTTCATCACATTTTCAGCCATTTCAACAGACAAATCTTGACGTAACGATAATAAATTTAAAGCTTTACTCATATTACTCATTAATTTCAACTCCTTTGTATCGTGCGATGGCGGCAACATCTTTATCACCACGACCACTTAAATTGACCATGATTTGCTGATCTGGTCGCATGTTTGGTGCTATTTTCATTGCATAGGCCACCGCATGTGAACTCTCAATTGCTGCTATAATGCCCTCTGTGCGTGCAATATACTCAAATGCCTGCACTGCCTCATCATCTGTAATAGGCACATATTGCGCACGCTTGATATCAGCTAAATAGGCGTGTTCCGGTCCAATCCCTGGATAATCAAGCCCAGCTGAGATACTATAAACTGGATCAATTTGTCCGTCTGAGGACTGTAAAAATTTGGACTTCATACCATGAAAGATTCCTTGAGTACCATTAGTGATAGTTGCAGCAGTTTGTGTTGTATGAATTCCCTTACCAGCTGCCTCCACACCAATTAATGCAACATCTTGATCTGAAATGAATTTGCTAAAAGCACCAATCGCATTTGAACCACCACCAACTGCGGCAATAACAGCATCTGGTAATTTACCAGTTTGACTTAGAAATTGCTCACGAGCCTCTTCACTAATAATCGATTGAAAGTACTTCACCATTTCGGGAAAAGGATAAGGCCCAACTGCTGATCCCAAAACATAGAAAGTGTCATCAATGCGTTTAGTCCATTCTTGAAAAGTCGCATTGACAGCATCTTTTAAAACCATTGTGCCTGTATCCACCGCGTGAACTTTAGCACCTAATAGTTTCATCCGATAGACATTCAGCGCTTGGCGATCTGTATCTTCCTTCCCCATGAAAATTTCCGCTTCCATACCAAACAGTGCAGCCGCCGTTGCCGTCGCAACACCATGTTGTCCAGCACCAGTCTCAGCTATTAATCGTGATTTCCCCATTCTTTTTGCGATTAATGCTTGCCCTAAAACATTATTAATTTTATGTGCACCTGTATGATTGAGGTCCTCGCGTTTAAAATATATTTGCGCGCCGCCAAGCTCTTTAGACATATTTTTAGCATGATATAGTAACGATGGTCGGTTAGCGTAATTATCGAATAAATCTTTTAATTCGCTTTTAAAATCGGCATCATCTTTATAGTGGTTAAATGCATCGGCAACATCATTAACAGTTGGCATTAACAGTTCAGGAATAAATTGCCCACCATATTCACCATAATATCCTTTTTTTGTCATCATATTCTCCTTTTAATCATTTCAAAGCAAATAAAAAATCCGTCCTGAAAATATTTGCTTTTGCAATATTTTCAGGACGGATTTTCCGCGGTGCCACCTGATTTCGAGAGATCGAATAACACTAAAAAAGTAAGACTCGTCGACTCGCTCCTCCACAGTTTGCTAACACAAACCTGACAACTGACGTATGTCACACGTTCAAGCCTACTTGCAGTAACTGCTTTCAACTGACCCTCGATGGTCCATTTGCCAACCTGCGTTCGACCTGGCTCTCAGTATCCCAGATTCTCTGTGCGTGCACGATTAGTTTGATCTCCATCTCATTAGTTTAATTGGACGATTAAATTGTTAAACTTATATTAGAACTAAATAAGTGTTTTGTCAACACTTTTATTTATAACTACACATTTTAGAAAAATTGTAAGCTGTAAGTACCGTTGAATGTATCCCCAGCAGCTAATACATTAACACCAAATTTCTCTTTAAAATTACCTGTTGAATCAACAGTATCAGCAATGCCCCACCAAGGCTCTAATGCGATGAATGGTGCTTCTTTTCCTGCCGGTGTCCAAATTCCCAAGAACTGTGCGTTATCTAAAGTCATGCGTAGACCGTGCTGATTAGCTAAACGCGCTAACAAAAATGATGTTTTTTGACGATCTAATTTAAGAATAATCGCATCATCATGATAATCTTCCTGACGCAAACGTAGTGGAATATTAGCATTAAACGGTGTTGGCACATTTGGATTTGAGTAAGGGCCTGTCAAACGGACACGATCATACATTTTTTCTGGTTCAATCGACACATAATAGTCGGAAAACTTACCGCCATCAAGTGGTAAATTAAACGCTGGATGTCCACCAACACTAAAGAACAAGGATTTCTCAGTATCAGTATTTTTAACAATGTAAGCAATTTTAAGTTCATTGTTGTCTGTCAAATCATAGCGTATATCTAACTGAAATTTGAAAGGATACACACGCATCGTTGAATCCGTATCATGAATACGAAAAACAACATGCCTATCGCTTTGTTCGATGACTTCAAAAATAGTATTTCGAGCGAAACCATGTTGATTCATAAAATAGGTTTCACCTGCCACTTTATATTGATCGCCACGGAGACGACCAACAATTGGAAATAGATTTGATGCATGTCTACCCCAATATTTAGGATCACCAATCCAAATATATTCTAACTCAGCTTGTTTGTGCCAAACGCTTGTAAGCTCGGCGCCTTCTTCATTAATTGCAATTTTTAAATTGTTATTTTCAAGTTTAATCATAATACCTATATTCTACCAAATTTTAAAGGATAAATGTTATCAATGTTAAGCGTTTACAGCTTTTTTTTGGCACGTGGGAAAAAATTTTGATAATTTTTTTGCAGATTTTCACGCGTCACGTGCGTATACATCTGAGTTGTCGACAAATTCACGTGACCCAATAGTTCTTGAACGGTTCGCATGTCTGCACCATTATTGAGCAAGTGTGTCGCAAATGTATGCCGCAACATATGTGGATGTATTTTCCCAGTCAGTTCTGAACGTTGCATCAGCTGATTTAAAATATATGTTATACCAGCTGCTGTAATTGGTTCACCGCGATGATTGACAAAGACAATCTGATGCGGCGTAAGTTGCTTAGCAGTTAAATCCGCTCGTGTCTCTTTTAAATATTGCGTCAGAGCTTGTGCAGCAAAATGACCAAACGGTACGTATCTATCCTTATTTCCTTTACCATGAATCAATACTAAACGTTGCGAAAAATCTAATTGGGAAATCGTGAGTGTCGCGATTTCAGTGACTCGTGCACCCGTTGCATACAAAAACTCCAGTAAAGCAGCATTTCGTTGCCAAAGCTTATCCTCTTGATTATATGCCATGTCAAACAAAGTTGTCATTTCTGTTTCGTAGAAAAATTCTGGCAAGTGATTTTGATGCTTACGCAAGGCAATATTTTCAAAGGGATTATCAATCACAAACTGATTAGCAATCATAAATTGATAAAACATCCGCAAGCTACTAATTTTTCGCGAAATTGTTGTACGAGCTAAATGACGTTCGTACAAATCATTTAAATATACGCGAACATCAAGCGACTGTACTGCTTTAAAATTTGTAAATCCACCATTTTGAGTTAAAAAACTGATAAATTCATCAATATCTGACAAATAAGCCTTCAACGTCAATGGTGAATATTGACGTTCTGAAGCTAGATAGATACGATACAATTTTTGCTCTTTTGTTATCATAATTCTATTATACGCGCTCATTTCCATCTGACAAAAATTAAGAAGACTTTAATTTAGTTATGATCAGGCAAACATGCACACAAACATAACATTTTCAGATATGATATAAAGTAGAAGACTAACTAGAAGTGTTAACTTAAAGTCATAAAGGAGTAAGATTATGAAAATTCCTGTACAAACCCCATTAGAACAAATACACAATAACTTGTCATTATTACGAGGTAAAGCATTACACGCCATTGCGACTTTTCGTACAAATATTTTAACAAACCGTGATGCACATGATACAAAGCCTGCACAGTTTAAAATGTCTGATACACGTGAAATTGCGATTGTACCTTACGAATCATCTGCTAAAGCAGTTGATTACGACAGCTTTGCTTACGCGCTAGAATCAGCAATGACAGAGAGCCTTCCTGATGACGAGCGACTAAGCTTATCAGGTCATGTAAGAAACTTTTTTTATCACCCAGCACGTGTTGTTGCTGCGCTTATTATTGTTATTTTAATTGGTTATATTGCCATCATGGCTGGTCAGGCAACCTCTAATAATCGTCAACCGATTGAACAATCAAAATATCAAAAACAAATTAAGAATTAAAAAAACCTCAGTGAATGACAGGTACTCGGAAGTTACTTTAACTTTCGGTACACATCAGAAAAACCTGAGGTTTTTTTTAATTCTTAAATGAATGAATAGGTGCCGGAATATGACCACCTCGATTGATAAAATCAGCACTTGATTTTTGAACAACTGGCATCACCGGTGCAGTCCCCAATAAGCCACCGTAGTCTACGATGTCGCCAACTTTTGTTCCATTGGTTGGTAAAATCCTTACTGCAGTTGTTTTATTATTTTGCACACCAATAGCTGCTTCATCAGCAATCATGGCAGCAATCGTTGTCGCATCCGTTTCTCCAGGAATTGCGATCATATCAAGACCAACAGAACAAACCGCTGTCATTGCCTCTAACTTAGCCAATGATAATACGCCAGCTTTAACAGCATCAATCATGCCAGCATCCTCGGAAACTGGAATAAATGCACCTGACAAGCCGCCAACACGTTGTGATGCCATTACACCACCTTTTTTAACAGCATCATTTAGCAACATCAGTGCTGCCGTTGTCCCATGTGTACCAACCATTTCAAGGCCAATTTCTTCTAAGACTTCGGCAACTGAATCGCCACGAGCAGGCGTTGGTGCTAGACTTAAGTCGACAATACCAAATTCAACACCCAAACGTTCAGCAGCCAACGACCCAACCATTTGACCAACGCGTGTAATTTTGAAAGCCGTTTTCTTAACTGTTTCGGCAACAATTTGAATGGGTTCGCCCTTGACCTTTTCAAGTGCGCGTTTAACAACACCAGGACCAGAAACGCCGACGTTAATAACGACATCTGCCTCACTAACACCATGAAAAGCGCCAGCCATAAAGGGATTGTCCTCTACTGCATTTGCAAACACAACTAATTTTGCATTCGCAGTGTCTGATTTGTCAGTAATCGCTTTTATCGTTTCGCCCATTAATTTAATTGCATCTAAATTAATACCTGCTTTTGTCGAACCGATATTGATGCTTGACATCACAAGATCAGTTTCTGTTAAAACACGTGGCAATGATTTAATGAGCGACAAATCGCCATTTGCAAATCCTTTTTGGACAAGTGCCGAATAGCCCCCTATAAAATCAACACCGACTGCCTTTGCTGCATCATCTAACGCATGGGCATAATATAACATATCATCAGGGCTGGCTTTTCCAGCAATCAAAGCAATAGGCGTCACACTAATGCGTTTATTAGTAATTGGAATGCCAAATTCACGTTCTATTTGTTGCGCCACTTTAACTAAATCCTTAGCATAAGTGGTAATCTTTTGATAAATATTTTTAGCCGTCTCCTGTGGGGTGCCAGCTATTGTATCGAGCAGTGAAATTCCCATCGTAACAGTGCGAATATCCAAATGCTCTTCGGCAACCATATTGATTGTTTCAGTTATTTGATTGGTTTCCATAATTTCTCCAGTTTTTATTTGTCTAACACAAACGCCATAGTATCAACGATAATAAAAATATAGCATGGCTTTTTAATGCACGCAGGTTAGTCAAACGCGACTCATTGCATCAAAGATTTCTTCACGTTGCGTGTGAATTTCAACGTTTAATTGCTTTCCTAGATGATTTAAATCGTTTTGCAACTTATTAAATTCTTCGTCCAATTTTTCCAAATTAACTAGCATACTCATTGTGAAAATATCAGACATGATTGTCTGTGACACGTCCAGAATGTTAATATCATGCTCGGCTAATGTACGAGATACACCAGCAATAATCCCTGGTTTGTCTTTTCCGATAACTGTTACAACTGCTTTGGCCATTTTTTTCCTCTTTAAAAGTTATTTAAATATTATACAATAGATAGCATCGAAGTGCCATTATTTTTTCAGCATCTATTGATAGAGACGCTCGCCATCTTGCCATCCTAAAAATTGAAATGTCTTGCTTCTAGTAATGGCATCGGTTTTTGTGTCGATGTGTGAATTAAAGTGTTGTGCCTTGAAAAATACCTCATACTCACCAACACTAAGCGTCTGACGCTTCAACAACATATCTTGTGTTAATTTAGCCGGTACATAATTCTCAAAACCAGGTTGGAGTGTCACTGAGTAAAGTTCTGCCTCAGCGCCTGATCCATAACTAAAGATAGCTAATTTTTCACCAGCCTTTAAGTTTGCGGCATGACTGAGCAGTGACAATAGGCTTAGATAAACTGACCCTGTATATAGATTGCCAACTTCCCGACTAAACCTTTGACTAGCTGTTAAATTTAGTGCTAAACGTTGTTGTTGTTGCGCTGTTGCCTCCGACATAATCTGGTCTAGCGCTTTTTTACCCATTTTCGTATAGGGTAAGTGGAAAGCAAATCCCGCAAACTGATTGATTTGGAGATGATTTTGCTGTTTATAACGTTGCCACAACAATAAAAACATTTCTTTATAAATAGCTGTCGACAGATGACCATCAACTAAAGCTTCTTCACGATCAATCGGACGCCAAAAATCAGATACCTGTCGACTCATATAAACTGAATCGTTATTAATTGATGCAATCTTTGGATTTTCTGATACAATCATAGCCACTGCACCAGCGCCTTGAGTCACTTCACCAGATGTTTCTAATCCGTAACGTGCAATATCAGATGCGATGACTAGGACACGTCTGCCTGGATGCGTCGCAACGTAATCACGTGCCTGCATTAAAGCATAGGTACCAGCATAGCACGCTTGCTTCACTTCAATCGTTCGAATGAATTCAGATAATTGTAATAATTGTTGAATATATAACGCACCTGATTTAGAATTATCAATACCCGATTCTGTTGCAAAGATAACTTCATCAATCGCATCACGGTCCTCATGGGTTATGATTTTAGCAGCGGCATTGGCACCCATTGTCACAACATCTTCAAAATTAGGTACAACTGCCTGATGATCTTGCCCGATACCAATTGTATATTTGTCCGGCTCATCTCCACGTGCTTTAGCTAGTGCCACAAGGTCAAGTACATAATTAGGTGTGTAAAAGGCTATTTTATCAATACCAATTGTCATGATTACATTTCTCCTCTGCGTTTATTATACCATGCAAAAAAGCGTCCTTAGACGCCCCCTTAATTGGTATCGTAAAAAATATTAATAAAGTTCTTTCACTTTTTCTTGAATACTTTCAGTTGAAATAAATTCATCATAGCTTGTATCCACGCGATCCACAGCACCTTTAGCAGATACCTCAATCACATGGTTAGCTGTCGTTCCTAGGAACTCGTGATCGTGTGATGTCATCACAATACCACCTTTAAAGTTCACAACTGCATCATTTAACGATTGGATTGACTCAAGATCTAAATGATTAGTAGGATCATCCATCAATAAAACATTGGCTTTTAACAACATCATTTTAGCCAAAGTAATACGTACTTTTTCGCCACCAGATAATACTTTGATTTGTTTCAAAGAGTCATCTCCACGGAACAAAAGCTGCCCTAACATACCACGCAAACTTGTATTATCTTTTTGTTCCTCTTCAGCAAAATCACGCAACCAATCTAAAATTGTTGCCTCTTGGTTTTCAAAGTTATCATTTAAATCTTTAGCAATGTAAGATTGTGATGTTGTAACGCCCCAACTTACTGTCCCCGTATCTGGGGTCAAAGTGCCAGCAATAATTTGCATCAAAGTTGTCGTGGCGAGGTCAGAACGAGACAAAATTGCAATTTTATCACCTGGACGGCCAATAAACGAAATGTTATCCAATACTTTTTCACCATCAATTGATTTTGAAACATTTTCAACACGAAGCATATCATTTCCCATATCGCGATTCAAAGGGAAATTAATAAACGGATACTTTCGTGAAGAAGGTTTAATATCATCTAGTGTGATTTTATCGAGCTGCTTCTTACGAGCCGTTGCCTGTTTTGACTTTGATGCATTGGCTGAAAAACGTGCAACGAATTCTTGTAATTGTTTAATCTGTTCTTCTTTTTTAGAATTTTGTTGTGAAGCCAGACGTTGTGCTAATTCAGACGACTCACGCCAAAAATCGTAATTACCAACAAACGGTGTAATCTTGCCAAAATCAACATCCAAAATGTTAGTTGACACAGCATTTAAGAAGTGACGATCATGCGACACAACAATCACGAGGTTAGGAAAGTCTGCCAAGAAATCTTCAAGCCAATTAATTGTTTGCACATCAAGCCCGTTTGTTGGTTCGTCTAATACCAAGATATCGGGGTTACCAAATAATGCTTGTGCCAACAATACCTTGACTTTATCGTTTTCGGTTAATTCACCCATAACCGTATCTTGCATGGTATCTGGTATACCTAATTTGCTCAACAATTGTCCCGCTTCAACTTCAGCGTTCCAACCATCAAGTTCTTCAAATTCTGCACCTAGATCCGCCACGCGTACGCCATCTTCATCACTAAAGTCTGGCTTAGCATAGATAGCGTCCATTTCTGTTTTAACTTCATACAAACGTTTATGACCTTGAACAACAGTATCCAATACTGTAAAGGCATCAAAAGCAAAATGATCTTGTTGTAACGATGACAGGCGTTCACCATCACCAATTGCAATAACGCCTTCCGTTGGCTGTAACTCGCCTTGCAATAATTTTAAAAAGGTTGATTTACCTGCACCATTGGCGCCAATAATGCCATAGGTATTACCAGGTGTCAACTTCAAGTTAACATCTTGATATAATTTAGGTCCAGCAAAGCTGAAACTCATTTCTGAAACTGTGATCAATTAATTTTCCTCCATTTTAAGAACACGTGGTGCTTAAAAGCCGATAAATGTATATTCATGTAAAAATACCTCTTATAATTATAACAGAAAAAGCGCGAATCATCGCGCATTTCATAATAATATCATAGTCATTCTATGGTGCGCTTTCACCTAAGACCGAAACCCGCCATCTACTGATACAGGGAAATCTTTGTCAACAGGTGTTTCCGCAACATGAAATCCATTTTCAACCGGAATAAGGTTTTCATCTGGGTCGTCACGTGTATCACCAAAGAAGGTGAACAAACTTAAGACAACGTATAATAGACCGAAATACACGCCATATTGTGTTGGTACGAGATTCAGCCATAATGTGGTTACAATAGAAAAGATAATTGGTACAAGAAAAAGTATCAATAGTGAGTAGCCACGTTTACGAACTTCATATCCGATATAAAGCGTGTAAATACTATTAATAATAAGATATAGCCAAATCACTTGATTAATTTCTCGCCAACCCAATTGTTTGCCAACAAATGGTAAGACTAGTCCAAGAAGGAGCGCTATGAGCCATTGATACCCATAATATTTTTTAAAAGCTTTTTTCATAAACAACCACCCTTTAAAGTCAAACTTTGGATATAATCACAAATTATCTCATTAATTTATTATAAACTATTCATTTAATTCACGCAAGACGCTAATTGCTGACAAAACGTAAAGCGGCGCTGTTTCTGCACGCAAAATGCGTGGGCCTAATCCGGCTGCTTGATAGCCATTCTCAATTAATAAATCAATTTCTGATGACGTTAGGCCACCTTCAGGACCTAACAAAATATGAACAGACGCCGCCTTAGGTAGCTGATTTATAACTTTAACCAATGTTGCAACCTCGCCATGCCGCGCAGATTCTTCCCAAGCAACAATACCAGCTTGTTTAGGTAAATGAACGACTTCTCTCCAGGGTAAAAAATCAATCATTGGCACCATTAATCGATGCGATTGTTCTGCAGCTGCTTGAGCAATTTTTTGTAAACGCATGGCTTTTTTTGATTGTTGCTTTTGCCAATCCGCTACAGTACGCGCCATATTAGTAAAAATAATTCGGTTAACGCCAAGTTCCGTTGCTTTCTGAACAAACCAATCTGATCGATCATTTTTAAGCGGTGACACAATCATCGTAACCTCGATAGGCAATTCAACTTCACTATTCAAGTGCGATACAACCGCTAAGGTCATTGTTTCCGAATCAATGGCTATCACCTGACCAACCACAACCTGTTTTGTACGACTCACAAACTCTGCTTGCGAACCGACGCGTGCGCGGAGAACTTTACCAAAGTGTTTAAAAACGTCTTGATCATGTGTTAAAACAATCTGGTCATCATTGATCGCTTGTTTTAAAAAATAACGTTGCATAAATTAATACTCCTCAAGTTGTGCTATATAACTATGCCACTCACCCATTTGTGATTTTTGGATAATCTTATAACCATGAGTATGCAACTGAGACTCAATATGTTCTGCAATCGCATCATAAATACCCGAAACCAAGAAATAACCCTTTGGTTTAAGTAATGGTACTGTTTGTGGGATTAAACGTTCAATCACATCTGCTAAAATATTAGCGACTATGAGGTCAACAGGTTGCGTGTGAACATCTACCAAAAGATCGCTCGTGACAACTAAAACATCCTCAGCCACAGGATTGAGCAACAAGTTTTCTTTTGCCACATGCACTGACATTTCGTCAATATCTGTTGCAATGACGGAAGCAACGCCCAAATGCTTGGCAACAACTGCTAAAACACCCGATCCTGTACCGACGTCAATCACTGATTCACCACCACGAACAACTGTTTCTAATGCTTGAACCATCAACTGAGTTGTTTCATGTGTCCCTGTGCCAAAAGCTAATTTAGGATCCATTATAACTGGCTTTTCTTCTGATTGTTGTGGTATAAACTCTTCCCAAGAAGGCACAACTGTGATATAACGCGTCACACGTTGGGCATGATAATACTGCTTCCAGTTATCTTCCCAATCTGCTTGAACAACACCATTGAGTGAAATTGTTGCTGGAGAAGCATCAATACCAAATTGTGGTAACTGGTCCAAAGCTGTTGCAATATATGAGACGGTCTTTGGTAAATTAGCATCATCCTCATAATATGCGATAACAGACACATTATCCGAGTCGTCCACTTGAACCCCTTCTGCACCTGCTCTTAAAAGAATATCAGAAACGGCTTCGATAGCCTCATTTTTTGTCGCTACGTTTAAAGCTTGCCAATTCATATCAAAACCTCATGTGTCATAACAACCTTGCCAATTGTATGCCCTGTTTCGACTTCTTGCGTTGCGTGCTTGAGACTTTCAACTGTTAAGCCGTTATAAGTTTTCTTCAAGGTTGAATGAATAATCCCACGGTCTAATAGTTCAGCAATTTCGTTAAGCGCATTGCCTTGTGCTGCCATATCAACACCATAATTGCCTTTAGCGAACATAAACACCCAACTAAACTGTGCCCCAATATTTTTTAACGGTGCCATATCAATCGGTTCATTGGTTTCAACAATAGAAGCAATTCGACCAAAGGGGCTAATTGTGTCCAATACTAATGGCCAGTAGGCATTGGTATTTTGCAATATTGCAATATAATCAACCTTATCTTGTTTAATTTGTTTCAATTGATCATGTAAATCTTGATGATAATCTAAAATATAATCTGCGCCTAATGATTTAACCCATGTAACAGATTCAAGACGTGACGCGGTTGTAATCACAGTCATACCCAAATACTTGGCTAATTGTATTAACGTCGATCCGACACCGCCAGCACCATTTATAATCAAAATGGTTTTACCAACACCAACGTTTTCGATTAAGTCAAAACCAAAAGCATCATGTAAAATTTCAAAAGCTGTAATTGCAGTTAAGGGCATTGCGGCAGACTCCGCAACGCTAAGATTAATTGGAGCAAGACCAACAAGTAGTTCATTAACAACTTGATAATTCGCATGCGACCCTTGCTTAATTTGAACACCGGCATAGTAAACTTTGTCATCAATTGAAAATTTCGTGACATCTTCACCAATAGCTACGACTTCACCAACGGCATCAAATCCTAGAACACGAAATTGTCCCTCATTTTGATAATTTTCACGCATTTTTGTATCAACTGGATTAATACCGCTTGCCACAACCTTTACTAGTATTTCATGAGAACCTGGCTTTGGTCGGGGTATTTTTTTTTCAATAAAAACGTTTGGATCATCAATGGTTAGTGCCTGTTCAAAACCAATAGCGTGCATTTTGTTATGACCAAATGGCCAATGATTTTTTATTTTATCAAAAAATGACATACTTGCTCTCCTATTCTGCCAGACCGGTGTTCAACACACTATTTAATGTTTCTTTTGTCACTTGATAACGACCATTAAGAAAATGGCTAGTATATAATAACTTTATTTCACCATTTTTTTGAGGTGACGTTGGTAATTTCTTCCCGACAACTTTCTCCCAATTTGATGCTACTAAGGCGTATTCAACCAATCGTAACTGTGATTCATTCAAATTGGCTATTTCGTCAGTATTTTTTTTGAGTTCTTGGTTGACAACAGTTTGTACACGTCTTTGTGCATTAACCAAATTAATAGGTGTCACTGTATAATTCACCTTAACATTGTGGTATTTATCAAAAGACAATTTAGTAATTTGATAATCCCGATCTTGTTGCAGTGTTGTCATATATCGTTTCGATAACGCTGACATGACCACCTGTTTCTCATATGATTTACCTGAAAAAGTAGCATAATTAGCCACTTTTTCACTCGTTTTAAATGCCTGTCGAATACTGTCAATCATCTCTTTTTGCCAAGCTTCAGATGATAAAGGCACAATATCGTTAGAACCATGATTTGCCATTTGCCCTGTTAAACCAAAATCCAACGTCACTTCTGCATCTTTTTTTGCCATTTTAACACGCGCTTTTTGTGTCACACCATCGTAGTTAAAACCAATTGTCATAATCGCAAAACCAACAATGCAAAAAAGCATGACAAACGATAAATACATCATCGTTTTGGTACGCTTTGTCATCTGATGTTTTTGCATTTCCAAATGGCGATTTACACGAGAGCTTTTAGGCGTATTAGTTTCCTCGGGCATATTGGGTGTCATCCTCCGTCTTCAATACTGCCATGAAAGCCTCTTGAGGTACTTCAACTGTACCCACCGATTTCATACGTGCCTTACCACGTTTTTGCTTATCCAATAATTTGGCACGACGATCAGGGTCACCCGTGTGAATTTTAGCCGTCACATCTTTACGATACGCCTTGATATTTGTACGTGCCAAAATTTTAGCACCAATAGCCGCTTGCACAGGGATTTCAAAGTTTTGACGTGGAATTATTTCTTTCAATTTTGAGGCAATAATGCGACCGCGTTCTATTGAAAAGTCGCGGTGCACAATAAAACTCAACGCATCGACTTTTTCAGAATTTAACAAAATGTCAATCTTGACTAAATCAGACTGACGATATCCTGAAATTTCATAATCTAAAGAAGCATATCCTCTCGTACTTGATTTTAATTTATCAAAAAAGTTAAAAATAATTTCAGACAAAGGTATTTGGTATTTAACGTTGACACGTGTCTCATCTAAGTATTCCATTGTATCAAATTCACCACGTTTGCGTTGAGCTAATTCCATTACCGCACCAACGTAATCATTTGGCACCATAATTTGGGCATCGACATAAGGTTCTTCAATATATTTAATCTTTGAGGCTTCAGGCATTTCAGATGGATTTTCAATTTCAACTAGCTCGTCATCATTAGTCATAACATGATAAGTAACCGATGGCGCAGTAGTGACCAAATCCAAATCAAACTCCCGCTCCAACCTTTCTTGAACAACATCCATATGTAATAAGCCGAGGAAACCAACACGGTAGCCAAATCCCAATGCCTGTGATGTTTCTGGTTCAAATGTTAACGCTGCATCATTTAATTGCAGCTTTTCTAATGCTTCACGTAAATCAGTATATTTAGCATTATCCGAAGGATATAGACCGGAATAAACCATTGGTGTCATTGGCTTATAGCCTGATAAAGGCTCACTAGCCGGGTTATTAACCAACGTAATCGTGTCACCCGAGTGTGTTGTATGAATATCCTTAATGGCTGCTGTGAGATAGCCCACGTCACCGGCCATTAAGTAGTCACGTTTTTGAGCAATCGGTGACATGACACCAACTTCATTCACTTCATACTCAGCACCAGTATTCATCATCTTAATTTTATCACCTGGTCTCACGATGCCTTCACGTACCCGCATGTTAACCACAACACCACGATAAGCATCATAGGCCGAATCAAAAATTAATGCCCGTAATGGCGCTTCTAAATCACCAGTTGGTGCTGGTAAATCTGTTACAATTCTTTCGAGTAATTCAGGAATACCAATCCCTTTTTTGGCTGATGCTAGTACCGCTTCTGATGCATCAATGCCAATAACATCTTCAATTTCTGCACGTACTTTTTCTGCATCCGCTGCAGGTAAATCAATTTTATTAATCACTGGTAATATTTCTAAATCATTGTCCAATGCCAGGTATACATTAGCAAGTGTTTGCGCTTCGACACCTTGTGCCGCATCCACAACTAAAATAGCGCCTTCAGCAGCCGCTAATGAACGTGACACTTCATAAGAAAAATCAACGTGCCCTGGTGTGTCAATCAAATGAAAAATATAGGTTTCGCCATCTTGTGCATCATAATGCACTTCAACGGCGTTAAGTTTAATTGTAATACCCCGTTCACGTTCTAAATCCATTGTATCTAACAATTGATTTTGCATATCACGTTCAGCAACCGTGTGCGTCTGTTCTAAAATCCGATCTGCAATGGTTGATTTGCCATGATCGATGTGGGCCACGATTGAAAAATTACGAATGTGTTTTTGCCGTTCTTTAAGTTGTTCTAGATTTATCTCTGTCATTTTTTTATCACGCAAAAATGCGTATACTTTCAATTATTCTGTCTAGTCTATTTTATCATGAATATACATAAAAAAGCGTGATCTAAGTCATTTATGACATTAAATCACGCAAAATTACTGTGTTGTATACTCTGTTATTTTAACTCATATCTAAAACAACATGTCATCTACTTGACCCTTTATATCTAAACAGGGTTTATAGGTTCGTTGGTTTTTTTATTTAATGACAATGTGTGCTAAGTCACCTAAACCAACAATCAGCCTATGAATCAAATTTAATTGCGCATAACGATTATTTTTAATTTCCTGATTATCGACGTTAACCATAGTCTCATCAAAGTACTTAGCAATTGGCATTTGCAATGCAGCTAGTGATCGATAAACTGCTTCGCCTCCTTGGTCTTCTAAATCCAACAAGTCAATTGATTTTGAAGCCACGAATAGCTCTCTTTCGGCTTCATTTTCAAACAAAGTCTCATCAATCGTGTCTTGACTTACTTGTTTAACAGCTAAACGTGAGACACGCGTCAATGATTCAATCACT
Organism: Leuconostoc rapi; assembly: GCF_016908715.1. Taxonomy (GTDB): domain Bacteria; phylum Bacillota; class Bacilli; order Lactobacillales; family Lactobacillaceae; genus Leuconostoc; species Leuconostoc rapi. The sequence goes on along the minus strand of NZ_JAFBEK010000001.1, from coordinate 333,665 downwards.
TCACGAAAATTAACATCATCAGCATGTTTTGCTAAAGTTTGCGTGCGATCAGCAATGTAAACAACATCTGTACTACCAACTGGTGCAGTGCCAGCAGACACGAGATCTTGGCGTACACCATTATCTAATGCCATTTTACGGACACGATCAAAAATAAAGGACAAAACCGCTGTTAAATCAGCATCTTGAGTCGCTTCACCACTATTAGCGACAAACGAATTGAGCAATGGTGTTAAGGCAACATGCCATTGCTTATTTTCAAGTGTTCTCACAATACCTGTCGCAGCACGTCGTAACCCATAGGGATCATTTGAACCAGTTGGCATGAGATTAGCTGAGAAAAAAGTGACGATAGTATCTAATTTATCAGCAATGGCTAACACAGCACCAACATCAGTCGTAGCAACCTCTCCATGAGCCGATGTTGGCATGTAATGTTCCTTAATAGCTACTGCCACCGCAGGCGTTTCGCCAAATAATTTAGCGTAATGTTCACCCATAACGCCCTGTAATTCGTCAAATTCACCAACCATACCAGTCATCAAATCAAATTTATAAATTTCCGCAGCACGAGAAAGATCAGCCTTTTTTGAATCATCAAAGTTAAGTTTTATTGCCAGAGCTGCTGCTAATTTACCAACCCGCTGCATATGTTCATAAACCGTGCCAATTTTTTCATGGAAAACCAATTTTCTAACTTTTAACATACTATCAGCAATTGTCTTTTGTTGATCTTCATGATAGAAAAATTCTGCATCTTCTAATCGTGCAACAAGTACTTTTTCATTACCAGCAATCACGTTACTGAGATTTTCAGTATTACCGTTTCGAACCGATAAAAAGTATGGCAACAATATGCCTGATTGATCCGTAACATAGAAAAATCGTTGATGTTCACGCATTGATGTCATCAAGACCTCATCTGGTACGTCTAAATACTTTTCATCAAAACTACCAGAAAATGCTGTTGGCCATTCCACAATATTGTTCACTTCTTCTAATAAATCCTGTGCTGCATCAGCATCAAGTTGTAATAGCCAGTGATTTTTCGTAGCAATGGCTTCAAGTTGTGCCCGAATTTCAGATTTACGCACATCAGCATCAACTAGAACATGTGCTGCTTTCAATGTGTCAACATAACGATCAGCATGGGTAATTTCAACGTGTTCATGAGATAAAAAACGATGTCCACGTGTGAACCGGCCTGTTGAAACTTCTAAAATACTAAAGTCAACAATGGTTTCGTCTAGTAACGCAACCAACCAGCGAATTGGTCTAACGTACAAGAAACTATTGTTTGCCCATTTCATATAAGTCGTGAATTTCATCTGTGAGACAACTTCATCGCCGATTTTAGATAAAATCGTTGCCGCTGCTTCACCTGGCGTATGTTTCGTTAACCAAACGTATCCCTCACGTTCTTCAAAATCTTCAGGGGTCGCACCTTGACCTCGAGCAAATCCCTGAGCTGCTTTCGACCAAGCACCATGATCGTCTTTTGCACGATTAATTGCTGGTCCACGCTTTTCTTCAGATAGCGCTTCAGATTCTAAAGCAACATCAATCAATTGGACAGCAAGGCGACGTGGTGTTGAAAATGGCTTGATCTCACTCACAGATAAACGATGTTCTGCCAAAAAAGTCGTGGCCCGTTCAATTAATTGCGCTTCCGAACTTGTGACCAAATGCGCTGGCATTTCTTCTAAACCAATTTCTAATAAAAATGTTGACATGCTTTATTTTCCTTCCTGCTTTGCATACTTACCATTCTCGCCCAAATACTTATCGCGTAATTCAATATCTTTAAGTAACGGGAACCCAAGATCCGCACGTGCTTGGATAAATACTTTTGATACACGGCGTGCCATGGTTCTGATTCTATGCAAGTAACCTGCACGCTCTGTGACAGAAACCGTTCCGCGTGCGTCTAATAAATTAAATGTATGTGATGATTTTAAAATATAGTCATATGCTGGATGTACTAGCCCTAATTCTAATAAATGCGTTGCTTCTGCTTCGAACTCATCAAAATGCCTGAGCAATACTGCTTGGTTCGACTCTTCAAAGGCATACTTTGAATGTTCATATTCTGGTTCTTTGAAAATATCACCATAAAGCACACCATTACCCCACTCCAAATCATAGACAGTTGGCACATCTTGGATGTATGAAGCCAAGCGTTCTAATCCATAAGTGACTTCTGCTGTCACTGAATCAACTTCAATACCACCAACTTGTTGAAAATACGTAAATTGTGTGACTTCCATGCCATCCAACCAAACTTCCCAACCAATACCAGCAGCACCCATTGAGGGATTTTCCCAATTGTCTTCGACAAAACGAATATCATGTTCAAGTGGCTTAATACCAAGTGCCTCTAAAGAGCCAAGATACAATTCCTGAATATTTGCTGGTGAGGGTTTCATAACAACTTGAAATTGATGATGTTGAAAAAGTCGGTTAGGGTTATCCCCATATCGCCCATCAGCTGGGCGACGTGATGGTTGCACGTAGGCCGCATTCCAGGGTTCTGGTCCATTGGCACGCAAAAAAGTATAAGGTGATTGTGTCCCAGCACCCACTTCATTATCATAGGCTTGCATAAGGTTAGCCCCTTGTTTAGCCCAGTATTGTTGTAGTGTTAAGATAATATCTTGTAACGATAATTTATGTTCTGTCATTTTTATTTCCTTATTATTTTTAAATTTTGTCTAACTTGCTATCAAAAGATCGGCACCACATCACGTAGCAAAAACTTGCCAAACAACGGCTACTAACACTGGAAAACCCAAGCTTAATAAATTACCAATTATAAATTTGTCAATAGCCACGCTCTGCACATCACTATTTACTTGAGATAATTCACCCCAACGAGCAAATCCTTTAATCGCTACAATCATACTTAGCGCACCGACATTTCCTAAAATGACCAAGAGCATGGCCAAACTGCGTTCTATATTACCAATAAGTTGTCCATGTATAAACGGGTCTGTTCTGTTACCAACCACAGGTTGCCATTTTTTATAACCAATCTTACTTAATATCAAACTAATTAACAGGCCATAAAGATAGTTTATGATTAACCAAAGTATCACTATTAATACAATTCTTATGATATCTTGTTGCATTTACTTCTCCTCAAACACACATAGTTGATTATTTACCGCTTGAATATCTGCTTTTGTAATGAGCATTCGCGCGCGATTTTCAATTTGTTTCAAGGTATCTGTCACCGTAAACCCACTATTTTTTATTTCAACTAGTTTTGGCAGATCGTTGCGCCAATTTTGAGAATCCTTCAATACCGAATAAATTAGACGCTTTTTATCAGTGCTCAACTCAAACTCATAGACTAAAATTAATATTTGTTCGACCTCTGACACCTGGCCATTTTCATCTGCCATTCGCATCAAAATCGGCGCTTTTTTAAAATAAGTCTGTATACCTAGTGTCTTATTCTTTTGTTTTTCAACTATTTCCTTCAAAGCGGGCAGGACGACATGTCGGGCAAGTACAACAGCCGAACCATTGACTAGTGCCTCATCCTGTGTGTCAGTCAAGTTTGTATCAATATCCCCAACACCGATGGCCATATAAAATTGCAATTCAACAGCGTGAATTAATAAATAAGATGTCAACTCACGATAGATGTGAACCACATCAGGTCGAATATGGGATGACTGTATTGCACCTGAAATAGCATCACCATGATGCCACTGAAAAGGCATGAGAATCTGAGCTTTTGTAAGGTGATTTAAATAATTCGTGACAGCCATCACTTGTTTGATTAACAACGTATTGTCTCTAATACGTCGCGAATTCACGACATCTAGTTCAAAATAAATTGCTTGTTTTTTTCCCATACTTTAAAGTATACCACGATAAAGATATATTTTAATATATCTTAGTATTAAAGATATATTTTAATATATCTTTAATACATGAATATTCCTTTCCGACAAAAAAACCACGCGTCCGCAGTCACTGATGCCAAAATAAATGACATCAGGACGCTTACGCGCGGTTCCACCTGATTTCCGAGAAAATCTTCTCGACACTCGAATAGTTTACAAACTCCATCATCGCCACATGACCTCATAATTAATAAACGTAATATATTCATTATGCACTGCATTGATTGAAACGTCAAGTCTGTTAAAATTTCAGACAGCTGCCTGGTACGTTTCTGATAATGAATCAATGATTAGATTTAATAATGGTTTTGAATCAGAGAGAACATACATCACTCGAATATGCCCATCTGGCATATACCATTCTAAATAGCTCATTTCTGTTCGTTCACCAGTTGATGGCACCTTGTATGTGCCATCAATACGCCAAACACCGACTTCACTTTGTTGCTTTAATTTAAAATGACTCTGCCCTAGTATTTTTGCAAACGAGAAGCTAGACATATCCACGCCGAATCCTTGACCCATGGTACTCGTCAGGATTGTCACGTCTTGCTTTGATGTGCTAAGCGACCATTGAAGCGATGTCTTATCCTGTTGCCAGTCGCCTTGGACTTTAAAAAAACCAAAATCGTCATCTCCCAACGACATTTCTGGTAATTGTCGATAGTTTGTCGTGGCTGAATCATCGGGCAACCCTTTCACCTGAATCTCAGGCATTTTTGACGCCGTGGAGCCGGTGCCTGATTGACTTGGCGCTGGATTACTCGATAAAGCAGAAGATAAACTTGAGTCGATTATTTCTGATTGATTTGAAGATGTTTCAGTAACACTGACTGCCGTCTTTTTTCTTTGCTTCTGTATATTTTGAAGTAACGCATCAATTGTGGTCATTTGTCTTGTCAAAGTCACAGTATTCAAACCAATTATTGTCGACAACATCACAACGAAAAAAATTGTGAAACCAATTTTTTGATTTGTTTTTAGAAATGGCGTCCAATAGGCTGAACGTCGTGCGAGCAAGAAAATCAAACCGCCAAAATAGATGAATAACAATAAAGGCACCAGAATTAACAAACCAATGGCGCTCAAAAAACTAATAAGCACACCAACCAAAATAGGGCTTAGTAGCACAAGAGAAATAACTTGCTGCGACAATCCTGTATCTCGTAATCGACGAATCAATAGTGATAAATTTGGTACAAAAATTAACGCACCCAATATTGAAGATAATCGACTTAATAATAACCATTCGTTGAAAATGCTACCCACAACGAAAGTTAGTATTGCTAAAATAAGATTATTAATCATTTGGACAAGCCAAAAATCTAAACGGTAGGCACCACCATTAAAATCAAATGCTTCTTGCCAATATCTTAAATATCTTTTCAAAACAAACAACCTCCAAATAAAAAACTTGACTCAACGTCAAGTTAATATATAGCTTATATAAAATACTACGTGATAGGTGTCATATATCCTACGCTTTATATCGTTAATAGTTCTTTCTCTTTATCAGAAGCAATCGCATCAATGGCTTTTATATTTTCATCAGTGAGTTTTTGAACGTCGTCTTCCGCATCGCGTGCATCGTCTTCAGGTAATTCTTTATCTTTTTTGACAGCATCCATGGCATCGCGTCGAACATTGCGAACAGAAACTTTTGCTCTTTCAGCTTCTGCTTTCACTTGTTTGACCAAATCTTTACGACCTTCTTCAGTCATTTGGGGAATTGCTAAGCGAACAATATTGCCGTCCGAAGCTGGATTCAACCCTAAGTCTGATATGTTGATTGCACGAATAATTTCATCTAATACGGTCTTGTCAAATGGCGTAATCATCAAAATGCGTGCTTCAGGAACAGAAATTGAAGCAACTTGATTAAGTGGTGTCATAGCACCGTAATATTCAACTTCTATGCGATCTAAAATATGTGGATTTGCACGTCCTGTGCGAATACTACCAAGTTCACGTTGTAAAGCATCCTGAGCACCTTGCATACGCGCCTTGGCATCTGTTAAATTAAAAGCCATTATTTTCCTCCTGTAACTGTTGTACCAATATTTTCACCTAAGACAACTCGTTTCAAGTTGCCCGGTGTGTTTAGATTAAATACGACAAGCGGCATGTTATTATCCATCGACAATGAACTCGCTGTTGAATCCATTACTTTTAATCCGCGTTTCAAAATATCCAAATGTGTTAATTCTGAAAATTTAACGGCATTGGCATTCTTATTTGGATCAGAATCATAGATACCGTCAACCCCATTTTTACCCATCAAGATGGCATCAGCATTAATTTCGTTTGCACGTAATGCTGCTGTCGTGTCTGTTGAGAAATAAGGTGATCCCGTACCTGCCGCAAAAATCACAATGCGGCCCTTTTCAAGGTGTCTTATCGCACGTCCGCGAATGTAAGGTTCTGCAATTTGTTGCATGGTAATAGCCGTTTGTACGCGTGTGTCTACGCCCGCACGTTCTAATGCATCTTGCAATACTAGTGCATTCATTGTCGTACCAAGCATGCCTGTATAGTCAGCACGTGATCGCTCCATACCAACTTGTGCAGCAGGCTCACCGCGCCATAAATTACCACCACCGACAACAATTGCAATTTGTGTTCCTAGGTCATGTACTTCTTTTAAATCTTGCGCAATTTCAGAAACTGTATCAAGATCAATTCCTTGACCTTTTTCCCCGGCCAACGCCTCACCAGAAAGTTTCATCAAAACACGTTTGTACTTCATATCAGTCATGATTTACCTCATTTTCTACTTAGTCAATTATACCAAAAATATCCCACAAAAAAAGTGCGTTATTATGATATAACACACTTTTTGTTCATTAGCCTAGTTGCTTAGCAACTTCTTCAGCTAAATCAGTTACTTTCTTTTCGATACCATCACCAACCTGGTAACGTACAAATGACTTAACAGTTCCATTTTGTGAAGCGATAAATTGCGCAACTGTCTGATCACCATTCTTAACAAAAGCTTGATCCAACAATGAAATTTCAGCCAAGAATTTTTTGATACGTCCTTCAACCATCTTTTCTTTGATGTTATCAGGCTTACCAGCCAAATCTTCAGAAGCCAATTGAACTGCCTTCTCTTTTTCAACAACTTCTGCAGGTACTTCGTCATCTGAAACATACTTAGGTGCAATCGCAGCAACGTGCATTGCGATATCGCGAGCTGCTTCTGATGATGCGCCGTCAACAACTACAAGTGATGAAATTGAACCAGCTAAATGCGAATAGGCACCAAAGTTTTCAGCGTCAGACTTTTCAACAACCGTGAAACGACGTAGTGTAATCTTTTCACCTGTGATTTGTGTTGTGCCAATAATCTTGTCATTTAATGTTTGACCAGCTTCAACTTCAAGCGCCAAAGCAGCCTCAACATCTTTAGGTGAAAATTCAACAATTGTATTTGCTACAGCCTTTAACAAATCATTAAATTCAGCATTTCCAGCAACAAAGTCAGTTTCTGAATTTAATTCGATGATAGCAGCCTTATTACCACTAACGGCAACATACGTCATGCCTTCGGCAGCAACACGGTCACCCTTCTTAGCGGCCTTAGCCATACCTTTTTCGCGAAGCAAATCAATCGCTTTATCCAAGTCACCTTCAGATTCTACTAAAGCCTTCTTAGCATCCATCATACCAACAGATGTCTTATCACGTAGTTCTTTTACTTGTGCAGCAGTAATTGCCATTATATTGCTCCTCTAAAATATTTATGATTTTATTATAACACGCTTTTTATATGTTTCGGACAAATAAAAATGCCACTCTGCGTCCCAAACAGGTCGCAGGAACGGCATTTGTCATTCAAATATTAGTTATTGCCTTCTTCAACAATGTTAGTGATTTCTTCGATTGATTCTGTATTTTCATCGCCTGCAACAAAAGCATCTTCAGGTGCTGAATCTTGACCTTGACGACCTTCGATGATCGCATCAGCCATCTTAGCAGTAATCAAACGAACTGCACGAATTGCATCATCATTAGCTGGAATCTTAACGTCAACTACTTCAGGGTTAGCGTTTGTGTCAATCATAGCCACAACTGGAATGTTCAACATGTTAGCTTCCTTAACAGCAATTTCTTCCTTCTTAGGGTCAACAACAAACAATACATCTGGCAAACCAGGCATATCCTTGATACCACCCAAGAATTTATTCAACTTTTCACGTTGCTTGTTTAACAAAACAACTTCTTTTTTAGGCAATTGTTCAAATGTACCGTCTTCGGCCATTGTTTCCAAATCCTTCAAACGTTGAATACGTGTCTTGATTGTATTCCAGTTTGTTAAAGTACCACCCAACCAACGATGATTAATGAAATATTGACCAGCGCGGGTTGCTTCTTCAGCAATTGCATCTGAAGCTTGCTTTTTTGTACCAACAAACAAGAAATTAGCATCATCAGTTGATGCATTACGAATAAAGTTATACGCTTCATCAACTAACTTAACTGTTTTTTGCAAATCGATGATATGAATACCGTTACGTTCTGTAAAGATATATTCATCCATCTTTGGGTCCCAACGACGTGTTTGGTGACCGAAGTGAACACCTGCTTCGAGGAGTTCTTTCATTGAAATAACTGCCATAATATATAGTCTCCTAGGTTTTTCCGCCGACAAATTCGACGTTCATATTGACATTTCTGCACCTATATGAACTCGTTTGCCGTGTGTATTTGTTGTAAATTACAACACTTAACAGTATACGTTATCTTGTTCATTATTGCAAGCTATTACTGCCAAATACTGGGATTAATATTGTGCGCGATTAAAAAAAATTCTTTCTGTTTTCTGGTCAGTTTTTTGAACGCTGCTTCGGCGCGCAATGCATCGTGCTTAGTGTCAAATGATTCTTCATAAATTAATTGTAATGGATGTCTTGATTTCACACGTGTAAATTTAGCTCCTTTACGTGATTCATGCGTTTTTAAGCGACGCTGAACATCATCAGTAAAACCGCCATAAAAGTAGCCATCTGCTGTATAGAGCACATAGAAATAATATCGCTTCATCATTGCCACGCTTGACCATATAAAATATTTTGCACTTGCGATGTATAATTATTTTCTGACGTATAAGCAATAATTGGCGGCATAATGCGCACCCCGCCCGGACGACCAGATTTAATAGCTTCAACAAGGACCATATTTGCTTCGCGGTCACTTTTACCATAAACAAATTGAATACGTTTAATACGTAGTTTTCGTTGATCAAATGCTGCAAAAATATCTGCTAGTCTTTCTGGACGGTGAACCATATAAAACTTACCATTATTTTTTAACAACTTATTGGCAACTTGCGCTAAACTAGGTAAATCAATGGTTAATTCGTGACGTGCAAGTTCATAATGCGTATCGTGATTGGTTTTTGTCGTTTCATTAAGCGGAAAATACGGTGGATTTGATAAAACCGTTTCAACCGATCCAGGCTGAATATCATTAAAAATATCTTTCATATCAGATAGTAAGACGCTAACACGTTTTTGTAACCCGTTTATTTCAATGCTGCGTTGTGCCATTTCCGCTAATTCAGGCTGAATTTCAACAAGCTTAATGGTACCTATAACCCTTGGTGAATAAAAAAGGCCAACTGCTCCCGTGCCAGCTCCAAGATCAACAGTTATTCCAGCGCCTTTGCCCTTGACACCGGCAAAATGGGCTAATAATATAGCATCTAATGAGTAAGAAAACATATCAGGATTTTGTATAATATGAATATTTTGGGAAGGCAAACCGTCAATACGTTCCCCTTCTTTAAGAATTACTTCAGTCATTGTTTTTTTCTCGCTTTATCGTGTAAAATTAATGGAGATAGTTTATGAGGTGAATAATAATGAATTTTTATGATTTTCTGCGTGGTATAGCTGTAAGTATTATATGGGTTATCAACGGTCGTATCAAGTACATGAATCGCGAACGCATCCCTGTTGATGAAAATTATATTCTTGTCGGGCCACATAGAACCTGGTGGGATCCTATTTGGTACGCCATTGCAGCTTATCCAAAACACTTTATCTTCATGGCGAAAATTGAGCTTTTCAAATTTCCGCCACTTGCATGGCTAGTCAAATCTGCTGGGGCATTTCCAGTTGACCGAGAAAATGTCGGACCAAGTGTTATTAAAATCCCAGTCAATGAACTCAAAAAGGGTAATCGGTCATTGATTATGTTTCCATCAGGTTCCCGACATAGTGATGAATTAAAGTCTGGCTCACTCCTTATTGCCAAAATGTCGGGCAAAGCCCTTGTACCGACAGTTTACCAAGGTCCTGTCTCATTCAGTCAATTATTTAAAAGAAATAACACAGTTATCAATTTCGGTGAACCCATTATCATTGATCGCAAAGATAGATTAAACAAAGAAAACATCGCGAAATATACAGCATTGATTCAAGAGGCATTTGATAAGCTCGATCACGAAGTGAACCCTGATTGGGTATATCTGGATCCCAAACGCGAAAAAAAATAAGCCAACTGGCTTATTTTTTTTGCGCTTGTTCGCTTTGTTGCTTCATTTGAGCCATCATTTGATTTAACTTTTTCTGTGATGGCTTTTGCCCCATTGACATCATCATTGATTTCATCATCTCTTCTGAAATTGGTGGATTCTTTGCTAAATAACTTTTCATTGAGTTACGTGCTAAGAAAAATCCACCCGCCAATCCGATAACCAAGGCTAACACTGCAATCAATATGACAAGTCCAATACCTATAGACATAGTATTCCCCTTAATAAATTTCTAAGGTCAATTATAGCATAAACAGCAGGACGATGACATCAGAAATATCTTGTTTATTTTTGTTGAAGTAACTAACAATGGGAATGTATGCATTTTATCCACCTATTTTCTTTAAAAACTGGCTTATTTTTAAAGAAACAGTAAATGTTCTCAGTAAATTAGTTATTAAAAGACAAAGAAACGAACAAATGTTTGATTTGTTATGCATTGTTCGTTATAATAATAATATATTAAATCGAGTAGAATTAAGGACTAAAACTCAATATGGCAATTCAAATTCAAGAAAGTAAACAACTTCAAGTGCTCCGCTTTATCCATGAAGCACAAATAACAAACGGTTACCCACCCACAGTTCGTGAAGTTGGTGAAGCGGTTGGATTATCCTCATCATCAACCATTCATGGCCATATCGAACGTCTGGTTAAGAAGGGATATCTTTTAAAAGATGCTTCAAAGCCTCGCGCACGTGCAATTGAAGTCACCGATTCAGGACTTGAGGCTTTGGGCGTTTCGACAACGCCAGGCCGTATCCCAGTGCTTGGGCTTGTAACAGCTGGTACACCTATTTTAGCAGTTGAAGAAGAAGCAACTGAATTTTTCCCTATCCCTGATAATTTAATGCAGTTTGATGGTGATATGTTCATGTTAAACGTTCGTGGCAATTCTATGGTCAACATTGGTATCTTAGATGGTGATAAGGTTATTGTTCGTAAACAAGATAACGCTGATAATGGTGATGTTGTTGTGGCAATGAATGAAGACAATGAAGCCACTGTCAAAAGATTCTTCAGAGAAGCAGACCACTTTCGTTTGCAACCGGAGAATGATGCTATGGCTCCCATTATTTTGAGGCGCGTTTCTATTTTAGGAAAAGTTATTGGCCTCTACCGTGACGCTATTTATTAAAATAAAAAAACTCAGATAAATTATCTGAGTTTTTTTTTGCTTATACTTGCCACTGCTTAGGATTAAGTTGCCACTGCTTTAATGTTGTTATTTGTGACTCATTTAGTTCACCGCGTTTGACTGCTGCTGCCACTAATTGTGAATAAGTCGTCAGTGATTTGAACGTGAGGTCTGCACGTTCAAAATTAGCGATACCTTCAGGTAACTCATATGAAAAAATTGAAACGACACCAAGCACCTCAGCACCTGATTGGCGCGTTGCCTCAACAGCGCCTAATACTGAACCACCTGTTGAAATCAAATCATCAATTAACACGACTTTTTTCCCTGAAACTGTTGCACCTTCTATTTGTCGCCCTGCACCATGATCTTTTGGTTTAGAACGGACATATATCATCGGCTTATTCAATATCTCAGCAACCCAAGCGGCATGCGGAATACCCGCTGTCGCGACACCACCAATCACATCAACATCTCCATATGTATCTTGAATTAGAGCAGCTAACCCTCTGAAAATATTTTCACGCACTTTTGGTACGCCAATGGTCATACGATTATCAGTATAAATCGGACTTTTAATTCCCGATGCCCAAGTAAAGGGTTTCTCAGGAGAAAATTTAACTGCGCCAATGGTTAACAAATCGTTTGCTACTTGTTCTGCATAATTCGTCATCTAATTACTCCATTCTTTCAACACACGTTCATAGGCTGCAATGGGTTGAGCCGCTTTTGTAATCGACCGCCCAATAACAAGACCGGTTGCACCATTTTCATGTGCTGCCTTTGGTGTCATAATACGTGCTTGATCGTCAGCTTGATCACCAGCCAAACGAATACCTGGTGTGATCCTCAAAAACGAATCACTCGTATTTTCTTTAATCAAATTGGCTTCCAACGGCGAACTAATTGTGCCATCTATACCAGCATCGTACGCTAGCTTTGCTAAATGAGTAACACTTTCTGACATACTAGCATTTGTCAATTGTGTGACTTGCATGTCTATTTCTGAAAATGAGGTCAATTGCGTTACGGCAAGTAACTTCATATGCTCTCCCTTATTTGCCACCGCTTCACGCAACATTTTTTCCCCGCCCGCAGCATGCACCGTCAGATATTGAACATCTAATTTAGCCAAGCTGGCAACCGCATGCCCGACTGTCGTCGGAATATCATAGAGTTTCAAATCTAAAAATACGTCAAATTTTTGTTCACGCAGTTTCCGTATAAAACTGGGACCTTCGGCATAAAATAATTCCATACCAACCTTTAAAGCTGGTTTAACGATTCTATTAAGATAAGGTAACAAAAAAGTATTTGCTGCTGTTGCATCTGGAAAATCCAATGCGATAAATATTGGCTCTATCATAAGTTCCTTCCCTAAACATACAATCTAACAATCATCATGTTCATTTAAATGTACGCGTTAATTCCTGTATCGTATCAAAATGATAATTATCTAACGCACCAGGAATTGCTTCAATGATATTTGACATAACATGTGTATTGTAAGTCAAAGCTGCCCCAACCTGCACAGCACTTGCACCTGCCATCATCAATTCCAGTGCGTCTGCCACAGTTTCAATACCGCCAACACCAATAATCGGTATTGAAACTGTTTGTGCTGCTTCGTAAACAAGACGTACAGCAATAGGGTGAATGGCTTTACCAGACAGACCACCTGTTCCACGAGCTAACTTTGGTTGGCGTTTGTGTAAATCAAGGCTCATACCTATCACTGTATTAATTAGTACGATACCATTGGCACCGGCAGCTTCTACTGCTTTAGCAATTGGTTTAATATCAGTGACATTGGGTGATAATTTGGCATAAATTGGCAAATTTGTCACCTGTCTAACAGCCGCAATCACTTCTGATGCAGACTCAGCAGACACACCAAATGCCATTCCACCACGATCAACGTTTGGACATGATAAATTGACTTCAATGGCCGTCAGATACTGGGTATCAGTTAATAATTGTGTTAACGTTACATACTCATCCACCGTTTCACCAGCAATTGATACCATGACCGGCAACTCATCACCATATTTTGCCTTGATAGCTGGTAAAAATTTTTTTAAAACATTATGGATACCAGGATTAGCAAGTCCAACTGAATTCAGGAGGCCACCGGGTAATTCAACAGTCCATGGTTGCGGATTTCCTGAACGTTCAGCCAATGTCACTGTTTTCGTAACCAATGCACCAGCTTTTTCGATGTCATAACTCTCATCTAAACCAAAATACACCGCGCCTGACGAATTCATTATGGGATTTTTCATGTTTAATCCAGGTAATTCAACTGCTAAACGATTCTTTATTGTCATGATTCTCCTAATTGCTATTGATTGCGGGATTTTCCATGAATACACTGTGCCTGTCAAGCTCACTTCATTTCGTTAACAGTAAAACTGCGACTTTCAAGGACATCGACAAAGGCTTTGACAGTGTCCAATGCTGTGAACAATGGTACGGCATTTTCAATTGCAGCGCTGCGGATTAATCGACCATCTGATTCGGCACGATCATCGGCTTGCGTCGTGTTAATGACAACTTGTAATTTTTGAGCTCGCAAAGCCGCCACTGAATTATTGTCGGATTCAGAAATTTTATCCAAAATTTCAACTGGCAAGTTCTGCGATTCCAGATAAGCCCCAGTACCCGATGTTGCAAAAAGCGCAAATCCCAAATCGTTGAAACGTTTTGCCAAACCTATGGCTTCTTCTTTATCCTCATCAGCTACTGTAAATAAGACATTGCCATATTGTGGTACTTTAATATTTGAAGCGATAAAAGCCTTATATAACGCCTTTGGTAAAGTCGTATCTGATCCCATTACCTCACCAGTAGACTTCATTTCTGGACCAAGTAAGGAGTCTACGTGAGGTAACTTTGTAAATGAGAATATAGGTGCTTTAACATGAACCATATCATCAGCTGGTATGAGTCCTGTCTCAAATCCCATATCTGCGAGTTTTTCACCTAGCATCACTCGTGTTGCAAGTTGTGCTAATGGTAAATGTGTCACCTTAGAAATAAATGGTACTGTTCGTGAGGCTCTAGGATTAACTTCAATGACGTATGCTGTATTCTCATGAATGACAAATTGAACATTCATTAAACCAATTGTGTTCATTGCTTTGGCCAAATTGATTGCAGCTTGTGACATTTCGTCTTGTACTTTTTGTGATAAATATTGTGGTGGGTAAACAGACATTGAATCGCCAGAATGGACACCAGCTCGTTCAATATGTTCCATAATACCAGGAATCACTGCAATTTCGCCATCCGATAAAACATCTACTTCAGCTTCTTGTCCCACTAAATAAGAATCAATCAATACAGGATGATCGTTAGATACCTTAACTGCACGTTGCATATAATCCTGCAGCTCTTCATCTGAAGACACGATTTCCATTGCACGGCCACCTAGAACATATGATGGTCTGATTAACACAGGATATCCGATAAGTTGTGCTGCACTCAAAGCGTCTGCCACTGTTGTCGCCGTTTTACCAACTGGTTGTGGTAATTGCAGTTGCTTAATGACTTGATCAAAAGCTTCTCGATCTTCTGCACGATTTAAATCTGCCACTGTCGTACCAAGAATAGGCACCCCGTTATCTTGTAATGGCTGTGCCAAATTAATGGCCGTTTGCCCACCAAACTGAACGACGATACCAATTGGTTGTTCTAAATCATAAACATTCAAAACATCTTCAAGTGTCAGTGGTTCAAAATAAAGTTTGTCAGATACTGAAAAGTCGGTAGACACTGTTTCTGGGTTGGAATTCATAATGATTGCCTCATAGCCGGCGCGCTGAATCGCTTTAACAGCATGAACTGTTGCATAATCGAATTCAACCCCCTGACCAATACGGATTGGACCAGAACCTAGTACAATGACAGATTGCTTATCAGACTTGACTGACTCATTTTCACGCTCATAAGTTGCATAATAGTATGGCGTTTGTGACTCAAATTCAGCCGCAACAGTATCTACCATTTTATAAACAGGCAAAATATTTTCTTGCTGGCGTAATTGACGAATTTCAGTAACTGTTTTGTCCCAAATTCCCGCAATAGTTTCATCAGCAAAACCATTCTTTTTAGCATATAACAATACATCTAAATCACCAATTTGTTTTGCCAACTGGTTCTCAATTTCGATAATATGTAATACTTTGTCTAAGAAAAACGTATCAATCAATGTTTTTTCATGAATTATTTCAATCGTCACCCCACGGCGTAACAAATCAGCAATCATAAACAAACGATCATCGCGAGCTGGCATTAAAGCATCCAGCAATGCTGTGTCTGACAAGTCATCAAAGGTAATATCATTTAAACCTATTGCTCCAATCTCAAGTGACCGCACAGCCTTTAACATGGCTTCTTCCATATTACGACCAATAGCCATCACCTCTCCGGTGGCTTTCATTTGCGTGCCTAAATGACGATCAGCTGTGGCAAATTTGTCAAATGGCCATCGTGGAATTTTAAAAACGACATAATCTAAGGCTGGTTCAAATTCAGCCTTGGTTGTACCAGTGACTGGATTGATGATTTCATCCAACGTTAAGCCAATACCAATTTTAGCTGCCATTTTTGCAATCGGATAACCTGTAGCCTTTGAAGCAAGCGCTGATGAGCGCGATACACGTGGGTTCACTTCAATAATATAGTATTTATACGATTGCGGATCCAGAGCCATTTGAATGTTCACGCCACCTTCAATTTTCAAAGCACGAATAATTTTCAAAGCCGCATCTCGCATCATCTGAACCTCGCGGTCAGACAAAGTTTGAACTGGTGCAGTAACAAGTGAATCGCCTGTGTGAATGCCGACTGGATCAAAATTTTCCATCGAAGCAACAACTAGCGCATTATCATGCGCATCTCGCATCACTTCAAATTCAATTTCTTTATAACCAGCAATAGAGCGTTCAATTAAAACCTGTGTCACAGGGGATAATTCTAACCCATTTGCAGCGATTTCACTCAACTCAGCGTGGTTATCCGCAATACCACCACCAGTACCACCAAGTGTATACGCCGGACGTACAATCACTGGATAACCATGGGTATCAGCAAAATCCAATGCTTCGTCAAGCGTTGTTGCAATGGTGGACTCGGGAATTGGTTCATTCAAACGTTCCATCAATGCTTTAAATTCTTCACGATCCTCTGCTTCTTCAATGGCTGATAACTTGGTGCCTAATAGTTCAATGTTTAGGTCATCTAAAATACCAGCTTCAGACAAATCCTTCGCCATATTTAATCCAGTTTGACCACCTAATGTAGGTAAAATAGCATCTGGTCTTTCCTTACGTAAAATACGTTCAATAAAATCAATTGATAACGGTTCAATATATACTTTGTCAGCAATTTCAGCATCTGTCATGATTGTTGCTGGATTAGAGTTTACTAAAATAACATAGTACCCTTCCTCTTTTAAACTTAAGGCAGCTTGAGTACCAGAATAATCAAACTCTGCGGCTTGTCCAATAATAATAGGACCAGAACCAATCACCAATATTTTTTTAATGTCGGTACGTTTAGGCATTTTGTGGCGTCTCCTTCTTTGCATCTGCAATCATGTTTAAGAAATCATCGAATAAATATTCAGCATCATGTGGACCTGGCGCAGCATCTGGATGAAATTGTACTGAGAAGGCATGATGACCTTGCAACCGTAATCCTTCAACTGTATGATCATTAATTTCTTCATGTGTGACAACTAATTCTGTTTTTGCTAGACTATCACGGCTAACAGCATAACCGTGGTTCTGGGACGTAAAGTCTAGCCGGTCATGGGACATATGGCGTACAGCATGGTTAAAGCCACGATGTCCAAATTTCATTTTGTAAGTTTCAGCGCCATTTGCTAATGCAAACAACTGATGTCCTAAACAAATACCCATTAGTGGTAACTGTTCCTGTAAGGTTTGAATCGTAGGAATAGCATAAGCGACATCTTGGGGGTTTCCTGGACCATTTGACAGCAGAATACCATCCGGATTAGCGGATAAAATTGTCTGCGCATCAACATTTGCTGGAAATACCATCACGTTAACACCTCGTTTAGCCAAGGAACGTAAAATGGAATTTTTTAACCCAAAATCAATTAGCGCAATTGAAACGCCATCTGTCGGGTTTTGGTATTGCGTTTTCGTTGTTGCTTCGGCTACCATTGACGTTGATGGCGCAAAATTTTTAAGTTTGTCAAACACGTCTTCAGTAATCTCATTCACCAATGCCGCTTTCATCACGCCTTGATTCCGTAACTCTCTGGTCAACGCTCGTGTATCGACACCTGTAATACCTGGCATATTCGTTCGTTCTGCCCAAGTCTCTAAATTCATCGTTTGACGCCAATTGCTTGGTCGGCGAGCAATTTCATGAACAACGATCGCTGATGCTGCCGGTTTTAAGCTTTCAAAATCATCACGATTGATGCCATAATTACCAATTAAAGGATAAGTGAAGACAATTATTTCACCACGATATGACAAATCGGTAATTGATTCTTGATAGCCAGACATACCTGTATTAAAAACCAATTCTGCTATCACATCCACATTGGATCCAAAGGCTTCTCCTTCATAAACAGAACCATTTTCAAGTATTAAGTAGCGTTTTTTCATATCTCATTATCCTCGTTATTTTTTTATGTGACACAATTTATTGGGCTACAATTTTACCGTCAACCCATGTTGCAATTGTTTTACCATAAACTTGCCAGCCAATAAAAGGTGAATTCTTTCCCTTTGATTTAAATTCAGTTGTTTGAATTTGATAACTATTTTCAAGATCAAATAGCGCCAAATCTGCTTTTTCACCCGCTTGAATGCTTGTAGGCGCTCTAAGCTTAAACGCTTGCACTGGTGCAACCACCATACGCTGTATTAAAGTTTCAAGCGTCATCACACCCGATCTCACCAAGTGGGTATAGAGTAATTGAAAACTCGTTTCGATTCCTGTAATGCCAAATGGCGCGCTTTTAAATGATTGCGCTTTTTCTGATGTACCATGCGGCGCATGATCTGTGGCAATCATATCGATCGTACCATCCAATAGACCGGCAATTAACGCCTGCCTGTCCACTTGTCCACGTAGTGGTGGATTCATTTTAAACTGGGCATTATCCTCATGAATATCTGTGTCAGAAAGTAACAAATGATGCGGTGAGACCTCTGCAGTGACGTGCACACCTTCTGCTTTAGCCATTCTGACTAATGCAACTGACGTCTGCGTCGAAATGTGTGCAACATGATAATGAACACCAGTTGCTTTGGCTAAGACTAAATCTCTAGCTAATTGTGAACTTTCTGCTAATCCAGTAATGCCTGGTAACCCTAGTTTGTCAGCCTGACCACCCGCATTGATGACACCTTCATGTCGTAATGATTCGTCTTCCAAATGAGCCGCTAAGGGTCTGTCAGCACGAGCAGCCAGCATCATTCCTTGCAACATCGTATCAGCAGTTTGGACGCCTTTACCATCATTACTAAATGCCACTGCACCAACTGATGACATGCCAACCATATCTGACACCTGATGTGATACTAAGTCCGGTGACACGGCACCGTATTGCTCAACATGTATCACACCGTGGCGCTTATTTAACTTTATTTGTTCAGATAAACGTTCAGGTGTATCGGGTACAGGATTCAAATTAGGCATTGCTATCACTGTCGTAAATCCGCCGTTTGCTGCTGCTTTTGAACCACTTGCGATTGTTTCCTTATAATCAAATCCAGGTTCACGAAAATGAACATGAACATCAACAAGACCCGCAGATAAGAACGCCCCTTTAGCATCAAAAACGTCCCCAAGTAACTCAATATTCTCAGCGACTTGAATAATTACCTTATCATCGATTAATACATCACGTGTCACAAGCTCATGATTTTTTAAAATTTTTGCATTTTTAATCAGCTGCATCATTTGCCTCCATTTATATATTCCAGCATGGCCATTCTTGCAAATACACCATTAGTCATCTGTTCAAAAATTCGAGATTTAGGTGCTTCAACTAATTCATCAGCAATTTCAACATCTCGATTAACCGGTGCAGGATGCATCACAATCGCATCTGCTTTTAATTTATCGTACCGCAACAAGTTTAACCCAAATTGATTATGGTATTTTTGAGTTGAAAAGCTTTGATTGTCATTTTGTGTAATGCGTTCATGCTGTACTCTTAAGAACATCACGACGTCAAGTTTGTGCCAATCTTGATCAATCGGTACAAAGTCACCAAACTGTGCCAGATCTTGCACATACCAACTTTCTGGGCCTGAAAATGTCACGTGCGCACCTAAATGATGCAATATTTCAGCATTTGAACGTGCAACTCGAGAATGCATGAGATCACCAATAATTCGAATACGTAACCCGTCAAAATGACTAAATTGTTCATAAATTGTCACTAAATCTAGTAGGCTTTGTGACGGATGTTGACCACTCCCGTCACCCGCATTGATTAGCTGTGGTATAGCATGCCCACCTGCGTTTAAAACATAGTCATACCAGTTATTCATACGATGTCTCACCACAGCAACATCAACACCAATAGCCTTCAAAGTCTTTAATGTATCTACCAAACTCTCCCCCTTTGACATCGAGCTATTTTGTGGATCAATCCTGATTTGTTGAAAGCCTAATTTATTTTCTGCCATTTGGAAACTGCTATGCGTACGTGTAGAATTTTCAAAAAATAAATTACTAACTGTTAAAGATGTTTTAATGGGCTGTACACCAGCCTTCAACTCTAATGTACGTTGCATTAAGTTTAGCACATCGTAGTCATCTATTGCATTTATATTCAAAAAATGTCGCATAATTCTCCTTTTTATACAAAAAACCACGTAAGCAATCGGCTTACGTGGTTTTAGAAGTTTGAGAAAAAAGTATAGACTCTTCCCTATGTTGTCTAAAAGCCTTGCAAGTCTCTCTGGACTCAATTAAAGGTCTTATCGTTCTTATTATGTTATCATTTTTAAAAAATTTATGCAAATTTACTTATCAAAAAAAACTTGACGTTGTTGATTAATATTTTTCTTAGCAGTTTTATCCGAATTCCAAAATGGTACAACGACTTTCCCTGCAATATGTTTCGCATCAACAAAACCAAAGTAACGACCATCATTAGAGACTGAGCGATGATCGCCCATCACAAAATATTTACCTTCTGGTACCTTTTCTTGATTACGATCTTGTTTTTGCCATGTATCTGCCGATGACAAGGTTTTCAACGTCCACTGATTACCAAAGGACATTTCAGTTCCCAATGTTCGCTCATTGATATCAATGTAATTTTGGTTAATCACACGCCCATTAACGTAAAGATTAGAATTTTTATACGATACAGTATCGCCTGGTTTGCCAATAATACGTTTAACATAATCTTTTTCACCCGGCTTAACCTGTGGATCCTCGTGGCGCGCGTCAAAAACAACAACATCACCCCGTTGGTACTTCGTTATTTTATCCAACACAACTAACTCGTTGTTTTGTAAATTAGGCATCATTGAGGGTCCGTTAACACGTACGAAAGTAAATAAAAAAGTACGAACCAATAACACCACAACAAAAGCTACCAGAACAGGCAATACCCACTCTTTTAAGAATATAACAAATTTATTTTGCATCATCATTCTCTCTTTTTATGTACAAAACGATCACAAGGATCGTTTTTAAGAAGTTATTGACGTAATTTTGCGTAAGCTTCCGCTACGGGTTTAGTTACGATATCATTAACTTCTGTTAATATTGTATTCAATGCCTGTTCTGCTGTTAACAACACTGTGATTAGATCATTTTTTTGAACGTCAGCAGCGATAGCATCCCATTCTTTCTCTTGTTCTGGGCTTGGTTGTTGTTGCATTTGCATCATCTGTTGCACGGCAGATTGTACTGCTTGAAAATGCCCAAACAACGACTTAGCTTCTTCATCATTTTGAATCGCATCAAAAGCTTCTTGCCAAGCGGTATACTGCTGTGTCTCTTTTAATACATTTGCCATCTCGTTTGCGTTGTCGTAAATATTCACTGTCATGTTTTCCATCCTTTGTTTGCTTTAACTGATTGTTCTTTGCTGTTTAAAATCATTTAGTATCGTGTTGCTGTGCTAATTACCACCAAACAATCCCTTTACAGTATGCCATACTTTATTAGCACCTGCCACTGCATGGTCCACACCATCAGAAATATTTGATCCAATATTGGACCAATCAAAACCATTGTTTGTACCCGAGTCATCACTATTACTGTTAGGGTTGGTAACGGTGAAATTCGTGCCGGGTGTATTTGGTAATACCTGTTCTAATGATGTTTTTACAAGTGGGCCCATTGTTGCCGTTAATCCAAGTGGTAGACTATTATTTTCACTGTTTGAATCCAGACCCATCCATGTCGCTTGAACCACATCCTTTGTATAAGCAAGTGCCCAGGAATCTTTTGATGAATTTGTATTTTCAGTGTTTGCTGGATTTTCAGTTGTTCCTGTTTTACCTGCAATGGTATAGCCGACAGGTGCTGAACCTAAACCTGTACCATTTGTATATGTGCCAAGCATCATTCGCGTCATATTATCAGCCACTCGTGAACTAATCACTCGCTTTTGTTTGGCCTTCGGTTTGTTAATTATCACTTTACCAGTCGCATCTACAATTTTGGTAATGAAGTGCGAATCACTCATCACACCATCATTAGCAAAGGCCGTGTAAGCTTGTGCCATTTGCATTGGTGAGACGCCAACTGTTAAACCACCCAATGCTATCGCAAGATTGTTTCTATCCTTGTCCGATAAATCCAGACCAAATTTTTTCGCGCTATTATAACCGGCATTAACCCCGATTTTATTTAATAAATAAACTGCAGGCACATTGTATGAATGTTCTAACGCCTCATACATTGTAACATCACCAGTCTCTACGTTCGCTGCATTATGAACAGACCAATCATTTGTGCCAAATGTACGTGTTGTATTTGGCAAAGCAGTATCAATGCTGTAGCCTCTCTCTAACGCTGGCGCATAGACAACAATAGGCTTAATAGCTGATCCCGGTGATAACTTTGATTGCGTTGCATAATTGAAACCACGGAATGTATGCGTTGCTTCGCGTCCGCCTACCAAAGCACGAACGCCACCTGTTTTTGCATTTAAAACAATGCTTGCCGCTTGCGCATCAGTGTTGTAGTTAAACATGGCATCATTATCAAAGTCATTTTGTAAATTCGTTTGATCTTGTTGATTTAACGTCGTATATATTTTGTAACCACGATTCATAACATCGGCCTCTGTTAAGCCGTAAGTATGAATAGCTTCATTAATAACTGAATCAAAATACCACGGATACTTGTATTTGTTGCCATTATCATAAGTATCATTCAACGTCATTTCTGTTGCTTTAGCAACTTGTAACTGTGATTGAGATAATTTTTTATTTTCAACCATTGAATTTAACACAACATTACGTCGATTGATTGCTGTTTGCGGATGATCAATTGGATTATATAACGCTGGACTAGGTAACATTGCGGTTAATGTTGCTGCTTGCGATGTTGTCAATTCACTGGCATGCACACCAAAATATTTTTGTGCGGCATCTTCAACACCCCAAACACCGTGGCCAAACCACGCATTATTAAGATACATCGTTAATATTTCATTTTTCGTATAATCTTGCTCAACCTGCATTGACAAGAAAATCTCTTTGGCTTTACGCGTTATCGTTTGCTCTTGTGTAAGGTACGCATTTTTGACAAGCTGTTGCGTCAGAGTTGATCCACCACCAGCAATCGCCGACGACCCTAATAATTTATTACGCACATTGAGCGCTGCCGCCCGAACAATGCCTTTAACTGAAAAACCATATTCATGATAAAAATTACGATCTTCACTCGAAATAACGGCATCGCGCATGTTTTGAGAAATACGATTATATTTAACGTAAGTACCTTTTTGAGAATATAACTCCCCAGCTGCAGCACCTGAATCGTCATAAACCGTCGCAGTTTGGGCCAGTGTTGCCTGTAAATTTTTGACATGAGCCGTTTTAGCCACAACTACTAAGTAAACACTCATAGTTAAAAAGAATGCCAAGAAAACAACAAGCAACAGTCTACCAAACTGCCATCGTTTGGCGAAAGGTCGAAACTTTTCTTGTATATTTTTAATGATATTTCTTAACCAACTCATAGATTAACCTATCAATGCAGACCAACGCGCTGTCAGTACTTCTGCACTTGCTTCATCTGGGCTTGTCACATAAATTGTATCAAATCCTGCTAACGTAGCGATTACCTCCGGTAAATTAGCATCGTCAATAATACCAGCAACTGCATTACCACTTGAATCACTGGTTTTAACAATGGTCATAAACTGTACACGGCGTACAAAAACTGCATACTCCGAAATTGCTGCATCAACAGCGTTTTCAGTCACGACAACATCAGAGACTTCACCTTGATCCTGTAATTGTTGATAACGTAAATTGCCATTAACATCTTTAATGCGCACAACACCAAGTGCGCGAATATCACGTGAAACTGTTGTTTGTGTCGTTTCAACCTGATTTTTTAAAAGCTCAACAAGTAACTCTTCTTGGCTAATAATGGGTTTATTTTGAATAATGTCAAGAATTAATTCTTGGCGCTGTTGTTTTGAAATCATATATTTCTCCTAAATGAGAATGGACTACAACATAGCGCGTTAACCTGTGTTGCATCTGTTCAAACTTACATTTCTTCTGGTGATTTAACACCTAACAAACGCAAGCTCTCTGACAAAACGATTGTAACGGACTTGACTAACGCCAATCTTGCATTTAATTGGGCATCATCTGCCAATATTTTCGAATTAGCATAGTATTTATTAAATGCGCGTGCCAATGTTAACGCATATTTGGCAATGATACTTGCCTCTCGCTGTTGCCAAGCGCGTTGAACTGCAGTTGGAAATGCGTTAAGCGTTGTGATGATATCCCAAGTTTCAGCATCATCTAAATTCAAATCATCACCAATTTCAGTTACAGCAGCTTTACGCAAAATAGACTTTGCACGCGCATTTGTATACTGAACATAGGGTCCAGTGTCCCCTTCAAAACGTACAACTTCTTCTAAATTAAAATCAAAATTATTTGTTCGATCATTCATCAAATCATGGAAAACAACCGCTCCAGCGCCAACTTGTTCGGCCACAACTTCTTTATTTTTTAACGCAGGGTTTTTTTCTTGAATTTGTTTTAAAGCTAATTCATGAGCATCATCTAACACATCTTTTAACAAGACAACATCACCTTTACGCGTTGACATTTTCTTACCGTTAAACGTAATTAGACCAAATGAAATATGTTCAACATCAGTAGACCACTCAAATCCCATGAGTGCCAGTACTGCTTTCATTTGTACAAAATGTTCACGTTGCTCACCGCCAACCACATACAACGACTTAGCAAAATTGTAAGTCTCTTTACGATATACCGCTGCTGCTAAATCACGTGTCATATACAAAGTTGCGCCGTCAGAACGTTTAATCATAGCAGGTGTCAAGTTGGGATTAACCGAAGATAAGTCAACAATCTGTGCACCTTGTGATTTAACCAAAAGTTTTTTGTCTGACAATGTATCAACAACTTTATCCATTTTATCGTTGTAAAATGCTTCACCATTGTAAGAATCGAATTCAATGTCTAATCGGTCATATATAGCGGTGAATTCTTTTAAGGATTCAGCACGGAACCACTGCCAAAGTTTGTGCGCTTCTTGGTCACCATTTTCTAGTTTTTTAAACCAAGCACGTCCTTCATCATTTAGACTATCATCAGCTTGAGCTTTCTCGTGAAATTCAACGTAATAACGCAATAATGTCGCAATAGGGTCAGCCTTAACTTCTGCCTCGTTTCCCCATGTTTTGTAAGCATAAATTAACTTACCAAATTGTGTTCCCCAATCACCCAAATGATTGATTTTAACAGGAACATAACCGTTTTTCTCTGTAATATTTGCTAATGCGTTGCCAATGACAGTTGATCGTAAGTGTCCCATTGACATTGGCTTAGCAATATTAGGTGATGACATATCAATCGTCACATTAGCACCGCTACCTGTCGTATGACTACCAAAATTAGCTTGCTCAGCCAAAACTTGCTCTAACGTATGTCGTGATGTTATCTGTTTATCTAAGAAGAAATTGATATAGGGACCTGTTGCAACAACTTTTTCAAAACCATCTGGATTAATTTCAGACACTAATGCTGCCGCGATTTGTTGTGGTGCTTGATGACGCGCTTTTGCTAATGTAAACGTCGGGAAAGCAATATCACCCATATCAGTTGACTTTGGTGCTTCTAATTTCTCAGAAATTTGTTCTGAGGTAAAATCCGGTAAGACCTTTACCAGCGCTGAAACAACTAATTTGTTTTCTAACATTTTCTTTATTCCTTTTTTTCTATTATACCGTATTTGGTTCATTAAATAAAAAACGCGTCTCTTGTCAAAAAATAACAAGAGACGAGTCTTTACCCGCGGTACCACTCTAATAGCTTTCGCCACTCAATAATATAAACTTAAATAGTATACGCGACGTGTTATCTATGGTCTGACTTCCACCTTCTCAGACTCGCTAAACAAAGACTTTATTACTCTTCTACATCAGTTTCCTTTTCAGGTGCTGGTGCATGTTTAATGACCTCAATTTCATCCATTCTCACAACAGCACGATGATTCATTTCGTTCACTGTTGGTTGATCAGCAGGATCGTTTTCCGTAATTTCAACTAATAATGCATTTTCATATATTTTTTCCACTTGTCCAGTAAATGGTTTTTCTAAATTACCATATGCTGGCGCAAGTAAGACATCACCAATATTATACTTTGAAGCCTTGCTTTCTTCTTCGTCTGCCATTTTTTCAGCGTGTTAAGTTTTTGAACCCAAAATCTAAGTTAAGTACGCTAAATACAATTAGCACAAATATAAAACCATGAACTTAGTCAGGCAAACATTAACACATTTCCTCCTGTAAACAATGTGTAATACCATATTTTATCACATTTGGCGCATTATTTCAACGAACTAATACGTGTCATGATATCACGTGCAATTTCTGTTTTAGAAGTCTTAGCCAATACCTCTGGTTCATGTCCTGGAACAAGAATTGTGACAGCATTATTATCTGAAGAAAATCCAGTATCAGCTTGACTGACATCGTTGACTATTAACATGTTAGCATGCTTTTGGATTAATTTATTTTGGCCATAGGCCACAATATTTTGCGTCTCAGCTGCAAAACCAACGACAATTTGCTGTTCAGTTTTGTCATGCCCAACGGCTTTTAAAATATCTGGATTTTGCGTAAGTTCAAGAGTCAAACCCGCATCTGATTGTTTTTTTATTTTGTGTTCTGCTAAATGCGCTGCTTTAAAATCAGAAACTGCCGCTGCACCAATAAAAATATCCATATCAGGAAATAAACGACGTGTTTCTTCATACATATCTTGTGTTGACTCGACTTGTATTCTTTTTACGCCAAAAATATTGCCCCGATCAACCGTTGTAATCAGAAAAACCTGGGCCCCGTTTTCTGCAGCCGCCTGCGCCAAAGCATAGCCCATCTTACCACTTGACCGATTAGTTAAATATCTAACAGGGTCTAATGCTTCACGTGTTCCCCCAGCGGTAATAAGTACTTTTTTCCCCACGAGCTGACCTGATTTTGCGCGCAAGCGAATATTTGCCTGTTGTAAAATATCAATTGGTTCTGGTAATCTTCCCTTTGCTTCATAACCTTCAGCTAAAAAGCCAGTTACCGGCGAAATGACTAACCAGCCATCAGCTGATAAAGTAGCGATATTGCGTTCTACTGCTGCATTGCGCAACATCACATCGTTCATCGCTGGTGCAATGATTTTATCGGCCGATGACGCCATAACTGTGGCCGTTACAGCATCATCTGCCAATCCGTGTGCAATTTTTCCAATTAGATTGGCGGTTGCTGGTACCACAAAAATGATATCAGCCCACTTAGCCCAATCAATATGAATGACTTCTGCCGATCTGCCATCAGAAAATAAATCTGTTAAAACATCATGCCCTGATAAGATTGCTAAGGTCTTGCTAGTAATAAATTCTTGTGCTGATTTTGTCATGCCAACACGCACTTGCGCGCCAGATTTAATTAAAAGTCGGATCAAAGTGGCCGTTTTATAAGCTGCCACACTGCCTGAAACCATTACTAAAACATTTTTTTCTTTAAACATGATGCCTCAATTCGTCACTTATTTAGTTGGCACTAGCCGCGGCGCTCGCACGCCTTTGCGATTTAATATAATCAATCGCAACAACAAGGGCAACAACAGTTGTTGTCATTGATTCGTCTGTCACTGTGATATCATAGGTACTTGTCATTTTAAACCATCGTTGGGCTACACGACCAATAACCTGTTCATCTTTTAGAATGGCAAAATTCATATCCCAAATATTGCCCTCCACAGTTACCCCTAAACCTTCAATATGATATTTTGGTTTTAAAAAGCTTAATTGTTTTTTTATCACAATTTCTTCTGGTAAATCATTGACTGTCAAATAAAATTGTGGCAAAAAAGACCACAATTTATGCGTTAAGCGTGCGACATTTTTCTGTTTAGCATCAAAAATATCAAAATATTTGGGCATTTTAAACCAACTACCAACGACCGAATAAGCACTATTTTCATGTTCATCTGTAATTTCAAACGTGCCTTTTAATGAAAATAATTGCTGTTTCATTAAAAAATGTGACATTATTTTAGGCCCTTTTCAAGTAGCTTCCCTGCAATAGGTAGTTGTCCTAATTGATCAATATGCTTACTATCAACAACAACTAAATTAGCCGAAGACTCAGACAAGGTCGTAAAAGCATTAATTGATTGATTTTGGAAATACTTATCGTCAGCACCCGCTAAACCTGCCTGAACCGTGTCAATTCGGTACCGTTCTGCGTCGGCTCTTGTTTGCGTCGCACTGGCTTCAGCTTTAGCAGTTGCCATTAACGCATCGTTTGTTGCTTTTGTTGTTAACTCAATCGAACGTGCTTGCCCTTCTGCTTTTGCAATCGTGGCCACACGTTCACGATCTGCTGTTAATTGTTTGTCCATTGCTTCTTGAATGGACGTCGATGGTCTCAGCTCATCAATATTGATACGGTCAACATTAATACCATACGTATTCGTCAAGTCACCAATAGCTTCGGCTAACTGAACATTTATTTTTGTCGTTGATCCCAATGCCTCATTTAGCTCCATGCGACCAATAATGTCTCTTAAATGGCCACGTACTAATTGCGCCATTGATTCAACGGAATCCGTATTTTCATACATATATTTCATCGCATCAGTCACGTGGTAGTTTAAAGTCACACTCGCTTTAATGTCAGCGTTGTCGGCCGTTATCACTGAATAATCAGGTAATCGTAGTGGCCTCATGGCTAAACTCACGTTCCGTATTGTTTGGAAAAATGGTATATAGAAATGTAACCCTGCTTCTTTTCGACGACTATATTTCCCCAATGTTTCAACTAATCCCGCATTATTTTGTGGCACGATTCTAAAAAATAGCATGTCATTCTCCCTCGTTAATAGCCTATCAGGCTAAACTTATATTTCACTTCAATTCCCGTAATGTTAAAATATTACCATTTGCTTCAATGACAACATATTGTGCTGTTGCGTTGGCAACTGGCGCATTGTCAATTAAATAACGATAGTAAATACCAGAAATTTTAACTAACCGACTAGTTAAGTCGAAATTTTCACCCGATATCACTTGCCCCACAAATTGCCGATCTTCAAAAGTTTTTGGCTGCAATCCTTCCTCTAGTAACTTTGTTAAATAATTGTTTAGCGAACGCCCCTCCATATTTGCATGTTCAGCCAATTCCTCATGTAATTTAGGATCAATTCTTAAAGGAATATTGCCAGATTTTTTATGTGGTTCTGTCATTTCTTTTTTCATATCTTAATGATATCACATTTTTATTAATTTATCCGTTATATCCCAAAGATTAAAAAATTTAGTCCCGAATAATAAAAAGATTCCAAGCCTGATAAACTAAACTTAAACAGCCTCGGAATTTTCATATTTTTTTTAATTAAGATAACGCTTAACAACGGCATAATCACCAATATAAGGTTCATCGATGCCATTAATCTTTTGATATGGATCTTCACCCTTACCAGCAACAATCACAATATCTCTTTCCTTTGCCTGCGAAATCGCCTGATTAATTGCCTTAATACGATCCATTTCAAAATGAACTTCTAGGGCTTCGTTAGTAATGTGGCTGGCAATTTCTTTGGCAATCGCCATTGGTGATTCAAATTGTGGATCATCAGCTGTCAAATAGACCACATCAGCCAATTCAGATACGACACGGCCAAAATCAGCACGACGAGATACCCCCTTATTACCCGGTGATCCAACAACAACTAATACACGTCCCTCAGGATATTGACTTTGCGCAAAGCGTAGCAACGCATGCATGGAGGCATAATTGTGGGCATAGTCAACAAAAGTAACACCGTGATCTACAATCGGTAGACTCAACATACGACCAGGTATAAATACCTCATCCAAGCCACGAACCATATTATCATGACTCGCACCCGCAAGAGCTGACATAATTAATGCTGCCATAGCATTTGATTCATTAAAATCACCAGGCAAATTCAATCGATAATCGCCAGCTAACCCATTTAAATCACTGGGTAAAACCGTTAATCGGCTTTCGTGAATAGCGCTTTCTTGTGATGTATAAGTATACATACCACCTTTATCAGCTGAACTATACGTATAAACCAGGTCATGTGTTTGTTTTGCATGCGCCATAATGTCGCTCAAATGGTCACTTTCGGCATTAACAATCACTTGATCTGAGTGATCAAATAACATTAATTTGTGTGCTAAATAATCCTCAAAGTTAGGATGCTCATTTGGACCAATGTGATCTGGTGAAATATTTAAGAATGCACCCACATTATATCTTAATCCGTAAACGCGTTGCTTTAAATAAGCCTGAGAACTGACCTCCATGACTAAATGTGTCATGCCATTATCAACTGATCGACGCATATCTTTAAAAAGCTCGTAGGATTCTGGTGTCGTCAAATCGGATTTTTTCTTGTCTTCAGAGTTATTGCCCGTAATCCTGTCAACAGTTGAAAATAAGGCAACATGATTATTTGTCGTATTTTTCAAAATATTGTAAACCATATAAGCTGCCGTGGTTTTACCTTTAGTTCCGGTAAACGCACCAATCCACAAATCATGTTGCGGATAATCAAAAAAGGCCATAGACAATATTGACAAGGCTTTTTGAACATTTGTAACTTGCCATTGGGGCAAAGAGACATCAAGACGCGTTTCAGTCACTAGTCCAGAAATGCCATCTGTTTGCGTTAAATATTCTGGTCGAAACGCGCCCTTGACAACAAATAACGTATTTCCTTGAACTTGGCGCGTATCATAATGCAAAAAATCAAACGTTTGTGTCACTTCTGGTTTAGATACCAACAAATGTTCATCATTTAAAAGCTGTTGAATTGTTTCGCTTGATAGTTTCATACTATCAATTATACAAAAAAGTCATCAGTCTGTCAGTTGAATTTTCAACTCATTTTATAATCCATATGCTTCTTCATATAATTTGGTTACCAAATCAAGCCAGTATTGTGGATTTAGTGGTTCTCCTGTGGCATTTTCTAATATTTTATTAGGATCAACTGCGCCACCGTAACGCCAAATATGCTCTTGTCGCCAATTAAAAATGGGTGAATAATCGCCAGATTCAAAAATCGCCTTAAAATCAAGTGTTTTTGCCATTGTAGCTTTAAACTGGGCAGCGTACAAATGACCTAATGCATAACTTGGAAAATAACCAAACGAGCCGCCAGCCCAGTGAATGTCTTGTAAAATACCTGTTAAATCGTCTGGTGTTTCTAACCCTAGATATTCTTGATATTTTTCACGCCAAAGGGTTGGCAAGTCAGCAATATCAATTTGGTCATTAAAAATAGCTTTTTCAATTTCATATCGAATAATAATGTGTAAAGGATAGGTCAGAGGATCTGCTTCTGTTCGCGTGAAAGTCGCCTCTGTTTTTAACCACGCCTTGTAAAAAGTATCCGTATCAATATCATCTAGTGTTGGCGAAAAAGTTGCCTGCAATTTTGGATATTCCACGTCCCAAAACTCTCTGGACCGACCAATCATAACCTCATTAAATAATGATTGCGATTCATGGATACTCATGCTAATTGGCAAAATTGATCGCGCATCATCATATTTTGGATCCACATTTTGTTCAAATGTGCCATGTCCTGCCTCATGAAAAATGCCTAAAATGGCCATCTGGAAGTTATGTTCATTCCAACGTGTCGTGATACGCGCGTCGTCGCGATTTAATGCCTCCATAAACGGATGAATCGTGTCGTCTAGACGACCTTTATCCAAATTATAGCCCAATCTTTGTACCGCTTCTAACGCATAACGTCGTTGCTGGGCTTTTGGAATTTGACGAAACAAGAATGAATCATCCAATTTGACATCACTTTTAGCCAAACGTTGGCGTAATTCTGTCAAACCAGCCTTGACTTGTTCAAAAATACTGTCTAATTTTTCAACGGTTAGCCCCGGTTCGTATTGGTTGAGCAACACATCATATGGTGTCTTCTCATCATTTTGCCATAGTGGTATAAACTTTTTCAAATAATCAATAATACGCCCCAGATAAGGTTGAAACACGTTATAATCGTTTGCTTCTCGTGCTTGTGCCCAAAAATCCTGTGCTTCAGATAACGTCTTTTGAAAATCGACATAATCTTGTTCGGGAATTTTTCCTGTTAAATCAAAATCTTTTTTTGCCTTATCTAAGACAAGTTTCCCAAAACCATCAAGTGATGAGGGATTAGCCGATAACGATTCTAATATATGTTGTCGATCTTTCCCTGTTGAAACCTGAAACAGTTTTTTAGCTAAGTAAGCATCAATTTCTGACCGAAAGTGGCCACTATCTTTTGGCATACCTGTTAATGCATCCCAACCAGATAATTCAACAAGCTGTGTTAACTGTGTTTGTTCTTTAATCGAATCTATTAAATCCTGCTGTATTGTCATATACTACTCCTAAAATAAAATTTTGATTATAAATATTTTATCACTTACTCATCTCATTTGAAAGCTCATGTCAATGCCAACTATCATACACATGACGATTCTTTTTGATTGTGCACTGCCCTTTACTATGGCATAATAATGGCAATACTAAGAGGTCTACTAATATGAAACTGACAGATATATTACAAGATGAATCACTCCAAAACATTCAACCCGCTGCAGGTGTTGGTGGCTTATCTCATGAAGTAACACAGATTGGCATAATTGACACGCCAGATATACTTGATGTCTTACATGATGGTCAATTGTTAGTCACGACAGGTTTTTATTTTCACGAAAATTCTGATCTTCTCAAAAATTTATTACTTAAGATGCACAAAATCCACGGTGCTGGTATTGTTATCAAAAACAGTGAAAATTCAAAATTTTTATCAAAAGAAATGATTCAATTAGCCAATAAATTAGATATGCCCATTCTTTGGTCTCCAGAAAAAAACGGCTTAGCACTTACTGTTAAACAGTTACTGCAAGCCATGCGCACAACACAAAATTCTGAATTAAAACAAATCATCGCCATCAATCAGCAATTATCTGAATTAAACGCTAAAAACATGACTTATCAACATTTACTCGATCAAGGCGCTAAAATCCTTAATACGCCACTCGTGTTACTTGATTCGCACTTCAGAGCTCGATATGCAAGCAACCAGTGGCTCACACAGCGTGATACGTTAACACATTTTTTGCGCAATGAGTCGCATATCGATTATCTTAACCTAACAAAACCGGCACAAATACACTTTCATCAAGACACGATTGATATTTTGCCTATTTTTTCTGCTCTAAACGAGAATAAAGCTTTTGCTGCATTTGTCGTTAATCGAGCCGATTCGTCTGATTTTCAAATACTCAAAAGGCAACAAGTCGTCAATACTTTAGGTTTTGCAAACTCACGTACTGATTTATTAAACGAAACTGCCTTTCGTAACCGTTCAGAATTTTTTTTAAATGTCATGAAAAATGATTTAAGCCATACAGCTATTGATCACTATCTACGTGATACCAATATCAGTGGTACTCAACGTTATCGTGTCGCCATCATAGAATTCGTTCAGAAAAACATGACGATTGAATCACGGCAATTTGAAATTAGACAGCAACTGACACATTGGTATATAAAAGAGTATCAGTCACCTGTACTAATCTTTTCACATCAGCAACAATTAGTTTTGTTGGTATCGGACGAAATAAATACCAGCGTATTTTTACAGGCACTTGCTACATTTTTAAATGATCAAAAAACGCTCCATCATAGATTCACTATTGGATTTTCTAAACTCGCTGAAACAATCTATTCATTAGCAGTTTTATACGAGCAAGCAAAAAATGCGCTTCACCTCACTTCTAGTCAGCACCCGTTGATGGCGTTTAGACCCAAAAGCGCCCAAGAATTACTAGATTTACTGCCAAAGACAGAAACGCATGCATTTATTCAAAAAACATTGGGTGGTATTCTTAACAATCCGGAACTACTTAATACATTAAAAACCTACATCGCACTTCACCAAAATGTCACAGCCGTCTCCTCAACTTTATTTGTACATCGTAACACAGTAACTTACCGTTTAAAACGTATTAGTGTCTTATTGAATGTAAATTTGGAAATGCCGGACGTGTTAGCCGATATGCAATTGGCATTTTTACTCCTCTAAATTTTTGTGCTAAATGCACAAAAAACAAATCATATTTTGTTAATTAAAAATGAATTTAAAATGATAATCGTGCTAATATTATACCTAATAACTTTAATTAGTAGTTAGATTATATGGAGGATGATTATGATAGAATACACAGATTTGGCAACAAATGCCGATGGTACGAAACGTGGACTCAAAAAAAAGCATGTCCAGATGATTGCTATTGGCGGCACAATTGGAACTGGTCTATTCTTAGGCGCTGGTAATTCAATTGCTAAGACTGGCCCCTCCATTCTAGTGGTCTATGCGGTTTTAGGTGCCTTTTTCTTTCTCATGATGCGTGGTATTGGTGAAATGCTCTATGCTGATCCATCGCAACACACGTTTGTATCCTTTATCAGTAAGTATGTTGGTAACGGCGCTGGATATTTTGCCGGCTGGTCATACTGGATTGGTTTAACTTTTGTTGCGATGGCTGAACTCACTGCTGTCTCTACTTACGTTAAATTTTGGTTCCCACATTGGCAAACTTGGATCATTCAAGTTTTATTTTTAATGACACTAACACTCGTCAACCTCGTTGCGGTTAAGGTTTTTGGTGAAACTGAATATTGGTTTGCGATGATTAAAATCATTGCGATTATTGCGATGATTATCACGGGCCTCGTTCTTATTTTTACCGGTTTTAAAGCGCCTGCTGCAGGTGGTCATACCGTTGCATCATTTAGTAATATTAGCCACCATTTTTCGATGTTTCCTAATGGTGCAGGCATGTTCTTTGCTGCCTTTCCCATGGTTTTTTTCGCCTTTCAAGGTATGGAATTCGTTGGCATAACAACAGCCGAAACACAAAATCCACGTGAGGTTTTGCCTCGAGCTATCAACACCATTATTATTCGTATCTTGATATTTTATTTAGGCGCCATGGTCATTATCATGTCAATTATTAATTGGCATGTGATTGCAAAAACGCCTGATCAAAGTCCCTTTGTCATGGTTTTTCAATTAGCCGGTCTTAAGGCAGCGGCGGTTATTATCAACTTCGTTGTTTTAACTTCTGCTGCGTCAGCACTAAATTCTGCCATTTACTCGGCTGGACGACACTTTTACCAATTAGCGATAGAATCAGATAGTTCACTCATGCGCTCTTTTGGAAAAATTTCAACAAACGGTGTACCAGCAAATGCGATTATCTTCACTGCCGCTTTAGTACTATTATCTCCTGTCATTAACGCCATACCACAGATCACTTCTGCGTTTGCTTTTATCACGGCAATTTCTTCAAATATGTATATTATTGTTTATGCTATGACCATGTATGCGCACCGCAAATTTCGAGAATCAGCAGATTACTTGCCAAATGGCTTTACCATGCCAGGTTATCAACTTACAAGTCCACTGACATTAGTTTTCTTCGTTGCTATTTACTTGAGCCTATTTTTTCAATCGGACTCACGTTTCTCCGCTATCGGCGCTCTAATATTTACATTAGTTTTTGGGCATTTTGCGCATCGCAAGTTTTCAAATACAGCAGTATTATATAAAGAAAAAATGACGACTGCTGATTATAATAATTAGTCAAATTCGACAAACACAGCCAATTCAGCTGTGTTTTTTACGTTGATACCGCTTCAAAAAATTGCGTATTAAATACTTAACTTTTTTATAAGAAAAAACCAACCGTTAACGTATCTTTTTATTGGTCTATACCGGTTTTAGTAGTAATTAACTTATCACTCGATAAACAAATAAAATGATTATTTATTTGGTCTACCTAATGCTTCAAAAAAAAATAAAATAAACCTTTTCAAAACAAAAGAAAGCGGTTACATTATATACAAGGAGGTTTTACCTATGAACAGTAAAGTATCGTATTGGTTAGAGAAATATTTGCAGCCTATTGGTATTAAATTAGCCGCAAATAAACCCTTAAATGCCATCCGTGATGGTATTGCGCTCAGTATGCCACTAGTCATCGTGGGTTCGATGGCACTATTGATTGCGAATGGTTTCTCAATTGAGCCATTTAAAAATTGGTTAATAACAACTGGTATATTTGATTGGTTGGTTAAAATTGTGAATGCAAGCATTGGCCTCATGGGTTTGGTTGCTGCTTTTGGTATCGCTTACAGATATGCAGAAGCACACAAAGTTGATGCCTTGTCAGCTGGCATATTATCTCTGGCTAGCTTTTTCCTTGTAACGCCTGATCTTCTTAGTTCAGGCAAAATTCCTCAAACAGGTATCGCCTATACTTACCTGGGCGCATCTGGATTATTCGGTGCGATTTTAGTCGCACTTATTAGTACCAGTATATTTAACTGGTTTGTTAAGCGCAATATACAAATTAAGATGCCTGATGGTGTGCCACCTGCAGTGTCTAACTCATTTGCTGCTTTAATACCAGGCGCAGTGATTCTAATCTTTTGGGGATTGGTTTATGCAGGATTTAAATTAACCTCATTTGGTAATGTCCACCAAGTACTTCAAGTTTTATTGGGCAAACCACTTGGTGCTTTTGGTGGATCGCTTACAGGTGCTATTGTGGTCGCAATATTAACCTCGTTACTTTGGTTTATCGGTATTCATGGTGGTAACATCACGGGTGCGATTATGAGTCCAATATGGTTAGGTCTAATGGCAGAAAATTTAGCTGTATATCAACATAATCCTGCAGCAAAAATGCCGCATATTGTCACCCAACCCTTCATGGATTTCTTCGTATATATGGGTGGTGGTGGTGCCACACTTGGTTTTGTATTAGCTATTTGGTTAGTTGCCAAGTCAAGTCGCTATAAAACATTAAAAACATTAATCACACCACCTGGCTTATTTAATATCAATGAGCCTACAATGTTTGGCGTCCCAATTGTTTTAAATGTTGGCTTAATTATTCCTTTCGTTTTGGCACCGATTATCAATGCCGTTATTACTTATGTCGCAATGTCAACGGGTCTTGTCCATGCAACAGTTGGCGTTGTCGTTCCTTGGGTCACACCACCAATCATTTCTGGATTCCTAGCTACCGGCTCCCACATCTCTGGTTCAATATTACAAATCGCATTAATTGTATTAGATATACTGATTTACCTACCCTTTGTTAAAAATATTGATCAAGTAGAACTTAAAAGTGAAACAAACGCTATTAAAGGAGGCGCTTAATTTATGAGTGATTTAGGTGTTTCTATTTATCCATCAAAAAGTTCATTTGATGATATGAAAAATTATCTTGATATAGCACATCGTTTAGGTTATAAAAAAATATTCACCTCTCTTTTAGAAGTAACGGGACACGTTGATCAGGTCATTACCCAATTTAAGCAAATTATTGATTATGGTAACCAACTTGGTATGTCAACCTGTATTGATATTAATCCAAATCTTTTCAACCAACTCAAGATTAATTATTCTGATTTAAGTTTCTTCAAAAACTTAGGTGTGACAACCATCCGTTTAGATGAAGGTTTCACTGGGTATGAAGAAGCACAAATGACTTTCAACCCGTGGCATTTAAAAATTGAGACGAATATTTCTCGTGGGCAACATTATATTGATATGATTTGTGATTTTGGCGCTAATACTGAAAACTTAACTGGTTCACATAACTTTTATCCACAAATAAGAACTGGTTTACAAGAAAATTATTTCAAAGCAACTGCTCAAAAATATAAAGCACACCATTTAAAAACATCTGCGTTTATCGACGGTAGTAGTGGGCGAGTTGGCCCTTGGCCAGTGGCTGATAAGATGGTCTCAATGGAGATACAACGAAAAATGTCTGCTGCCAGCCAAGTGCAATTAATTAAACAAACACAAGTGATTGACAACATATACACCAGCAGTTCGTTACTAGATGCTGATGAATTATCAGACATATGGCAATCTTTCAATAGTCCCTACCCTATTTTAGAAATAGTCCTAGAAACTGATATTTCTGCTGTGGAAGAAAAAATTGTACTAGATGAGCTGCAACTGTTTAGAGGAGATTATTCAGGTTATATGATTCGTTCTAGCCAATCTCGCATAAAATACGCCTCGGATCAAATGCCAGTTAAAAACATCAAAGACATCCTTCCTGGCGATATTATCATCGGTAATGACAGTTTTGGTCAATATAAAGGTGAGCTGCAAGTTGCGTTAAAACCTTGGCCAAACGATGGCCACTACAATATTGTTGGACACGTTGTGACATCTAATTTACCAATACTAAACACGATTAGACCTTGGCAATCATTTAAATTAATAACTAAATAAAGGAGAATATTATGACTAAAAAAGTAATTATGCTCGCATGCGCGGCCGGTATGTCGACTTTGCTGATGGTTCAAAGAATGACAGCTGCTGCCAAAAATCAAAACAAAGACTATGATATTTTTGCAAAATCAACCACTGAAATCGATAGTCAACTCAATTCTGATACTATTCCTGATATTATTTTGTTAGGACCTCAAGTATCTTATCTTAAAAATGATATTCAACACAAGACAGATGCTAAACAAATTCCCATGGATGTCATGCCAATGGTGGATTATGGCATGATGAATGGTGAAAAAATGCTAGCATTTGCAGAAAAACTCATGGGGTGATAATAATGGATGATTCATATATGACAATTGTTATGGGTATTATTATGCATGCAGGTAATGCTAAAGCGCTCGCGCATGAAGCTTTGGAAGCAGCTAAAGCGCATGAATTCATAAAAGCAGATAATTTCATGCAGGAGTCTAACAAAGCACTAACTCAAGCACATAATGTTCAAAGTGACTTATTAACCAAAGAAGCACAAGGCGAACACACGGATATCAATTTATACATGGTTCACGCACAGGATCACCTCATGAATGCGATTACCTATCAAGATCTCATTAAGGAAATGATCGTGCTGTACAGAAAACAAACAAATTAATCTGAAGTCAAATAAAAAATGATAATCGCCATTAATTTCTAGATGGCGATTATCATTTTTTGTGTATTAACTATTAACATGCAGAACAATTGTCCAGTAAATCATTATAGTTCTGGTTCGTAGAAACGACCAACGGTATGCTCGATTTTCCAAGTTGATGAAAAGGCATGTGCATCAGCTGACTTAATGGCTTCGCGTAATTCATAACGTTCTTGTTGTGTAATGACCGTTAATAGTACTGCACGGTCTGCACCAGTATAGCCGCCTTGTGCATCATTAATAATTGTAACCCCTCGACGCATTTTATCATAGATCCCTTGTACCATTTCATTGGGTTTCGTCGTAATGATCATGACTTGCATTTGCTGTTGTCGCGTGAAAAATGCATCAATCATACGTGAACTAACGACTACGCCAACAATTGAATACAACGCATACTTCCAACCATAAGTTAATCCCGCACCAACCATAATTAAAGCGTTAAACCCAAGGTTTATCGGCCCCATTTTAAAACCAAATTTTCTTTTGATTAATATACCAATTACATCAAGTCCACCAGTACCGACACCATAACGCAACGCTGTCCCAACAGCCATCCCATTTAATGCACCACCAAAAAGTGCGTTAATTAATGGGTCTGGTGTCAATACCCGTGTCGTATCAAAAACTGGCATCAATGCAGCACTTAGTAAAACCGCTAAAGTGGTAAAAGTCGCAAAACGCCAAGACAGTTTCCACCATGCTACGACTAACATGGGTAAATTAACTAGTGCCAAAGCTAGAGCAACTGGTAATTTGCCACCGGTAAGTGTTGAAACGAGTTGTGCGAACCCCGTAAAGCCAGATGAATAAATATGGCCTGGACGCCAAAAATAGTTCATAGCTACTGCAACAATCACAGCATAAAATATGGCACCACCAATTCGGCCAGTGTAACGATGTTTCATAAAATTGTGAAAAATTTTCTGCATGATTTTTTGTACACCTACGTACAATTCCTTTATAAACGTCAATCATATTATAACAGCAAAAATATGTTGTGAATACCACAAGTCATCAAAAAATAAACTTTAAAAGGCACTTACTTTTCTTCTGGTACAAATAACCCTAGATCATTTAATTGTTTCTGACCAACACGTGTTGGCGCTTCGGTCATGGGCTCAGTCGCGCGTGAATTCTTAGGGAATGCAATGACTTCACGTATATTTTCTTGATTTGCCAACAACATTGCTAAGCGGTCTAAGCCAAGCGCAATGCCACCCATTGGTGGAAATCCGTAGTTCATCCCCTCAAGCAAGAAGCCAAAAGCCTCATGCGCTGCTTCAGGTGTAAATCCAAGTGCCTTGAGCATTTTTTCTTGGATATCCATTCGGTGAATACGGATTGATCCAGATCCCAATTCATAGCCGTTCAAAACTAAATCATAACTCTGCGCGTGCGCTTGATGAGGATCTTCTCCATCATCCAAATAATGAAGATCTTCTTCATTGGGCATTGTAAATGGGTGATGAGCAGCAATCCAACGATCAAAGTCTTCGGAATATTCAAACAATGGCCAATCAACAATCCAAGCAAATGCCCATGGATTTTCTGAGTCAACTAAATTTAAATCTTCGGCTGTTTGACGACGTAAATAATCTAATGTTGCTGCAACAACGTCTGCCCGACCTGCACCAAACAATAATAGATCACCGGATTGCGCATCAGTTGTTGCGATTAACGTCTTTGCTGCCTCTTCAGGGAAAAATTTAGCAATCGGACCAGTGAGCCCCTCATCAGTTACTTTGAGCCACGCCAAACCTTTTGCACCAAAACGCTCGATATATTGCGCTAACCTATCAATATTTTTACGCGAATAGTGTTCTGCACCACCAGGAACAGCGATTGCTTTGACCACACCACCGTCTTTGACTGCATTAGCAAACACACCAAATTCAGATGATTTCATAGCAGTTGTCAAATCTTTTAATTCATAGTCAATACGTAGATCAGGCTTATCTGTTCCAAAGCGCGCCATTGATTCTTGCCATGTTAATGTCGGAATTTTTGATGTATCTAATTCAAAATCAACGACATCATACATCATAGCTTTGACCCAGTCATTGACGAGTGCTCGAATTTCATCCGCTGACATAAACGACGTTTCTACGTCCATTTGTGTGAACTCTGGTTGACGATCACCACGCAAGTCTTCATCACGAAAAGCGCGTGCGATTTGGAAATAACGATCAAATCCAGCGCCCATCAACAGTTGCTTAAATAATTGTGGTGATTGGGGTAAGGCATAAAAAGATCCTGGAAAAATACGTGATGGCACTAAATAATCACGCGCACCTTCTGGCGTCGACTTTGCTAAAATTGGCGTCTCAATATTAATAAAATCATGATTATCCATAAAATGAATGGCACTTGACATAATTTTTGAACGAATTCGCAAGTTTTTTTGCATTTCTGGTCGACGTAAATCCAAATAACGATACTGGAGTTTCAATTCTTCATTAGCGTTAACCCCATCCTCAATATAAAAAGGAGGTGTCTTAGAAGTAGCTAATATTTCAGCTTCAGTCACATCAATTTCAACTGATCCCGAACGAATCTTATCGTTTAATTGACTAGCTTCACGACTAACAACTGTGCCAGTGATAGCCACCACATATTCGTTGCGCATATTTTCTGCGACTGCTAATGCTGAAGCATTAGTCGCATTAAAAGTGAGTTGGACAATGCCCTCACGATCACGCAGATCAACGAAAATTAAATCACCAAAATCACGTCGCTTTTGAACCCAACCAGACAAAGTGACAGTTTGTCCAAGAAAACTGTCATCAATTAATCCTGCATATGTTGTACGTTTCATGCTTTATTCTCCTCTGACTCAACGATCGTTGGTAAATTGGTATATAGTTCAGCCAATTTAACTGTTTGTTGTTGACCAGTCGCCATATTTTTAATGTTGGCAACCTGATCAGATAATTCTTGTTCTCCAATTGTCACGACATATTTAGCTTGATGACGATCAGCTGTTTTAAATTGTGCTTTTGCGGAGCGACCAAGGTAATCGCGCTCTGTCACATAACCAAACGAACGAATGGCTTGTGCAATTTGCGTTGCAACAACGTCTGTCTCCTTGCCAATGTTAACAACGTAAAAATCTAGTCCGTTATCATTGGCAGGAGCCACTTGCTGTGCACTTAGTAAGCTAATAAGTCGTTCGATACCAATACCAAAACCCACACCTGGCGTTTCAGGACCGCCAAACTCACTGACCAAGCCAGAATAACGGCCACCGCCAGCGATTGTTGCTGCCCCCTTCAAATGGTCATCAACGGTCATAATTTCAAAA
This sequence comes from Leuconostoc rapi, assembly GCF_016908715.1. Lineage (GTDB taxonomy): Bacteria > Bacillota > Bacilli > Lactobacillales > Lactobacillaceae > Leuconostoc > Leuconostoc rapi. The sequence goes on along the minus strand of NZ_JAFBEK010000001.1, from coordinate 290,971 downwards.
ATAGTATCATTATAATAATCCAACCCGCGAACCATTGTTGCATCAATTTCAAAGTCAATATTTAAAGCCTTGAGTATTGTTTGAACCTGTTGCCAATGTTCAGTCGCTTCTGGAGATAAATAATCTAAAATTGATGGGGCATTTGCGACAAACACTTGATCACGCGCATCTTTTGAATCCAATACACGCAACGGATTTTGTTCTAAACGTGCTTGTGAATCAACTGATAAGTCATTAAAATGTGGTTTCAAATAATCAATAAGCGCTTGTCGATAACTTGCGCGTGAGTTTTGATCGCCCAATGTGTTGACTGCGACCTTTAAGTTTTGTAATCCTAAAGTTTTAAAAAAGTCAATCGCCATCGCGATAATTTCCACATCTAATGCCGGCGACTTGGATCCAAAAGCCTCAACACCAATTTGATGAAATTGTCGAAACCGGCCTGCTTGTGGCCGCTCATAGCGAAACATTGGGCCGATGTAAAATGTTTTATATGGCTTATCAAATTCTGGACCATATAATTTATTCTCAACGTATGCACGTACCACCCCTGCTGTACCTTCAGGTCGTAAAGCAATGTGCCGATCGCCCTTATCATGAAAATCATACATTTCTTTTGTCACAACATCTGATGTGTCACCTGCTGATCGTGAAAAAACATCAAAATTTTCAAATATGGGTGTCCGTACTTCTTTAAAATTATAATCACCAAAGAGCAGACGAGCTGTACTTTCAACATGTTGCCACTTTACCGTTTGGTCTGGTAACAGATCGGCTGTTCCTTTTGGTCTTTGAAATGTTGGTTTTGCCATTTTATATTATCATTGCTGTGCAATCACAACAATAATCTCCTTTAAAAAGTTTCACATTAACTCCGAAAAAAGCGCCCCTAACGAATAATCGTTAAGGGCGCTTTAGCGCGGTACCACCTTAGATATTGATGCTTTTTAAACATCACTTTGAAAGCTTATCGCGCTTCCACGCACTGTCTTAAACAACAATGACCTCCAAGGTGTCACAAATCATGTTGTCGTTTTGCTCACATCGTCCGCAAAATTTCTGTTCATCCAAACTATGATTTTTCCAATTCATCGGCTTTAATATATGCTCTAATCATAGCTTTAAAGTCTTGCAAAGTCAAGTGAATTAACCAATTTCAAGCAAACGCCTCAAAACCGATAAACTTTTGATTCGTAAGGACGTAAAGTACTGCCTTGATCATCTTCATAGTTGCTAATCAGCATATCGGCATTTTGATCTACATGATAATGACGTGTTAGCACTTGGTCAGTAAAATTGTTAATAACGAGTAATTGTTCATTATCTGCCACACGTCGGTAAGCATATACTTGATCATCATCTGGATCCAAGAGCTGGTATATCCCCGTTGTGATAATAGGCAACTCATGGCGCAAGCGAATTAGTTTCTGATAATAATAGAAAATTGATTGTGGATCAGCTAATGCTGCTTGGGCATTAATGGTTTGAAAGTTATCATTTAACTTAAGCCATGGCTCGCCTGTTGTAAACCCAGCATTTTGACTGTCATCCCACTGCATAGGTGTGCGTGCGTTATCGCGCCCTTTTGCATGAACATAACGCAGCATTGTCTCTTCATCTGTTAAGTGATCTTTATCGATCAAATATTTAAAGGCATTTTTAATTTCAATATCATCAAAATCTGCACGTTTTAAATTATAAGCATTGGTCATACCAATTTCTTCACCTTGATAAATATAAGGTGTTCCCTGCATGAAGTGAAGCAATGTTGCAGCCATTTTTGCTGAAACAACACGATATTCTGGTCGATCATCACCATATCGACTCACAGCACGTGGTTGATCGTGATTATCCCAATACAGTGAATTCCAAGCCTTATCTGCTAGTTTATTTTGCCATTTTGATAAATTCTGTTTCAAATCAATCAAACTGACTTTTTTATCATACCATTTACCAAGCGCTGGATTTGGATTATTATCCAACCCCATATGTTCAAATTGGAAAACCATATTTAATTCAGAAGCATCCTTAGCAGCATACTGAATCGCATTATCAATATCAACACCAGAAGCTTCTCCAACCGTCATCATGTCGGCACGATTGAGTACTTGTTCACGCATTTCCTTTAGATAGTCATGAACATGTGGGCCATTGGCAACCGCTTTATCTGCATTACCATATTCTCCACCTTCTGGCACTTCCCCATCTGGCAAACCATCTGGTTTGGAGATCAATGAAATAACATCCATTCGGAAACCATCGATGCCTTTATCAACCCAGAAATTCATCATATCAAAGACTGATTGACGCACTGTAGGATTAACCCAATTCAAATCAGGCTGCCCTTCAACAAACAAATGTAAATAATATTGACCACTTGTCTCATCAAATTTCCAAGCTGAGCCAGAAAAGAAAGATCCCCAGTTGTTAGGTTCGTGTCCATCAACTGGATCTCGCCAAATGTAAAAATCACGTTTGTCATTAGTTTTTGAAGTACGGCTTTCAATGAACCATTGGTGTTGATCTGAGGTATGATTAACAACTAAATCCATCAGAATTTTAATGTTTTTGTCATGGGCCTTTTGAAGTAAGCGATCAAAATCAGCCATATTACCAAACTTCGCATTGATATCTTCATAATCAGAGATATCATAACCGTTATCTTTATCAGGTGATGCATAAATTGGATTCAACCAAATCACGTCAGCCCCTAATTTTTCAATATAATCTAAGCGTTGTTCAATTCCTTTCAAATCGCCAATACCATCACCATTAGCATCTTGAAATGATCGTGGATAGACTTGATACACGACTGCCTTTTGCCACCATTTAATATTTTTTGTCATGAGTTAAATTCCTTTTTTTATTTTGTTTGTTTGTGAATCGTCTTCTTTAACTATCCAAATTAAGCAACCACCAATTATTAAAGCGACACCAGCAATAGCCAACATATGAGCCATCGACTTACCAACAGCAGGGAAAATAGCAAAGCTCGCAATTGAAGCTATGATTTGAGGAATGCATATGAAGCAATTAAATAACCCGAGATAAATACCATCATGTTTGCCATTTAAAGCATTTGTCAATATCGTAAAGGGTATAGAAATAATAGCAATCCAGCCAATACCTATTAGTACGAATCCAAATAATGACGACAAATGTGTGTGCCCATATGCAACCACCATGAAGCCAATACCACCAGCAATTAAACTGAAGAAAAACGCCCATTTACGTGTTTTTTTATTGAGATGTTGAAAAAAAATACCGACTAGTATTGCTACCACTGAATAGACCGCTTGCAATATGCCAAACCAATTACCAGCCGCTTGATAGCCAACAGACGCGGGGTCTGACACACGCCATATATTTTCCGATAGAGCACCAGTCGAGTAGGTCCACATGTATGGAATGCCGAACCAAACAAAGAATTCAACAATGCCCAATGTCCAAAACACTTTAGGTGCATTTTTTAAAATATCAACAAATGAATCACGTTTCTCGTTATTAACTGTGATTCCGTGGTAATAAGCTAGTGTTTCTGGATCATATTCTTTGACATTCATCACAGTAAATATGGTAGATAATAATAATATCGCTGCTGCAACATAAAAGGATATTTTGACTGAATCAGGCACAACCCCTCGAGCTGCCGTATTAGAAATACCAAAAACCGTTAACAAAAATGGAAATACAAAGGCAATAACGCCACCTAAACTCCCCCACATATTCTGTAAGGTCCAGGCTTTATCTGTTTGCTGCTCGCTAACCATATCTGGAATGATCATTTTAAATGGTTGCATGGAAACATTAGCAGACAAATCCATAAACAATACCGTGACAGCACCAAACCATAAAGCTGTCATGGAACCATAACCGAATCCAAACGACCCTGTATTTGGTAACAATAACAAAACAATAATTGATACTAAGCAGCCACCAATCAAATACGGTATACGCCGTCCTAGCTTTGGAATCCAAGTTTTATCTGAAAATAGACCAATTAAAGGTTGTGTTATCATGCCCGCTAGCGGCGGTAAAATGAAGAAGAAACCTAATTTGGTTGGATCAGTTCCAAGCGTTTGAAATATTCTGCCCATATTACCAGTCTGAACTGAAAAAGCAACTTGTACGCCAGCATAACCAAATGTCATTAAAAACAATTGCATACTTGTGAGCCTTGGTAGTTGACCCTTTGTTTGCGTCTTACTATTTAACATATTCACTCTCCTTTTAAGTGATTTTAGTTAGTCATTTCATTATTTAAGTAACCGCTTACATTAATTAGACATTAGGTATCTTTAAAATACACTTTTGATTCATAGGGTCTTAGGACATCACCTTGATCATCTTCGTAATTACTGATAAGTAGCTTTGCACTAGCATCTAATGAGTAATTACGCGTTTGCACTTGATCTGTAAAGTTACTGATAATTAGCAACTCTGAATCTTGAGCGGTGCGTCTGTAGGCGTATACTGACTCATCAGCCATATCCAATAATTGATAGTGACCATTGATGATGATTGACATTTGTTGTCTAAGGGCGATTAATTTTTTGTAAAAATAAAAAATAGATTGTTGGTTCGCTAAGGATTCGGAAACATTAATTGTCGTATAGTTATCATTAACACCTAACCACGGTTTACCACTTGTAAACCCAGCGTTGCGGGTATTATCCCATTGCATCGGCGTCCGAGCATTATCTCTGGATGAATGATGCACATAGGTCATCATTTTTTCTGGTGTTGTACGCTTTTGCTGATTAACTAAATCGTCAAAAGCATTTAACGTATCAATGTCTTGATATTGTGAAATTGCCGACCAGTTGACATTAGTCATACCAATTTCCTCACCTTGATAAATATAGGGCGTACCTTGCATAAAGTGCAACGTTGTTGCCAACATCTTAGCAGATATCACCCGATACTTGTCCGAATCATCACCAAACCGTGACACAACACGCGGCCGATCATGATTGTTCCAATACAAACTGTTCCAAGCTTTACCTTCTAAATCATTTTGCCACTTAGATAGAATTTTCTTCAAATCAACTAACTTAAAGCGCTCGTCACTCCACTTGCCAAGTCCTTCATGGCTATTGTCTAGTTCTGTATGTTCGAATTGGAAAATCATTTGTAGCTCGTGAGCGTCAAAACCAGCATATTGCATTGCATCTGCAGTTGTCACACCCGGTGTTTCGCCTACAGTGATCACGTCGTGTTGTGATAACACTTTTGAATTCATTTCTTGCAAATATTGATGAACTTTTGGTCCATTAGCCACAAACGTCATCGATGAGCCATGGTTGTCAGCATCAACATTAGGGTCATTTGGCAAACCTCTTTGTTTTGAAATCAAATTAATGACATCCATTCTGAAACCATCAACGCCTTGCGCGAGCCACCAAGACATCGTATCGTAAATGTCATGTCGCATGGCTGGGTTCTCCCAATTCAAATCAGGCTGTTTTTTTGAAAAGAGATGTAAGTAATACTGTTGCGTTTTATCATCAAATTCCCAAGCAGGACCACCAAAATCTGATAGCCAATTATTTGGTTCGTGGCCATCAACTGGATCCCGCCAAATGTAATAGTCACGGTACGGATTACTTCGTGACAATCGGCTTTGTTGAAACCAGTCATGTTCATCAGACGTATGATTAACAACTAAATCCATCATAATTTTTAAGTTTAACTGATGGGCAACTGAGATCATTTCTTGCACATCCGCCATCGTACCAAATTCCGGCAAAATTTTGCGATAGTCGCTAATGTCGTAACCATTATCATCATTTGGTGACTGGTAAATTGGGCTCAACCAAATCACTTGAACGCCCAGCTCTTTTAAGTACGGTAGCCGCTGAATGATACCTGGGATGTCTCCAATGCCATCACCATTACTATCTTGAAAACTTCGCGGATAAATTTGATAAACAACAGCTTTTTGCCACCAATTGTTTCTAACCATTGTTTTGCCTCATTATTCTTTCGTTAAATAATTTGAGTAAACGTTTACGCACTTATTATTGTAACCGCTTTCATTTTATTTGTCAACCGCTTTTGAGTTATAATATAAACTATGGCTATTACAATCAAAGACATTGCGAATAAGGCTGGTATCTCGGCAGCCTCTGTCTCACGAATTTTGACAAATCGTGGGCGTTTTAGTGAGGAAACGGCTCACCGGGTAAGAGAATTAGCCAATGAAATGGGCTACTTTAAAAATCAATCAGCTGCTGATCTCTCTCAAAAATCAAGTCGTGTGGTGGGCGTTTTAGTACCCATAACACATACAAATTTCGCTGATGAAATTATTAAGGGCATGCAAAGTAAGGCCTACGAACTAGGCTATGAATTATTAATTGCTTTTGTTGAAACGACTAATCAGCAACAAATTAAAACCGTAAAATCACTTTTGTCGCGACAATTATTAGCAGTCGTTATGCTAGCGATTGATATTGATGACACCGTGCTGGCTGTTTTGAAAAGTGCTGATGTTAAGCTTTTGAGTGTATCTAACCAACTTAATAATGATATCCCTTCCATTTCTTCTGATAACTATGCGATGATGCATACCATTGTTGATTATTTATACGACCATGGTCATCGACAAATGGCTTTAATCGGTTCTTCTGATCCTGACCCTATTGTTGCAATTTTAAGGCGTCGCGGATTTATTGATGCTTTGACAGATCACGGTATCTCGTACAACCCAGATTTTATTTGGGGCGTCGACATGACTTACCAAACTGGATTAGATGCCATTAAAAAATTCGGATTACCATTGCCATTTACTGCGGTAATTGGATCAGCCGATATCATCAGTATTGGTTTACTTAATGGTGCCTTGGATGCTGGTATTTCTGTGCCCAGCAATTTATCTATTGTCACTGTTGATGGCACAGAATTAACACAATTAACTCGGCCTATTTTAACAGCTACGCAACAAAATTTCGCCAAAATGGGGGAATTAGCGATTAGTAATATCGCCAATGAATCACTTTCGTCACATAGCGTTACCTTTACCGATATCACCCTCATTCCAGCCGGGACAGTTACGACAATCGTTTAAAACGAAAACCGTCAGTTTAAGTGAGATGAACCCGATAACTTTCTGAATAGTTTACTTTATCTCAGTTATCAGTTCACATCATCATAAACTTGACGGTTTTGTTATTGACTTATTTCATTTTAGTTTCAATATTTTCTAGCGTGACTTCTGCTGTCGAAGCAAAATTTAAGTCGGCATTCGACAACACATCGGTGTTAACAATTACCAAAGTGGAACAGATTATCTAAATACGCTACTAAGTCATCAAATTGTACTAACAGTTTTTGTTTGACACCCTTACGTGCAGCAAAAAACGATTGCCACGTGTGAAATCGCAGTAATCTGTGTGATTGATATTTTCTAGGGTAAATGCTGTCAAAATTTTTTCGACTATATAGCAAATTAGCAATCCCTCGCCCATTATCCTGCTTACTACTTTGTCAACTTCACATCTTGCCCTAATAGGTCAATCACTAATGGTTCACCTGACATCAAGTCAACATGCGCGCCTTGACCATCGACTGACACTTCCAAAACATGACCGCGAAATACCAAACGGAAAGCATAGGTTTTCCAGTTCTTTGGTAAGAATGGTTTCAAATGAAGTTTGTTGTCACGAACACGCATGCCAGCGAATCCTTGAACAATCGCTAGCCATGAGCCTGTCATAGCGGTTATATGCAAACCATCTGACGTATCATTATTATAATTATCTAAGTCCAAACGAGCTGCACGTTCGTACATTTCAACTGCTTTATCTGCCATTTGTAAGTCAGCAGCCAAAATTGAGTGAACGGATGGCGACAATGATGACTCATGCACTGTCAATGGTTCATAGAATTCAAAGTTGCTACGCTTTTCTTCTTCTGTGAATGCGTCTGGGAAATAGAACATGGCATGCAATGTATCAGATTGCTTGATATATGGTGAGCGTAAAATGCGATCCCATGACCAATTTTGGTTAATTGGCCGAATGTCTTGTGGCATATCAGCAATTGGTGTCAAATCTTTATCCAAGAATGTATCATGCTGAACAAAGATATGCTTTTTACCTATTTTGGTTTCAACGTCAGCCTCTGGCAAGTACATTTTATCAACAATTTCTTGCCACTTTGCTAATTCTTCATCCGTCAAAGCCAACTTAGCCTTTTCATCAGCATTAATTTCATCGTGGTGTTCAAGTGAGTATTGCAAAACCCACTTAGCCATCCAATTTGTATAAAAATTGTTATTAACATTGTTTTCATACTCATTGGGGCCCGTAACACCGTGAATCATGTACTTATCATTTCGGGCAGAATAGTGGACACGATCTGCCCAGAAACGTGCGATATTATACAAAACTTGTGCACCATCACCATCAAGCCATGAGTGATCTCCTGTGATGTTTGTATAATTATAAATCGCATAAGCAATTGTCGAATTACGGTGAATTTCTTCAAAAGTAATTTCCCACTCGTTGTGTGACTCAATACCATCAAAGGTCACCATTGGATACAAAGCACCTTTTAAGCCTTGTTCTTTGGCATTGTGGAATGCACCATCCAACTGATCAAAACGATATTGTAGCAATGAACGGGTCACAGACGGATCAGCAACACCAAGATAAACAGGAATGGCAAAGGCTTCCGTGTCCCAATACGTTGCCCCACCATACTTTTCACCTGTGAAACCTTTTGGTCCGATATTCAAACGTGGATCATTACCATAATAAGTTGAGAATAATTGGAATAAGTTGAAGCGAATACCCTGTTGTGCCGCATCATCCCCCTCAATTTGAACATCAGCTTTGTCCCAACGATTAGACCATTCTTGTGCATGCGCTGTGTATATGTCGTCGTATGTTTGTGCTACAATACCTGCAGTTAGTGTCTCGCCTGCTTTAATCGCTTGAGCCAGATTATCATAGTCACGCGAAGTTGTCACAATCACGCGCTTTTCAAAACTAACTGAACTTTTAGCTGGTACTTCAATGTCAAAGTTATCAGTCACTTTTTTTTCAGAGCGGTTCACACCATGCTTTTCACCGCCAACAAAGCTCTGACGGGCAACAACTGTAAATTGTGGCACACCAAACGAATTTTCGATCGTTTGCGTGGCGACAAAGGATGAATTAGCGTCATTACCTGCATCCAAAACTTGCCAAAACTTCTCATCGTAATTTGAATCTTCATTAACAACGTCAGCATCAATACTAGCATCAAATCGAACATGGTGAGCTTGGCCATCAGCAGAAGATAAGTCATAGTGAATATCTGCCAATTCCTTCACTGTTGCTGAAACTAAGCGCGTGATTTTAAACGTCACGCCAAACACAGTAAACGTTCGATTCAAAACACCATTTTTCATATCCAATAATACTTCAAAATCAGTCACATCATTTTTAGCTAGATCAACTTGATTGCCATCAACGTAAATGTCTGCTTTGACATAATTTAGCGCATTGATCGCTTTTCCAAAGTAGCGTGGATAACCATTCTTCCACCAACCGACACGTGTTTTATCTGGGAACCAAACACCACCAACGTAAATACCTTGATGTGTGTCACCAGAATAGACTTCTTCGAACATGCCACGCATGCCCATGTATTCGTTGCCCAAACTCGTCATAGATTCTTGGAGACGTTTATCTTCAGGATTCAAATCATGTGATGTAACTGTCCAAGGATCAACTTCAAAAATTCGCTTCATAAGACTTTCTACCTCTTCAATTTTTCTAATGCTTAGCTTCAGCATTAATATCTTTCGATGCTTATTAACCCCGAAGCGTGACACATTCATTATTGTACATCTACTGGATCGCTATGAACGTCATTGATAAATCTGACACTAATGGCACCAACTAACATTAAGATACCAGAAACTAATATCATTGATGGAAAATGTGCGATCTGAGCAGTAACCCACAAGTGGTTGGACAAACAATCCTGGCAATGGTGGTAGGATAAAGAAAAATCCTAACTTAGTGAGATCAGCACCCAACGTCTGAAAAATTCGTCCCATTTGTGAACTTTGCAATGAAAACGCCATCTGCACGCCTAAAAATCCAAAACTCAACATCCAAATGGTTCTAAGTGGCAAGTTAGGCAAACCTTGACCTGTTGTTTTTTTAACCATAATCGTCTCCTTAAAACTAAATATTTTTATGTAAGCGTTTACATATTTTAGTATAGGATAACCTAGTAATAATTGAAATAGCTAACAGCATGTTAACGATAACATCTTTTTAAGCCCGTGTCGTATCACGACGTATTAAACTCGGCACGATGCGTTGCATTCCCAGTTCGCCATGTTCTAGTTGCAAAAACAAATGATCTACCAAAGATTGCGCAATTTGAGCAAACGGTTGACGAATTGTGGTTAATTGTGGTGATGAAATTTGGTCAATAAATACGCCATCAAATCCAACGACACCATACTGTTCAGGCACACCGTTTTGTTTATTCAAGGCTCGTACCACACCTAACGCAATGCGATCAGTCGCGCAAACCACACCAGTATTTTCAGATAATTGTGTCATAATATTGTCAATTAATTTTTCTGCTACATGTGAGTGATTATCTACATTATAAACTTTAGATACCCGTCTATTATTAGCCATTGTATCTAAATAACCCAGCTCCCGTTCATTTGAAAATGGCAAATCAACGGACATACCAATATAAATAATCTTTTGATAACCTGTTTGAATCAGGTGTTTTGTCGCTAATTTCACGCCATAGCGGTTATCAACGTCAACATACGCCATATCATGATCTATTGGCGATTCGCCATAAAGAACAACTGGTACACTTAATGCTTCTAACGCAATTATGTCCGATTGCCGCCAGCCACTGACAATAATACCATCAATGTTATCGTTGTCAGTGATTATCGTACTAATTTCTAATGTATACCCCTTTTGATTTAACACATCGGCGAGCTGTAGTAATAAAATAGCATAATTAGGTTCAACCGTGTCAATATCTTCCAAGACTAAAAATTGAATCACGTAGTTTTGATGATTCACTAATGCCTTAGCAATACGATTTGGCTGATAGCCAATTAAATCAATTGCTGCCATCACGGCTGTTTTCACTTCCACAGACACTTTTTCAGGATGATTAAGCACCCGACTAACCGTCATTTTGGACACATGTGCTTGACGTGCAACGTCTGCTAGGTTCACCATACACTTTCTCCTTATTTATTAGTTGCCTTCATTTTAACATGACCCATCTTTTTTTATTTAACCATTCACACATAAAATAGGGTATACTATTAAAGACACAAAAAAGGATGGAAAAATGGGACGTTATCAAATTGATTTTAAACAGAAGCAAGCCAATGCCAATTACAAGTCAGGTCAACAAACACAATTGACTAAGGCAGAGCAAGTGGCCGCTTTAAAAGCAAAGTTTACACAAACAAAAAACAAGTAAGTGACCTAAAAATTCAGGTTGCTTACTTGTTTTTTTAGCAATAAAGTCGCTTAGGCTTTAAGTAATTTAAAACGATCTTCATCAGCTACAAATGTTTTATCATCTGCTGGTGATTCAATTGAACCAAAAGGCATTTGTGCTCGTAAGCGCCATGATGACGGTACGTCAAAATTTTCCGCCACTGATTCATCAATTAGTGGGTTATAGTGTTGTAATGATGCACCAAGACCAGCTTCTGTCAAAGCTAACCATGTCGCATATTCAGCAATACCATGTCCTTGTTCTGACCAGTCATAAAAATTTTCAGCATATAACGGGATATTTTCCTCAAAAGATTTGACCACCGATGTATCTGTAAAAAATAAAATCGTGCCATATCCAGCTTTAAATGCACGATTGATCTTAGCTAGTGTGCTATTATATGTGGTCTCATCTGGTACTTCCAATTTTAAGCGATCTGCGGTCAACTGCCACAACTTTTCATGCGAGTCACCAGTTAATACGATTGTTCGAACAGTTTGGTTATTAAACGCCGTGGGTGAATTTTTAACGGCAGATTTCACAATGTCAAAAATTTCTTCTGGTGTTTGCGTCACTTTTTTACCCAAAACATAAGTTGTTCGACGTTGCTTTTGTAAATCTGTAAATGACATAAACATTTTTTGTGTGCTACCAACGACTTGATAGTGACGTCGCGTAATTGATGATGTGTTGATTATTTTAACGTCACAAGACATTATAAAAATAGTGTAACAACACGACACACAGTTCCTCCTTGTAAGTGTACTCAGCCATTAGCATAAGTTTATACACCTATCATACCAACTTACTTTTAATAAGTAAATAGCATATATTCTTAATTTAAGAATAACTGGTATGCCCAACGTACTTGCTTGGTATCACCTTCATCAATGTAAACAATACCTCGTTTTACAAAGCCATTCCCTTTTATAACAGCCTGCATTGGCATATTTTCAGGATGCGTATCAATTCTAAAATCGATGACATCCTTATCAAAAAAATAAGTTAAAATTGCTGTCATGAACCGCTGTGCCAATTTTTGTCCACGATAAAGATGAGATAATGCGAAACGATGAATAGCCACATAATCAGCTGATTGATTCAACCATTGCCCTGATTCAATTTTTGTATAAACCGGATCCTCACCCATTATGATTGCGACATAACCGGCAACTTGATTATCAACTATGAGCACATAACCATATTTCTTTTCTAAATCCCTCAAAATCGTCTCTTGATTTGGATAACCCAATTGCCATTGGTTAATTTCTTGTTGCTTAAGATAAAATCGTGCATTTTCAATGATAGTGTCGATTGCTGCTAAATCACTATTTTGCGCTTGACGCATATATACTGCTGACATACTCTTACTTGATTACGCCAAACGTAATCTCTCCCTTATCAAGATAATTTATTTTATCACATGCAACTACTCATTGAATAAGCAAAAGAAAGTTTTGATGCTATCATACACCACAACTTTCTTTTTTACTTCACACGCTTACCCCAATACTGGAAATAGTCCACACGCATGGCACCATTATAAAGTTTACGTCGCTTGGTAGCCTTTTCACCATAAGATGTTTCAAATTCTAAATCACTAGTCAAAATGTACTTACTCCAACTAGGTAACTGACGATACACATTGCCCATTTCAACATACAATTCTCTCGCCGCATCTAGTTCACCTAATCGCTCACCATAAGGTGGATTAGATACTAAGACACCATTAACTTTGTCGGTTGTCCAATCTTTTGCAGCTAACTGTTTGAACACAATGTCTTTCCCAAGACCTGCATGTTTAGCATTTTCAATCGCAATTTCTACCATATTTTCGTCAATATCAAATGCTTCAATGTCAAGCGTGCGATCATAATCAGCTTGCGCCTCTGCTTCATCTCGGACAGTATCAGACAGCATTTTATCAAACCAATCCATTTGCTCAATATCAAAATCTCTGATAAGCCCCGGCGCAATATTACGGCCGATTAAAGCCGCTTCAATGGCAAGTGTTCCTGATCCCGTCGTTGGATCAACAAATGGTCGATCCGGATGCCAATTGGTTAACAATACTAAGGCAGCAGCAAAGTTTTCCTTCAATGGCGCACCGCCTTTGTTCACGCGATAACCACGCTTAAACAAAGATGGTCCAGTTGTATCAAGCGTAACAATCACATGATCTTTTTCAAGCATCACTTCAAGCTGAGCAAAATAACCATTTTCTGGCAGACGTGTGTGAATATGATAAGCATCTTGTAACCGGCTAACAATTGCTTTTTTTGTAATTGCTTGTACATCTGGGACACTAAACAATTCAGATTTTTTAGAGCGACCGGCTACTGGAAATTCTGAATCATAGTTAAGATAAGTTTCCCAAGGCAAAGCCTTCACGCCTTCAAAAAGATCGTCAAAAGTAGTTGCCTCAAATTCACCAACAATAATTTTGATACGATCTGCAGTTCGTAACCACACGTTTGTATTCAAAATATCTTTTGCTGTACCGTCAAATCTTACACGATAATTTTCCACTTGATGTTCATAATTAAGACGTTCAAGTTCTTTACCGACTAAAGATTCAAGTCCGGCGGCAGCTGTTGCCATTAAATGATATGTTTTTTCCATTAGTTTTCCTTTATACTAGATTAAGTAAAACAATATTAATCTAGATTCTATACTGGTAAGGTGACACGATGAAATTAATTGATTTTGAAAATCTGACGCACTGTATGTCTCCAAAAAGTCTACTGTTCGAACAACAAGGTGAGTTGGTTTTGCCCATTGCACAAATATACTTTATACAGGATTCCCCAAATTTACGATTAGTTACGGGTCAAAAAGCTATGTCTTTAGTCCAATTAAGCACACGATTAAAAGATATGAGCGGTGAAACACAATTATTTTCATCAACTTTGCGACCCATATTTGGCTTTCATTTGAGATTAGATGAAGCAACACCACATATTATTTTAAAATAAATTATCATAAGTATACGTTACACCACGTCTTTTTTGTTTAGCGACCTGAGCTTGCGATGGCGTTTTAATCTGATCTCGTTGCCAGTTAACAAGTATTGTTTCAATATATCGCAAACTACGTGCATTGTTCGCAACAGCCTCCTGTATGGCCAATAATATTAAATCCGGTTCAAAATGATCTTGGTCAAACCAATGACCGATGGTCTGCATTTCCATTGGTGTTAATGGTCTGCCAAACTCAACTTCAATTGTTTGGAAAATCTCTCGACGCACTGATTTTCCATCAGATACAACAGAAACGGCAGACACTTGCTGTCCTTCCAATAATTTAGTTACCATCGGCGTAAAGTCATACGTTTCAACTTGTTTTGTTGTTGCTGATATAAGCATCAATTCCCGAGTAATCAAGCTTTTTAAGCGTGCAACAACAATGTTTTCAGTCACATGTAAAACTTGAGCTAAACTCTTAGGTGTCGCTGCATCGCCTCTGTTTTGGATACGCATCACTTGTAGATACAACACAAGGTCATCATTATCCATGCCAATTTCTTGATAATGTAATAGTAAATCATTACTAATACTTGATTGTCCAGCACCAATATATTGTTGTACTCGATTATCTAATACCATTGTTTATCACCCCATTAAATCGATACGTCGTCTGAAAAACGTCCAAGATAACTTGGACGTTTTTCTACCTAACCATAGTTTAGCATGTTTTCAAAATAAGCACCGATAAACGCAGAAATTGTTTTCAATTATGGTCGCAAACGATTGGTCATACGCGGAAATGGGATAGCTTCACGAATGTGTTCTTCACCTGTAACAAATGTGACCATACGTTCCAAACCAAGCCCAAACCCAGAGTGTGGTACAGAACCGAATCGGCGTAAGTCCAAATACCAATTATATTCTTCCAAGCTCAAGCCTTCTGCTTCAATACGTTGTTTTAGGTAGTCATAATCTGTGTCACGTTCCGATCCGCCAATAATTTCGCCATATCCCTCTGGCGCCAACAAATCGGCTGAGATGACAACATCTTGACGCGTCGGATGCCGTTTCATATAAAAGGCTTTAATTGCCTTTGGAAAATTAACAATGAATACAGGTTTTGCAAAATGATTAGCCAGAAATGTTTCTTCTGGTGATCCAAAATCAACACCCCATTCAACATCGAATCCATTATCTTGCAACAATTTAATGGCATCATCATAACTGACACGTGGGTACGGTAATTCTGTATATGAACGTAACAAGTCTTTGTCGCGCTCCAGGATATCGAATTCTTGATCATTATTTTCCAAAACTTTTGAAATCAAAAAGGAAATATAACGTTCTTGAACTTCTAAACTTTCCTCTTGATGCATGAATGCCATTTCAGGTTCGATCATCCAAAACTCAGTTAGATGGCGACGCGTTTTTGATTTTTCTGCACGAAATGTGGGCCCAAATGTAAAGACTTTCCCAAATGCCATAGCCCCAGCTTCAGCGTAAAGTTGACCCGTTTGTGATAAAAAGGCCGGTTCCCCAAAATAATCAGTTTCAAATAAATCGGTTGTCCCCTCGGGTGCTGAACCCGTGAGTAATGGCGAATCAAGTTTTGTGAATCCTTCACGATTAAAAAATTCATAAGTGGCTGCAATCAATGTATTGCGAATCTTTAATGTCGCAAACGGCTTTAAATGACGTAAATAGAGATGGCGTTCGTCGAATAAAAACTCTGTGCCGTGTTCTTTTGGTGTAATTGGATAATCATGGCTTTCGCCAATGATTTCAATATCTGAAACAGCCATTTCGTAACCAAAAGATGACCGTGTATCTTCATGAATTTCACCAGTAACATATAGACTCGTTTCCTGCTTCAAACCTTTAGCAAGATCAAAAAGTGCCTCTGAAACATCAGTTTTTGCAACTACTGCTTGAAAAAAAGCGGAACCATCACGTAACTGTAAAAAGGCTAATTTACCTGAGCCACGTTTTTGTCGGAGCCAAGCACCAATCTTCACTGTTTGGCCGACATAGTTTTTGACATCAATAATTTGAATTGTGGGAATTTCTTCTACCATGAATATGTTTGTTACATGTAGACACACTAAGTATTAAAATATCTTTAGGTGTACTACATACCTCTCCTATTTTTAAAATTAAGTATATTGTTCAAAAAAGACGGTCAACCGTCTAACAGCCTCATTCAATACTGTTTGGTCTTTTGCATATCCCATACGTAGATAACCAGGCATACCAAAGCCTTCACCTGAAGGCATTGCCACGTGGGCTTCCTCTAATATTTTCATAGATAACTCACTAGTATTTTTAACACCAGCAGCAACTAATACTTCAGGTGTCACCTTTGGAAATAAATAAAAAGCACCTTGCGGTTTAATTGCCACTTGCAAACCAGGGACCGTATTTAACAGATCATAAGTTGCATTTAATCTATCTTCGAATGCTAAACGCATCTCTTCGACAGAATCTTGGTCGCCGGTCAATGCGGCAAGCGCAGCGTACTGCGCTACAGCTGTCGGATTTGATGTCATATGGTCTAATAGCTTGTTCATTGCTGAAATAATATCAGAAGAAGCCAATGTCCAACCTATACGCCAACCAGTCATAGCATAAGCTTTTGACACACCATCAACAATAATCATACGACTATTTTCAAGTGCTTGTATTTGTAGCCCCGATGTAAATACAGCCCCATTATAAACTAGTTGACCATATATTTCGTCTAAAATGATATAAGCGCCATGCTGATTTGCCCAATCTAATATTGCCGTAACCTCATCGCGCGTATAAACTTGTCCGGTTGGGTTTGTCGGTGAATTAAGAATAACAAGCTTCACTTTTTGTGGCAAGGCATTCAAATCTGCGACTGTTAATTTCAATTCATCATTAGTTGGCTTAACAGTATGTAAAATCCCACCAGCTAACTTAATTTGTTCAACATAACTTACCCAGAGCGGTGCTGCAGCCACAACTGTATCCTCTGGGTTTACGAGCACTTGCATCAAAGCATATAATGACAACTTGGCACCCGTTGTGACTGTCACATTGCTTATAGCAATATCCGCATCAAATCGTTGCTTTACTTGGTCAATAATTGCTTGCTTGAGTGCTTTGATACCGCTCGTTGGTGTATAGAAGCTTGTCTGCTCAGCTTGAATAGCTGCAATAGCTGCTTGTGCAATGCGTTTTGGTGTTTGAAAGTTTGACTCTCCAACACCAAGATTAATCACATCAATGCCATTTGCTTGCATGTCCTTAGCTAGTTTGCTCATAGCTAATGTTGCTGCAGCTTCAACTGTTTTGGCGCGTTCTGAAATCATTTTTTCTCCTCAACACTAACTTAAAGTCCCTTAATCACGCGATAAGGATTACCTGTTTTAAAATCAAGTGTGACATAGTTTAATGTATTATCTTGTCCTTTGTAACTCACTTCCCAAACCAAAGCATGCTTGTATTCACTAATATTTGCTGAGTAGATCTTTTTAGGTTTATAAGTTGTTAAAATTAATTGACGTAACTTCTTATCTGACAAACCCTTACGCCGATCATAAGTTTTAACTTGATCTGACTTGCCACGAACAATAGCTACCTTTTGCTGCCCTGAAGCTGTTGTGCCAGTAATCGCATAAGTTGTTTTTTGCCTGTGATCAACACTAATTTGCTGAACCGTGGCGATGTCTGTCTTAGTTTTGACAAAACGCTGCAGACGCGATTCATCACGCCTCATCGGTGTCAAAGACACATAAAAATAGCAAATCGTTAAAGCAGCCAGCACAATACCGATACCGGCAGCAATGAACCAAACTCTTGACCAATGGACACGATTTTGTTTGCGGCGCTGTCGGATTCGAATATCATCTTTAAATTGCATCATACTTTTTCCCCCAGCAAACGTCTATTACTAGTATATCAAATATCTTTTAAAATTTGGCTATACTGTGTCACCAAATTTTTTTTGACATCAAAATGAGGTAATAATTGAATTTGAGATTTAAAATGATTACGTTGCATTGCATTTAACTGTGTAATCAGTAGTGTTGAATTATGACGCTGCATCTGCGTTAATACTAAAGCTAAGCGCGAAACAGGTTGCCAAACAATACGTTCTGGCACGATAACAATGGTTGGTAATTCTTGATCGCGCAACCACATCGTACGCAATATCTTAGGTGTCACCATAATGATATTTTCTTGACCAACATGACTTTGTCGTTGAATTTTTTCTAGAGAACCTGTTATTCCTTCAGCAACAAGACTGTACGAAGTAACCATCGTATGCTTAGTTTTTTGATACCAGTGGTTCACACGATCAAGGTCTGGCAAAATAATTAAAATTTCACCAACATGCTTTTGCGTCAGTGCTTGTAAATGTATCAAAGGTGAACTTTTCTGCAACTGTACAACTCGAACGGGACTGCTTTGGTTACGAATAAATTCCCGCTCAACGGTGATTCCTTTAGGCGTATCACCCAAAAAATCACTCACATGATTATCAAGATATTCACTGACAACGAGTAATTTATGAATATGCGCAATAAAATGTTTTTGATAAGTTTGCTGTGCAAGAATATCAAAAGTAACTGTCATTTGAGGCTGTTCATTAATATTCTGCAATTCATAGTGGCTCACTACTTCAGTTTGTTGCAGCAAACGTCTAATCTTAATTAATTGTTCCGTCACTTGGCGCCATTCACTAGGAATAAGTGTGCCACTTAATCTGACAACTTCAGCTAGCTGGTGAAGCAAAGTTAACAGTCGCTCAACTTTTTTTAATGTTGATATATTTGCATTGGCTAACCGATAAACTTGCTTGATTAATTTTAGTGTCTCTGCAGTACTTTGTCTAATAAACAAGCGTTGTTTGTGGGTTAACCCAGGAATTTCTTGGTGCATCAGAGTCTTTACTGTATTTTGAAATTGCGTTAAATTTAATTCAACATGAAAATAATTTTGTAAATCTGACACAAATTGGCTTGGTGTTTCCATCACAACAACTGGCCACTGCGTTAAGTTTCTGGTTGTCAATAGTTCACTATATTGATTAAAATACGAATTAAAATTCATAATCAACACATCTGCATGATCAGCGTTAGCCTTCGCGCGTTTAAAAAACATGCTATTGGCATCACCTTGAATGTCAGATATACTATCGGTATGGTTCACGCCAACCTGTATTTCATGAAGCAACCCTGTTTCCGTTTGTGTCAACCAGACTAATACACGTGCTTTGAAAAACTGTTTTTGTGTTGTATCTGTGGTATCGTTCAATTTAGCCATAAAGCGATCCACATCAATATATTCAGCCGCATCATATAAAATTGCTGTATTTAATTTAATATCCAATAATTTGGCCAGCTTGTGTGACAAGGTGAATTGCTGTTTTTGCAGACTTTCATCATTTGTTAATAAAAGTGTTGGTTGCGACTTTATATCTAACAGTAACGGGACTAAGTAACCCAGTGTCTTACCAATTCTTGGTGCTGTTAAAACAGTTAAAACACCATCACTACGTTTGGCAATAAACACATTAACACGATTCATTAAATTATTTTGCGCATCATTTGCAGTCAGCCAACGGCCAAATAATTTCCTTTTATCCTCAGGTGTTGCAGGATAGTTAGGTATTTTTTGGTTTTTAGGACTGGACTGGACTGACGGTTTAGTCAGGGCAACCTTATCCACAATATCTAAATTATGGCCTTGATTTTTAGTTTTGACCAACTTTAGAAAATCTTGTGTCTGTCTAAGTAATGGCCACGCACCATACTGTAATTGCTGTAAGACCACACGTGGTAGCTGTGCTGCCTTTTGCCACAATTTTAGGAACAGTAACGCCGTAGCATGGGCGTCAGCATTGGCACGATGGGCATTGTTTAAGGTAATATCCAGATAGGTCGTCAAATCTAATAAACGATATCCTGGTGCCGTTGGTAATAATATTTGAGCCAGTTGTACCGTATCAATAGCAGATGAGGTCAGTTCCGGGAAACCCGTTCGCATAAATTCATCATTCAAATAAGGATAATCAAAATTAACATTATGTGCAATAATAACAGCATCTTTTAATAAGTTTTGTAAAAGTGGTGCGATTTCTTCAAAATAGGGTGCGTTTTTGACCTCTTTTTGAGAAATATGAGTTAATTGTTGGATATTACGGGCGATTAATTGTCCAGGATTCACAAAAGATTCAAAATGATCAACAATTTTACGTTGCTTGATAAAGGTCATGCCGATCTGAATGATGCGACCGCCTTTAGCGACACTCTGCCCCGTCGTTTCCAAATCAACAACTACAAAGGTTTCGTTGGCGTTCATAAAAAACACCTTTCTATAATTTATTGGCGAATGACGTTGTTAACTTTGCTTTAACATATAAGCTCACAACAAACTTAACAACGTCATTCCCTTATTATTTTACACTATTTGCTACTATGCGGTACAATAGTATAGGATATTCGGAGAAAAAATATGATTAGTCAAATGATTGGCGTTGGTATTGCCCATGCTAAAGTAATTTTAATTGGTGAGCATGCTGTTGTCTATGGCCAACCGGCTATTGCTATTCCGCTTACTAACCTAACTGTCACGACAACCATTCGGCCTGCTTTTAGATCACAGACAATTGAAAGCAGCACCTTTCACGGCGCTTTAGATGAACTCGGTGCTAATGTCGAAGGTCTACGCCAATTGATTTTACGTTTGCTCACAAAATTCAAATTGCAAGATACACCGTTTACAATAACAATTGATACAAATATTCCACAAGAGCGTGGATTTGGTGCATCAGCTGCTTTTGCAACATCGATTACGAAAGCTTTTTTCGATTACATTAAAGCGCCTCTAGAGGCTACTGAATTAAAATACTTCACTGACATCGAGGAAAGTATTTCCCATGGATCAGCCTCTGGTCTTGATGCAGCAACTGTTGGTTCAAACGATCCTATTTGGTTTATCAAACATAAGCAATTAGCCCCGTTCACCATGTCCCTAACCGGCACTTTGGTGGTTGCTGATACTGGTATTCATGGGCAAACTATGCATGCAGTTAATATTGTCAAAAGTCAGTTAGACACAGACTACGAACTGACATGGCAAAAAATAGTGCATCTTGGACAAATTACCAATAAAGTTCGCCTTGATTTAACTCAAAACAATCCAATGCATGCAGGCTTATTATTCACCGCTGCACATCATGAATTACAATCATTAGGTGTCTCGCATCCCAAGCTAGATAATCTCGTAAATGCAGCTATTCATGCGGGCGCACTTGGTGCTAAATTAACAGGTGCTGGTATTGGTGGGGCAATGTTTGCTTTAGCCAAAAACAATGATGACGCGATTACGATTGCTAACGCTTTGACCAAGGCGGGTGCCCAAAACACTTGGATTCAACCGTTATAAAAGACAGCTAAAAACCCATTAATGGCAATTGACTTTGTCATTAATGGGTTTTTAGCTGTCTACTTTGTTCCGCCTTTGTCACCGTTAGCACCCTCTTCAACACCAGGGTTCCACCAATTAGCTCGTGCATTAGTATCGCGTATTTTCAAGTTAAATTCACTCACATACTTAGCCGGAGCTTGCGACCAGGTATAAATTTTGTGTAATTTAGCATGTGTAATAATTCGATACTCTGTTGATGGAAATAGGCAACTAATAATTGTAAGTTGCGCATTTTTTTGTGGATTTAATATTGAAATTTGCGTTAATGGCACGGTTGTTTGACCAGAAATAACATACTGGTAAATACCCTGTTGGTTAGCTAATAAAACTGTTTGTCCATTTAACCAAGAAGAACCCTTTAAACGACCCTGACTCAAATAAGGGCTATCGTGATTAGCTGACTCTTGTAAGGCACTAAATCCTGTATGTCCATCGTTAAAATTATGACCCGCTAGGCCATAGTTACCTTGACCCATAATCGGCTTTTGTTGACCTTCAGGGTCGACTTCAGAACGGTTAGCATAATCAGCACCCGCATTTAATCCCTTATCAGAGTAAGCATCGTTATAAATTGGTAATAAAATATTCTGGCTTGGAATCGAAACAAATCCCTGTTTTTCTAAGCCTTTAGCAGCATGACGCATCACCATTTTAGCAATTGTACGGCGTGAAGTGTTATCTTGTCGACTGTTTTTGTTCGCTTTTGTTCGTTGATACTTTTGCGTATGATTCAATACGGTATCCTTCACGTTAGCGATATTATTCTGATACAAATAAACCCCAACCAGTGCCAGTATTGTTACAACACACGAAACAATCGTTGCATTATAAAATGCAACGGACTTTTTCCCCCGCCTTGATTTAATAATTAATTCACCAAGGCTGTAAATCATAAACGTGACACAAAATAAGGTAGCTAAATATAGAAATTGTTCACCATTTTGTGACGGTATCTTGCCTTGACTAGACAGTGCTACTGAAAATATAAATGGCAACATGTCATATTCCTATTCTTGTCTGCGATGCGCTTAGTTGTATTTTAAACACACCTTGTTCCTTAATGACAAATTGTTAGATTAATAATTTTGCTTATTGTTTATCTAAAATAGCATTAATGCGTGCTAATTCAGTTTCAGTGAAAGTCATCTGCTCTGAAAATGATAGGTTGTCTATCAAGTGCTCTATCTTACTAGCGCCAATGACAACACTAGCAACGCGCTGATCTTTCAGTAACCAGGCCAGTGCCATTTGCGATAACTTTTGGCCACGTTCATTAGCAATTTGATTCAAATTGTTCAATTTTGCAAGTAATGTATCTTTGCCATTTTTAAATAAAAATTCGTTTGTACGATGAATCGGATAATCGTCAGGTATATTATCTAAATAGCGGTCAGTTAGTAGGCCTTCCGCTAAAGGACCATAAGCAACCAAGCCAGCATGATGCTTATCCAGAACATCAAGTAGACCATCTGACTCAGCTGATCTGTTTAACATGTTATATGATACTTGGTTACCAACAAAGGGCGTCCCTAAGTCATTGAAGATCTCAGCAATGGCTGCTGTCTGAGCAGCAGTATAATTTGATACCCCAACATACAAAGCTTTACCTTGCCTAACAATGAGATCCAAAGCACGAGCTGTTTCTTCTAGACGTGTATTAGGATCCCAGCGATGCGCATAGAAAATATCAACATAGTCAAGTCCCATGCGTTGTAAACTCAAATCTAATGCAGCTGTTAAAGTTTTCTTCCCTGAAAACTCGCCCAATGGTCCTGGCCACATATGATATCCTGCTTTAGTTGTAATAATTAATTCATCACGATAAGGTTTTAAATCACTGCGGTATACTTGACCAAACGTTTCCTCTGCTGTACCATTACTTGGTCCGTAATTAGACGCATTATCAAAACTAAAAATACCACTATCGAATGCTTTTAGAATCACTTTTTTAGAATTTTCAAGAGGCATCTGATCGCCTAAGTTACGCCATAAGCCAAAAGATACTGCTGGTAAAATTAATCCCGAATCGCTTACACGACGGTAAGGTAATTTTTCATAACGCTGTTCATCTGCTTTATAAACCATAATTAAAGTCCTCTCAAAATATGCTCTGCAATTTGTTTGTGTTCGCTACTTAATGGATGTATTCTATCTTTAGAAATTTGCCAATCGTTTGTTAGCATAATGTTGAAATTATTAAATCGCTTGACTTCATTTTGGTAAACCGATTGAAATGCACCATTAAATGGTAACATCAAGATTATTTTAGCAGAATGAAACCGTTTTATCAATTCTAATAGGTAGATACGCAAACCAAAAGCAAACGATTCAGCTGTGGCACCATAATTAAAATCATTCGTCCCATAATTTACAATCACCAAGTCTGTCACAACACGTGGCCGTTCAACATTTTCAGCCACTTGCCATAAGGCCTCAATAGCTGTAGGCTCTTGAAATGGTGCATTTGCCGTCAAGCCGGTACCACCATAGGCTATCCGATTTAGTGGTTTACCAAGCCAATCAGACACTAATTGCGGATAACTCAACTCAGGATGGTTCCCGTCTTCAGCCATGCTTTCACCTGCCGTAATAGAATCACCGACAAATGTGACAAAGGGTTCATGATGTATAACTGGTGTAACCTTACCGTCATCAATGCACATAGTTGTCAACTTCACTGGGTTCTGCCAGAATATCAAACTACTAGCTTGGCTATCACGTAACACAACCCGAACACGTGCTGTGTTAACTGGTATTTGAAAAGTAATCTGTTGCTCATTAACCAGAACCTTACGCCACGGTTCATCATTGATTTGAACAACAAACGATAGCTGATCAACAACACCTGTCAATTGAAATTGTATTTTTTTGACACCATTTGTATTAAATGCAATACTGGCACCAAATTGCGTTGTCACAAACGCGTGACTATCTGTTCCCCATTCAGCTGATAGTAGCGGCCGCATATCAACAGTTTTCATAACATCACATCCCTATTATCTGGACTCTTCATAATATCTTCAATACTTTCAAAAGCATTCACACGCCTAATTGTTTCAGAAAATGTCTCTGCTACAGATATTTGTATTAATTTACTAAACTGCTTTTCTTTTGGCACCTCAATTGTATTAGTTACCAAAACTTGTTTGATTGCCGACTGATCTAATTTTGCTACAGCATTATCAGAAAGAACGGCATGCGGTGCGGCTGCATAGATCTCTGTGACCCCAGCAGCTGACAAAGCTTGACTGGCCAAAACCATACTCGTCCCAGTGTCGATAATATCATCCACTAAAACGGCACGTTTTCCTGCAACATTACCCGTAACAGCATAGGTGCCATTTGACAAAACACCATCCACACGACGATCAACCACTGCCCATTCAGCACGTAATAATTCAGCAAATTTACGTGCTCGACTAACACTTGAATGATCAGGTGCTACGACAACTAAATCATCGCCAAGTAAGTCATTTTCATAAAAATAGTGACCTAAAGCTGGCATTGAAATGAGATGATCAACTGGAATATCAAAAAATCCTTGCACTTGATCCGCATGAAGATCCATCGTTATCACGCGTTTAACACCTTGTGATTCTAACATATTAGCAATCATGCGTGCAGAAATCGGTTCACGAGAACGAGCCTTGCGATCAGCTCTTGCATAGCCAAAATATGGGATCACGATGTTTATTGTATTTGCTGATGCACGGCGGGCCGCATCAATAAATATCATAAGTTTCATAAAATTATCATTAACTGGATCTGAAATACCTTGAATGACATACAGATCACGTCCGCGTACTGTTTGTTCGATTCGTTCATATATTTCATTATCAGCAAATTGGCGTGTATCCACTGCAGATAAATCT
Source organism: Leuconostoc rapi (assembly GCF_016908715.1). GTDB lineage: Bacteria > Bacillota > Bacilli > Lactobacillales > Lactobacillaceae > Leuconostoc > Leuconostoc rapi. Next base: position 265,185 of record NZ_JAFBEK010000001.1, on the reverse strand, counting down.
GTTCCTAACAATGTCGCAATTTCGATGCCCAACTTTGGATTACTGCCAAGGCTAAATATTTGATATTCCGGGGTCGTCATGAGTTACACTCCATTTTATTTTCTCACTTTATTATAACAGGCAATGTTTAATTTGGCATAAAATCGTATGGTGTGACGCCATTTAAACCAATTAACGGTGAAATATCATCTGATTGAATCATTTCAATTGTTAAGTGATTTTCAGCTACTTTATGCATGGCATTTGGTTTGTCAATACTGTCTTGTGATGGCGCTAACTCTTGATTTTGTAGCCGTTCCTTTAATCTTGTTAAACGTGTCGGCACGGGTGTTTGTGCAGCATGAAGAAACGCTTCATATTCGCCAACTAAAATCAAGGCCTCTTTAGCTCGTGTGATACCAGTGTATAATAAGTTGCGATTAAGCATCAATCCAAATCTTGTAGTTAAGGCCATAATAACGACTTTAAATTCATTGCCTTGCGCTTTGTGAACCGTCGTAGCATAAGCCAAAGTCAATTGATTCAGGTCCTTTTTGGGATAACTAATCTCTTTACCATCAAAATCTACAATTAGGCGGTCTTCATGATCATCATTGCTCTTATCATTTTTATATTGCACTGCAATGATTTTTCCCATATCACCATTAAAAACATCCCGTTCACTATCATTTTCTAATTGTAATATTTTATCACCCTTTCGAAAAATAGTCGTGCCAAATTGGAGTGATTTTTGAGCCGGTTTAGCTGGGTTAAAGAGTTCTTGAGCCATTGTATTAAGTGCATTAACACCTGATGTTGTCTTATAAATAGGCGTCAATATTTGTAGATCATCCTGCGTGTACCCTTTTTTTACGGCTGCTTGAACGACTTGTTTAATCGCTTGATCAGCCTGATCATGTGACACCATAAAGGTTGATCGGTCTTGCTGGTTTTTCATGAAGTCGTTTGGTAATTCACCATTTTTAATATGTTGAGCCAATGTTGTAATACTACTTCCCTTGCCTTGACGATAAATAGTATCAAGCTCAATATGCGTTATTTTACCACTAGCCACAAGGTCAGCTAGAACATTTCCCGGGCCAACTGAAGGCAGTTGGTCTGAATCACCAACAATCATGAGTTTCATGCCGTTTGGGATAGCAGCTAGTAACTTAGCTGTTAATTCAATATCAAGCATCGAAGCTTCATCAATGATCAATAAGCCGCCCGCGATGGGATTATCGGCGTTGAATTCTGGTTCATCTAAATCTGATATCCCGAGTAAACGGTGAATAGTAGTTGCATCATAGCCTGTTACTTCCGTCATACGTTTAGCTGCGCGCCCTGTTGGCGATGCCATCTTTACTGCGTAAGACTTCAAAAAGTCTGTTGTATTATCAGCATACTTAGCTTGCGCTTGCAACAGCTTGTGCCAAGTCGCAACAACAGCACGTACAATTGTCGTCTTCCCAGTACCCGGCCCACCAGTCAATAAAAAGACTTGCGCATTTAGTCCAGCTTTAACTGCAGCAATCTGCGTATCATCTAATACGAGTTGACCTGGCGTAATAAATGCCGCATTAATAGCTTGCTCTGATAATTCAAACGGTAACTTAGCATCTAACAAACGCTTCAAATCGTTAGCCGTTTGCATTTCTGCATGATACAATGTGGCGGCATAGAGGCGCTGATCCTCTTCTACTAAAATGTTGTCTGCCAACAAACGCTCAATTGCCTGTGATGCGACGACTTCGGCATTTGAATCCCGAATTAGCTTGACACTTGATTGTATCAATTGCTGACGCGTAAGATAAGTATAACCATACTGATAACTCATTGTTATTATTGTGGCATACACAGCGGCCTGCACACGTCGTTCATCTGTACGATCAACACCAATTTTTTGACCAATCACATCTGCCATTTTAAATGACATACCATCAAATTCAAATACAAGACGATAGGGATCTTGGCTCAAAATATTCTCTGCTTCAGCACCATACTGATCATATAGACGGCCTGCCATATCTGCACCCATGCCAAATTGGCTACCAACTTGAAATAATCGCTCTAATCCTAGATTTAATTGTAGACTTCGCATTAATTTTTTGGCCGTGGTTTCTTTGACAATGCCATCCAACACATGTACATCGTCTAAAATGAGATTAACAGCATTCAAACCCAGATGTTCAACAATTTTGGTTGCCGTTTTTTTACCAATACCAGAAAATTGGCCACTCGTAAAATACTTAATTAAACCATTTTTGTCAGGTGGTAACTCATTTTCATAACGTGTGACTTTAAATTGTTGCCCATACTTTGGATGCCGAACAACCGAACCATAAAAGGCATAAACACTGCCCTCCTGTACATCGGCAAATGTACCCGTTGTAATAATTTCCGGTTCATCCCAATTTTCAAGCGTTGAGTCATCGATTTGAACCGATAATATTTTAAAATAAGAATCCGACGATGCAAAGATAACATTTTGTAAGGTGCCAGTGATTTTTTCTAATTGTTGTTCTTGATATGCCATTTATGATTGTTTCCAAGTATTTAATGGAAAAAAGCAATTCAGACCGTTTAAATAGTCATTGACTGTCGTTGCTTTTTGTCCAAATAAGTTGTGTTATTCCAGTCTTCAACTATGAAATGTTGACCATCTGTCGTTGACAAAATAGTTGTTGAGGTATTACTCAAACCACCACGTTCTCTGATACTTTGCCGTGGTTGGTCAAGCAAACCATTAATACCGAATGATAAAGCTAATCCATGGGAAACAATTAAGATGTTATCATCTGGATATTGCTGAGCTATATTTTTAATGAATCGTCCAAACCGTTCGGCAGCCTTAGTATATCCTTCACCATGAAATTCTTGGCCTTCAAATTTGTCTAAATCTTCTCGAAAATTATGATAGGCTTCGGGATACTTCGCTTGTACGTTAGCCATTAATTCGCCTTCCCAATCACCCAAACCGACTTCAGCGATATTTGATCGTAGAGAAAGCCGCCCATGATAATTTAAAGATCGAGCAATATTAACAGCTGTTGTTCGCGCACGTCTAAGCGGTGAAGCATATATATGTGTAAAAGTGACTTGTTTTAAAAAACCACCCACCTTTTTCATATCAGAATAACTTGATGGTAATAAATTGGAATCACCTTGTCCACCCTGAAAACGACGTTCAAGATTCCATTCAGTCTGCCCATGCCTTACGAAATAAAACTTAGTCATATGTTACCTTTTCCAGCACGCCTCGTGCTAACAATTCATCGATAAAAAAATGATATAATCTCACCATGTCATCAGCATGATTATTTTTGAAAATATCAACACGTACAACATCTCCGGCAGACACTGTACTTAATTTAAACCCTGTGAGATCTTGGTTCACTGAAATTTTTAATTGAATTGAATTTGCCAACGATTTTTCTGGCTCCAGCGCGCGATGTAGAATATAAACCCCAGCATTGTTTGTAACAAATCCTAAGTCGCCTAGTGTGTACTTTTTAATCTGATTACTAATTTTATAGGTAGCATCCCCTGCTACTGTTACTTTTTGATTGAAAGCCATTTGCTATGATGCATCAGATGAAGTTTGTTAAATGATTACAGCTTAAATACTCGTCTGCAATTAACTTTCCTAATGCATTTCCTCCTAGAACATAAACTGTTCTTATTATAACAAAAAAAACACCCCATTCGGGACGTTTCTAATTATAATCTATTAAATGCCGTTTTTAAACGACGTTAGCATGCCTTAACAAATCACAACTTATTTAGAATTTTTGATCAAATTGTGATCCCTTTGGATGATTTGGCACTTTGATTTTACCATCAATAATGGCTTTTTGCGCCTTCTCAACAGCGGTCTTTTCTGTTGCCGTTAATTCTGAATCTGTTAAATACACACCGTTTTCCTTTAACCCATAGGCAATTGTTTGACCACCCGGGAATGACTTGTCTTTATTGTAGGTGTCAGCAATATTTTTGACCCCATCACCAACCGATGTGATTGAAGAAGCCAATGTTGATGTTTCTTTTTTACCGTCTTTAGACGTGTATACACCATCTGACTTTTGATCACGATCAACACCAACAATATATAAACGATCTTTCGAGTCAGCTGTTAATTTTGAATTTTCAGCCTTGGCCTCAGAAAACGCCCCATTACCAACAAAACCTGCAGCAGCAAAGATTGTTTTAATACCCGAAGCGTACATTGTTGCGGTAATTGTCTTCCCTTTAGCTGAGTCAGTGAAAGAATTAGCATATTGCTTTTCAATCGTGATTTCTGGATCAGTTGCTTTAACACCAGCCTCAAATCCCGCATCAAAAGCATCAATAATATTCCCATGAATACCACCGATGAATCCAAGCTTTTTTTCGCCATTTGCCTTAGCTTTAGTGGCAGCAGCGACACCAGCTAAATATGATGATTGCTCTGAACGAAACATCACTGACGCAACATTTTTACGATTTGTGACAATATCATCGACCAAAACAAATTTCTGTTTTGGATTTAACTTTGCAGACTTTGCAATTGATTGATTCAATGAATAGCCAATACCATACACAATGGTATACTTGTTATTTTTTGTTGCTAAGTTAAAATTTTGATCAAGGTCTGAATGATCAGTTGCGGTGAAGTAAGTAACCGGTGCATTTTGGCCCGCCTTTAGTTGGTTATTTTTAGCGTAGTGCTTGGCACCTTCCCATGCTGATTGATTAAATGAATGATCATCAACACCACCAACATCTAAAACAAGTCCTAATTTTGCTTTATTCCCTGCATCTGTTGTCGTACGCGTTTTTTGATGTGATGTGGCCGCATAAATGCCACCACCAACGACTACAATAGCCGCAATGGCGGCAATAATTTTTGTTGATTGATTCATGGTGATTAGTTCTCCCTTTTGAGGTATGCAGTTGCACAGCACCGACCTCTTTGATTTGACAATACCAACATATCATTGTTACGTTCAAACAATTATTATACGACTTCTACTCGGGAGAACAAGGTCAGAATATGACCTTGACAACGATCACGCCTTTTAAAAAATATTATGATAAACTGTCTGTTTGTTTTAACGCAAAACGCAAACCTTTTGGCAAGAAATTTTTGATTTGACCGTCGACATAACGTCCCCAACCAACACCATTACCATTAGCAGTCATTAACACCCACCCCTTTTTTAATGTGGCTTGCGTCCGAATAACATCGCCATGTACAAAATCCATCCATTGGGCCTGCGTCATATCAAAATGTTGCACAACAGCATCCGGATGTAAAGCTAAAGCTAACGCATGGGCAGGTTCAAAACGTTTTTTCTTGAAAATCCCCATCTCCAAACCTAATCGCAAAATTTTCATGCCAGAAATATCAGGTGTCTCTTTAGGTGCTAAATATAAACGTTCCCCAAATAATGTTAAAATACGTTGGTTTAAATCAAAGTCAACCAAGGTATCAGTTAAAAATGATGCTATGAGTTGTTGTTGCTGACGATCCATTGCTTTTTGTTTTAGAGGTTCAACTTCCGTCTCAATTTTCTGAATCTCTTTTGATTGGCTTAATTTAGCCACAAAATGGCCTTCTCCATTAAGCAAGTGCGGCCACAACCGCGCCGTCTTTTTAAGATCGGTTTTTTCTTTTGTTAAACTTTCTGTTGACAGGCCATCAGTATAGTGTTTATCTGCCCATTCTGGTCGGCCATCGCTCAAATGTATATGTGGTGGCTTTTCAATTGTATTGAGCGTCAATGTTGGGTATGTTGACATCAGCCATGCTATCATTTGCTCATCTTCTTCTGGAGCAAAAGTACAAGTTGAGTAAATAATTTGGCCACCTGGCCGCAACATTTTGACTGCTTCGTGCAAAATACGACGTTGTAAGTCTGCTAATTCTTGTGGGAAATCTTTATGCCATTGTTGTATCGCAGTTTCGTTTTTACGAAACATGCCTTCGCCAGAACAAGGTGCATCCAATAAAATTTTATCAAAATATTGGGGTAACCGAGCGCTTAATTCAGCCGGTGTATGTGATGTCACAATGGCATTTTGAATACCAAAACGTTCAACGTTTTCGCTCAATATCTTCGCACGATTCATAAAAATTTCGTTTGACCATAAGAGCCCTTTTTGTTGCATGAAGGATGCCAAGTGCGTTGTTTTCCCGCCAGGTGCAGCTGATAAATCTAGCACACGTTCTCCTGGTTGCGGATGCACAACTTCGCCAACAAATTGCGCAGAAGGCTCTTGAGAATAAACAGCCCCTGTGACATGTGCAACTGTATGCCCTGATACTTGCCCAAAATGACCCCATTGACCATATGGCACATGTCCTTGATCTGGCACATCAAGAGCTGATGTCTTAGCTTTTAAAGGGTTAATTCGATAGGCTTTTTGCACTGGTTTTGAAAAAGAGTTGAAAAAGCTATCCGCTTCTTCACCTAACAACTGTGTATATTTATTGATGAAATCTTCCGGTAAGTGAGCCATTAGAATGCAGCTACCTCATCACGCGTTGGAATAGACGGAATCGCACCTGCTCGAGTCACAGCAATAGCACTGGCAATACTAGCTTGCTTTACAGCTTCATCTAGATTACTAAAATCAGATTCAATAACACGTGCTAAAGTGCCAATAAAAGTATCCCCTGCACCTGTCGTATCTATTGCTTTAACTTTGTTAGGTTTTGCCCACCAACGTTTATTCCCATCCGCCACAAACGAACCTGCGTCACCCAATGTAATAATACAACGTGATACACCTTTTGCCAAAATAGCATTGCTGACACGATTCAAAACCGCGTCATCATTTTTTACAGTGATACCGGATAAGAGTTGTGCCTCAGTTTCATTTGGCACAATAATATCTGTCACTTGCATTAATTCCGGTGTTAATTGGTAAACAGCTGGTGCAGGGTTTAAAATTGTTTGCACATGATGAGCTTTGGCGATTTTAAAAGCTGCCATAATAACGTCTAATGGCACCTCGAATTGTGCAATTAGCGTGTCAGCGTTAGCGATTACTGATTCATCAATATCTGCTATCGTTAATGCCTGATTGGCGCCACCATGGATCAAAATTGTGTTAGCCCCGCTTTCTTGCAACATGATATAGGCTGATCCCGTAGGCACGTCACCGTTAGTAGCCACGGCATCAACATTGACACCATTTGTTAGCAAAGTGGCACGCATAAATTGGCCATTACTATCGTTTCCCACAGCACCAATAAATGAAACATTTGCCCCCTGACGCGCGGCAGCAACTGCTTGGTTGGCTCCTTTTCCGCCTGGTGCAGTCGTCACATCAGTTAATGCCATTGTCTCACCTACCAATGGCATGCGCGGCATTTTCATAATATTATCGGCATTTAAGCTACCAAGTACAACAATATTTTTTGTCATAATTTTAAAACCATACATTCACAATATTGAGGCTAATTACCTGATTAAAGTTAGCGCAAATAAGCAAATATATGTCCTCCATATCTTTTATTTTATACAATCATACCATGATTGTTCTCTTCAAAACAGCGCAAGCATAATGCCTATGCTATATTAATTTATAAATCGATGTGACCAAAAAAGAATTACCAATCAACCTACCGTTGATGTAATTCTTTGCAATATATTATTCGTTTTAACGATAATCACCGTGTTGCTTTTTCGATATTTTTTGTTTTTTCTCGAAAAAAACGATAAATTGTTAACGCAATAACCAATAAAAAAATTGAAATGGCTAACAACAAGGTTTTATAGGTCTGATCATGGTAAACCAAAATCGCACGGATTAATGCTGTCACGCCAATATACAAAAAGCTTTCCATACTAATATGGGCATCTTTAATAAAATACTCGCGTACCAGGCTCATAAACTCGAAAAACAAAAATACTGCTAGTGTCGCTTCTGTAATTTCATTAAAGTGTGCACGCAAATCGTCAATAGTTAACAATAAATAGGCTAAATTATAAATTTCTCGCAATAAGAAACCAAAAATAACAAAGCCGATACTGATCATAAAGACATTCAAGATGTATTCAAAATAATTTGCAACTTTTTGATGCCATTCATGCCTCATAAACTAACTCCTTGTTTTTGTGTCATGTTCATTCTAATTTTTAACTCAAGTTAAGGTGTATGGGTACGCCAATTAAAAATCAAATAAACTCAACTGATTTTCATCAGGCATACCATCCAACACAGAATTTCTTGATAGGTATTCAACCACTGTTTGTGATACTTTCCCTCGCTTTTTAAGATCTTCCTTACTCAAGAAAGGTTTATCTTGACGTGCAACGATAATTTGTTTCGCAACATTATCGCCTAAACTCGGAACAGCGGAGAATGGTGGAATCAGCGTTTCACCATCAATCACCCATTCACTAGCTTCTGATTTATATAGATCCACCATTGAAAATGTTATACCACGTTCTAATGCTTCATTGGCCATTTCCAACACTGTCAATAGATTTTTATCACCCACTGTGGCATCATTTCCAAGTGTTCGTATCTTTTTCATCGCTTCCTTTGTCGCATTTTTTCCACGACTCATGGCTACAATATCAAATTGATCAGCACGAACTGAAAAATAGGTCGCATAATAAATCGTTGGGAAATAAACCTTAAAATAAGCAATTCGCAACGCCATCAAAACGTACGCTGCCGCATGTGCACGGGGAAACATATATTTAATTTTTAACATCGATTGAATATACCATTCGGGTATTTTTGCTTCGCGTAATTGCGCTTGATAGGCGTCGGTAATGCCTTTACCTTTTCGTACTTTTTCCATCACATTAAAAGCATCAGCTGCTGGAAAGCCCCAGTTGATTAAATCTGTCATGATTTTATCACGTGTTCCAATAACAGTACCAATTGTCGCTGTCCCATTTTCAATTAATTCATTGGCATTTCCTAACCACACGTCAGTACCATGAGACAGCCCTGAAATTTGTAATAATTCGGAATACGTATGTGGTTGCGTTTCCTCTAGCATGCCACGCACAAAACTAGTTCCAAACTCCGGTAGCCCCAATGTCCCTGTTTTTGAGAAAATTTGTTCCTCTGTCACACCTAGTGCTTCTGGTGATGTAAACAAGCTCAGCACGCCTGGATCATTTGCTGGAATTGATTGCGGATCAATGCCAGACATATCTTTTAAAGTACGAACCATGGTTGGATCATCATGACCCAAAATATCCATTTTCAACAAATTATCATGAATTGCATGGTAATCCATGTGCGTTGTCTGCCAGAGTGATTTTTGATCATCTGCAGGATACTGTACTGGTGTAAAATCATATACTTCATATTCACGCGGCACAATTAATATTCCGCCTGGGTGCTGGCCTGTCGTACGTTTAACGCCTGTAACACCTTGTGCTAGTCGTTCCACTTCCGCGCCACGATATTGTTTTTCATGGTCTCGCTCGTACCCTTTAACATAACCAAAAGCTGTTTTTTCAGCGACTGTTGCAATTGTGCCTGCACGGTAAACATTATGTTCGCCAAATAATACTTTCATATAATTATGAGCAATCGGTTGATAATCGCCAGAAAAATTCAAATCAATATCTGGCACCTTATCTCCTTTGAATCCCATAAATGTTTCAAAAGGAATATTTTGGCCATCGCCAATTAACATCTCACTTGGATGATTAGGGTCTGCTTTATCAGGTAAATCGTAACCAGATTCATAAATTTTAGGGTCAGCTAATTCAAAATAATCACCATGAGCGCTACGATAATGAGGCGCAAACGGATTGACTTCGGTAATACCAGACATTGTTGCCACAAAAGAAGATCCCACGGAGCCACGTGACCCAACAAGATAACCGTCTTTATTTGACTTTTCAACTAAGCGTTGTGAAATCATATAATGCGGTGCAAAGCCATTACCAATTATGGCCTGTAGTTCTTGATCAATACGCGCTTGAATAACATCTGGTACAGGATCACCGTACCATTTTTTAGCAGTGGCCAGTGTTCGGCTAGTTAATTCTTCCCCTGCACTTGGAATATTTGGTGGATATGAACCGCTTTTTAACGGCGTAATTGATTCCAACATATCTGCAACAATGTGGGTATTATTAATGACAATTTTTTTAGCCAGTTCATCGCCCATAAATGCAAAATCGGTTAACAAGTCCTGCGTTGTGCGGAAATACAATTCAGGTAAAGCTGTCCTATTCTGCGGGTTTCCTGGTTGCGTTGCAATTAAAATATCGCGGTAAATTTTATCCTCTGGATTCGTGTATTTAACATCTCCAGTGACAACAACCGGTTTATCAAGCGCTTCGCCTATTGAAACCATATCTTGCAAAATATCATGTAATTTAGTTTCGTTTGCAACTAACTCGGATTCAATCATCGGCGCATAATTAGCCGTTGGTTGAATTTCAATATAATCGTAATATTTTGCTTTTTTAAGTGCTTCGTCGCGACCCTTTTCAATCAATGTCATGATTACTTCACCACTAGTATCGCCTGTACCAATAATTAAGCCTTCACGGTATTGATTCAAAATAGAACGTGGAATACGTGGTACACGGGCAAAAAAGTCAATATTTGATCGAGACACTAACTTATACAGATTTTTTAAACCAACCGCATTTTGAACAAGCAATGTGACATGTACTGGGCGGCCGTGCTTCCAAGCATCGCCATCTGTCATATAATCATTGAGCTGATTATGTCGGGTTAACTCGTATCGCGTATTGACCTCTTTAATCAAACGCCAAGCAATATGTCCCGTCGTTTCCGCATCAAAAATAGCGCGATGGGCCTGTTCAAGATTAATATTAAAACGCTTAGCCAGTGTTCCTAAACGATAAGACTTATAATCAGGGTATAACCAACGTGTGAAAGGTAATGTATCAATCACAGGATTTTTAATGGCTGTTTGATTGTATCTTGCGTATGCGGCGTTCATAAAGCCAATATCAAAAGTGACATTATGACCAATCAAAACTGCGTCACCAATCCACTTTCGAAACCGAGTAATAATGCTTTCTTCAGTATCGGAATGAGCAACCATCGTGTCTGTAATTGACGTTAATTTGGTTGTGAAATCAGACAATGGAAAACCTGGATTGATATATTCCGAGAATTTTTCGATAACATTGCCTAGTTGCATCTTAACCGCTGATAATTCAATTATTTTGTCTGTTACAGCCGACAATCCTGTTGTTTCCAAATCAAAAGCGACATAAATAGTTTCTTTATCTAACAATTCAACTGCTGTTAGGTTAAAACCAATTGGTTCACCATCTTCAACAAGGTTGGCTTCCATACCATAAATCATTTTTAAATCATTTTTGGCACCAGCCGCAACAGCTTCAGGAAAACCTTGGACATTGGCGGTGTCAACAACCGCAAGCGCCTCTTGCCCCCAACTTTTAGCTAATTGCGCAACAGCAGCATAATTTGTTACAGCATCCATTGTTGACATCGTTGAATGAACATGCAATTCGATACGTTTCACATCTTCAATATAAGTTTCCTGACGACTATCATGATCGATAACTTGTAAATCATAAATATTTAAAACCAACTCGCGCGCATAGGTATCCTCTTGTACATTACCAGACATACGCACCCACATACCTGTTTTTAAGCCATCAAATACCGCCTCGTCAGTTTCGTTATTTGAAAACTTTTTGGCAGCAATAGCACTCGAATAGTCAGTGATTTTGATGGTCATTAGCTTTCTGCCGGAACGTAATTCTCTGATTTCACTGGCAAAAATATAGCCTTCAACAACGACACGATGTTCCTCGCTATCAATAGCCTCTAAACGTGTAATTTCTGAATCAGCAGCAATTTTACGACCTAATGTTAGTGCAACGCCTTCTGATGATGACTTAGGCTTAGTCTGTTCGCTAGCTTTAATGGCTTTTTGTAAATCTTCTTGTGCTTTAGCATGGTGCTGCGCAACGCTATCCTCAATTTGTTGCGCCAATGCAGCATCGTGGTTAGGTGTGAGTTCCATCTGAGGAAAACCAAAACATTGATAAGCAGCAATAATTGATGCCAATGCTGGCTCATTTAAGGCTTGAAACAAAGATTCTGCACCAACTGCAATACCATAATGGTTGTCACTAATCGTTTTTAGTGCTGTGTTACTTGTCAGTTGTTGAACCGTTGCATGATTAAGTATCGAGTTTGTCAATGCTATATGCCAATACTGATTAACCAATGATTCATCAACAATTTTTACAGGGGTTGTTATGATGACTTTTGTCTGCGCAATGTTTGTAAAAGAAGTATGTAGATATTGGCTAAACTGCATAAATACGTTGGCCGGTAGTATCTGATCAAACGCAACTTCAAATGTCCATGTTTTAGCCACTGTTGACACGCTTACTTGGGTTAAGCGGCCCATGTTAAAAAAAGGTTGGATTTCTTCAGGTAGTTGAATCTGATTAACTAAATGATGCAATTGTTCTTGTTGGGTTAATGCCATAGTTTCCCCTATTTTACTGCTTAAAAAAGCCGAACTAATCGGCTTTTTATTTGTCTCCGTTTAATAATACTGATACAGAATCAACAACTTCGCTCACGCGCATTTCAATGTTTGTGTTACTTGCACGAACTTTAACTTCAACAATGTCTTCACCAGCTTTTTTACCAACAGTAATTCGAATGGGTAAGCCAATCAAATCAGCGTCAGCAAACTTAACACCCGCACGCTCTTTACGATCGTCAAGCAAGACCTCTAAACCTTGTGTCGTTAATAATGTTTCCAATTGGCTAGCTACACGTGATTGTTCTTCGTCTTTCATGTTAATTGGTACAATGTGCACATCAAATGGTGCAATACTTGCAGGCCATACGAGACCTGAATCGTCAGCTTTTTGTTCTGCAATAGCACTTAATAGTCTTGATACACCAATACCGTAAGAACCCATAATCATATCTGTTTGACGGCCATTTTCATCTAATACTTGCGCCCCCATGATTTTTGAGTAACGCGTACCAAGTTTGAAAATATGGCCAATCTCAATACCCTTAGTGAAAACTAAATGGCCCTTGCCATCAATCGACAAGTCACCTTCTCGTGCTGTACGGAAGTCGCCAATATTTTCTTCATCAAGTAAAACATCCCGTTGCCAATTGATGTTTAAGTAATGTTTACCGTCTTGATTAGCCCCAGCAGTAAAGTTAGCAAGATCAGCTGCCCGTTCATCAACTAGCAAAGTGACGTTATCGGGTAAATTAACTGGTCCAAGTGATCCAAACCCAGCGCCAATAACTTCTTGTACCGTTGATTCGGGTGCAATTTCTAGCGTCTCTGCATGTAAAAAGTTTTGCACTTTGACAGGGTTTACCTCAAAATCACCCGTTGTAACGACAGCTACTAACTGATCATCAGCAATAAACATGATTGTTTTAGCTAAATTAGCAGTAGGAATAGCCAATAATGCGGCTAAGTCTGCAATTGTCTTTTCATTTGGTGTGTCTATTGTCTTTAGTGTTTCCAGTTCAGCCGTTGATTTTTTTGAAACATAAAAATCCTTAGCCATTTCTAAATTAGCTGCGTAATCTGTCGTATCAGAGTATGCAATTGTATCTTCACCGGCGGCGGCTGGTGCTGAAAATTCTTTCGAGTCGGATCCACCCATAGCACCGGCATCACCTACAATCGCGCGATAAGATATACCAATACGATCAAAAATATTGATATAAGCATTTTCCATAGCATGAAATGTTTGATCAAGGCCTTCTTGATCAGCGCTAAACGAATAGGCGTCTTTCATAATAAATTCACGTGTACGCAATAAACCAAAGCGAGGACGATTTTCATCACGAAATTTTGGTTGAATTTGATAAACCGTTAAGGGTAATTTTTTATACGATTTGATTTCATCAGCCATTAACTGTGTATACGTTTCTTCATGGGTTGGACCTAAAATAAAGTCACGGTCTTGACGATTTTTAAACTTATATAAATCAGGCCCATATGTAGCGTACCGACCTGATTTTTGCCATAATTCGGCTGGTAAAATTTCTGGTACCAACATTTCGTTAGCATCAATATTGGCCATTTCTTCACGTATAATTTGTTCAATTTTATTCAGTACACGTTTAGCCAAAGGCAAATAAGAAAACATACCTGCTGCAACTGGACGAATAAATCCTGCTTTAAGCAACAATTGATGACTTTTTACTTCAGCATCAGCTGGTACTTCGCGCAACGTTGGCATTAATAATTTTGATTGTCTCATGAGTATCCTCAATTCTTTTTTTGAATTATGTACGGCGCAACGCGCCTAAATAAAAAACAGCTTTGCACTAACGATTATCGCAACAAATCATTAATTGTAACAGCAATCATCAAAACAAACATAAAGATTGCCCCACCAACCGTCACTGCATTTTCAAAAGATGCTGGTAATGGCTTTCGTAACACCGATTCAATGGCATTTAAAACTAGCTTACCACCATCAAGCGCCGGTATTGGGATTAAATTCATGATACCCAAGTTAATTGATAACATTGCCATAAAGCCTAAGATACTTAAGAAGCCAGTTTTAGCAGCCGTAGATGTGTACTTTGCAATTGAGACTGGGCCGCCAAGCTTATCTAAACTAAAGCCACCAGTGAAAAGGTGACTCAATGCATACCACACTCTTTCTATTGTTGTACTTGTTGTTAAGATGCCATACTTAATGCGCGAACCAAAATCAGTGTACGTCTTAGCTGTTATACCGATGAGGGTACTGTCTACCCCATCTATCTTAACTGTTTTTGGCGTCATATTGATGTTCATATTTTTACCGTCGCGTGACACAGAAAAGGCTAACGTTTTATTTTTAGAATTGCTAATCTGCGTGGCTGCTTGTTCCCAAGTTTTCGTTGGATGCCCATTGATAGCTGAAATTCGATCATTAGCTTGCAAACCAGCATTTTTGGCTGGCATATGATTTTGAACCGTACCAACAATTGGTTCGTTGAGTGTCACACTAGGCAACGCAAATGCTAGTCCCGAAAAGACAACTAAGGCTAGGATTAGATTCATTGCCGGACCGGCAATGTTAATCAAAGCACGCTTATAAACTTTTGCGCTTTGCACCCAAGAATCTCTGGGTGCAATTTGAATTTCGGTCCCATTAGGTTCAATAATTGTGGCATTATGATCTACTGATACCGTTTGTTTATTTTCATTGTCATTTAAGTAGCCCGTCAAGGTCAACGCATCACTCAAATCAAACGTATCTACTTGAAACAAAGCTCCCTCTCCCAGCTCATCAACGCGCGTATCCATTTTGATCACATTATTTTCTGTATTAAATATTAAACGCACACGTTGACCAGCATCCAAATCCGGTTCTTCATCCAAACCCGCCATTCGAACATAGCCACCAACTGGTAATATACGAATTGTGTATGCCGTATGATTATAGTTCCAACTGATTATTTTTGGCCCCATACCAATAGCAAACTCGCGTACTAATACACCTGATTTTTTTGCAACAAAAAAATGACCAAACTCGTGTACAGTGACTAATACACCGAAAACAAATATAAAAGCTATGATTGCGGTTAAATTCATTGATTTTATCCTAACATTTCTAGTAGGGCCATTAAAGGCATAACAATTAGCATCGAGTCAAAACGATCTAAAATACCACCATGGCCCGGCAAAATATTTCCAGAATCTTTAACACCATAATGTCGCTTAAAGCCTGACTCAATAAGATCCCCAAATTGCCCAGCAATTGACAATAGAATCGCAATGCCAAATAATTCAAACAGATTATAATCTGGTAACCATCCAAAAAGCGAAAATAATGCTGGGATCACAACAACCGCAACGAAACTACCACCAATAGATCCTTCCCAGGTTTTATTGGGGCTGATTTTTGGCGCTAACTTATGTTTACCAATGGCACGGCCGACAATATAAGCACCTGAGTCAGTCAGCCAAACAATCAACATACCAAACATCACTGTTGCTAAACCAACACCACGGGCTTGATAAAAATAATGAAACCCCGTACCAATATAGAGCATGGCTAGCATAAGTGCCCCTGCATCATCAAAATTAAAATGATTACGCACGATGACCGTATTGAGTAACATCAAAAAAGCTAGTATATAAAATACCACGTGCGCACTCTTTATAAAAGGTATACCATGCCAAAAGCTATTTGGCAATATAATTGCAATGACCCCAATAAAGCTGATAAATGCTTCAGTTGAAACAAAAAAACTATGTTTCATGCGTAAAATTTCACCAATAGCAACAACCCCCATCATTAGTGTAAGGATTAACAAAGGTAATTTACCGATAATTAATAATGGCACAAAAATAATTAAAGCCACAATAGCTGTTATAACGCGTACTTTCATGTCTTACGACTCACTTTCGTATTTATCATTTAACCCACCAAATCGACGATCGCGTAAGGTGAAGGCAGTAACAGCCTGCAATAAATCATCTGCCGTAAAATCAGGCCATAATACATTCGTAAAATAGAGCTCTGCATACGCTGCCTGATAAGGCATAAAATTACTCAAACGTAGTTCACCTGATGTACGAATCATTAAATCTGGTGCGGCCAGTTCACCCAAACTAGCCGTTTGCAGGGCTTGAGAAAACAAGTCACCATTAATATCATCAGGCGAAATCTTACCATCTGCAACCTGTTGTGCCAATTTTTTTGTTGCCTCGACAATCTCTATTTGTCCACCATAATTCAAGGCAAAATTTAAAATCATGCCAGAGCCTTGGGCTGTTTGCACTATGGCATTTTGAACCGCCTTGCGCGTACTCTGAGGTAAACCATCAATGTTTCCAATAATTTGAACCCGAATATTGTTTTTAATCAAATCAGGTACAAATTCAGAAAAGAAATCAACTGGTAATTGCATCAAAAAATTCACTTCATCATTTGGTCGTGACCAATTTTCAGTAGAAAAGGCGTATAGTGTTAATACTTTTACACCCAAATCGCTCGCAGCAGTCGCAATCTTCTTAACCGTATTCATGCCAGTTTTATGACCAGCAGCGCGTGGCATTAAGCGTCGTTTTGCCCAACGACCATTGCCGTCCATGATGATTGCAATATGATCTGGTATTTTAAGCTGCGCATTTGCAACACTAACATTTGGTTTTGGTTTAAAAAGTGCCAAGATGGCCCCCTCCTTCATGCGTCAAAGCGCATTGGTATCTAGTATATTTTACCAGATGTTAGGCCTAGGTACAAAAAAACGTGATAGAATTTCTCTAATCACGTTTAAAAATTATTGTACAGTGACTGACTTTGCCAAATTTCTTGGTCGATCAACATCAAGATGACGATCTAATGTTGCATAATAAGCAATTAATTGTGCAGGTATTACAGCTAACAATGGCATCAACAATTCATTAACATCCGGAAGTACATAAGCGTCCCCCGGTTTAGCTAGCGACTTACTAGCAATAACGATTGTGTTAGCACCGCGTGCTGCAACTTGTGCAACTTCACCACGAACTAATCCTGCCGTTTTTGACTGCGTGAGCAATGCAAGTACTGGTGTCCCATCTTCAATTAATGAAATCGTACCATGCTTTAATTCACCCGCTGCAAAACCTTCCGTTTGAACGTAAGAAATTTCTTTCAATTTAAGTGCTGCTTCAACAGCTACTGCTGCATCTAACCCACGACCGATGTAAAAAGCTGAACGACGATTTTGCAATGCTTGTTCCGCAATGTCTTTAAATGCTTCTTTTTGGTCAATTATCACTTGCATTTCCACAGCGACTTTTGCTAATTCATTTTTCAAATCAAGACCGCTTTGGCCTACTGCATGTGCCAAAATCGCCTCAACAATAATTTGTGCAGTATACGCTTTAGTCGAAGCAACGGCGATTTCTGGACCAGCCAACAATGGCAACGCAAAATCTGCTTCGCGTGTTAATGTTGAATTCATCACATTAGCAATAGTCAATGAAGGGTATCCTTGTTTAACAACATTGTCGAGCACTTCACGTGAGTCAGCTGTTTCACCAGATTGACTCAAGAAAATGAAGAACGGTTTCTGACTCAACAGCGGTTGATCATAGGCAAACTCTGATGAAATATGCACTTCTGTTGGTATCCCTGTCCACTGTTCAAAATAACGTTTGCCGACAAGTCCTGCATGGTATGATGTACCTGCGGCAACAATATACAAACGATCTGCCTTTTTAATAGCTTCAATAATCGATGCATCAATATTTTGAATCTTCGCCCCATCATCAAAATAATGTTGTGATAATGTGTGTGCGACAATAACTTGCTCATCAATTTCTTTTAACATGTAATAAGGATAAACACCCTTATCTGTTTCAGAAGCGTTAATATCTAAATGAAATGCGTCACGTGTCAACTTCTGCCCTTGAGCATCAAACAAACGTACTTGATCTTTATCAATGATTGCTACTTCACCATCCATCAATTCAATAAAGTCTTGTGTCACATCAAGCATTGCAGCAGCATCAGATGTCACAACATTGCCTTGGTCAGATACACCGATTAACAGTGGTGACTTTTTCTTTGCAGCATACATTAAGGTTGGTGTTTCGCGGTCCATTAACAAAAAACCATAAGCCGAATTATCATCAAGCAAAGAAATCATCTTTCGCAAGGCATCAAATGTAGACATTCCAGCTTCTTTTGAAAACTTATCAATCAATTGAACGGCAACTTCAGTATCTGTTTCAGATTTTAGGGTCACACCTTGTAAATAGGTATCACGTAAGTCATCATAGTTTTCAATAACGCCATTATGAACTAAATAAAAGCGACCATCTTCGGACATATGGGGATGTGCGTTTTCAACTGAAACGCCACCATGGGTTGCCCAGCGCGTATGAGCGATACCAGCTGTTCCAGTAATATTTTTACCTTTAGTAGCCGCTTCCAACATCGAAACACGCCCTTTTTCTTTGACTAAAAAATCTCCGGCATCACCACCGTTAACATAAACACCTGCTGAATCATAACCACGATACTCTAATTTTTCTAATCCTTTTAGTAAGCTAGGTAAAACTTGATTCAATCCTGTAGCGCCAACAATTCCACACATATATATCATCCTTTTTAAAATTGGTTATGTTTTTGAATTAATCTAACATCCACTATTTTAAAGCATATAGTGGCCCTTGTCAACAATATTAAATAATTGGTATAGTCGCAATTATAAGTTTTAAATAAGATATATTTGAAATTTGTTCATCGTTTATTTCATCAATTGTGGTAAACTATTAAAAAATTGAAAGTGAGCTTTATTGTGACACAAAACGTGACATGGCATATTATTAATGCCAAAATTTTAGATGTTTTTAACCTCCGTTTCGATGATACTGAACTATGGATTAACAAAAATCAAATTATTTACCGCGGCCAGAGATCAGATTTAAGTGCAACACACACTTATGATGCCCAAGGACAATATATTGTTCCTGGATTAATTGATGCTCATGTTCACATTGAAAGTTCTCTACTCGCACCCAGTGAATTTGGCAAACTTGTATTATCTCGTGGGATTACACGTATTTTTGCTGATCCACATGAAATTGCAAGTGTTTCTGGGGTTTCGGGTATTCAGTACATGCTAGAAGATGCACGTCAATCGCCTTTACACATTCATTATATGTTGCCGTCTTCCGTTCCAGCCACACCTTTTGAACATGCTGGCGCGACTTTACATGCGGATGCACTTAAACCTTTTTATAGCGTCCCAGAGGTTAACGGTTTAGCCGAAGTAATGGATTTTCCTGCGGTATTTAATGAAGATGCAGACATGCACCAAAAGATTATCGATGCCCAATCTGCTGGTAAACACGTTGATGGCCATGCTTCTGGCCTGTCTCGTCAACAGCTTGCCAGCTATCGTAAGTACGGTATTGATACTGACCATGAGAGTGAAAATGCCCAACAAGCACTAGAACGTTTAAATGCTGGCTTTTCCGTTTTTGTAAGAGAAGGCACTGTAGAACGTGACGAAGTTGCTATTTTACCGGCAATTCATACAGCCAATCAGTCTCATTTTTCATTTGCCACCGATGATAAAACAGCAAACGATATTCAAAATGAAGGTTCCATTGATTTTAGCGTCAAATTGGCAATTAGTCATGGTATGGAGCCAGCCATGGCGTTTACAATTGGTAGTTATAATGCAGCACAAGCTCAACATATACAAAATGTTGGCGCCTTGACAGATGGTTTTGTGGCAGACCTGGTGGTTATCGACCAACTCGCTGATTTCACTGTCAAAAAAACAATGGTTGCTGGTGATTGGTATACTGAACCCGAAACTACAGTAACACCTTTGGCCAATCAACAACTTAATTTCTCTCTCAATGCAGCAGACATTACTCTACCCATCGACGCAACCAAGCCTGCCCACGTGATTAATATCATGCCACATCACATTACAACACAGCATTTAGTTGAACATGTCCCTACAACTGATAATTTTTTTACGCCCGATGACACTTACGCTAAGATAATTGTTGCAGAACGTTACCATAACCTTGGTCACGGAATTGGTATTATCAAGGGATTCGGTCTTAAATCTGGCGCCATTGCTTCCACGATTGCTCACGATTCTCACAATGTGATTATTGCAGGCACCAATGATGCAGATATTATATTAGCAGCCGATACGTTACGTGAAATTGGCGGTGGTCAGGTTGTCGTGAATAACGGAAAAATCACAACGCTTCCCTTAGCTGTTGGTGGTCTAATGTCTGATCAATCATTTCAATATGTCATTAACGCTAATAAAACATTACAACACGCTTTTTCTAACATGAGTGATATCTCCTATGACCCTTTTCTAACACTCTCATTTATGGCGTTACCTGTTATTCCAAGTCTGAAAATTACTGATCAAGGGTTATTCGATTTCAATCGCTTTTCATTCATACAAATTCAGGATTAATTATGCAAACACTTAGTATACCCCCAGAAAAATTACTCACCGTTTTACTTGGCAAGCCAATCGATATTGCTGTTGATTATACCGGTCTGTTATTACTTGCAGCAGAAAAAAACACCAAAAATAACTTACCATCCGAAATGGCTGGTGGGATTGTTTACTATGATCATCAAAAAATCACCTTTGTTTCTCTTGTACACCCATTTACCATACCAACAAAATCAGGTATATTTACCACATTAGATACAAAGATTCATCGTGAACCTTACAATTGGTTTGGCCCGCAATCCTTAATTATTGAGAAAAAATTAGCAGATTTTTCTAAAAATTACGACGGTCCACTAACCGAGACAGGCGATATTCCTCGCGCTCTTATCCCAAATAACATTGCCGAACCAGTTATTTTATCTGATCGTTACTGGCTGGATTACACAACATTTGTTAACGATCCTGATGGCCTTTTCGCTAGTCAAATTAAACCATTATTTAGACAACAAAAATAAAAAGTCGGTCTTAAGAAACACATGTGTTTCTCAAGACCGACTTTTTTATATCAAATTTACACGATTAATCATGCTCGACACCTGAACTACCGTCACTAATATTCACACGGCGTGGACGTGAACCGTCTGCTGGACCAATGTAGCCACCAGCTTCTAAATCGTCAATCAAACGTGCAGCACGATTGTATCCAATACGAAAACGTCGTTGAAGCAAAGATGTTGACGCTTTTTGTTGCTCAATGATAAACTGAATAGCTTCTTGAAACAATTCATCCTCGCTGTCACCTTGATTAGCATTTTCACTAGTGTCTTGCGCGATTTCATCATCAGTCACAGTCATCGCCTCTGAATATTGCGCTTCTTGCTGCGCCTTGACAAATTCTACCACATTAGTAACATCAGTATTACTGATAAATGCGCCTTGTACACGTTGTGTCGGCTTCCCCGGTGGCGCGAAAATCATATCCCCTTTACCTAACAACTTTTCAGCACCATTACTATCCAAAATTGTCCGTGAGTCAATACCCGAAGCTGTTCTAAATGCTATACGTCCAGGAATATTACTTTTAATAGTACCATTAATGACCTTAACATCTGGCCTTTGTGTTGCTAAAATCATATGAATACCGGCTGCACGTGCTTTTGCTCCCAAACGTGCAATAGACACTTCAATCTCAGAACCCACCGTACTCATCAAATCGGCAAACTCATCAACGATGGCTACAATATAGGGCATTTTTTGCATAATCGAAGCGCCTGATGTTTTTGCCTCAGCATTTTGCTTATCAACTGCTAAATTATACTCACCAATGTTGCGTTTACCAAATTGTGCGAGTAATTTATAGCGATTTTCCATTTCATCAACTACTTTTTGCAATGATCGCGCTGCTTTACGTGGATCAGAAACAACAGGCGTCAAGAGGTGTGGTATGCCATTATAAACAGATAGCTCAACTACCTTTGGATCAACCATCATTAATTTAACTTCATTCGGTTTTGCTTTTAATATCAGTGAGATGATGATCGCATTTAACCCGACTGATTTACCTGATCCTGTTGAACCAGCGATCAGTAAGTGTGGCATATCGGCTAAGTTAGCCATAATAATGTTACCAGTGACATCACGGCCTAATGGCACGTTAAGCAAGTGTTTATCATCTTTTGGCGCTTGCTCTACCATGTCACGAAAACTAACAGTGGCTTGCGTATCATTTGGTACCTCGATGCCAACATATGGTTTACCGGGAATCGGCGCTTCGATACGAATTGATTTCGCTGCTAAAGCCAATGCCAAATCATCCGCTAAATTAGCAATGCGATTAACTTTTACACCTTGTCCTGGCTTCAATTCATATTGCGTGACAGTGGGACCAAGGGAAACACTTGTCACCTCTGCTTCAACACCAAAGCTTAATAGTGTATCATGAACCAAGCGCGATTTTTCAGTTAAGCTTTGAAATTCTTGTGTTTGATCAGTTGGCGCAACTTGTGTTAATAAATCAAATGTTGGCAACCGGTAATCTGGGTTATCATTTTCTGGTGTACTTGTCGCGAGTTCAATTGACTCGTCATCAGAAGTTGTTGATGAGTCGTTTTTTGCCACTGTGTCATCTATTCGCTTTTCAGGTATCTCAATAGTTGGCTTATTCTCTGACATGGGGCCTTGCCATTTAATTTCTGGTTCAACAAAGTCAGCTACTTTGGATGATCCTTTTTCATGATCTTGCCCATTTAATTCAGACGCCTCCCCATCACTTGTTTGATGAACACCAAGTGGATCATCCCCATAGTCAGTAATACTTTTTTTAGGACGATTATGCTTTTTGAACAGTGGTGGCCGAGATGGCATATTAGCACGTTGCTCCTGAACATAGGCCACACCTTCTTGTGCTTTTTCAATACCTCTTTGCGTTAAATCACGTGCGGGGATACGGAAGAAAATAATCATACCACCGAATAACAAAACAATGATCACAATCCATGTTCCGATATTTGACATTAAAGTAAATAATAAGTGATATGTCACTGCACCAATTACGCCGCCGCCCACAGGTGTATTGGCTGATTTATTAACGAAATCTTGCCCAATAATACGCATCACTTCCTGTGTGTACCCTTGACCATTTTTCAACGTATAAGTGAAAAATAATAGCGATGACATAATCAGTAACGATATAAACACCATTACTACGCCGATCCAAAAATGCGCAGCAATTTTTGGTAGCTTTTTAAATATAAAGTAATAAATGAGTCCTACCGTTAATGGTACTAAAAAGCCCAGATACAAGTTGCCGAAAAAAAAGCGAAAACCGTTTGCGACATAGACACCCAACAAACCTAGTCTAAATATACCTAACACACCAAAAAGTGCGCTCACCAAAACAGCAGCGTTTTTACTCACAATACTGCGCTTGCTTGCCCTGCTTCGCGTTCTTGTTGTCCGTCGTTTTTGTGGTGCTTTTCGAGTTGCCAATTATTTTCACCTTTAAGATTAATTAATACCTGATACTTCATTTTATCACGAAAGTCAGATAAACAGTTATCTCTTTCGATTTTACAAACTTCTTATATAATATAAAAAGTCGCAACCGAAGTTACGACTTTTTATAGCTCGTGAGAGAATCGAACTCTCGATTCCGCCGTGAAAGGGCAGCGTCTTAGCCACTTGACCAACGAGCCATGGTCAGTGTAATTTCATTACTGAAACAACTATACTATAGTACCAATAAATAAAATAACTGTCAAGGTTTATTTCAATTTATCTTGTTCATAAGTATGAATAGTATCTAGTTTTGGAAACGTTTGTTGTCTTAATGCTTCATACAAAACGATTGCTACCGTATTAGATAGATTTAATGATCGAATATGTGTATCATTTTGTGGAATACGAATTGCTTTTTCGGGGTTTTGTCGCATAAATACCTCTGGAAGCCCTGTCGTCTCTTTTCCAAACAAAAAATAATGATTTCCTTCAGGCTCATTATAATTAGGTTGTGTATAGTCCATGTTCGCAAATTTTGATACTAAGTAAAGATGATCCTTTTCATCTAGCGTGTCCAAAAAATCAGGTAAACTAGGATGTTTTACTAATTCAACATGCTCCCAATAATCTAATCCCGCACGTTTAACATGCTTATCATCAAGGTCAAAACCCAATGGTTCAATCAAGTGCAATACGGCATTAGTACCAGCTGTTGTACGTGCAATGTTACCAGTATTTGCTGGCATTAACGGTTCAAACAATACGATATGATTTGTCATTTTAACTTTTCTTCCACTTCTACATCATCTTTATAAAAATCAGAATTAGCCCGCCACCAAGTAAATAGTCGTGTCACAATAACTTTTACAACAGCATATGTTGGCACAGCTAGTATCACACCAAGCACGCCAAAAATATGGCCACTACTCAATAAAACAACAATAACGGTGACCGGGTGAATAGATAAGGCCTCACCCAATATTTTTGGTGCAATGACATGACCTTCTATAGGTTGTTCGATAGCTAGGACAATGATGGCTAATAACAATAGTTTTGGTCCACCAGCTATTAAAGCCACTGTCCAGACAGGTATTTGAGCTAAAATTGACCCTACATATGGTATCATGTTAAAAAAGCCAGCCATCAATGCAAGTAAAATACCATATGGCAAACCAATAACAGTAAACCCGATACCAAACATAATCATCACTGCAAAAGCAACGCCCAATTGACCACGGATGTATTGGGCAATTTGCTTACTAATATCACTCAATAATTCCTGCAGTGAATGTTTCGCTTTAGGCGGGAATTTTTCAGCTATAAACCCTGAGAACTTATGGCCATCCAATAACATATAATAAAGAATAAACGGTGTTGCTACAGCTGTGATTCCCACTGTTGTTAGCATAGAAGCAAACGTACTAATTCCTGCCACGCCACTGGTAAGGTACTTGCGACTCCAATCAATCATGTTCTGGTTAATATCAGTATTCGTGTTATTTAAAAACTCACGAACAGGTGCAAATTGACTTGACTTAAACGTTTCATTAATGAAGCGTTGACTCGTATGCCAATATCCAGGCCAATTATCTATAAATGTGATCACCTGACTACGCAGCACCAAGACAACCAAAGTGATAATGCCACCTGCTGCTGCAAAGAGTAATATCAAAATTAACCCAATCGATAAATTACGAGGTAATTTCGTATATTTACTAATAAATTTAACAGCTGGACTTAAAAGATAATACAACACACCAGCAATCAAAATGGGTGCGCCAACAGCTGTAAATAAGGCGCGAACGGGTTCTAAAATAAATCGTATTTGCCACCCAAGAAAAATAATGAGTAGCATTAGTAGAATGACAAGTAGACCGTTGAGCAAGTTGTTACCTGAAAACCAACGGCGGTACCATAATTGTTCTTCTTTGTTTTTTATCACAAGTTCCTCCAAGATATTAATTGATTTGAATAGCTAACTATGTTTGAATCAAGTAATATGAATGATATGTTACCTTATATGTTACCATATTTCAAACAACTGATGGCGTGAAAACGCTGTTATATTGTCACGAAAGTAGTCAAATATGATAATATTGAATTATCTTATATTTTAGAAAGAATACTTATGCCTACAACAGCCACAGCACATACTAATATTGCATTTATTAAATATTGGGGTAAAAAAGATGCTCGCTTAAATTTGCCGACAACCAGCTCCTTATCCCTCACACTCTCACAATTTTATACAACAACAACAGTCACACAAAACACCGATAAAGATCAATTGATTTTAAACGGTGAATTAGCTGACCCTACCAGAATACATCATTTTTTAAATACATTACGTGATATCCTTGGTGATTTTCCTGCTGTAACAGTCACATCAGAAAATCATGTGCCAACGAGTGCTGGATTAGCTTCTTCGGCATCATCTTTTGCTGCTTTAACTGGCGCAGTAACACGTGAAATGGGCTTTGATTTATCTAATCAATCCTTATCTCGATTAGCACGCCGCGGATCTGGTTCTGCTTCAAGATCGTTTTACAGTCACTTTGCTGTCTGGCATGCGGGCATGGATGATACCTCTTCATTTGCTGAAAGTTTAAATGCGCCTGACATGCCGATTGCGCTTGTGGTTGCCGAAGTATCAACTGCAGCAAAGAAAGTGAGTTCAAGTGACGGTATGCAACGTGCAATCACTTCACCAAACTACAGTGATTGGCTCAACAGCAGTGCAACACAATTTGTGGATATGCAGTCTGCCATTCAACAATCAGACATCGAAAAAATTGGTGCGCTTGCTGAAGAAAACGCTTTAGCTATGCATGCGCTTAATCTCACTGCTCGCCATAAACCATTCACATACTTTACACGGGAAACGCAACAAATACTTGCCTTGGTATCAGATTTACGTCGACAAGGTATTCTGGCCTTTGCCACGATGGATGCTGGTCCAAATGTCAAAATTATTACGACCTTAAATGACGCGCCAGAAATTGTTGCGACACTGCAATCTGCTTTACCGCAAATTCATCTCGAAATCGCTACTAGCGGATCAGGTATTGTATATGACTAAAATTAATGTTCCAGGTAAACTCTTTTTAGCAGGCGAATATGCTATTACACATCCTGGCAATACTGCTATAATTGCTACAACCACAACTGGTTTAACCATTGAGATACATGATGCCCAGAAGAACGTATCTGTTGCCAAGTCAAATACAATTACAAAGTACTGGCAGTTTCAAATGGGTGCCACAGAAGACCAATATACTGATGACTGGCGTTATGTCCGTGCAGCCATTAAACTACTTGATGACTACGTTCTTAGCCATAAAATAAGTTCCCAACTCAGCAATGTCACTATTAATATTTTAAGTCATTTAAATAGTCCGTCTGGTAAGATTGGGCTTGGCTCTTCGGCAGCAGTCGTAGTCGGTATAATCGAAGCTTTTAATGTTCACTTTCAACTTCATTTATCAATCTTGACACGATTTAAATTGGCTAGTTTAGCACATCTGCATGTCCAAAAAAATGGTTCATTAGGTGATATTGCAGCAATTACGTATGGTGGCATTATCGCTTATCAAAGTCCGGATTTTTCATTATTACCACACATCGAATATCAGTGGCTAAATCAAGAAATTGTTGACATGCCTTGGCCATCTCTGAGTATCACACCCTTAAAATGGCCAGCGAATTGGCAAATACTTCTTGGCGCAACACATGAATCTGCAGATACAAAGGTCGCTATTTCACATACACAATTATCACCTCAATTTTTATCTGAAAGTCAACAAATTGTTAAAGCGTTAGTTAACACGATAATTAACGTTAATTATCAAGAATTAACCATCAAACTACGCGATAACCAAACCTTGCTCACAAATCAGCTTCCGTCCGGTTATCTCACACCAAAACTCGCATTGCTACTAGCTAAATTAGGCGATATTGCTGGTAAAATTAGTGGTGCTGGGTTTGGTGATAATGGGTTTGCTATTCTTGACAGGCGTTCCGATGTATTGATCAATATCTGGAAATCTTATGGTATTGATGCACAAATTATCAACATTTCACCACAGAAAGGAGGCTAATGATGCAAGAATCTAAACAAGCTCATCGAAAAGATGAACATTTATCACTTGGTGTTAACCTCTGGCGTCAAACAGATCATGTACAAGTCGGAGCCACCTTTGAAGATGTCAGGTGGTTGCCTGAAACATTTCCAGAAATGGCAGTGACAGATGTTGATATAAGCACCACTCTGTTTAATCACCATTTCAAATGGCCATTTTATATTGAAGCAATGACTGGTGGGTCTCATTTAACTGGTCGTATCAACGGCCAACTTGCTGAAGTAGCCCAGAAAACCAATTTAGCAATGGCTGTTGGCTCACAATCTATTGCCCTAAAAGAACCAGATGCAGCAAAAACATTTAAACTTGTTCGAAAAAATTATCCAAACGGCTTTTTAATTGCTAACTTGGGGGCAGATCATCCCATCGAAAACGTTCGAGCGGCCATTGATATGATTGATGCTAATGCGATAGAAATGCATGTTAACGTGGCACAAGAACTCGTGATGTCTGAAGGTGACCGTGAGTTTTATTGGTTGGACAATTTGGCAACAATTATCGCAAAATCACCTGTACCAGTTATTATTAAAGAAGTTGGTTTTGGCATGAGTACAACTGCATTTAATACACTTAATAAGCTAGGCCCCGCTGCTATCAATGTTGGTGGTGGTAATGGCACGAACTTTGCAATTATTGAACGACGCCGTAATCGCCAGCCTGATTCGTTTAATATTGATCACTATGGGTTGTCTACAGTTGAAAGTTTATTGTCCGCGAAACTGGTGGACAACCAGCTACCTCTTATTGCAACGGGTGGTATACAATCGGCTAATGACATTGTCACCAGTCTTATGCTTGGAGCGACAATGACTTCCAGTGCTGGTTTTATGCTAGAAACACTCATGGACCAGGGTCAGCTGGCTCTCATCAACCAAATTGAAGAATGGCAATTCGCCTTACCTCGACTTTTTACATTACTAGGCGCAAAAAATAGCGCCTCACTACAAAAAAAAGACCGGCTTTACGCGCCGGCTCTGGAAAATTTTATATCACAACGACAAAACGCGAACTTGTAAAGTTCGCGTTTTTTTTAATTGATTAAACGGTTTCAACCAAAACTGCTTTATTTCTACCCTGTAGTTTGTATAAAATCAACCCAAGAACAAACCCAATTAAGGTTGTTATTAGCCATTCTAACCCAACGTTTGCCATTGGAATCGTATTGACATACCATGTTAAAAATGGTTTAAGTAGCGCTATATTAAATGGCAAATGCTGAATACCATCGATAACAGCTGGTATAAACGTTAAAATCATTGTTGGTAAATAAACGATGCGTGCTTGATTGAATAATGGTGAGGCAATTCCTAAAATAATCAAAGCAATAGCAATTGGATATAAAAACATTAACAACGGCTCAGCCCAACTGATAATCGTATCTAGCCCAAAATTTGAAGCTACGAATGACAAAGCAATCGTCAAAATTAGCCATGAACGATACGAAAATTTTGGGAAGATGCGATGAAAATCTTGTGCAAATGAAGCCGTCAACCCAATTGCTGTTGTTAATACCGCTAGTGTCCCCATCACAGCTAAGAACGCACCACCAAAATCACCCAAATAATACATCATGATTTGTGTTAAGGCAATTGTGCCATTTTCTGAAAATGTGAATTGTGACAAGGATGTCGCACCTAATAAAATTAGGCCAACGTAGACAATGGCGATACCCAAAATAGCAATGAAACCAGTTTTAGCGGTAATCTTTGAAATAATCGCACTTTTCTTAAATCCCATCATTTGAATGGCGCGAACAATTGTGATACCAAAAGCTAACGCTGCTAACGCATCTAGTGTATTATAACCTTCCAAAAAAGCTGATGAGAAAGCCTTTGTTTGGTACGCTGCGTTGGCTGCATGAGATAAGCCACCCATTGGATGAAAAATGGCTAATAAGAAGATCAGTAACAATAGTATAACGAAAATTGGATTGAGATATTTCCCAATATATTTAGTAATGTTTTGCTCGCGAGAACCCAACCAAAAAACTAAGGCAAAAAAAATAGCTGAAAATAAAAATAATCCAATACCTTGTGCTTGCTTTGGCAACCAATTGGCAAAACTAAGCGAATAAGCAACCGTTGCGGTTCTGGGAGTTGCAATCATAGGTCCCAATGACACATGTGTTGCAATTAGGAAAAATATCGCAAAACCACGGCCAACTGGTTTTGCAATATCATAAATACCAGCTGATCTCGTTTGGGAAAGCGCAATCAATGCCAACCATGGAATAATGATGGCGCTCATTAGGAAAGCAATTGTCGCTATCAGCCAATTTTGTCCAGCTAATTGGCCTAAATGTATAGGAAAAATCAAATTTCCTGCACCAAAGAACATGCCAAATATCAGTGATGATAATAATAAAGTTTTCTTGAAATCTAATTTTTCTGTCATATTTATCCCTTAAATTTTTATATTTTAATTTTACGTCAATTTACTGCAACACTCTTTTGTGTGACTCGATACAAGCCACCTACTGATTTTCCCATTATGCCTCTCCTCATTAAAATAGCCCTAGTTAATTGAAAACAAAGAAAAACCCGCCGTATGTCATAAAGACATACAACGGGCGAATTATCGCGGTACCACCGTTTGCTAACAGGCTAATTACCTGAAATCTCTTGATTGCGGGCACATTGTGCATATGCCGACAACCATACGATGTAACGGTCGTAACCGGTTAGCATAAAAATTAATCATTTTATGCTAACTTTCTCCAGAATTACTTTCAAGCAAATCATCTGACACCTTTTCACTTAACGGTGTTCCCTCTTCACAGATATGATTGTTTTACTCTTTCCTTCATCGAAAATATTAACTTGAATACTATTTTACATGAATTCACAACATTGTCAATCACAATAAGACAAAAAAGTTTTGTTTTCATATGAAATATAAGCCACATGAAACATGCCCATTACATATTATTTAATAAGATCTAATTTATCAAAATCTATGACAGCAATAACTGGTAAATTACGGAAAAAATTATTGTAATCCATACCATACCCCACCAAAAATTCATCAGGCACATCAAGACCAAAATAATCCACTTCAAAATCAACAACACGCGCCGCTTTTTTATCAGCCAAAGCCACAGTCGTAACACTAGAAGCACCTTTTAAGTTAAAATAATTATTTAACCACTGCATGGTACGACCCGAATCAATAATTTCATCTACCACAACCACATCACGACCAGTCAAATCCATACTCACGTCGTGAACAACTTTGACTTGTCCAGTCGACTCATTACCAGAATAACTTTTAACGTCAATAAAATCAAAATCAACATCAAGCGGCATCTTACGTAATAAATCTGTAGCAAAAATAACCCCACCTTTAAGTACAGCAATGAAAATTGGACGCTGCGCATGATCTTCAAATTGTGTTGTCAGCTCATTTGCAACACGTTGTACCTGAGCTTGAATATCCGTCTCAGTTGCCAAAACAGTTTTGATAGCTGGATGATTAATTAATGACCTCATGCCAAACCTACTCTCTTAAAAATCTCATCGATATATCGCAAGTGATAGTGATAATCAAAGGCATCATCAATTTGCTTCTTGCTTAAATGCGATGTGATCGTCTTGTTGGTATCAACAAGATTTCTAAACATCAAACGTTCGTCCCATGAGCGAGCAGTTAAGGGTTGTACAGTATCATAAGCCTGCTCTCGCGACAATCCTGCATCGATTAAGCTAAGTAGCAATCGTTGCGAGTATATCAAACCGTAAGTTCGGTCCATATTTTGACGCATTGTTTCAGGAAACACCCCTAAATTATTCAAAATTCCGGTATGACGATGCAACATGTAATCAATAATAGCCGTTGCATCGGCTAAAATAATACGTTCTGCAGAAGAATGGGAAATATCGCGTTCATGCCATAATGTTACATTTTCTAAAGCTGTTACAGCATAACCGCGTAAAACACGCGCTAAACCAGTAATATTTTCATCACCAATTGGATTACGCTTATGTGGCATTGCGGAAGAGCCTTTTTGCCCCTTAGCAAATCCCTCTTCTACTTCATGGATTTCTGACCGTTGTAACGACCGAATTTCTGTCGCCAACTCTTCCATCTGTGTGCCAATCAATGCGATTGTTTGGATATAGTCTGCATGTAAATCACGTGGCAAAACTTGCGATCCAATGGGTTGTGGCGTTAATCCCAGTTCCTGCATCGCCACAGCTTCAACATGCGGTGGGACGTTAGCAAATGTACCCACAGCGCCAGACAATTTGCCTGTCTCAACCTCGGTTGCCACGCGATCAAAACGTTCAATGGCACGTGTAGCAGAGGCATAGAATCGAGCCATTTTCAAACCAAAGGTTGTTGGTTCCGCATGAACGCCATGTGTACGTCCCATCATGACCGTATTTTTATACTGCAAAGCCAATTTTTTAATCGCATCACGCCACGCTTCTAAATCTTTTTTGATAATGACATTCGCTTGGTGTAAACGTAATGCCTGCGCAGTATCAACGACATCAGTTGATGTTAAACCATAGTGAATCCATTTACGTTCATCACCTAATGATTCAGATACATTTCGCGTGAATGCAACAACATCATGACGTGTTGACAATTCAATTTCAGCAATCCGTGCCACATCAAATGTGGCTTTAGCACGGATTTTTTTTAAATCCTCTGCTGGAATACGCCCGGCAGCTACCCAGCCAGCATCAACAGCAATTTCGACATCGAGCCAAGTTTGATATTGATTTTGCGTCGACCAAATATCACGGAGTTCTTGACGAGAATAACGTTCTATCATTTTTGGATTCCTTTGTTGTTTTATTTTGTCAACAGTAGCGTTATGGTTAATTATTCCACCACTATTAGTGCAAGGTCATGTTCATCCCATAACCAAGTCTTCTCTATTATTGTAACAGTAAAATCGCTCTCTGCGTTCGCTATTTTATTAATTTTATCTCACAAAATAAAATAACGTTCGTTATTACCGAACGTTATGATACGTTTTTTAATAAAAAACGAACATTAAGAATGTAACCGTTTTATTCGATAATGGTACGCGTTGGTTTTACAATAAATCTTGAGATCAAAAATGCAATGGCATACAAGACAGCAATCGCCACAAACACAACTTGATATGACATACCAAGACCATGAACAATGAAACTAGCCAATTGATTACCCGATAAACCAGCCACAGCCCAAGCTGTAAGCGCCATACCATGAATTTTAGAAATAGCTTTCATACCAAAACGATCTGCTAATAAGGGTGGTAAAGCTGAAAATCCACCACCATAACCTGCATTAATTAGGAAGAATGTCGCGACAATCACGATTATTTTGGTTGTACTCGACTGAGGCGAGAAATAGGTCAATAATACCATGACTAAGCACATCAAAAATATCATCTGATATACTGTATTACGATCCTTTAGCCGATCAGAGAAAGTCGCAAAACCAATACGACCAGCAGCGTTGAAAAACGCATCAATACTCATAATTGTCGCAATAGCTGTCACTGAAAAAACCATTGTGCCATTTGTTTGTGTGAGCCCTGTCAAAATATCTTTTTCTTGTGAAATAATTGCCAATCCTGCTGTGATATTAAGATAAAACATCAGCCATATGCCAATAAAATTAGTATTTTTAATCAGAGCCAATGGATTAAAACGACGCGTTAAAGGTTGTTCATGCCAATCTAAAGGCTTTCGAATTAGCATAACTGCAATGAGCATCATGACAGCAAACACAATAGCTAAAATCACAAACATTTGCCATAAACCAACATGTGTTTGTAGTGCCATCATGATTGGTGAGAAAACCATTTTTGCTAATCCAAAACCAGCAACTGCAAGCCCCGTACCTAACCCTTTATTATCTGAAAACCACAGCATTAAATTTTTAACTGGCGTTAAATAACCAATACCGAGCCCAATACCCATTACAACACCATAAAAAATATAAATACCAATTAACGATTTTTGTTGAATACTGATCCCTGTGCCAATCATGCCAACAACAAAAAATGCTGTTGATAGTAGTGCCGACTTCTTGATATTACGTTCCACAAAGTGACCCAATGCTGCTGCAGATAATCCTAAAAATAAAATTGCAATTGAGAAAGCCCACTCGACTTCTGGTACACTGGCGCCTATTTGATCGGCCACTGCTTGTTTAAAGACGCTCCATGCGTATACTGTTCCAATGCTGCCGTGAATTAATAAGGCAGGCAAAGCCGCTCGTAGCCATTTATTTTCCATGATATGTCAGCATGTGGGCGTATACACACGATTCAAGTGACTATCACCCACACGCGTTTCCTCTCGATTTCTGTTATTTTGATTAGTTTTGTTTATTCTATGCAGGTTGAAATGAACTTGTATTGAACAAACAATAAAATAATGACCTTTTGTTGTCGTCAATGATATAGCAGTTGTTTCAAGATAAACGCTTTTCTTGCTGATAGTTGATGGGTAACCATTCTAAAACACGTTCAATTTGTTTGTCCCAATAGTACCATTCATGCTCCCCTGGACTGGTTTCATACGTGACGTTGTAGCCTAAATCACGAATTTTCGGGATCGTATTTTGGTTCATCTGATATAAATAATCTTGTTCACCAATCCAAGCATATAGTTGTGGTAATTGTTGCTTTGTCGCTGCTTGTTTTTGTGCCAGCGCAATGACGTCATTTTCTGATCCTATAAAATCATTCAAGTCGCCAAAAATACCCTGCCAATACGCTGCATTTTGCCACGTTTCTCTTTCAGGAAAATTTGGATCCCCCATAAGTGCCCCAGACAATGATGCGGCATAACTAAACTGGTCTCCGTTAAAAGCCATTTTAAAGGCACCATAGCCGCCCATCGATAAACCAGCTACAAAATTTTTATCTCGTTTTGTTGAGATTTGAGGAAATAGTTCTGCTACTTTTTGAGGCAACTCAATTGATAGTGCATCGAAGTATGCCATGCCATATTTTGTATTCGTATACCAAGCTAAATCAGTAGATGGCATGACAATTGCAATCGGTGTTTGGCGAATGAGACGCTCAATACTTGTTCGCCGTTGCCAAATCGCTTGATCACCAGACATACCATGTAGCAGATATAACACTGGTATATCTTTTAACGTCTCGTTGCGCCAATCAGGATTATGGTCAGATAATTCAGGGAGTATCACATTCATCATCCGATCCATCCCCAAAATTTTTGAATAATAATTAACTTGTAAAAATGCCATACGTCCCCTTATCTAATTGATTTTCCACAAACCTACGATTAAACTTAAAACAAACCAGTAATGACACCGTGCTCATCAATATCAATATCAAATGCCGCAGGGTGTTTTGGTAACCCTGGCATGGTTAAAATATTACCAGTCATAGCTACAAGAAAACCTGCACCTAATTTGGGCACAAACTCACGAACAGTGATAATAAAGTCTTTCGGTGCCCCGAGTTGCTTCGCATTGTCAGATAAAGAATATTGCGTTTTTGCCATGATAATAGGCAATTTATCCCAACCGCGTTGCTTAAATTCTGCCAATTGCTTTTGTGCCTTTGGCTCTAATGCGATTTTTTTACCACCATAAATCGTCTGAACAATCGCATTCAATTTATCAACTGCTTCGTCTTCAGGCTGGTATAGTGGTGTGAAATCAGATTCCTGCTCAACTGTTTCTATCACGGCTGAAGCTAATTCTTGTGCCCCAGCGCCCCCTTTAGCCCAAACTTCTGTTGTATAAGCCGTTGCGCCAAATTGTCTAACATAGTCCTTAATGGTTTGTAATTCCGTCTCAGTATCTGCGGTGAAACGATTAATTGCCACAACAACTGGCACACCATAGCGTCCCATTGCTGTTAAATGTTGCCCAAGATTTTTCAAACCAGTAGCAAGCGCATCCACATTTTCTGTGTTTAAATCTGCCAGTGCCACACCACCATGATGCTTTAAAGCACGCACCGTAGCAACCACAACAATCGTATCCGGCGTCTTGCCAAGTAATGGCACTTTGACATCCAAAAACTTTTCACCACCCAAGTCAGCGCCAAATCCAGCCTCGGTGACTGCATAATCTGCCAACTGAAGTGCTGTTTTAGTTGCCAAAATAGAATTAGTTCCTTGTGCTATATTGGCAAATGGTCCACCGTGAATGATGGCAGGCGTATGAGCAATTGTTTGTACAAGATTAGGCTTAATCGCATCCTTAAGTAAGACAGTTAGTGCGCCAGCGACACCTAATTCTTTGACTGTCACTGGTTCTTTTTCATATGTATAACCAACAACAATCCGAGCAATACGTTCTTTCAAATCCATTAAATCTGTTGATAGTGTCAAAATGGCCATCAATTCTGATGCGACAGTAATATCAAAACCATCTTCACGTGGCACGCCAGAAGTTGGCCCACCCATACCGATACTCACATGTCTGAGCGCACGATCATTGATATCCAACACACGTTTCCACAAAATACGTCTCGGGTCAATATTTAATGGGTTTCCCTGTTGTAAGCTATTATCCAAGATTGCAGCTAACGTGTCGTGTGCTGATGTTAAAGCATGAAAATCGCCAGTAAAGTGTAAATTAATGTCGGCCATCGGCAAAACCTGAGCATAACCACCGCCAGTGGCTCCGCCCTTCATGCCCATAACTGGACCAAGAGATGGTTCACGAAGGGCAATCATAGCCTTTCTACCAGCAAGTTGTAATGCATCGGCTAGACCCACCGTTACAGTTGATTTTCCCTCACCTGCAGGCGTTGGATTAATCGATGTCACGAGAATTAATTTACCAAGGTCTTTTTTTCGACTAACCGATGGATCTAATGCTATTTTCGTCTTATCATAACCATAAGGCACAATTTCATGTGCTTTAAGGCCTATGTTAGACGCAATTTCAGTAATTGGTTTAATTTCTGCTGCTTGCGCAATTTCAATATCTGTTTGCATATTGATTTCCCCTTAATTTAGATCTATCTATTATTTTAGTACTTATATCAATATTTTTAGCATAATGTCTCACTTAAAATATTCACAATGTTTGTCTTTCACTGTCCACTGCTTGATAGGCAATATCATGTCGATATCGTAATTCTGTATCTAAACTATCTATTTTATTATAGACTTTTTGTTGCGCATATGTTGCTGTTTTGTCATGACCAATCACAGTCACGACACGGCCACCATTTGCCATACCTGCTTGCACACCTGCATAATTCATCGTCAATGGTGTCACATTCTCCGGCAGTGGCACGCGTGCACCACGTACGGGTGATTCGGGGTATCCTTCTGATACTAAAACTACGCCAACATAAACATCATCAATCTGCCACTTGTTCGCCGTTGAGCGACCATTCAGTAAGTTTAAAATTAATGCATAAAAATCACCAGTGTACTGTGGCAAGACAACCTGTGCCTCAGGATCACCAAATCTCACGTTAAATTCGATAACCTTTGGACCCGTCTTAGTCAACATCACACCAGTGTAGAGAACACCAGTAAACGGTGTTCCTTCTTTTTGCATTGCCATAATTGTTGGTGTCACGAGTTCTGAAATTGCCTGTGATTTTGTCGTTTCACTAATCCAACGTACTGGACTATACGCACCCATTCCACCAGTGTTTGGTCCTTTATCCTGATCAAAACGGCGCTTATGGTCTTGTGCCAACGGTGCATGCACCATTACCCCATTTGAACCTACAAGTGTAAAAACAGAAAATTCAACACCTTCAAGATATTCTTCGATTACTAAAACGGCAGTTGGACTATCTTTGTACAAACGAGTTAAATACGTCACAGCTTGTGCCTCATCAAAAATAATTGTGACACCTTTCCCCAACGCTAAACCATCCAATTTAAATACAATAGGTAATCCAAATGTTTTCACTACAGTCTCTGCCTGTGCTAAAGTATGCACCGTTTGAGAGCTTGCAGTGGGTATGTCGTACTTGTTTAGCAGCTCATTTGTGAATGATTTCGAGCCTTCCAATTGCGCTGCTGCTTTAGAAGGACCAAAGATAGTGAGTCCTGCTGCTTCAAATAAATCAACAATGCCTAAAGTCAGCGGTTCTTCATTTCCAACAAAGGTCAAATCAATTGCTTGTGCTAACGCAAAATCACGCAAAGCATGTAAATCTGTCACTAAAATACTTTCGCGCTGTATCCCTGCATCAGTCATACCATCATTCCCAGGTGCGACAATCACCTGATTGACCTGTTGACTACGCAAAAATGTTTGCGCTAAAGCATGTTCGCGTGCACCAGAACCAATAATCAATACTTTTTTCATCGTATCCTCTAGCCTCTTAATATCATATTATAAATCTAGTTTATCAGATTCAAACACTATTTTGTTCGTTTATAAATTATCTTTTTCTCACAAAACAAAAAAACGTTCGTTATTTACGAACGTTTGTCTAATATTTATGATATTAACCGAACGTTTGGAATGTATCCGGTTACAACCAAGTGGTTTGACGTCGACCATTGATTGATGCACTCAGTGCCAACTCACTAATTTCCTGTGTATCGAATAACGGTAACATTTCCATGAATGTTCCTGGCGTCTGCATATTTTTTAAAGCATCACGTGTTGTCCAAAATATTTTACCCTCACGTCCAGAATGAATCTCACCTTGATAGTTCGTCGCTTTAAATAGCATGACAATGTACCGCCCACCGTCTTGCAATGGCCACTCTTTTATACCAACTAATGTCGGATTTATAACTTTCAAACCAGTCTCTTCATATGCTTCACGAATAACACTTGCTACAATTGTTTCGTTAGTTTCAATGTGACCACCCGGAAAAGTGACACCAGGCCAAGATGGATTTTTTCGATTTTCAACCAAAACTTCCTTGGTCGTTAGATTTTCAATCATAATCATATTGGTTAACTCAACAGATGTTGTTCGTGACATGTGCATTCCTCTGTCAAAAATTATAACATAAAAAGCTTGCCAAACAAGACGACACCACATCGCTTTTAATGTTTAAAATGTCGCGTACCTGAGAAAACAAGCACAACCCCTAATTCGTCTGCCTTGGCAATTGAATCCTTATCCTTAATTGATCCACCTGGCTCAACAATTGCCTTAATACCATGCTCGGCTGCGTATTGTACAGAATCATCCATTGGGAAAAAGGCATCTGAAGCCAACACAGCTTCATCAAATCCCACTTTAGTGGTTGCTTTTTGAATTGAATAAACAACAGAATCAATTCTATTAGGCTGCCCTGCACCCATCCCTAATGTTTGACCGTCTCGAGCAATGATAATCGCATTTGATTTAACATGCTTCACAACTTTTTGTGCAAAAATCAGCGCGCGTAATTGTTCAGCAGTTGGCTGTGCTTTTGAAACAACTTCAAAATTTGCTTCTGTTTCCTCATGTAAATCGCGTTCTTGCACAACAATGCCACCCAATACTGAGGTCACTTCCAATTTTTGAGGAATAACAGTTGTAAATGGTAATTTAAGTAAGCGTAAATTTTTCTTAGCTGACAAAATTTCAAATGCTTCTGGTGTAAAGCTGGGCGCAATAATGATTTCTAAGAAAATAGCATGCATCTTTTCAGCAGTTATAGCATCAACCTCTCGATTTAAGGCAACAATCCCACCAAATATTGACACATTATCAGCTTCAAAAGCTTTATCCCAAGCTTCCTCTAATGTCTGCCCTTGACCAATACCTGCGGGGTTCATATGCTTAACTGTTACAACTGTTGTTTCTTTGAATTCAGCAATAATACGTAGGGCAGCATCTGCATCGCGAATATTGTTGTATGATAATTGCTTACCATGCAAAATATCAGCATGCAACACTGAATATGTTTCCGGCAAAGCAACCTTATAAGCAGCCGCCTTTTGATGCGGATTTTCGCCATAACGCATATCATCAAATTTTTCATATGGTAATGTTAACTTGTCAGGAAATTCTGAGGTTGTTAAATAATCAGCGATTAAAGCATCATAACTCGCTGTATGCTGAAATACCTTGGCCGCAAGTAGTTGGCGATAAGTCGCATCCACTTCTCCGGCTTGCAGTTTATCGATTATAACATCATAATCAGTTGGATCAACAATTGGCAAAACAGCCGAAAAGTTTTTGGCAGCTGAACGTAACATGGAAGGGCCACCAATATCAATATTCTCAATAGCTTCAGCCTGAGAAACACCTGGTTTTTGAATGGTTGCCTTAAATGGATAAAGATTCACAACAACCATATCAATTGGCGTAATATTAAATTCTGACAATTTCGCCATATGCTCAGGCAAATCACGTCGTGCTAGCAATCCCGCATGCACACGCGGATGCAAAGTTTTAACGCGACCATCCAACATTTCTGGAAAGTCCGTTACGTCGTCAATGGCAATAACATCAAGACCTGCTTCAGTAAGCACGCGATGTGTCCCACCAGTTGAAACTAATTCATAGCCTAATTCAACTAATTTTTTAGCAAATGGTACCAGACCACTTTTATCAGAAACACTAAGTAATGCACGTGTCATTGTAAGAATACTCCTTTGTTAAGTAACTGTTCTAAAGTGTTTGGATATAAAACATGCTCGACATTATGGATACGTGTTTCCAAGTCTAGTAACGTATCTTCAGGAAATCGTGGCACTGACTGTTGGTCAATAATGGTTCCTGTATCAACACCACTATCCACAAAATGTACCGTAACGCCTGTCTTACCAACACCTGCTTCATATGCATCTAAAATACTGTGACGTCCAGGAAATTGGGGTAACATTGCCGGATGTAAATTAACAATTCTACCAGGATACGCATCAATTAATTTTGGTGTTAAAATTCGCATGTAACCGGCAAGCAAAATACCATGCACATCGTCTTCTACTAACTGCTCAAGAATAACTTGTTCGGCTAATGATTTTGTATCATAATCAGAATATTTAATAAATGTTGCTGGTATACCAAATAATTTAGCTAGATTTAGCGCCCCAGCTGTCGACTTATCAACAACTAATCGTACAATTTCAGCATTTAATTGCCGTTGTAAAATCGCATCATGTAGCGCTTGAAAATTTGTGCCGATTCCTGATGCAAATACAGCCAATCTCACTTTTTTCACCATGGTTCGTCTCCTGAAAAAGTAACTCTGGCCCCTGATTCAGCAGTGATTTCACCAATAACATATGCCGCCTGATTATTAACTTGCAATTGCGCCATAACTGCCTCACGATTTTCCGGCTTAACCACTAAAACCATACCCAAACCATTATTAAATGTTAATAGCATATCATCAGTAGACAAGTGACCAGCGGCCTGAAGTTGATTAAATATTGGCAATATTGGCCATGATCCCCAAATAATTTGAGCAGATAAATCTGACGTGAACGCACGTGGTAAATTCTCAGTAATGCCCCCACCAGTGATGTGAGCCATTGATTGCACAAGACCTTTTTCAATTAACGGCCAAACTGTCTCAGCATACAAAGTAGTTGGTGTCATTAACACGTTTTGCTCATCGGCAGACAAATTTTTAAAATCATCAGCTGTTTCAATCCCCAACACTTGACGGACAAGTGAGTAGCCATTCGAATGAATACCTGACGCTGGTAGTCCAATCAAAACATCCCCAACCGCAGCATTTTCAGGTTTCAATAATTGATTTTGTTCTGCAATACCGACAGCAAACGCGGCAAGATCATAATGGTTTGGTGCATATAGTCCTGGTAACTCAGCACTTTCACCACCAATAAGCGCCATACCAGATGCTTTAGCAGCTTTTGCAACGCCAGTTACGATTTCTGCTACGACCTCTGGTCGCATCTTATCCACAGCTAAATAATCTAACATAAATGCTGGTTTAGCACCTTGCGCTAAGATATCGTTTGCCACCATGGCAACTAAATCTTGGCCGATGGTATCATGTTTATCAGCTGCAATGGCTAATAACAACTTGGTGCCAACACCATCCGCACCAGACACCAACACAGGATTTTGATAACTAGATCCCAATGAGAACGCTGCGCCAAAGCCGCCAATACCATCCAATACACGAGGTGTATAAGTATCGGCGACAGCATCCTTCATGAGTGCCACGGCTTTTTCACCAGCTTTAATATCTACACCTGCTCGTTGATAAGCATTTTGTTCAGTCATGCTTCTACTCCCTGGATTGTTTGCGAATCCAAATGAATCGTACCATCTGCCAACAACGCTTCATTACGTAATGAAGCGACTTGACGAGGATGATAAGTATCTGTTGGTTCGGGTGAAAAATTCACACTGCCATCTGTCAGAAATTGTTCAAGACTTGCCTCATAATCATAAATTGGACTTGGATATTGACCGTCAAAATAGGCTGTTGTCAATCCCGTGCCCTGACCATCATACGGTAGGTCAATTGATTTGACCAAGGCATCAACGGACAAAAAGCCAAGTGAGTCAGCTTCAATTTTGTCACGCATTTCCTCTAATGTATTATTAGCACCCATCAATTCATCTGTCGTTTGCATATCAATACCGTAAAATGATGGGAATTTAAATACAGGACTCGCAATACGAACATGTACTGACTTTGCCCCCGCTTCTTTGAGCATACGGACAATAAACATAGACGTTGTACCACGAACGATTGAATCATCCACTAAAACAACATTTTTATCCCGAACAACGTCTTTAACAGCACTCAGTTTCATGCGAACTGCGCGTTCACGCTTATCTTGTGTAGGTTCAATAAATGTACGCGCAATATATTGATTTTTAACCAACCCCATTTCGTTTGGTAACCCAGTAGCTTCGGCAAATCCTGCTGCTGCTGACAAACTTGAATTGGGCACACCAACAACAATATCTGCATCTGGTACAGGGTTTTCTGCAGCTACTGCAGCTCCCATACGTTTGCGTGCTTTATGCACGTTGACACCATAAATTGTTGAATCGGGTCGTGCGAAGTAAATGTATTCCATCGCATCAATATTTAACGTTGTCTTATCCGTATATGTGTCAATCGTTAATCCGGTATGATCAATTACAATTAACTCACCTGGTTGTACATCACGAACAAATCGTGCGCCAATAACATCTAATGCGGCTGTTTCTGAGGTTACAATATAGTTTCCTTCCGGCATTTGTCCAATGACAAATGGTCGAAAAGCATGCGGATCCAAAGCCGCATACAAGCCATGTGGCGTCAGTAATAAATAAGCAAATCCGCCACGAACAGTACGAAGTGCCTCTTTTAATTTATCAACAAATGTGACCGCTTTTGAGCGACGAATTAAGTGTAACAAGATTTCAGAATCAGATGAGCTTTGGAAAATCGCGCCGTCTTTTTCTAAGTTTTGGCGCAACGTTTTCGCATTGGTTAGATTACCATTGTGCGCTAATGCAATTTGCATATCATGAAAATTAACCATAAGAGGTTGAATATTTTCAACACCATGAGAGCCTGCTGTAGCATAGCGAACATGCCCAATGGCACTCTCACCAGTTAACGCTTCAATACGCGCGGGATCACGAAAGACGTCGCTTAATAATCCCAAACCGCGCTCTTGCCATAAATGACCACTGTTGTTCGAAACAATTCCTGCACCCTCTTGACCACGATGTTGTAAAGCGTGTAAACCATAATAAGTAAGCTGGGCCGCATCATCGCGCCCCCATACGCCAAAAATACCACATTCTTC
Source organism: Leuconostoc rapi (assembly GCF_016908715.1). Lineage (GTDB taxonomy): Bacteria > Bacillota > Bacilli > Lactobacillales > Lactobacillaceae > Leuconostoc > Leuconostoc rapi. The sequence continues at coordinate 221,524 of NZ_JAFBEK010000001.1, read as the reverse complement.
ATTTAAGCTACGCACATTAATTCGCGTTTTTTCAGTTTGTTGGACGCGTTTTTCTGCAGCTTGACGTTTCTCTAAGCTTTTAATTTCCATGAGATACTCTCCTGATAAACCTTCTGAGTTTCTTGACGCGATAAAATAATTTGTTGCGTTGCTGTCGTCAGCATCATCTCGTCTGTATTCGTTACTTGCCCTAATAACGTTGCCTTTTGGCCCGCCAACTGTTCAAAAGTAACAACTTGACTTTCTGGTACACTAACAATAAAACGGCTTTGTGTTTCAGAGAATAAGTATTTATCAGCCAATGCTGTTTTAATATTAAAACTCAGCTGCCCCAAAAAACTACTTTCTAACAAAGCCACAATCAAGCCACCCTCAGATAAATCGTGTGCGCTCGCTAATAACTGTTGCGAAATCGCAGTACGTACTAACCTTTGAGATGACATTTCTGCTGCGTCATCAAAACCAAAAAGTTGCCCATCAATGCTACCTGTTTGCATTTTTTGAATTTCTGAGCCATTAAAGCTATCCAAAGTTTCACCAATGATATAAATCTTATCTCCAACATTTTTGAAGCCAATTGTCGTTGCGTTTCTCACATTCTCTAACAAACCAACCATGCCAATCATCGGTGTTGGGTAAATTGCTTGACCGTCTGTTTCATTATAAAGTGACACATTACCAGAAATAATTGGTGTATCAAGTTGCTTAGCAACAGCATTAATGCCTGCTACTGCTTGATCTAACTCATAGTATACTTCTGGATTGTCTGGCGATCCAAAATTCAAGCCATCTGTAATACCAATTGGTAGCGCCCCCGTTGCTACAATATTTCTAGCAGCTTCGGCTACAGCCATTTTGGCACCAACATAGGGATTTAAATATAAATATCGTGCGTTAACATCGGTAGTCATTGCCAAAGCTTTCTTAGTTCCACGAACACGGACTAAACTCGCATCTCCACCGGGCTTAATCACTGTATCTGAACGTACCATTGAATCAAAATGACGAAACAATTTAGCTTTAGAGGCAATTGTTGGCTGGGCGAGTAATGATAGGATCGTCTGTTTCAGATTTGACACATCAGGCTGATACTGTACCTCTGACATTGACAACAGGCGTTTTGGCTCAGCCATTGGTAAAGTTTGTTTGGGCGCATGTGTCAAAAAGTCAATTGGCACATCGGCCACAACTTGATGATCAAATTCTAAAATATAACGACCATTATCTGTTACTTCACCAATAATGACAGCATCTAAATCTGCTTCTTGGAATAAATCAATAATTGCCTGTTCTTCACCACATTTAACAACAAACAACATGCGTTCCTGTGATTCGGATAACATCAATTCATAGGGTGTCATGTTTGTCTCACGCTGTGGCACATTGTTTAAATCTAATGTGATTCCCATGCCTGCTTTCGCGGCCATTTCCGAACTAGATGAAAGTAATCCAGCAGCGCCCATATCTTGAATACCAACGATAATATCTGAATGCGCATTAACTGCCTTAAGCGTTGCATCCATGACAAGTTTTTCTAAAAATGGATCGCCTACTTGAACAGCTGAACGATCCGATGCATGTTCAGTTGAAAATTCTGCTGATGCAAACGACGCACCGTTAATGCCATCACGTCCTGTTTTCGCGCCAACATAAATAATTGAATTACCAATACCTTTGGCTTGTCCAACTTGCATGGCAGCTTGATCCATCAACCCTACTGCCATCACGTTAACTAACGGATTTCCTGAGTAAACTGGGTCAAATCCAATTTCACCACCAACAGTTGGAATACCAATCGCATTACCATAGCCTGCAATACCTGCGATGACGCCATCAACAATATGTCTTGTGTGCGCATCATCTAATTCACCAAACCGCAGCGAGTCAAGTACTGCAATAGGTTGTGCACCCATTGAGAAAATATCACGTAAAATGCCACCCACACCAGTAGCTGCACCTTCGTATGGTTCTACAAAGCTTGGATGATTGTGACTTTCTGCCTTGAAAACAACCGCTTGACCATCACCAATATCTAAAATACCAGCACCTTCACCTGGTCCTTGTAAAACACGCGCATTCGTTGACCAAAATTTACGTAGAATTGGTTTTGATTTTTTATAGGACACGTGTTCTGACCACATGCCTGAGAAAATCCCTGTTTCCGTAAAATTAGGTAATCGATTAAGTTCGGTGACAATGAGATTATACTCTGACTCCGTCAGTCCCCATTGTCTATATACTTTTGAATCACGAACTTGCTCAGGAGTTAGTTCGTTATTTTTGACAATTGTCATTTTTATGCCTTTCGTAAAGCCGTTCTACCAACCAATTAATTATACGTTTGTTAAAATGCTAGATAGTATACTTTTAAAGAAGTTTTGACCGTCAATATTACCTGTTACTTCGTCAATGGCACGCTCTGGATGTGGCATCATGCCAAATATATTGCCACGTTCATTCATGATACCTGCAATATCATGCACCGAACCATTTGGATTATTCACATATCGAAAAACAATTTGATTATTCGCTTCTAACCTTGCCAAAGTATCATCATCCGCAAAATAATTTCCTTCACCATGAGCAATTGGCACAACAATTGATTCAGACATCTCATACGCATTTGTATAAGCTGTTTCATGATTAGCAATGCTTAAAGCAACTTCGTCACAAATGAAACCTGGCGTTGCATTCACGAGAAGTTGCCCTGGTAGCAGTCCTGCTTCCGTCAAAATTTGGAAACCATTACAAATACCAACAATTAATTTACCAGCATTAGCGGCTTGTGTGACGGCACTCATAATGGGCGAAAATCGCGCAATTGCACCCGTTCTCAGATAATCACCATATGAAAAGCCACCAGGCAAAAAAATAGCATCAAAATCCGTTAACGCGGTTTGTTTAGCTGAAACAATTTGCGCATCAACACCAAAATCCTGCAAGGCATATAGCATATCAAAATCGCAATTAGAACCGGGAAAACTAATCACCGCCGCCTTCATGCATTCACCTCATCTGCTACCAAACTCAAATCGAAATGGTAGGTCTCAGTATTTTGATTAATCAGCAACGCATCTGTAAAGCTCTCCACCTCGGCAGTAGCTGCATCAATGCTTTTGGCAGTTAATTTCACTTCAAAATACTTACCTTGCGACACCTGTTCCACACCTATGTAATCCATTCGCTTAAGCGCAGATTTAATGACTTCGCCTTGTGGATCTAAAATTGATGGTTTATACGTAACATAAATTTTTGCTAGATACATGCGTTTTCTCCTTAGATAACTTGTTGCAACCGATTAAGTACATCACGATAACCTACTGTGACATCACCACTGTGTTGTCGAAAAATATCTTTGTCTAATGATTTGCCAGATAGTATGTCAATCAATCGCATATTATCTGGTGACAGCTCATCAGCCAGACACAGGTCACCTGCTGCCGTTCTACCAAATTCCAGCTTAAAATCAACTAAGCTAATTCCTATTTGTTCAAATAAGGTGCGTAATACTTGGTTCACGTCCTGTGAAACCTGACGTAATTGTGCTAATTCTTCACTGGTTGCAAGATTTAAAGCCAAGATTTGCGAATCATTTATAAATGGATCATCTAAATCATCAGACTTAAAATAAAACTCCTGCACAACTGGCACTAATTTTGTCATTGGTGTCACCGCGTACCTACTCACAAAGTGCCCCGAAGCATAATTTCTAGTAACTACCTCTATTGGTATAATATCTAAAGCGGTCACAAGTTCATCAGTCGTTGAGATTTTTTTGAGATAATGGTTTTTAATGCCTTGTCTTGTTAGATAATTAAATAATAAATGACTAATTTCGCTATTTAAGGCCCCTTTCCCAGTGATCGTTTCTTTGACTTTACCATTTAACGCTGTAGCTTGGTCTAAATAATGCACCCACAATATATCAGGTACATTTGTTGTGTAAACTGTTTTTGCTTTTCCGGTGTACTTTAAATTTTCTTGTTTAACGTTCTGGTTTTGATACATCACGCTGCCCATGTGTTTGGCTCCATTCATATAATTTTGTAATATTCTCTTCACCAAGAACGGTAATATGCCCCATTTTCCGGTTATGTTTCATTACTGACTTTCCATAGTCATGGAAATGCCATTCAGGGTGGTTTACGAGATCTTCTCGGGCTTGTTGAAGTTCATTACCCAATAGATTTAACATTAATGCCGGTTTTTCAGATACAATTTCTGGTAATGGTAGCCCCATAATACTGCGGATATGACCTTCAAATTGCGATATATTAGTGCCTTCGATCGTATAATGTCCAGAATTATGTGGCCGTGGGGCTAATTCGTTAACCCATATATGATCATCACTAACAAATAATTCAATGCCTAGAACACCTCGTAAGTTCAAACTGTCTGCAATGCGTGTTGCAATATGCCGAATTTTTTTGGTCTCAACCTCACTTATTTTTGCTGGCGCAAGGCTTGTTTTTAAAATATGATTGACATGTACATTTTCAGCAATTGGCCATAACGACACATGATTTTGAGTATCACGTGTCACCATAATACTCAATTCTTTTTTAAATGCCACACGTTGTTCCAAAATCAAAGGCACATTGGGAAAATCAGCGATCAATTGCGCAATATCGGATTCATTAGCCACTGACCACTGTCCATGACCATCATATCCACCACGCACTGTTTTTAATATTGCTGGCAAGGTCAATCGCTGAATAGCTAATTTAAAATCATCTAACGATGCAATAGCCATAAATTGTGTTACTGGCACTTTAGCAACATCACGGATAAATGCTTTTTCTGTTAAACGGTTGCTTGTAATTTCAAGTAGTTTCGTCCCTTGTGGCACATATGTTGTTTGTTGTGACAATGCAGTCGAATCAACATTTTCAAACTCATACGTTAACATATCACTGCGCGAAGACAATACCTTTAACGCCGCTTGATCATCATATTCCGCTACAATTTGAAAATCAGATACCTGCCCGGCCGGTGAATCCGTAGTAGGATCTAAGATGCCAACTTTATAACCCATTGACTTGGCAGAAAGTGCCATCATTTGGCCCAACTGTCCACCACCGATAATACCAATCGTTGCGGGCGGTAATACACTCTTTGTCATAATAAGTCAGCCTCACTATCAATTGATCTTTGTGTTTGTTGTTTACGAAATGCAATCAGGTTATCCAAAACTTTTTGATCATGTAGCGCGATAATTTGAGCAGCTAAAATAGCAGCATTTTTTGCACCTGCGTCTCCTATTGCAACAGTTGCCACAGGAATACCTGCTGGCATTTGAACGATGGACAGTAGTGAATCTAAACCATTTAAGGCGTGTGATTGCATTGGCACACCAATCACCGGTATGGTTGTATTTGCGGCAACCATACCTGGTAAATGTGCAGCACCGCCAGCACCAGCAATAATAACTTGTAACGCATTTTTAGCAGCTGATTGTCCAAAACTTTGTAACTGCTCAGGCATTCTGTGAGCTGAGATAATATGCTTTTCATATGTTATTCCCAATTCATCTAATAGCACAGTCGTTTTTTTCATGGTTTCCCAATCACTTGTTGATCCCATGACAACAGAAACTTGCGACATAATCTCCTCCATAGTTCGTTTTCTATCATAAAAATAAAGTAACATTTATAATTCGTTCGTTTACAATTTAAATTTAACAGATTTATTAATCAAATACTTCGTTTTTAAATAAGAATATTCACACAAATTAAATAAACGTTCGTAAATAACGAACGTTTAAACTGATTTTCAATTAAGTTCCGAACGTTTGGTTTTAAAGCGGTTTCATTTCAGTAAAAACTTAATATTCGTTTTTTTCAAAAAAACCTCTAAATTGGATTTCACCAATTTAGAGGTTTACTATATTATTTAAGATAACTTTTTAAATATTGTTTTTTAGCGACTTGTTCGCGCCATACGTTTTTCTGCATAGCCTAACGCGCGACTGATACCAAACGTCAGAACAAAATAGATAAATGATGTAATTAGCAATGGGAAGAACGGCTTGAAACTAGCACCTTGAACAACACCAGTTTGGAACATCAACTCGCCAACACCAATAACTGAAACCACTGATCCTTCTTTAATAATCGTCACGAACTCATTACCTAATGCTGGCAAAATGTTCTTAACTGCCTGAGGTAAAATAATATACCGCATGGCTTTTCCTTTAGACAATCCAAGTGATCGCGCTGCTTCTGTTTGACCATAATTCACTGAGTTGATCCCTGAACGAATAATTTCAGCGACATAGGCAGCAGAGTTCAATCCCATAGCCAAAGCACCAGCAGCAAACGCTGATAAGTTCAAACCAATAACTTGAGTGCCAAAAAATACCATAAATGCTTGCACCAAGAGCGGTGTGCCACGAATATATTCGACGTATATATTACCAATTGCTTTAAGTATAAAGTTCGGAGATAGTTTGAATAAGGCTAACAATGTACCCAGAACGACACCAACAACAACTGCAATTGCAGCCAATGCCAATGTAATTAATGTCCCTTTGATAAACAGATTACCGTACTTTGACCAAAATGATTGTTTTGCAAACATCAATGTATTTGCTTCTTTTTGATAAGCTTTTAGTTTACCAGATGATACGATATCATCAATAGACTGATTAATTTTTGACTTTAGTACAGGTGAATTTTTAGGCATCGCAACAGATACAGCACCTTCACCCTCATTTGGTTTAGGATAAATAACCTGCAGTGCTTTATTTTGCTGTGCATAGGCTTTAGAAATTGGATCATTTAACACAACGCCAGAAATTTTTCCGGCTGACAATTGCGATACAAGGTCTGGTACCTTTTGCAAACTGACAAGCTTCGAGTCTGGCATACTATTTTGCACAAATGTTTCTTGTGTTGTTTGACGTTGTGCTCCAACTTTTTTATTGGAAAATGACTTAACATCTGTTGTAAATGATGTTGCATTCTTCTTTAAAATTAAAACAGTCTGCTTGGGTGATAGATAAGATTTTGAGAAATCAACCACTTTTTCACGTTCAGGTGTTGCATTGATACCTGAAATAATCACATCTATTTTGCCAGTTTGCACCGCACCAACAAGACCATCGAATCCCATTTCCTTGATTTGTAATTTAACACCCAAATCCTTGGCGATTTCTTTAGCCATTGATACTTCAAAACCAACAATTTGGTCACGACCATTAACAGTCGCATGAAATTCAAAGGGGGCATAATCAGCTGATAAGCCAACCACCAGTACACCACGCTGCTTAATTTTAGTATAAGCTGGGTCTGTCTCCGCCGCCCTCACTTGTGGCACGGCTGATAATAGCATGGGTACAAGTAGCATGATGCTCATAACTAATACAGTAATATTTTTCATCATTTTATGTTTCATATTGGTTATTCTCCTCTATCCTAAATCACGTAATTAATCATAACTTAATATGAATTTTTATGCAACAATAACACGATAATATACCCTATTTTGCTGTATATATCACCTATAAATGTATAAATCGCCATAAAAAAACGCCACAATGTGGCGTCACCTGTTGTAAGTATCTGTAGGCCATGTTTTGTTCCAGTAATATGCAGGTACATATTACCTTCGGTAATCATCTATCTAAGTTTGTTTTATCAAACTATACCAACCATCGCTTCAATTCGCTAGATTAGCCGCCCCTACCAAAAGTTTGGGTTGCCCGCTTGTGGGGTTTACCTCGTCTCAAACACTAGCTTTCACTAGCGCATACGTTTCTATGGCACCTTCGAGCCTATTGAGACATAGCATATAGCCTTAGCCTGTTCGACTGCCGTGACATCTCTGCCCCTGGGTTTATTCTTTATCCCAGCACAAACACTACAACCATCACAGGTTGTGCGAGCATGGACCTTCCTCACGTCAGAAATATGACGCGCAATTACCCGATACTTACAAAATAAATTATATTAGAACTTTTTGTGTTACTTATGCATTATTTGAAGCATCGTGCCCGAATACGGCACGTTCCAAGTTAGCTACACGTTTGATTAAATCTAAATTAGTAACTGCTTGCACAGGCTTTGGTGTTTCCACCACGACCGGTTCCTCAGGTACGTCAACGATTGGCTCAGCTGTTACAGCTATTGGTTGTGGTTGCTTCTGTAGCGCAACTAGCTGCTCTTGTGATGACTTCAAGGCACCTTGTAAGCGCGCCACTTCATTTTGCAATTGATCAACACGCCCAGCATAAGCGCCATAGTCTTTGATAATATCATCCAAAAAACTATCAACATCAGCTGGATCATAACCAACACCCATTCGCTTCTGTTTAAAAACGCGTTCTAAAATATCTTTTTGCGTGTATTTTACTTGTTCCACAAGTTCACACCTCATTTATTTTTTTACTTATCCTATATTACCAATAATTCTATACAAATACAAGACCATTACGCTTTATTCATAAAAATTATGTTTTTCAGCCTGTATCTCCGCATACTCAGTAGCATACTCTTGTAAACGATCCATATCAATTAGTGTCAAAGGATAAGGCGTAATTGCTTGTTGTTTCTGAATCACTCGATAATCATACAATGTTTTTCCCTCAAATTCTGTATCATAGACCAGCAAGGCACCATCAGTATGCTCTAACATAAATTTTTGATAATTCTGTAATTGCTGTGGCCCCTGATAAGGTGCATTTGAGATACTTTCTGCAAAATCACTTTTAGCCAAGAGTCCTTGTAGCTTAGCTTGACTGTTGGCCTGCCACTGACTACCAAATGACTGAAAAGGTAGCATGATGGCTACTTTCAAACTTGGAAATTCCGCTTTTAATTCGGTTACAACCTCAACCGTCCATTGTTCAATGCCCAATTGTCCACCAGTAATTACCCACTCGAGACCATCCGCTATTTGTTCTTTTAACACCCGCTTTAACGCGTATTTAATCACAATAATCTTTGGATCTTTATCACCATATGTGCCCATCTCGTAATTGCGATAACCTGTCACCCAGAGTCTTAGCATATCTTCACCTTTACAATAAAAGCCTTGCTTACGCAAGGCTTTTATAAACTTAGTTATTACCAGTTGTTGCGCCAACTGCAGCAGAACCTGAAATGCCCGCTTCTGCAGGCGTTTCTCCAGATTGCGGCAATGAATTCACTGCTGGTAACCCGCCATTACTCCATTTTTCACCTTTAACCTCATATTCAACAATATTCCCCTTAACACGTGGGGTTACCGTATCAGGTGCTGTCCAATCAGTATTTGGCTTATTTTGCATAGCATATGACATCACTCTTTGATAAAATTGTGCTGGCAAATCTTGATAATTCCAAGGGATGTAATCTTTGTTGGGCCAGTCATATCCGGTCCAAACTGATAATGCGTAGGATTTTGTATACCCTGTAAACCACGCATCTTTAATCGCTTGGTTTGGCATATTTTCTTCATCTCCATAGCCCACTAACCCAGACTTACCTGCCTGATGCAAACCAGGAATAGCCGCGTCAGCTGCTGTCGCATTTGGTTTGATAACACCTTTCATCATATCAGTTAGCATGAATGCTGTGCTTGTCTTCATCGCACGTTTTCCAGTCACATTATAATTATGTGTTGTACCATCTGCAGTTACAACTTTACTAATATAAGTTGGTTTATAGTAAGTACCTCCGTTCGCGATAGCACCAAAGGCCCCTGCTTCTTCTTCAGTAGACACATCAATACCAATAGCTGAAGAACCGCCCGGTGTGTTTTTTGTTGGTACACCCAAACCATTTACAAACTTTTCTGCATTTTCACCGCCAACTTCTTCCAAAGTTCGCGCGGCCGGAATATTACGAGATTGCGTTAAAGCACTTCTCATTGTAATATTACCCATATCTTTTCGATCCCAGTTGTAAACCGTTGTATTAGTACCAGGATACTTATATTGCTTGTCTTCAACGGTTCGATTAGTTGGCCAATTTAGATATTCAATCGCTGGACCGTAATCCAAAAGTGGTTTAACAGATGAGCCACCGGATCTACCTGTTAGCGTTGCATGATTAGTACCTTGCAAAATTGGCATATTACGCCCACCTACTTGAGCCACAACACGTCCTGTATCAGGATCGGTCATTGTTGCACCAATTTGAGCATCTTCTGAAGGAAATGCAACTGTATTACCGTTAGCATTGTCATACATCGTTTGTTGTAACTTTGAATCCATGTTTGTATAGATTTTCAAGCCAGCTTTATTTGTATCATAACCTAGTGCTTCTGCTTCCTTTAATGTTGACTGAACATAAGCATCGGCTACTTTACGATTATTATTTGCTAATTCTGCCTTAGATGTTAGATCCTGCAGCCCATCAGATACTGGCTTGTTAATCGCCTCATTGGCTTGTTTTTGAGTCACAGCACCGTATTTAACCATTGCATTCAAAACAGTATCACGTCGCTCTTTTGCTCTTGAGTTATCTTTCAAATAAGGATCATAATTAGTTGGTGACTGCGGCATACCAGCCAATAATGCAATTTGATCCAAAGATAGTTCAGTTAAAGGTTTCCCATAAAAATATTCGGACGCAGTTTTCATACCAGAAACGCCATGTCCCATATAAACTTTATTCATATAAAAAGTTAATATTTCGTCTTTTGAAAAGTTTTTCTCCACGCGCATTGCTAACCAAGCTTCTTGCGCTTTACGTTTAATTGTCTGGTCAGCAGTTGATGTACTAAAGACCGATAGCTTAACTAACTGTTGTGTTAATGTAGATCCACCCTGCATACCTAAAGATGACCCACGGACATTGGCTAAGGCTGCACCAGCGATACGTATTGGATCAACACCATTATGTTTATAAAAACGACGGTCTTCAGTTGAAACAACTGCCTGTTTTAGTGATTTTGGGATTTCGTTAGCGTTTGCATAATCACGTTCAACTGTAGATAATTTCCAAATTGATTGACCTTGTGAATCATAAATAGCACTTGACGGTTCAGAGGCTAAATTAGATTCTGTAATATTCGGTGCATCGTTAGCGTACGTCACAAACACCGCAGTTCCAGCCAAAGCACCTATCACGCCTAACACAAGTAGCCATAAAAATATGATCAGAAACCATCGTCGCTTCTTTTTTGGTTTTCGAGGCTTTTTAGGTCCACCAGAATTTCCTGGATGCGGTGTTCGTGGGGGTTCAGTTGCTGGATGATTGTCATACATAGTTTGGTTACGATTAACACGTGACCATTGATTCTCATTTGCCATAATTGCTGGAGTACTCCTAATTGTCAGTTTAAATGTTCAAAGTATCGATCAACTGCTTTTAAATAATCCAAACTTGGATTTAAGCTGTTCGGCACAACATAACTGTCACGCACAATTTCTTGATAAGAAATTGATTGTTTGCCCTTTAATTTTTGCCACTGTGCAATCAAATGCTGGGCTGGATACATATACGTTTCATTTAAAGTTGTAAATTTAATAATCACAAAACCGATGCCATTTTGTGCCAAGATACTGGCTAAATGAACGATTTGGTGTTCATGAAAATTTTTCAATGGAAAAGATGTTTTATTCTTGGTTTCTTTTGCATCAAAATCAATGTAATGCCCTTGGTAAACACCGTTATAGTCTGTGGTAGACGCCTGTTTAAAGTAGGCTTCCGTGACTTTTGCTGCCGATCGCGCTGGATAATCAACTTTCACAATAGTTATTGGCGTTGGTTTTTTGTGAATAACCGCTAAGTGATTAGCCAAGTAATAGTCATTTGCTAGATTGATTTCCTCTTCTAGCCCCATGCCACGCTTACCAAACAGTAATGCTTTTTTCGTTGTTTTGCCAGTACGTATTGTATTTTTAACGTCCGCTGTATGATGTGTTCCAATAGGATAATTGATTGCCATTAACATCCTGATCCTTATTTTTAAACTATATACTTTCTATTTTACCATAAAACAAAAGATGGTAAATTTTATTTTACCATCTTCTTCATTAATAACAATATAACAAACTGTCCAATTAGTTTACTTAGGTTCTGCTTGCGCATTATTTTTTATCGCTTTTAGTGTATTTAAATCCCTCTGTCAGACCTGCTAATCCATCTGCTGACTCAACAACAAAAGACTGTTTATCATCTGATAATTTAGCTGTCATATTGTAGCTATCAATCGTCATTTTTAATTCATTACCAGAAATTGTATATGTGCCAGAATGTGTTTTTTCTCCGTCAGAATATTCAATCACCTTATCCCCATCAAACTTTAAAGTATCCGTTGATGACACCAATATCAAGTTTGTTGTATGTGAATATTCGCCCGTCAAATGCTTCGGAAGAGAAAAAAATATGCAAAGGCCAACAATCACGATCAACACCGCGCTGCCACCAATTATCATATTTTTATTAATTTTACCACTGGCGTTTTTTATTTTTAAAGTATCCATTATTTTATTCCATTTCATTATAATCATATTAAAGTATTAACTTGTTTAACCTAGCAATGTTAAGGTTTCAAAATAGCGTAGGCTTGTCCAATAAAATCTTCAACACTTTTAGAATCTGACAATATCAAAGAGATTTTTGGATAAGAAATAAAATCAGTTAAGATATCGAAATGCCATTCATAATAATCAGTGGTATTTGCTTGTGTATCAGTCTGAGCACCACCAACGGATAGGCCCGATTTTCCTACAGCAGTTGCAAGACCTACTGAGTTGGATGTGCTACTCGTCTGTGCACCAGTATGTACCCGTTCTCTACTGACTTCTTTGATATTCTCTTTATGATAAGCAACTAACAATTCTTTATCCACATCAAAATAAACACATCCTTGGTTGCCATAAATCAAACATCTTCTGCCAATTCTATAGCTTTTCCACGGGTCCACCATCAATTTTTTTGCTAGTGGTTGAATAAACATATCCGTATGTTCATACCAAGTTAACATCAAATCATTATGAGCTGCGTTTAATTCAACAGTCAGTTTTTGACTGAGACCACCTTTTTTTCTAAACATAAAAGATGCAATTAGCAATAACAAACCGCCAAATGCCATTTTCCTGGCATATTTTCTGATACCATAAATTTTTTCTCTCTTCCGTCAATATTATTCAATCAAAAAAATGCCACCATGTTAAGTAGCTATTCTTTCTGGCTCACGCCAATAAAATGTGTTTATATTTTAGTTACTATCTCTCTTATCTTCCCCAACCATCATTATCAAAGTATGCACCATTGGGGGCAGCTGTACCAGTATCAGGGTCGATTGGGTTTTTATCAGAGCCAGGTGTGGCATAATTGATATCTGAGCTACTATTGGTTGTTGGCTTTGAACTATTATTAGTTGAAGTACTGTTTTTTGGTGATGAACTACTTTTAGTTGGTGTACTTGGTGCAGTGGTTGTTCCACTAACAGCTGGTGTAGCACTTGATTCACTAACAGCTGATGTAGTTGATGTAGCACTTGTTCCACTAATAACTGGTGTATCTGGTGTAGCACTTGTTCCACTAATAACTGGTGTATTTGGTGTAATAGTTGTTCCATTAACATCTGGTGTATTTGGTGTAGCACCTGATTCACTAACGGCTGGTGTATCTGGTGTAATAGTTGTTCCATTAACATCTGGTGTGCCTATTGTTGCATTTGTGCCAGAAATGCGATTAATAGATGTCACAGCCGTAATGCTAGCAACGTGACTATTGAAATCTCTTTGGTGCACGAGGGTAACACCTGCAAATATACTGTTGGCATCAGGAATACCATAACGCGAAGCCAAATCATTTACACTTACACCAGTAGCTACTGAAATAGTACCTAATGTATCGCCCCATTGAACTTCGTAATTGTCTAAATCATTCGATTTCTTTTGACTAGCAATATTTTGCTTAACTGTATCTGTTGAATTCGCTTGCCAACTTAATTTTATAGCTGTATTTTGCTTTGAAGAGGCTGTGTTTGTACTAACACTTGCCATTACGGCACTGCTGTCAACAACCAGTGTCATAACACTAACACTAACAAGATTATAATACCACATTTTAAATTAAGTATCAATTTAACCTTTACTTTGTACACCTAATACTAATATATAACTCTGATATTCTAATAGAAAAGGTAAATTTAATATGCAGACAGACTTTTTCGGGGAAAAACTCAAAGCAGTAAGAAAATCTAAAAATCTGACACAATTAGAATTATCAAAACGTCTAGAGGTAAGCAAAGGAACTATTTCAGCCTATGAGCAAGGCCTATCCTATCCGTCACTTGAAACACTAGTTAAAATTTGTGAGATTTTAAATACTTCTTCTGATTACCTACTCAGCTTATCGGATAATTTACCGTTTAAAATGGGCGGATTAACGAGTGAACAGATGAACAGTGTTTTGCAATTTATTGCCACCATCGAACGGGCTAACAGAATACTTGAAGAAAATGAGTGACCAATAGCTTTAAAATGATACCAACTTATTAAGTTATATCACAAAAAAAAGATTACGATAATATCACATTATCGTAATCTTTTTTGCTAGAATCATATCACAGATTGCCTAAAACACTATCTGTCTATTATTTCAATTTTTATTCCCATTCAACCGTGGCTGGTGGCTTAGCAGTAATATCATAGACCACGCGGTTAATATGTCCAACTTCATTAACGATACGTGCTGAGATTTTCTGGAGTAATGGCCATGGCAGCTGGGCAAAGTCAGCCGTCATACCATCAACTGAAGTAATCGCTCTTATAGCAATTGTATAATCATAGGTACGATAATCACCCATGACACCCACTGACCGAACACCAGTTAAAACAGTAAAATACTGCCAAACATCAGCTTCGAGACCAGCTTTTGAAATTTCATCACGTAAAATCCAATCAGAATCTCGTACAATTTCGAGCTTATCTTCTGTAATATCACCCAATATACGAATACCTAACCCAGGGCCTGGAAACGGTTGTCGCCAAACCATTTCGTGAGGCATGTCGAGTGCTTCACCAAGTTCACGCACCTCATCTTTGAATAACGTATTAAGTGGCTCGATTAACTTAAATTGTAAGTCTTCTGGTAAGCCACCAACATTATGATGTGATTTAATTGTTTGAGCAGTATCTGTTCCCGACTCAATCACATCAGTATACAGAGTGCCTTGCGCTAAGAACTCAATACCATCTAACTTTGTTGATTCGTCGTTGAATAGTTGAATAAATTCATTACCAATGATTTTACGCTTTTGTTCAGGATCTGTAATACCTGCCAATTTTGACAAAAAGCGTTCTTGGGCATCTACTTTGATAATGTTCAAACCAAATTGCTGTCCCATCATTTCCATAACTTGTTCAGCTTCATTTTTACGCAGCAAGCCATGATCAACAAAAATAGATGTTAATTGGTTCCCTATAGCCTTATGCAATAAAACACCAACAACTGATGAATCAACACCGCCGGAAAGACCTAACAAAACTTTTTTATCACCAACAACTTCACGAATATGCGCTATTTGTTCATCTATAAAGCCACTCATATCCCAATTGGCTTCAGCATGCGCAATATCAAAAACGAAATTGTGTAAAATTTGTTGCCCATGTTCAGAAAGAGTTGTTTCAGCATGAAATTGTACACCGTACAATCGTCGTTGATCATCAGCAATAGCAGCAATCGGTGTTGCATCAGAACCACCAGCCACCACAAAGCCATCCGGTAAGTTCACGACATTATCTGAGTGGCTCATCAAAACAGTTTGCGAAGCAGGTGTATTTGCAAGTAACAGCCCGTCTGGTTGCTTTTGATGCAAAATTGTTTGTCCAAACTCACCATTGCCAGGATTTGCTTCTACTTTGCCACCTAAAGTTTGTGCCATTAATTGCATACCGTAGCATACACCAAGAATTGGTAGCCCGAGATCGAAGATTGCTTTGTCCACTTTAAAAGCATTCGCTTCGTATACTGACATTGGACCACCAGAAAGAATAATTGCTTTCGGATTATACGCTTTAATTTCCGCTATTGTCATATTGCGTGACTTCAGCTCTGAAAAAACACCCATTTCACGTATTCGGCGGGTAATTAATTGGTTATATTGACTACCGTAGTCCAAGACCAGAACTTTATCGGCATTTACTTCAGCCATTGTGTTACTCTCCTTCAAATTCAAAGTAAATTTCATCTTTGTCAAAATAGCTTTTACTTTGCGTAGTTTGGTGCAATTTTAGTAATTTCAACATCATGTGGATGTGACTCACGAAGCCCATTATCAGTTATTTGAACAAACTGCGCTGTTAATTTCAAGTCTAGTACAGTTGATGACCCTGTATAGCCCATACCAGCTCTCAATCCACCGTCTGCTTGGAAAATAGCATCATCAATAGACATATCACCGCCTGCAAATGTGCCGTCTGCCTCTAAAACTTCACCTTTTAGTAGATCTGTCACTAAGACAGCATCCGCGCCTGCTGAAATGGCTTTTACAACATCACCAGAATAGTGTACCCCACCAGATGAAATAACAGTCTTATCAAAATCAGCTGCTACTTCAGCAATAGCCATAGTGGTCGTTAAGAATGGATAAAATGTATTATTAGGTAAATCTGAATTAACCGATCGGCCAGCAATAACTGCATCAACACCATCTTGATATAAGGCACCGGCAATACCTTGGTCTTCGACAGCACCAACCGCGATAAACACTGTTGGATAAGCTTTTCGAACAGCTTTTACAATAGCATTTGTTTCTGCATTTAAGTCATCTTGTAAATAAAAGAATATGGCATCTGCGCCTGCTGAGACAAGCTTTTCAACGCGTGCTTGCGCGTCTGTAATTAACCAAACCTCCGCAGCAACGCGAACTTTCCCAAACGCATCCAAAAAGGCATTTGGATATTTTTCTAAGTCCACTGGCACCGCTTTTGCAGTTTTAACAGCCAATACTTGTGCGGCTATATCTTCTTGTTCTGCAATAACGCCCAAACCACCATTCAATGCTGTGGCTGCCACGCGCTTATCCGTTGTCACACCTTGTGCCTCAGCAATGACAGGGATATTTAAAATAAAGTTTTGGGCAAGTGCTGTTGCTAGGGATACTGTATGTGGCAAAACATTTGAAGCACCTGGTACAAGCAATACTTGATCATAACCAAGTCCATGATTTTCATTATTTTCAGACATATTTTTTCTCCGTTATTTTAACATTAAAAGGTTGGTATGATAATTGGTTGCTTGTCTTTTGATAGCTTGGCTTCGTAATCAACCACATTGATATCGCGGACAATATAGTCTTTTGACACAAGATCTGTAATTGTTTTGGCACCTATTTCAATCATATCACGGCGAACACTGGTCATGATTGTATCTAAAATATCAGACAAAGCGCCTTTATATGCAACCCGTGCTTCAATACCTTCTGGTACCATTTTCTTGGCCTCATTAACCTCACCTTGGAAGTAACGATCCTTAGACCCTGCTTCCATTGCAGCGATTGATCCCATACCACGATATGTCTTGTACTTTTTACCTTGATCTTCAAAAATAACGCCTGGTGTTTCTTCCGTGCCAGAAAACATCGAACCTAACATCACTGCATTACCACCAGCAGCAAGCGCCTTAACGATATCCTCTGGTGTCTTAGCACCACCATCAGCAATAATTGTTTTCCCACGTTGTGCTGCTTCTTTGGCTGCATCACGAACAGCTGAGATTTGCGGTACGCCAATACCTGCAACAACACGCGTTGTGCAAATTGATCCCGGCCCAATACCTATTTTAACGACATCAGCACCCGCATCATATAACGCTGCAGCGCCACCAGTTGTTGCAATATTGCCAGCAATTATATTTAGATCTGGAAATGCTTCTCTTACTTCTGAAACTTTACGTAACACACCTTCAGAATGGCCATGTGCGGAATCTAAAACAATCGCATCAACACCTGTGGCAACCATAGCTGCCACACGTTTAACAGTATCAGAAGTCACACCAACTGCGCCTGCGACCAACAAACGTCCTTGCTCATCCACAGCAGCATTTAGATATTTCTCAGTATCCCATGCTGCCGTCTTAACGGCTTTGATTTCATCTGCTTGCTCTGCAATTGTCATATTTTTATGAACGACACCCAAACCACCTAACTTAGCCAATTCTATGGCGAAGCGTGATTCTGTTACTGTATCCATTGCAGCAGATAATAACGGCAACTTTAACTTTAACGTTGGTGTGAGTGTTGTTTCAACGTGCAGCTCGTCATTTTCAACATGATTATTTTGATCATGTACTAACCTGACATCGTCAAATGTTAAGCCCATTTTTGCAAATTTATTGCGCGAGCTAAACTTAGGTTTTTCGTCATCTAGGAAAAATTTTTGCATGAGATCCTCCATTTTTAAACGTATGAACATTGGTTTACTGTTCGATACTTGTTGTCTAGTTAGCCTTTTTGTTAACACCATTGTCAACAGATCCGCCGTCATATAATTTTTTGGAACAAAAAAAGCATCTGGGATACACAGATCCACAAATGCACGAATAATATCACTTTGATATTTTCTAACATTTGCGAATAGTCACGACTTTTGGGACGTGGTAGAAACTGCTGGCCATTTTCCAGCGATATATCTGCAAACAAATGATTTAGTTGTTGGTATAACTTTAACGGTTTTTATGAGAAAAATCAACCCTTAATTATTCAGATTGACATTGGGACCAGTGCACACCATAAATTATCATTTACTATTTTTAAAATGCAAGCTAGCTAGTTAAGTGACACACATAAAAAGCCAGACATATTGATTATCTGGCTTGATCTTACATTCTTTCTAAACGCGCAATGCGCTCTTCGATCGGTGGGTGTGTTTCAAATAAGTGCGTTTTCTTTTTTAAAGGGTTGCTAATATAGAGTGCCGCTGATGAAGGATCAACATTAGCCATTGGCTTTGCCGACCCTAATTTACGCAATGCAGAAATCAGTTCTTGCGGGTTCCGTGTTAGCTCAACGCTACCCGCATCTGCAAGATATTCACGATTACGCGAAATAGCCATTTGAATGACGCCTGCAAGCAATGGTGCAAGTACCATGACTAAAATTGAAAAGATTAACAAGATAACTTGCAGACCACCACCATTGTTATCTCGATCATTACGATTTCGGTTACTACCACCAAAAAACCACCAATTACTACCAAGATTTGTTAACAACGTGATAGCAGCCATTAAAGCTAATGCAATAGTCGATATACGAATATCATAGTTTCGCACATGACTTATTTCATGACCAATCACACCTTCTAGTTCATGACGATCCATCATTGCTAGCAAGCCAGTCGTGGCAGCAACTGCTGCATTTTTGGGGCTGTTTCCTGTCGCAAACGCATTAGGACTTGCATCCTGAATCACAAATACGCGTGGCATAGGTACTTGCGCAACCATTGCCATATCTTCAACTGTATGCCATAATTCCGGTGCTTGATCTGCTTGTGTAATTTCATTGCCGTGATTCATTGCCATCACAACATTTGTTGAATTACTAATCATGATGACAGTATAAACAACACCAATGATTAAAGCACCAACGACCCCATACTCCAAAGAGCCAAGTAACAAATAACCCACTGCAGCGCCAACAATCCCTACTAGAATAAGGAAGCCAACCAACAGCACAATAGTTCGACGCTTATTTGATTGTATTTGTTCAAATAACATTAAAATTTAACCGTTGGCACTTCTTTTTCATCTTCTGGTACGGCAATAAATTCACTTGGCGTGAAATGATGCACGCCAGCAATAATATTGCTAGGAAACGATTGTAGTTTGGTATTATATCCAGCTGTTGTCGTGTTAAACAATTGACGTGAATAGGCAATCTTGTTTTCTGTGTTTGTTAATTCTTCTTGTAACTTTGTAAAATTAGCACTAGCTTTCAAATCTGGGTACGCTTCTGCAACGGCAAATAGGTGTGTTAACGCACCTGTTAATTGATCAGAAGCGACCATCGTTTCAGCTGGTCCTTTTGCACTATTCACATTTGTTCGTGCATCCGTTACGGCTTGCAGCGTTGACTTTTCAAAGTCTGCATAACCTTTAACTGTGTTCACAAGGTTGGGAATCAAATCATTTCGACGTTTCAATTGTACGTCAATTTGACTCCATGATTCCTGTGTTTGCATGCGATATTTGACCAAGCTATTGTAAATGCTAATCCAAATAATCGCAATGATTACTACTACCGCGACAATAATAATTAATGCCATATGTTTTGCCTACTTTCTTTTATTAATCCTTAATTTTTCGACATTTTGTGTGTTCATTAGATGTTGTCAGGCACCTAATCAACAAAGACCTCTCGCTTATCCTTTAAACCAACTATTGTGAAGTGGTCATCATACCATTGATAAAAAAATGGTAACTGCTGAAATAAAGTATAGATGGTAACTTCTTTGTTACTATCTATAATATCATATGTCCACTGTTCATGGCCATTATTTGTGGGGTGTTGCGTTAATTGTAACTCTATATCACCAACTTCAATTTCAACGCCAGTTGCGTCATCTCTTATGCGCTTTAAAATAAATTGTTGTTTAGCTGCATTAACAAACAAGCTATCCAAAATACTTGTTGGTAAACCTTCTTGAACCATCTTTAAGTGCATTTGTTCTAATTGTGACAACCCTGGCAGCACCAAATCATAAGATTCTTCTGACAATTGTGTAGCAATTGCAGTTAATCGTTTTTGAAAAGTAGCTAAGGCATGAACACCTGCTAATTGAATGGCCTCTGTTTGCACAAGTTTAGCAAATTGTTGGGTGTCGAGGTAGAAACGCTTCCGCTTGATATCCCAATAGAGCACTCTTAAATTTTGTGCTGTTTCTTCTAAATAATAGCCACCCGCAGCAAGAGGCGCCTTCATAAAGCGAAACGTGGCATTTGGCCACTCTGAAAAATGCAATTCAGCTACCTTTTGACCATTGGGTAGAGCCATATCAGTTTGTGATAGAGAGGCCCAAGCTGCACATTTTGCAAATGCCACAGTAACCCAATGTGTACTTGGAAACCAGTAATCATTTGCAATACGAACCATCTGAGACTGATGACTATCAAAATCTAAAATTTTTTGCAAAATATCTAGTAATTCTGACATACTTTGTGTTTGATCCAACGCCTTAATCAGCGCGTGCCATCGCTCAAATAAAGTCAAATCTTTTTTTAATTGTTCGCTATAGTTTTGTATATTAAAATCATTCATACGTTATTTTTGACCTAATTGTGTCATATACGTGACATATATATGATCTAACTCTGCTGTAAAATTAGTTACATCTGCATACTGTTTTAAAATGGCTTGTAATTCCAGATGACGCAATGCATCTTCTTTTTCGAGTACTAATAATTCTTCCCGTTGGTCAATCAATTTTTGTTGGACTTCTGGCACTCTTTTCTGTGTCGCCACTAACAAGTCACGTTTTTTAGTTAGTGCCTCTCTTGTCGTTTTATCGACGCGACCAAATAGTCCTGATTTGTTTGCTGTAATTTCTTCTAATTGATCTTCGATGACTTTAAGCTCGAGTGAGCGTTTTGTATCGTCAGCTAAAAACGTCTTCAAACCTGTTACAATTTGAGTTAATTCGGCAATTTTTTGCTGATTAAGTGTGTCTCCTTCAGTTAGTTCAGCCGTGGTTACTAATTCTGCTACCAAGTCATCATCTACTGTTAGCGTGACTGAAAGTATATTTAGTGTACCCAATTGACGATGATGCCACCAATCACCAATATAGATACGGTAGTTCTCTGGTTCATCTACCACAGCCTCATATGTCAAAAAATCAAATTGTGTCACCATAAAATGCAATAACTCAGGTGCTAAATATGCAGCAAGATCTTGTTGCATATCCGAAATCAAAAGAGCAGATTGGTTTTCAGTAATCAAATCACTGTTTTTTAAATTCAACTGTTCAAATTTTTTTGAATCAAGTAATTGATAAACCTGTAACGATTGATTAGTTGTAATCGCTAATTGTAATTGTTTTAAGTATAAAATTTTTTTATCGAGCTGATTTACAAGTTCTGGATTCAATATTATTTGGGTATCTTGATTTGTCATATCTACGTCTCCATTTAGCGCAAAACTTATTTTTAGCATACACCAACTTTGGAAATAAGCATACCCTATTAACCATTCTTTATCTACTTAGTTTAAAATGACATAAAAAAAGCGATGATAATCATCGCTTTGGCCGTAATTTTTGTGGAATATAACTTATTTTGCTACCTAATAAGTCATCCCCAAAGCCCATACGTAAGTATAGCAAGATCACAACGATACCACCCAATCCAGCACTAAGTAACGATGTAATCGTAACAGATATTTTTGTATCGACCGGAAAGACGAAATTACCCAATAGGAATACAACGAAGTAAGCTATAATCGCCATAATCGCAGCACCAATAAACAACTGCCATAGTTCCTTCTCAACTGATATAAGCGATACGCCATAGACTTTTTTTAAGAAGTCTAACATGTACGCAATTGCTATTGCCATACCAACCATGCTAGCCATTAAAGCACCCATCCCTTCAAAATAACGAACAAGTGGCACCTGTAAAGCAATTTTCACGAGCATACCAAATACGAAAGCTTTAATAACAATTGATACCTCTGATAAAGCCTGTAAAACAAACGCTAAGAGCATAAATAAACTAAAAACGATTGCTAGTATTGTTGAATATTGTAATAGGTAAATACCTTCCTGGTTTGACACGTCAATTGGATAAAACATTTTATAAAGCGGTCCAGCAATGGCAAACATACCCAGTGTACTTGGCAACATAACCAACGCAAACAATTTAATTACTTGCTTCAATTGCTCTTGAATATTTTCACGCGTCAGTGTTGCTTTGTTGCCTGACAACATAGGTAAGATTGTTGCCGCTATACTCGTTGAAAACGGCACAATAATCATGATTAATTTATTCGGATTAGCACTAAATAATGCAAATTGTGTTTGTAATTGTGTATTCGTATTCGCAAAAAAATGTGCCATGATATCAAAATAAGTATATTGATCAACTAATTGGAACAGCGTGATAGCTGAACCAATGATAATAAATGGCCATGATTCTTTCAGAATGTTAAAAATCAGACGTAGTGTTGGCGTCTTTTCCTCAGGAACAACTTGTGACAAAGTACTTGATAGAAAGACATGACGGTACCTTAACCAACCCCAGACAAGTACCAACATACTAAATATTGCACCAATAAACGCAGCAAAAGTCGATTGCACAACGACCGCACTCCAATTACCCGGATTTGCTTTTAAAATAATAACTGCAGTTACCAGCATATAAATAACACGTGCAATTTGCTCCACAACTTGAGATAAAGCTGAAATACTCATCAATTGATAACCTTGAAACACACCACGAAGCATTGACATGACTGGAAAAATTGCCACTGCTGGTGCTAAGGAATGCAAAACAGGTACAAAATTAGCATTGCCCATGGAAAGCACTGGCGTAAGTAGGTAAATAGCAGAACCAAATACAATGCCTAAAAATATACCTAACCACATTGATTGACGGATTAACTGGCGCGATTGATAAACATTTTGACGTGCATTATACTCGGCCACTAATTTTGAGATTGCCGAAGGGACACCAAATGTAGCAATAGCTAAAAATATAGCATATATCGTGTACCCTTGCGTAAATAAACCATTGGCACGATTGGAGTTAGATCCTAATAATGCCATCCAAGGCACAATATAAACAGCCCCTAAAATGCGCGATAACATGTTACCAGCTGATAACCAGGCAGAACCTTTGACTAACGTTGCTTGTGTATCATTTTTCACTGGTTCAGATGAAGTCACATTTTTTGGTATCGCGGCTGTTGCAACCGGGTCCGTTATTGCTGTCGCCTTTAAGTTTGGTTTTTTCTGACCTATTTTTTGACGAGACGCTTCATTTTTGGCTTTAATCGCCGCAATTTCATGATCATTTGGTTGTTGGGCACCACCGTGCCCTGATTGCACTTGTTGTTTCTGTTGTACGCGTTGGTGCGCTCGTGCTAATATTTCATCTGCACTTAATATTTGACCGTCAACATTAATTTTGTCAACATGTTGACCACGCATTTTCAGATCATCTGGATGTTGTTCACCCGCCATTTGTGTACTCCTCTTACTTTATGTACGCTGGCATACACCAGCTTATTAGTCCTTTAAAGATTAATTTTAACCAACAACAATATTGACAAATTTTCCTGGAATTGCAATAATTTTGCGAATTGTTTTTCCAGCAATAAAATTCTGAACATTATCATCTAATTTCGCAGCAGCCATCATGCTATCTTGATCAATATCACGTGCAACAGTTGCCTTACCACGTACCTTACCATTGACTTGGAATATAATTTCAACAGTATCATCAACAAGTTGCGATTGATCGTACGTTGGCCAAGTAACATATGAAATTGATGCCTCATTTCCCAGACGAACCCACAATTCTTCAGCTAAATGCGGTGCGAATGGTGCCAATAATTGGATAAAACCATTCATGTAAGCAAGTGGTAACGCATCTGATTTATAGGCTTCATTGATAAACACCATCATTTGAGAAATGGCGGTATTAAAGCGCATGTTTTCCAAATCCTCAGTCACTTTTTTAACTGTTTGATTATAAATTTTATCTAAGTCACCTGGATTATAAGTTGTCACATGGTCACGTAGACGTTCGTCATCGTCAATTAACAAACGCCAGACACGATCAAGCCAACGCCGTGATCCTGTGATGCCTTCTTCAGACCATGGTTTATTTTGTGTTAGGGGTCCCATAAACATTTCATAAACGCGCAACGTATCTGCACCAAAAGCTGTAACAATATCATCTGGATTAACAACGTTACCCTTTGATTTTGACATTTTTTCGTGGTTTGCGCCTAAAATCATTCCTTGATTGACTAACTTTTGGAATGGTTCTTTTGTTGGTACAACACCCAAATCATATAAAAATTTATGCCAAAAACGAGCGTACAATAAGTGTAACACAGCATGTTCTGCACCGCCAACGTACAGGTCAACATTCATCCAATACTTTAGTTTGTCTGAATCTGCTAATGCAACATCATTGTTGGGGTCAATATAACGCAAGAAATACCATGATGAACCAGCCCACTGTGGCATTGTATTCGTTTCACGGCGACCCTTAACACCATCTTCACGTGTCACTTCCAGCCAATCAGTCAAGTTAGCAAGTGGTGATTCTCCACTACCTGATGGTCTTAGCTCTGTTGCACGTGGCAATAAGAGAGGTAATTCTTTTTCAGGAATCAAAGAAGTTGTCCCATCTTCCCAATGAATGACTGGAATGGGTTCACCCCAATAACGTTGACGTGAAAAAATCCAATCACGTAAACGGAAGTTAGTCTGGGCATGTCCAGCTTCATGCGACGCCAACCATGCTATTGTTTGATCAATGGCTGAAGCTTTATCTAAACCATCTAAGAAACCAGAGTTAATATGTGTCCCATCACCAGTATAAGCTTCTTGGGTGACATCTCCACCAGCAATCACTGGTTTAATGTTCAAATCAAATTTTTTCGCAAAATCAAAGTCGCGTGCATCGTGTGCAGGAACTGCCATAATCGCACCGGTACCATATGATGCTAAAACATAGTCAGCAATCCATATTGGCAACTTTTCACCATTAATTGGATTAATACCATATGCACCTGTGAAAACACCCGTTTTATCTTTATTTAAATCTGTACGTTCCAAATCAGATTTAGCTGCGATTGTCGCACGATAATCTGCTACAACTTGTTTTTGAGCATCAGTCACAATATCATCAACTAAAGTGTGTTCTGGTGCTAAAACCATATATGACGCACCAAATAATGTATCAGGTCGCGTTGTGTAGACTTCAATTCGCTTATCGGTATCGGCAATATTGAAAAACACTGCAGCGCCTTTTGAACGACCGATCCAATGCCGTTGTTGTTCTTTGATCGCTTCTGGCCAATCTAAATCATCTAAATCATCAACCAAGCGATCTGCGTAAGCTGTTATTTTTAAGACCCATTGACGTAAAGCCTTACGTTCAACTTTATTACCTGAACGCTCCGACTTACCATCAATAACTTCCTCATTAGCCAAGACAACGCGATCAATTGGGTCCCAATTGACCATCATATTTGACTCATAAGCTAAGCCTTTTTCGTACAATTTTTCAAAAATCCATTGCGTCCATTTATAAAATTTGGGATCGGTCGTATTTATTTCACGATTCCAATCATACGAAAGACCCAAAGATTTAATTTGTTCACGAAAATGTGCGACGTTTTGACTTGTGAAGTCAGCAGGATTGTGTCCCGTTTTTAAAGCATATTGTTCTGCTGGCAAACCAAAAGCATCCCACCCCATTGGGTGAAGCACATTAAATCCTTGTGTTCGTTTAAATCGGCTCATGATATCAGTCGCTGTGTAACCTTCAGGATGCCCGACATGTAAACCCTGCCCGGATGGATATGGAAACATATCCATTGCATAATACTTCGGCTTGCTTGTATCGTCACTAGTTAAAAATGTCTGATGTTCATCCCAATACTTTTGCCATTTTGTTTCAATTTTTTGATGTTCGTAGGCCATGCTTATCTTTCGTGCTATCATGATCATAAATTGCGTGATCTCAACAACACTTCCTCCTCATTATTTTGATAATTAAAACTAAAAAAGTTCGCTCTATGTCACACTAAAAGCATGACATAGGGCGAATTATCGCGGTACCACCTATGTTCACGTACCAAAAATACGTCTCATCTGTCTTAACGCGACAACACGTCGAAAACTACTCTGATTTCACTTTCAAACAATTTCGCCGAGTTCCACGGGTTGATTGATAAACTTGCATTACCGTTTATTTTCTAATGCCCCTCACCGTGTACTACTGCTAAATATAATGACCTAATTATATCACGTTTTATTAAAATCAGGTATACTATATATTATGCGCAATAAACAAAAACTACAACTTTTATGTGTCACCCTTGGCTTCATTATTTTTTTAGGACTTGCCACTGGTGTTTTTTTGCAGTCAGAATGGGTTTCAGAAGTAAATCATTTTGGTCAACAATTAATCCAAAATCGTTCACCTATCGCAGATACTTTCTTTACCCACGTCACACAGCTTGGCAGTGTGACGTTTACATCACTTGTAACGCTTTTACTATCACTGTTCCTTCTTTTCCAACGTCAATACCGTCTGTTTCTTTTTTTAGTCGTAAATATTATTATTTCTGCTGGCTTTATCACACAATTAGTCAAACATATCATTAAAAATCCACGACCGGTAACACAATTGATTCCCGAGCATGGTTACAGTTTTCCGTCTGGGCATACCATGGTATCTATATTGCTCTATGGCACACTCATTATTTTAATTCGACTTTATATCAAAAATACTTGGCTTAAAAACATCATGCAACTTCTTTTTCTCAGTCTAATCGTGATTATCCCCATCAGCCGTATTTACATTAATGTGCACTACCCTAGTGACATTTTAGCCGGTTTAGCCCTGGGATATAGTCTACTTATGTTATCCCGCTACATTTTTAATATTGGAGAACATACATGATTCCTACAACACAAACCTTTATTCACCAGCTAATTGAACAAGCTGTCCACGTGGGCGACACCGTTGTGGACGGTACAACCGCCAATGGCATTAATACACGCTTTTTAGCAACACGTGTTGGTAGCACTGGTCGTGTATTAAGTTATACAACAACAAAAGACAATGCTAACGCAACAGCGGCTTCACTTTTTATGAGTGGCCTATCAGAACGTGTCACTTTACTAGGTAAAACAATAGACCGTCAATTTGTTGCTGAACTTGGCCTTCAAGATCAAGCAAGTATTGCCGTATTTGATTATTCTAGCGATTCTGAAAATAACCATGATCGACCAGATGATTATCTCGACCAAATTGACCGTGTTATCCCTCGTTTAACACACGGGGGTCTATTAATTATTAAATTCAATGTCGTCCCTAAAACCTGGTTAGACTACTGC
Organism: Leuconostoc rapi; assembly: GCF_016908715.1. Classification (GTDB taxonomy): domain Bacteria; phylum Bacillota; class Bacilli; order Lactobacillales; family Lactobacillaceae; genus Leuconostoc; species Leuconostoc rapi. The sequence continues at coordinate 193,509 of NZ_JAFBEK010000001.1, read as the reverse complement.
CAAAGCTTATTAACAGCCGATTTTAAACAAGCAACCTATAAAACGGATAAAACACAGATCTATCTCATCGAAAGAGTTTAAAGGATGACAACATGAATAAGAAAAAACAACAGATGATACTTATAGCTATGGGTGCGGTGCTAGTGGTCCTTATAATTGCTATTGTCCTATTAACATCACACGCTGCCGAAACACCAACAAATAATGCTAGCGTTGGCACATCGTCTCAAACAAAAAAAGATCCTAATTTAGACAAAGTCGCCTTGCCTCAATTAGAGGCCCAAGTGGCATCTAATGAAAGTGAAGTTGAAATCAAAACAACAGATGGCGACATAACGGTTAAATTATTTAACCAGTATGCGCCATTAGCTGTCGAAAACTTTTTAACACATGCAAGGCAAAATTATTACAATAACACAGTATTCCACCGTGTTATTGCTGACTTCATGATTCAAGGCGGCGATCCTAAGGGTAATGGTAGTGGTGGGCACTCAATATGGTACGATAAAAACGACAGTATCGATAGTGGCCATGGTTTTAAAGACGAAATAAGTTCGTCACTCTATAACATACGTGGTGCACTGACAATGGCTAATGCTGGTCCAAATACTAACGGATCACAGTTTTTTATTAACCAAAATGCAAAAAATCAAACTAAACAATTAGATGCAAACAATTATCCTAAAAAAATAGCTGATGCTTATAAAAATGGCGGTAATCCCTCACTTGATGGTAACTATACTGTATTTGGTCAAGTAACTTCTGGCATGGCAACTGTTGATAAAATTGCAACGGCCAACGTAAAAAACAGTGGCGAAGGTTCGACCCCAGTCAAACCCGTCAAAATTATCAGCATGAAAATTTTAAAAGAAGCTAAATAACGTAACCGACATCATATAAAAGAGATGTTAAACACTCCCTCAATCTTTGAGCTTAGTTTAACATCTCTTTTTATTGCACAAACTATTTTTCTGATGTTCGCATGATTAATACATCAACGGCTGACGTTTGTGTGACAAACGATGGCACAGTACCCGCCATTGCACGTTGTAGGCGACTCAGACCAGTTTCCCCAACTACAATCAAATCATTTTTATGGTCCCTTGGGAAGTCACGCGCAATTACTTGCTTAGGTGTTCCAAAACGCACATGAATATCCGTATTAGCGTGACCCAGAGACTTTGCATAAGTGTATGCTTTATTAATCATATCTTCAGCGTCTTGCTCCATCTGATAAACAATATCCGCATTCATAACGACAGTCCCAAAATAACCACCGCTCGTATCTACAACAATCAAAATATCCATATGTGCTTCAGGTGCAAATTCATGCACGCGTTTGATCAACAAGTTTGATACTTTTGATCCATCCACTGCTACCAAAATATTTTTGTATGCCATATTATTTGTTATGTTGCGCGATCTGCGCGACACGCTCCTTCACTTATCTTATTACAAATCTATTATACCGCTTCTTATTAAGAAATGTAAGCGCTTTTAAAATAAGTTACATTTATTTCTGTAACGTATCACGTTTTAATTGTCTTACACCAGCAGAAGTACCGATAATAATTTCATCTACAATATCTAAAAATAAGCCGTGCTCAACTACGCCAATCTTCCCATCTAAATACTGCCCCAATTGATAAGGTTGATCAATTTTATTTAATACCAAATCAACGATAAAATGTCCCATATCCGTAACAATTGTTTTTCCATCTCGTTGTCTTAACACTGGGTGTAAATGATGTTTCTTAAAATCAGTTATTAATTTACCACTACCAAAAGGTACAATTTCTACTGGTAGGGGAAAACTTCCCAATTGTTCATGTAACTTCTGACTGTCCACTATCCAAACAACACGGTTTGAATTATGAGCAACAATTTTTTCCATTAAAAAGGCTGCACCACCCCCCTTAATGCCATTCATATGGCAATCTACTTCATCTGCACCATCCACTGTTAAATCAATCATCGGTGCATCATCAATATCAATGATTGTGATACCAAGTGATTTCGCTCTACCAGCTGTTTTAAAAGATGTTGTTACCCCAATAATTTTCAGATTTTCTTGACTTATACGATTTGCAAGCGCATCCAAAAAATAGTTAACTGTTGATCCAGTTCCTAAACCAACCGTCATACCGTTTTTGATTAGCTGTGCTGCCGCCTTCGCCGCATGTTTTTTCTCTAAATTAATATTTTCCATACCTTTATCGTAACAAAAAATCCCGAACTTATTCGCACGAGATTTAAATATTACAGTATTTTATTCAAAAAGTCTTTTGCGCGGTCCGTTTTTGGTGACGTAAAAAAGTCTTCAGGTTTTGAAATTTCTTGCACACCGCCATCAGCCATAAACCAAATTGTATCAGCCACTTCACGTGCAAAACCCATTTCATGTGTAACAACCAACATTGTCATGCCATCTTCTGCTAATTTTTTCATAACACTTAACACTTCACCAACCATTTCTGGATCCAACGCACTTGTTGGTTCATCAAACAGTAAGACATCAGGTGACATAGCTAGCGCTCTTGCTATTGCAACACGCTGTTGCTGTCCACCTGATAAGCTGGATGGGTAAAAATCATATTTATCAGACAAACCAACTTGTGTTAACAATTTTTTTGCCAATTCAGTAGCATCACTATTGGATACTTTTTTGACCTTCATAGGTGCTAATTTCACATTTTCAATGACAGACAAATTAGGGAATAGATTAAAGCTTTGAAACACCATGCCCATTTTTTCGCGTAAAGTATCTAACTGCTTCTCACCCAGATTTGTTAGCTCATTACCTTCAAATATAACCTGACCACTAGTTGGCGCATCTAGTAAATTAATTGTTCGCAAAAAAGTAGATTTTCCAGCGCCTGAAGGTCCTAATATAGCAACGACCTCGCCTTGCTTTACTTGCGCATTAACGTGATCAAAGATAAGTTTAGTGCCATATTGTTTTTTTAAGTTGCTTACAGTCAATAATTCAGTCATTATTCTATTGCTCCCTTTTATATCTATCTTTAAGTATACATTAATTTCTATCTTATGCATATTATATACATTTATTTTTTGAATAAGTGTATATAATTGCATATAAATTGCGCTATACTGAACTAAAGGAGACAGTATATGGCAAAAATTGTTAATCGCGAAGAACAACTTGTAAATTCTTTCGACGACCTCATTTCATTACCTAGTGATGACACAACTGATGAAGCACGTGCTTCTGCGTTGGGGCGTGACACAGATGAAAAATCAAATCTAAAATAAAATATAATTAACGCATGGTGTTGACCATGCGTTTTTAATTATAATTAAACAATAAAAAAACACGCGTTTGCGTGTTTTCATGAAAATAATTATGAATTAATCTTCGATTTCTGTAACAGTTCCGGCACCAACAGTATGGCCACCTTCACGAACAGTAAACTTCAATCCTTGTTCAATAGCGACTGGTGAGATCAATTCGATTTCGAATGTCACTTGATCACCAGGCATAACCATTTCTACACCTGCTGGCAATTCAACAACACCTGTAACATCAGTTGTGTGGAAGTAGAATTGTGGACGGTAGTTAGTAAAGAATGGTGTATGACGTCCGCCTTCTTCCTTAGAAAGGACATAGACTTCAGCCTTAAACTTCTTATGTGTCTTAATTGAACCTGGCTTTGCCAAAACTTGACCACGTTCGATTTCGTTACGATCAACACCACGTAGAAGTGCACCGATATTATCACCAGCTTGTGCTTCTTCTAATGTCTTACGGAACATTTCGATACCAGTAACAGTAGTCTTTTGAATAGCTTCTTTCAAACCAACAATTTCAACTTCTGTTCCAGTAGTCAATACACCACGGTCAACACGACCAGATGCAACTGTACCACGACCAGTAATTGTGAATACATCTTCGACAGGCATCAAGAATGGCTTGTCAGTTTCACGCTTTGGTTCTGGAATGTATGAATCAACAGTATCCATTAATTCTTCGATAACCTTAACTTGTTCAGGGTCACCTTCAAGGGCCTTCAAAGCTGAACCCTTAAGAACTGGAATATCGTCACCTGGGAAGTCATATTCTGACAACAATTCACGAACTTCCATTTCAACCAATTCAACTAATTCTTCATCATCAACTAAATCAGTCTTGTTCAAGAACACAACAAGATAGTCAACACCAACTTGACGCGCCAACAAGATATGTTCACGTGTTTGTGGCATAGGACCATCAGTTGCAGCAACAACTAAGATGGCACCATCCATTTGTGCAGCACCAGTGATCATGTTTTTAACATAATCGGCGTGGCCAGGGGCGTCGATATGAGCGTAATGACGTGCTTCTGTTTCATATTCGATGTGCGAAGTGTTGATCGTGATACCACGTTCTTTTTCTTCAGGTGCATTATCGATTTCAGCAAAATCAGTAGCTACGATACCTTGCTTTTCAGCCAATACCTTTGAGATTGCGGCTGTCAAAGTCGTCTTTCCGTGATCGACGTGTCCAATAGTACCGATATTAACGTGGGGCTTAGTGCGAACGTAAGTTTCCTTAGCCAATGTAGTTTCCTCCAAAATTCATTTTACAGATTACTGAAAAATGTTTATATATTTATTTTACAACGCAAGCCATTAAAAGACAACAGTTAATTGCGTTTTTCTGGCTCTTGAAGCCAAAAATTATTATACCGAATTATTAAGAAAATGTAAACCGTTTTATAGACTAATTTTCAAAAAAATTCTCAGTCAGTTTTCTAACTTTTTGATGCCATTTTTTTTGTGTCGCCATTTCGGTCAGGTTTGAACGTTGATAGTAGCGATCAATGCTCGATTCAACCCAGCTCTCGGGATCTGTCACAACCTCTTCTACACGTGGGTAGAGCAAGGTTAATTCAAATCGAACCTGTTGTGCCAACATGTCCATTGCAATGGGATCATCATGTCCTAGTTTTTCATCTAGTAAATCAGCAATATCTTCAAAAATTTTTAGATTTGTCAGTATTGGTAAATTATTCAACTTAATTGTATATAATTCATCATCTAACCAGCGATACACAACGTCTTCTGATAGACGTAATTTTTGAAGATCTTCCAGTAAGGTAGCTCGAATAATAGGCGTCGCATAGGGGTCTACTAATAAATATTTAGCGCCTACGACAAATTGATTCACAGGTAGATGCCTAGCCGATTCATACCTATCCCGCTGCTCAATAACACTATAATCACTCAAGTGATAAAATTGGCGTGCTATCGTTTGAAACGTGGCTGACATGGCTGATTCTGCGCGAACTTCAGCATCCCGTATTTCTTGAAGTACAGTTTGCCTCGTACCTAGATCGTCCCAAAGCATTGCTAATTGTTGTGCGTAAACAAAGCTTTGATTTTGAACCGCTAGCGCAACGACCATGCGAAAATCGCTTTCTTCTTCCAGATAGTTCATTAGAAAGTCATCAGCATAAGATGATGCTAACTGGTATTGTTCATCCATAAATAGTGCTGTTACTAAGCGATAATTCACCTCATAAGTTGCTACCGAACTATATAATTCTCCTAATGTTTCTGATGCATCATGCCAATTTTCTTGCGCCATTTCAGTATGCGCTCGCGTAATCATTGCTTGTATTTCAGGTGTTACATTATTTTCTGAGGTCATAAAATATTTGTGATAATGCCAAAACAATCAAGACATTAGCGCATTACCTTCCTAGGTCCATAATAAAAAACCTTGATTTTTTGATAAACTGCCCCTAAATTCAATGTTAATCTGCAGCTTTTATAATCGTCTTTTTACCGCGCTTTTTAGATGATTTTGCTGTGTTTGGCGTGCTCTTCTCATTTTTCACCTCTTGACGCGGACGTGTCTGCAAAGATTTGTGCGCCATAGGGCGCCGATTTTGATTCACTTCCATGACAACAGGCATGACCATAGGGCGCCGACGTGTTTGCTCAAACAAAAAGCGTGACAAGACCTCGCGCACCCCATTTTTTAGCTCGTTCCAATCAAAGCTTTTAGTTGTCGTGAGATATGTTTCAATTTGTTTAACCGTTATTTCAGAAGCTTCTTTCATCAAATCACGATTTGCTTTGACGTAAACAAAACCGCGTGATGTCAATTTCGGCTTAGAAACGACTTGTCGTTTTTTGCGATCAATCGTGACAACAGAGACAAAAATACCATCTTCTGATAAGATTCGGCGATCTCGCAAAACAACGTTACCAATATCACCAATACCTGCACCATCAATCAGTGTTTCACCGACAGTAAAGGAATCCTGCAATTCAAAATGATCACTCAGCCATTTGAATTGATCACCTTTCATAGCCATCATGATGTGATCTTCTGAAATGTGGACTTCTTCAGCAGCTGCTTTGGCAGATGTCATTACGCGATACTCACCTTGAACAGGCATGAAATACTGTGGCTTTAACAGGTTAATCATCATCTGTAAATCATTACGTGATGCATGCCCACTAGAACGCAAATCGCTGCTTATTTGTTTCACATCTGCCCCTCTTTTGAAGAGCATATCACGCGTCTTAGCAACAACACTCTCCATCGCTGTTGAGGGCGTTGTTGTAATAAATACCAAATCATCTACACCAATGTGAATATACGGATCTTCTCCGTTAGCCATACGATTTAAATGTTTAATTGGTTCTCCCATTCGCCCAGTTTCGAGGATGACAGTCTCTGAAATAGGCAAGTTTTTAGCATTTTTCAAATTAACAAATAACTTACTTTCAGGAATGGGTAAATTAAGTTTACGCAGACGAATAGCTGTTCGAACGACATTTTCAATATCATTACCAGACAAAACAAGTTGTCGTTTTGTGGCTACAGTAGCATCAATGACTTGTTGAATACGCTGAATATTCGATGCAACTGCTGCCACAATGATTCTTTTTTGTTTATTTTCTCGGAAAGTCTCCAAGATATACTCGCTAATCTTAGATTCATTAACAGAATCTAAATCATTTCCTGTTCCAGCGGCATCAGCTAACAAGGCAAGTACTTTTCCTTGTCCAACTTCCACCAAGCGTGATATGTCTGTTTCGTAACCTGCATCTGAAGTCTGGTCAAACTTAAAATCACCAGTATAGACGACTTGCCCATAAGGTGTTCCTAACACAATACCCAATGAATCTGGTATAGAATGCGTGGTATTAAAAAATGATACCGTTACCTTTCCAAAATCAATTTCTGTTTTTTCGTTGATAATATGATAATCTTTATAATCTTTTAATGCTTCTTGTTCTTTTATCGCTAATTTTGCTAGCTCAATTGTCAATTCTGAACCAAAAATAGGCGCTTGAACTTGCTGGAGAAAGTAAGGCAGCGCTCCTATTGCATCCGCGTGCCCATGTGTTAAAAAGACACCCGCAATCTTATCACTATTTTTAATGAAATACTCAAAATCCGGTACAACAACATCGATCCCAAGTTGGTCCGTTTCTGGATATTTTAATCCAGCATCAAAAATAAAAATTTCGTCTGCCACCGTAACGGCATACATGTTCTTACCGTTTTCGCGCACGCCGCCAAACGGAATAATACTTAAATCTGTCATGTTTTTTCCTTTATAAATAAACTTATATTATAAGTCGTCATTTTTCGTAAATATAACAAGCGGACACTACTGGTTTCTAAAACGCTGAGGTGGTCCTATTTTTTGTCTCGATACGTAATTATATCTATTTTAACACACTTTGACGCTTTTCTGTTATCATTATGTGAGGAAAGGAATGTATAGATGCTGTTTGTCTATATATAATGATTATGCAACGTAAACCATTTAAAAAGTCGCATCGCGCACGTAACATCGTTATTGCTGTTCTAGTTGTTATACTCGTAGTATTTACTATTTTTGCCATAGTAGGTCATAACCAGCAATCAGCACATAAGAATGAGCAAGGTAAATCAACTGTCACGTCAAAAACGAAACACGCTAAGTCCAAGATAACTCAGTCTAAATCTAGTTCATCAACGACTTCAGCCAGTGAATCGACTAGTGTTGCTGAAGCACCCGTGACAGCCAGTTCAGCCGTGTCATCAGCCATTAGCATAGTCACAAATGATGCTACACAGACACCAATTACTGATAATACCACTGTAGAAAGTAGCGCCTCAACGCCCTCATCTCATACTAATTCTGAGGCAACTTCTTCAAGTCAGATTCAACAACCCGACAGTTCGAGTTCAAGCGCTTCCCCTGCAAGCTTTGGCAATTGGTCCGCTTCAACATATAATGCCGTTGCCATAGGAACAGTGACATATGATGAAGTACGCGCAACTTATGGTAATCCGACATATTTAACAGCAAGTGATCAAGTATACGCTATCTGGCAGAGTACCAGTGGTGCTAAGGTCTCGATTGTTTTCACACCGACAGGTGATGCTAATAATTTAAAACTCGTTGCTAGTAGTAAATCTCAAAGTGGTTTACAATAACAAAAAAATGGTGATCGAATTAATCGATCACCATTTTTTATAGTTTAAATATTAACGATCAACTTTAACAGTTGTTTCCAACGTTGCAGCAACACGTTCTTGTACTAAGACGTTATCTGATGCTAAAGCAGCCTTCGCTTGGTCAGCTAACTTTGAAAAAGTATCAAAATCAGTTACAGCAATTTCAGCTAACATTTTACGGTTAAGCTCTACACCTGCAAGTGTCAAACCATGCATCAACTTTGAATATGACAAACCATTCATACGGGCTGCTGCGTTGATACGAGCAATCCATAACTTACGAAAGTTACGCTTTGTGTTCTTACGGTCACGGTAGGCATACAAGTATGACTTCCATACTTGTTGCTTAGCAACCTTAAAATTAATACGACGTTGTCCACGGTAACCCTTGGCCAACTTAACAATTTTTTTACGACGTGCGCGTGAAACTGTACCACCCTTAACTCGCATGGGTAATTCCTCCTAGAATTCTAAAAAATAACTTACTGAATTTCAAATCTAAAATATAGATAGCTGAACTATCGCAACGCGAATTAGATATTTGACAACATCTTAGCGTATGTTTTAACAGTCGTTGAATCCATCATACGTGTACCACGCAATTGGCGACGTTGTTTCTTTGTCTTACCATGGAAACGGTGTGAAGTATAGGCTGAAGCTGACTTCAAGCCACCGTTTGCTGTCTTTTTAAAGCGCTTTGCTGATGCGCGGTGTGTCTTCATCTTTGGCATGTGACTAATTCTCCTACTGTGTGATTTTGTTTAAGCTTGCAAACAAACTGATAAACCTTTAATTACTTGGCATCTTTAGGTGCCAAGACCAAAAACATTTGGCGGCCGTCCATTTTGGCACGTTGCTCAACCTTGGCAATATCGTCAAGTTCTGCAGCCATACGGTCTAATACTTGCCGTCCGATGTCTTGGTGCGTAATCATACGACCACGGAAACGTAAGTTAAGCTTAACCTTATTCCCTTGTCCAAGGAACTTGATAGCAGCTTTCTTACGCGTTTCGAAATCGCCTGAATCAATGACCGGTGACATACGAACTTCTTTAAGTTGAACGATTTTTTGGTTTTTGCGTTGTTCTTTTTGTTTCTTTTGTGCTTCGAACTTAGCTTTTCCCCAATCCATGATTTTAGCAACTGGTGGTTCAGCGTTAGCTTGCACCAATACTAAATCTTGGTTTGAATCGTTAGCAATTTGTTGTGCATCTCGCGTAGACATTTCTGTTTGCTTACCGTCATGGATAAGCAATACGCGAGGTGCACGAATATTATCGTTGATTAAATCAACTTGTCGTGGTTGACGTGCTATTGTCAGGCACCTCCAAATTTATTTTGCGAATCAAGCAGAAAAAAGTGGGTAAAGAACCTAATCTTCACCCACTTCAACACTTGCAATCCTTACGGATAACTGTATCTGCCAAGAAACATTGTCACTTGGCGAGAAGCGGGCGCTTCTACTTGTTCAACATATATAATTCTACCGTATTCGGTAGTCACTGTCAAGCACTTTTTTGATCGCTATTAATCAGGCGAATCCCATAATGAAAAACAACCAGAACGGCAAATTGTGTTGCAGCAAACAAAATCACAAAAGCAATCATATGAAAGCTCATAGAGAAAATTATATTTTCAATTACCTCACCAAAGTTGGTAAATATATCCCAAGAATTTAATCTTAGATAACGACCGAGATAAATACCAAAGGACGATAAGAGTGACACAATAGCCGTGATCGTGAAATAAACCAGATGCGTGTGTTTCTGAAAGATCGTACGTGTTTCTATTTCTAAACTTAAGATACCCAACCCGACACCAATAAATATGCCTGTTGCTAAAATCGCATAATTAAAATATTGTGTCGGTTGATCGAGATCCGTTCCAATAGCGTAAAGATGAATAAAATCAGTCATCATATACATGGTATTTGGAAAAAACAACAGCCAAAGCCCGCTAAAAACTGCCTTAATAGACTTTAACTGGGTTGCTGCTACTACGAGCGCAAAATCAAAAGGGAGCAGCGCCAAAAATACATTCCAGTTTAAAAAAGTGAAGCGCGTTGGTGTTATATAAACAAACACGAAAAACAAAAATACCATGATATGAACAACAGCTATGTTCAAAATTTTTTTTTGCATACGTCACGCCCCTTTTTTACAGTATTTATAGTGTAACATAAGCAATAAAGACTGTTCAATCTTTTAGATTAAACAGTCTTTATATTTTTATTTTAGTGCTTTTTTTGGTTGCCGTGAAGCAATGAAGCCAAAAATAATTAGCCAAATTGTGGATCCAATGGCTGGTATACGTGATTCTGGATTGAAAAATAGCGTAATATATACAAACATGAAGAAAACGATTGCCAATGGTACAACGACCTTGGGCGCAATCACTAAGAAACCATCTGTCAAATAATCATCTGATTTGCGGTAGTTAATATAAGCAATTAACACCAAAATGTAAATCATCAAGAATAAATCTGTCGAAGCACTAGTTACAAAGCTAAATGCATTTGTAACAGCGGGAACGACTGAGATAACTGCAGATATTGCAATCATTAATGATGTAAATAAGACAGCATTAACGGGCAGTTGTGTTTTCGACATCTTGCGAAAAGGTTGTAAAAACTGAGCTTTCGACTGAAATGCCAAGGCATAAAAATTACGACTGGCGCTAAACAAAACTGAATTCAATGCTGAAGCCGCACTTGTTAAAACAACAAAATTAATCAATGCTGCTGCCCATTTAATCCCTACTAACTCAAAAACCATCACAAATGGACTTTGATTAGCCGGTATTTTCTGCCAAGGATAGATAGTCATAATGATAAACAGCGCGCCAAGATAGAAAAACAATATACGCCAAGGAATTTGATTGATTGCTTTTGGCAAGACCTCGCGTGGATTTTCCGTTTCGGCAGCTGTCATACCAATAAATTCCATTCCCACAAAAGCAAACATAACCATTTGAAATGCATTAATAAAATTCCCAAATCCATTTGGAAATAAGGAAAAATGATTGAAAACGTTGCTAAATGAGACATCCCCAACAGGGGTTTTAAATCCTGTGACAGCCATCATAATTCCGGTCACTATTAATGCCAAAATAGCGACGATTTTAATCATTGAAAACCAAAATTCTGTTTCACCGTATAGTGCAACAGCTACTAAATTAACACAAGTTAATAGCACCAACATGATAATTTGTATTAACCAACCTGGCATACTGGGTATCCAATACTGAATGTATTTTGCCACCGCCGTTAATTCTGCCATACCCATAAACACAACTGTTAACCAGTACGACCAACGTGCGAAAAAGCCTGCACGATTTCCCGCATATCTGGTAATAAAAGTTATAAATGTATGCTGTTTTGGATCAGAGTACAACATTTCACCAATTGTTCGCATCATTACAAACATAAATAAACCAATAATTAAATAAACTAATAAAATAGCAGGTCCTGCAAAATGTATCGAATTTCCCGCTCCCATAAACAAACCAGTACCAATGGTACCACCAATAGCTATGAGTTGTACGTGTCTATTTTGTAAGCCACGTTTTGGTGGTTTATTGCTGTCTTCCTTTGTTTCGGTCATGAAAATTTGTCCCCCTTGTCAATACACACGGTTTCGTATGTACAAAAAACCTAAAATGTTTTCATCATTACGATGGCTTAATCGCTCTGTTTAATTTTTACGAGAATAGTTTGCAACATCTGCCAAGATTTCATTTTGGAAACCTGCCAATGATATTGTTTGTGTGATTTCTTCGCCGTACTTTCGTACTGTTACAGTTTGATCATTGACTTCGGAATCACCAATCACCAAAGTATATGGAATTTTATTAGTTTGTGCTTCACGGATTAAATACCCCATCTTTGCATCTTTCTTTTCAAGATTAACGCGTAAACCAGCAGCTTGCAACTGCTCTTTTACAAGATTGGCATAGTCACCATGAGCACCGAGGTTAACAGGAATAATTTGAACTTGAAGTGGTGATAACCATGTTGGAAATGCCCCTTTGTACATTTCGATTAGGTAAGCAGTAAAACGTTCCATAGTCCCAACAATGCCACGATGCAACATTACTGGTCGATGATTATCTTGACCATCCGCACCAATATAAGTCAAATCAAAACGTTCAGGTAACAAGAAATCTAATTGAATAGTTGACATTGTTTCCTCACCACCCAAGGCCGTTTTAGTTTGAACATCAAGCTTTGGGCCATAGAAAGCTGCCTCGCCTTCTGCTTCATAATAGTTCAATTCAAGATCATCCATTGCGCGTTTCAACTGTGCTTGAGACTTTTCCCACATATCATCATCATCAAAATATTTTTCCGTATTTTTAGGATCACGATATGATAAACGAAAGCGATAGTCAGTGATATTAAAGTCACGATAAACTTCCATCATCATGGTCAAAATTGATTTAAATTCTTCTTCTAATTTTTCAGGTTCAACGAATGTGTGCCCATCGTTTAATGTCATTTCACGAACACGTGATAAACCAGTTAACGCACCGGATTTTTCATAACGGTGCATCATGCCAAGTTCAGCAATTCGAATTGGTAATTCACGATATGAACGTGGCTTATGCTTAAAGACCATGATATGAGATGGGCAATTCATTGGACGTAGTTCTAAGAATTCGCCATCTCCCATATCCATTGGTGGGAACATATCTTCACGATAATGGTCCCAATGCCCAGAAGTTTTATACAAATTCAAATTCGATAATACAGGCGTATAGACATGTTGATAGCCATTGGCTAATTCTTTATCAGTAATATAACGTTCAACTTGACGACGAATTGTTGCACCGTTTGGTAACCAAACTGGCAAACCAGAACCAACCTCTTGACTTGTAAAGAACAAATCTAGATCGCGACCAATTGTACGGTGATCGCGTTCCTTAGCTTCTTCACGGCGCTGCACTTCAGCCTCAACATCTGCTTGCTTCCATTCAGCAATACCATAGATACGCTGCATCATGGGATTTGATGACTTACCACGCCAGTATGCACCCGCAACAGATGTTAATTTAAAGTTTTTGACCCAACGCGTTGAGGGAACTAAACCACCCTTGTCTAACTCAATGTGATCGCCTTGAATAGCAATTGTTATTTTTTCATCCACAGGTAAGTCTGTAATCAATTCGACCTTATACGGATCTGATGCAAACATCTCTAATGCTTCTTCACGTGTAATTTGGCGTGAAACAATTGGCAAATCTTCTTTAACAATTTTATGCATCATGGCTTCGATTTCAGGGAAATCTTCTACTGACACTTGGTTACCTGCACCATTATCTGTATCGTAATAAAAACCATTATCAATAAATGGACCAACACCAAAATGCATTCCTGAAAATTTTGGTATCCGTTTGAGCGCCTGTGCCAATAGATGTGATGCTGAGTGCCGCAAAAGCGACAATGCCTCGTCATCGCCTGTGGTAATCAATTGGAAATCACCAGATGCTTGAATACTATCATTCATGCCAACGTAGTCGCCGTTTAATTTAGCGGAGACTGATTTTTTTGCCAATGATTTTGAAATGCTTTCAGCAACCTCTAATGGTTTTGTGCCCTCGGCAAAGTTTTTTACTGCACCGTCTGGAAATGTAAGCTTAAGTTCTGACATTGTACTATTCCTTTCATAGCTCGTATTGTGATTTTAATAATAATGACATTAATAAAAATAAAAACGTCCCTCTAAGCTAGTAAGCTTAAAGGGACGTTTCACCGTGGTACCACCCAAGTTCAGCACGAGATATGTGCTACTTAAATGACAGCTAACGGTGTCACCCGAATGTTTTTCAAAAAATTACTAGACATCACTCAAAGGTAGTCTCTCATTCACAAACCACCCATTTTCACCAAATATGGGTTCTCTTAAGATTTGTTACAATCAAGTTGTCCTTATCAACGTTATTGAAAATAATATTATCACTATTTTAGCGTTTGTGCAAGTTTCACTTTGATAATTGATCAGTAAGTAAAATGTCGAGTGCTTCTTTTGCAGTATCGTCATGATCTAAAATGCCATTATCAAAAGCCATTTTTAAAGCGTTATATTGTTGTTTAGTTAGCGTCATCATTTTTCTCCTTCAAACTTAATACTTTTATTATAACCAAGCGTGTATCAATTACAAGTCACATATAAAATGAGCATATGTTAGATTAGATACCTAAATAATATTTCGAAAATAGCGCTGCCAGTATTGCACCCACAAATGGCGCAATTCCTGGAACCAATATACCATATTTAAAATCAGCATTTGCTCTATTTTTCCAAGGTAATATGGCGTAAGCGATCCGTGGTCCCATATCTCGAGCTAAATTCATAGCAAAACCAGTTGTGCCGCCCATCCCCATACCAACAGCCCAAACTAAGAAACCAACAGCTAACGGTGTCATACCTGGCACGTTTTCAGCACGCACCGAAATTGCCATAATACTAGTCAAAAAGACAAAAGTTGCAAAAGCCTCGACAAAAAAATTACGTGGTAAATTACGGATGGCTGGTGCGGTTGAAAAAATATTACGCACAATAACTGGGTCAATATCTTTTTCAGAAAGTTTGAACTGATCAGCATACATAATATACACAATGAGAGATCCCATTACGCCACCAAGCACCTCAACTAGACTAACAATTAAAAAATAAGTGATATCAATTTTTCCTAGTATGAGCTGCGCTAGAGCCATCGCTGGATTAATATAAACATTTCCAAAAACAAATAATACAATTGAGATACCAAAGCCCCATGTTGTAATAGAAAAAATGTGTCCGGAACCATGGTACTTTGTACGGTTCAATACTTCATCGGCATGTACGCCGACACCAAAAATAATCATGAGCGCAGTCCCCATGAATTCAGCCAACAACTGGTGTATCATTTGTAATCTCCTAAGTGGTCGCAAATCTGTCAAGAAGTCGCGGTATTTTATTATTATACTATCCATTAATAATAAGGCCTGTCACAAGCGCTGTAAAGCCCATGACGCGTTTTGTCAACAAACCGTCATATTTCGTGTAATCGTTCACGAAGTAAACCTGAATTAGGCTTTTGGTTAAAAATGATTTATAATTATAACTATTAAAATTAACTGGAGAAAGTGTGCTGTTTGCACAGGGATATTACTTACTTATGAATGCACATGTCGTATACGCTACAATTACTGGCAATAATGAAGAGGTCGCTGACGTTATTATCAAAGCACTAGAAGACGCTAGTATCAACGTCAAAAAAACAGAAATTTCTCAAACTGAAGTTGATGAGTTTGAAAATACTGATATTGCCGTCGTTGTTCCCTACACATATGATAATGGCTCCCTACCAGACGAAGGATTAGACTTTTTTGAAGATTTATCTGATGCTAATTTAACTGATGTCATATATGGTGTGGCTGGCTCAGGGGATACTTATTATATGTCTGATTTTTGTCTTGCTGTGCCAAAATTTGAAGCGCAATTTGCTAAAACCAACGCAATTAAGGGGGCAACTGGTGTCAAAATAAATTTACGTCCCGATGCACAAGATACAGTTGTGCTAACTGAATTCGTAGCAAAATTGATTCAAGCTGCGCAAGCTCGCTAACATGAAAAAGCACCATGATGCCTAAACATCATGGTGCTTTTTCATGTTGAAATTTTTAATCAGCCGTTGTGTATACAGCTAAGACGTCATCGTTTTCTTCTAATTCATCTACTAATTTATCCAGTTTTTCACGATTCTCGTCTGAAATAGTCATCGGATTTTGTGCAATCATTGTAATTTCAGAATCATCAAACACGTAGCCTGCTTCAGTCAGTGTACCTTCAACATTTTGAAAATCACCTGGTTGCGTAAAGATTTCAAAAACTTCATCTTGTGTTTGGACATCATCAGCACCAGCTTCTAAGGCATCCTCTAAAAGCCTATCCTCATCTAATTCAGGAAAGGCTTCTCGATCAATCGCTAAATACCCCTTACGATCAAACTGAAAAGCAACCGAACCTGCGGTTCCCAGAGCACCGCCAAAATGTTTAAACGAATTGCGAATACTTGATACCGTTCGATTGATATTATCAGTTGATGTTTCGACTAATACCGCAACACCAGCAGTACCATATCCCTCATAGGTCACTTCTTCAAACTTTTTGCCACCTGCGCCTGAAGCCTTATCCAGCGCGCGTTGGATATTATCTTTTGGCATATTAGCAGATTTTGCTTTTTCAATAACTAAACGCAATGAAGCGTTTAAATCTGGTTCCGCACCACCTGCTTTTGCAGCAACATATAAATCATGTGCCAATTTTTGAAAAATTTTACCACGCTTAGCATCTTGGGCGTTTTTACGGCCTTGGATGTTATGCCACTTACTATGTCCTGACATTATAACATCTCCTTGAAATTATTACTGTACTAGCAATTTTAACAAAAAAAGACAGACCTTACCAGCTTTAAACCATAGCTTATTGGTATCATGCCTTTCAAAATAGTACAGTTTCATAACATTTAATAGCTATTACCACCTAATAATTCCAGATATAACATCGCTGAACTGGCTATTAGCGCTGCTAATATATCATCCAAATACACATTGATACTGTCAGTCTTGTCATTAATGACGCCAATGAGCCCTGGTTTTAAATCATCCAGCAAACCATAGTGTACAGTTGCTGCAGCTGAGAATTGTTGTGTTAACGCAATGGCTAAAATTTCATCGACATTATGACCGTTCGCATCACGTTGTAGTCGTGCTTTGAGCGGTTGACTATCAGGCATTTTTTCTGCCTGTTCATCTAAATATAAGGCCGTTAAAATGATATCAGCTACCTCGTCTTTATGCAAAACGCGTGTGATTGCTTGTATTAATATGGTTTCATCAATAGCATCTTTATATTTTTCTACTAGGAAAATACGCGTACCTTCTGCAATATCATGACGATGCACACCACGTTCAGATAATTTAGCAATTGCTGCTTCTTGTAAATCCTTCATTATTTACTCGCCCTTCATATGTTTGCATTAACGTAACGACGCGTCAAGATCACATGTGGTATCTCATCTAGTGCCGTTTTAACGTATGCTTGTTGAATTTCGTTAAATTCATTAATCGCTACTAAAGTATAAGCGTACGCACCTACAGCACGATTGCTCAATTGTTCGATATTGATGTCATTATCTCCAAAGAATTTAGAAATTTGACTAATCATGTTCGGTACATTCTCATGAATAATCCCAATTCGGTACTTAGTCGTAAACGGCTCATCAATATCTGGGTAGTTAACCGAATTAATAATATTACCTGTTGTTAAGTAAGTGTCTAATTCTCGAGCTGCCATTAATGCACTAGTATCTTCAGCTTCAATTGTTGAACCACCTATATGCGGTGTGATAATAACTTTTGGATGATCAAATAACGCTTCGTCAGCAAAATCTGTAATATACACTCGTAAATTGTCGCTATCTAACGCCTCTTTAGCTGCCAAGTCATCAACGATGCCACCACGTGATAAGTTCAATAAAGCGGCATTTGGCTTCATGAGTGCGAGGCTTTTGGTATCAATGAAAAACTTATTGTCTTCAGTTAATGGGATATGAACAGTGACATAGTCAGCCTGGCGCAATACTTCTGCGACACTTTTTGCATGTGCGATATGCCGATCAATACGCCATGCCGTATTAGCATTCAAACCTGGGTCGTAACCAATAACATCCATATCTAACGCTAGCGCTGTATTGGCTACCTTTGAGCCGACATTTCCCAAACCGATAACACCCAGTGTTTTCCCAGCAAGCTCTGTTCCCCTATAACCACCTTTATTAACCTCAGTACGCAATGATACATCGCCACCACGCGTCTCATTGGCAAAACCGATTGCACCAATAACTGGGCGGGCAGCTAGAATTAAAGATGCAATGGTTAACTCTTTAACCGCATTGGCATTACCTCCTGGTGTATTGAAAACAACAACCCCACGTTTTGATAGTTCATCAATTGGAATGTTATTAAACCCCGCACCAGCACGAACAATAGCACGGACGCTGTCAGGAATAAACTCGTGATGTAAATTTTGAGAGCGAACAAGTATGCCTTTAGGTGACTCGCCGATATTAATGTCATAATGATGCTGCTTTAAATAATCTAATCCTGTAGCACTAATGGCATTATAAGTTTTAATTGTCGTCATGCGTTCTGTTCTACTTTCTGCAAGAATGCAATTAACGCGTCTACTGCATCAGTAGGTTGAGCGTTATAAAGTGATGCTCTAAATCCACCAACTGATCTGTGACCCGCAAGATTAAACAACCCCGCTGCTTCAGCCTGTTGAGCAATGACTTTGTCACGTTGGATGTCACCGGTCGTAAAAACAATATTTGTTATCGACCGCGCCGATTTTTCAACAGGCGCTGTATAAAAGTTTGACTGATCAAGATAGGCATATAATTTCCCTGATTTTTCCAAATTTCGACGATACATTTCAGTCACCCCTCCTTGATCAAGTACCCATGCAAGGACTAAGTCTAGCGCATATATTGAAAAGACTGGTGATGTATTATACATGGATTGTTTATCAATATGATTTTGATAACGCATCATTGGTCCAACACCTGTTAAATCTTGGTCAGCTAACCAATCTTTTTTAATAATGGCCACGGTAACACCAGCAGGCCCAAGATTCTTTTGACCACCAGCAAAAACAGCATCAAAATCTGAGATATTATACGGTTCTGCCAATATATTTGAACTCATGTCTGCAATGAGTCTACCTGTTGTTTGAGGTAAATTATTTTGATGAAAAGCAGCACCTTCAATCGTACTATTTGTAACAATATGTAGATAATCAAACACACTAGCATTAAAGTTTGATGGCACAACCGGTAGTTTTTGATAATGTTGGTCTTTTGTGCTATCCAATATAGCCGTGTTTTTACCAACTTGGCGGGCTGCTTCTTCAGCTTTTTTAGAAAAATTACCTGAATCGAGTACTGCAATGTTTCGCTGTTTTGTCGCCAAATTTAGTGGCATCATTTCAAATTGCATTGATCCGCCACCTTGTAAGAACACAACGGCATAATCATCAGGAATCTGCATCAACTGACGCAATTTTTGTTCAGCACTTGTGATAATATGTTGAAATTTTTTTGAACGATGAGATATTTCAATAATACTCATATGAGATCGTTCGTTATTTTCAAATTCTCGTTTGATCGTTGTTATGACTTCTTCTGGCATGACGCCTGGTCCAGCAGAAAAATTGTACGTTTTCATCGCGTTCTTGTGCTAGTGCACATCCTCCAATATAAAATCTGATGTTTTCATAGTTAGTATATTTTTTAACGAACCGACAACTACAATTAGTCATTAAAGTTCGTTATATAAAAAGATTCGTATGACAAAAGCACAATTAAACAGTAATAATTCTTAACATTCAGCTAACTCATGCCATTATTTTATATCTTACTATATCGGTGTCGAAAGTCAATCTTTTATTTCATCCAAAAATTTAGTATAATGTAACATGTAATGCCGCTGTGGCGGAACTGGCAGACGCGTATCGTTCAGGTCGATATGAGAGTAATCTCGTGCAGGTTCGATTCCTGTCAGCGGCATTTTAGCCGCCTTACCGGAAAATACGGTAAGGCGGTTTTTACGTGAGAATTGCCTTAAAAAATAATCATTCATAATTGATTTACATCAAGGATAAGGTTATATTTAATTAATGTACGATTAACCCATATTGCAGAACATATAAGGAAAATATAACCATATGACATCACTGAAAACTTTTTTTCACAAAATACTCCATCATCCGAACACGCTACCTTGGGTTTTAATTAGCACGATGGTCGCTATCATGGCAAGCTACAATACAATCATTCGCTATGGCTTATCTGAAAAAATGTTCATGCGCGTGATAATTGTGTATCCAATCATTGTAGCTTTTATTTACTACCTCAGAGCTTATGTCACACTCCCTATCGCACTTAAACTTCACCAATATTTTCCAAGCGTGATAACAAAGCGCATACCTAAGCATATTTCTGTCACGTTGCTTGTGATTGCATTTAATGTTTCAATCATGATGGTCTTGTTTACTGAAATGCATCGTCAACTGTATCCTAGTTTCTTCCCTAGCTACTTTGATAATTGGGTCAAAACGTTTTTCGTAGCTGTCCCCGTATTTTTCCTTATTGTCCGTCCAACTCTGATTTATATATTCAATCATTTGAAAATTAAATATCCTTTGCTAAAGGTTGTAGATGAATTATAACAACTAGCAATTGTTAGTCACTGCGTATTGATTTTGATAATCAATACGCTTTTTTGTAAGAATTCATAAAAAAATATATTTTTTTCTAAACAAAGATTAATTGTTACATATTCGTCATACAATCACGTTATATTAAAATTAAATAATAAACAGGTAAACCATATGCAGCGATTTCATCGACAATTTCATATGAAATGGTGGCGTACTATTGTGTGGTCATATCTCATTGGGTTACTCGTTTATGGCATTTATATTATTTTAATAAGCTTACCACGCTAATGTTGCTATACTTACCAAAAATAACCTATTTGGCGTATAATAAAGCATTATGAATAATGTAAATAGACGTATGAGTCCCTCAGAAATCAAAACACAATTAGCGCAGTCTGATACAACAATCGGCGAGATGATCCAATTTGTTTTTGGATCTGTTTTGAAGCGCCGTGGACTCGTTATTTTAAATATGGCGCTATTGACGCTCATGGCTATTCTAAATTTCATGGTGCCACAATTCACAAAAAATATTATTGACCACGCTCTAATGACTGCTAATAAGACAATTCTTTATCAAAATATTATTTGGCTCATTAGCACGACCATTATCCTAGGAATCGTCAATTTTGCTTCCACTTATATGATGCAAATGCTCTCACAACGTGCAATTACAGATCTGCGCATTGATACCTATAATTTTATATTAAAACAAGACTTTGCTTTTTTTCAAGACACCAAAACTGGTGATTTGATGGTTCGTTTAACCAGTGATATTAGCAACTTACAAATGTTAATTAGCGCAAACACTTTTGGCATCATAGGTAATATTTTTACCTTTATTGGTGTTCTTGGCTTTCTATTTTATCAAAATTGGCTGCTAGCATTATTAGTCGCCTTAACTTTCCCAATTTTATTTATTACCATTCGCTTTTTTCGTGGACACATTCGTGAGTCATTTTCAAATGTACGTTATGCCCAAAGTAAAATCAATAACCAATTGCAATCTACTTTAACAGAAATCGAGCTCATCAAATCATACACGACAGAGCATAGTGAAACTCAAAAATTTGAGGATCTCGCTAATGAATCAAACGGTTATTCACTGTCTGCAACGAAGTGGCAAGCCATTTTCCAACCACTTGTCACGCTTATTAATACACTTGGTACTGCCATTGTTTTGTTACTGGGTTCTCTATTTGTCATGAATGGTAAAATGAGTGTCGGCGACTTAGTTGCCTACTTGGCTTATGTTGCCATGTTACAAGACCCTATTCGATCTTTTTCAATGTTGATGAATGTTTTCCAGACCGCGCAAGTATCTTATGACCGAATTAAAAACATTTTAAGCTATCAGCCTACAATTCTTGAAGTGTCTCAACCCCTTGATTTTCCAAATCCTTTACAAAAAAGTATTCATTTTGAACATGTTGTTTTTGATTATGGAGCGGGCACAAATGCTGCGCTTAAAGGTATTTCATTGACTATACCGGCTGGTAAAACAACGGCACTGGTCGGGCGTTCTGGTTCCGGAAAATCTACTATTATCAAACTTTTGACACGCATGTATGATCGCACGAGTGGCATAATCACCTTCGATAATCAAGATGTGCAATCGTTTAGGCTGACTGACCTACGTCATAATATATCTGTAGTCAGTCAAGATGTCACAATTGTTGATGGTACAATAGCTGATAATATTAGCTACGGTGCGAATAATGTTACACAAGCTAGCATTTGGCAGGCCGCTGAACGGGCTGATATTGCAGACTTCATCCGCCAGTTACCCGATCAACTCGACACTGCAGTTGGCGAACGTGGTGTCAAGTTATCAGGGGGTCAAAAGCAACGCTTATCAATCGCTCGTGCGTTGCTTAAGGATGCGCCAATTGTTATTTTAGACGAAGCAACCGCAGCACTAGATAATGAATCCGAAAAAGCCATTCAACATGCACTAGACAATCTAATGGTCGCCAAAACAGCAATTGTGATTGCTCATCGATTAAGCACGATACACAAGGCCGATCAAATCATCGTGATGAATAATGGCTTGGTCTCTGAGGTTGGCACACACGACACACTGCTCAGAAAAGCAGGCATTTATAAGCGTCTATATGACGCACAATTTGAATAATACTATGACAAATAAAGAACTATTTGATCTGATGGCAACACATCATGCACATACCGCAAAGTTACAATTTTATGATATGGCAGATCGTTACATCTTAACCATAAACGATTGGCATTTAAATCTCAATCAATCTGTTGCAGAAGATTTGATTGAACAATTAAAAACCGAAACATCAGCAGTAATCACCAGTAAAAACGGATATCCTGCTATTAAATTAACACAAATATCATCATCATAAATACCCAGAATAAAAGCCGTTACATACAAAAAGATGGGCATCCTACAAAAGGCATGCCCATCACTAAATCATAAACAATTATTAAAGTACTAAAGCCTGCGCAGCTGTAATAATAGCTACCTTATACACATCTTCTTCATTGGCGCCACGTGATAAATCAGAAACCGGTTTTGCCAATCCCTGCAAAATGGGTCCAATGGCTTCATAGCCGCCCAATCGTTGTGCGATCTTGTAACCAATATTTCCTGACTCAAGACTAGGGAAAATAAATGTGTTTGCATGACCAGCAACCTGAGAATCAGGCGCCTTTGCTTCAGCAACCGCTTCAACAAAAGCAGCATCAAACTGTAATTCGCCATCAATTTGATGTGCTAATTCCGGCGCCATTTTTTTAGCTAAAGTTGTCGCCTCGACAACTTTATCAACTAGTGGTGACTTAGCCGACCCTTTTGTCGAAAATGATAGCATGGCAACCCTTGGTTCAATATCAAAAACTTTAGCAGTTTGAGCTGATTGCACAGCAATTTCAGCCATTGTTTCAGCGTCAATATCAATGTTAATTGCAGCGTCTGAAAAGACGTAGCGTTCATCGTCCTTTTGCATAATAAATGCACCTGAAATACGTGATGAACCTGGTGCAGTTTTAATGATTTGTAGTGCTGGTCTAACAGTATCACCTGTTGGGTGAGTGGCACCCGAAACCATACCATCAGCTTTGCCAACATAAACTAACATTGTACCAAAATAGTTGACATCTTGTAACCATTTAGCGGCGGTCTCTGCATCTGTCTTCCCTTTACGACGTTCAACTAAAGCTGCATTTAATTCTGCCAACGCCTTTTCACCATAACGCTTGGGGTCAATGATTTCCACTCCTGATAAATCAAATTTTTGCGCTGCAGCAGTCTGAGCTATGGCCTTCTCATCCCCTAATAAAATGGGCGTCATAAGCTTTTCATTGGCTAAACGAATAGCTGCTCCTTGAATACGCTTATCTGTGCCTTCTGGAAAAACGATGCGCTTGTTCTTACCATTAATTTTGTGTTTTAATTGTTCAAATAATTCAACCATTATCATTCCTCAACTTTTTTAGTGACTAATACTTTTGCTTTACAACTTTATTGTAACAGAAGCAGTAATGATTGTCTTTTATTTTCAACATATTTGTGAATTTTTTCACTCAATCTAACCATTTTATTGGCTTTCGGTCATTTTTAATTAAGAATTCATTGGCTCTTGAAAATGGTCGACTACCAAAAAAGCCGCGATAAGCAGACAAAGGGCTTGGATGCGCTGAGGTAATCACAAGGTTTTTTGTTTCATCAATCAATTGACGCTTTGATTGTGCATACTTACCCCATAGAATAAAAACTTTTGGCTGGTGATCTTCAGAAGCAATTTGAATAATAGCATCAGTTAGCGGTTCCCAAACACCCTTAGCATGACCATTAGCATGACCCTCTGGCACAGTTAAAACGGCATTCAACAATAAAACACCCTGCGTTGCCCAAGATGTCAGATCATGCGAAGAGCGTGTACCAACATCATCGGCCAATTCAGTTAGTATATTACGTAGTGACGGTGGTGCTGGTACATCATTCGGCACAGAAAAACTTAATCCTTGTGCTTGTCCCAACTCATGGTATGGATCCTGCCCCATGATCACAACTTTAGTATTTTGAAGCGTTGTGGCTACAAGTGCCGCAAACACCTTATCTTTCGGTGGAAAAACGACTTCATTTTGGTAGGCAGTCTCCAAAAAATTTCTGATAGTCTCTATTTGATCTGATGTTAATTTTTTCTTAACATCTGGTGCCCATGATGTATGTGATAATGGCATATTTAATCTGCTTTCGTGTTAGAATTGTTGTAAAGAGGAATGGCCATGACAAAATATTACTTAAGACAACGACATAGTGTCGACGATGGCGTCAACATTGTATTTGATGAAAACTTTCAGGCTAGCTACTTGGTTTCAGGGCGTAGTGGTAAAAAAAACGATGAAATTCATGTACAAGACATGTCTGGTACTGTCCTCGTGCGTATTCAACAAACCTCATTTGGTATCCTACCCAGATTTATATTAAAATATCGCGGGCACGTTGTTGGTTCAATTAGTCTTACTTTGGGACATCTTGGTGATATTGTGTACGTCCGCCATCTCAATTGGTTAATTTCTGGTAATTTTATTGCTGGCCGCTATTTCATTACCCATAATACCAAAAAATTACTCAGTGTCAAGCCTGATATGCGACCTGATGGCATTTATAACAAATTAATAGTTACTTTTGATACGCAAGCGCCTGTTCACATTGCTATCGCTGCATTACTTGACATATGGGGCACGAAATCAAACCCATTAATAAAATTAAAATGGTTGCCCGGACAAGGTAACCAATACGAATTAACTTCATAATAACAATCATTTTTACCTAAGAAAGGCCCCAAAAATTGTGATTTTTTGGGGCCTTTCTTATATGACAACAAATTGTTTCAGATCATGCCAATTATTTTGTTGTAAATCATCTAGCATGTGTTGCACTTGCGTTTTAGAAAAACTAAGCACTAGTTTTTCTAAAACTTGTGTCAGCACCAATGGATTTTTGGGCGATCCAACAGGGTCAAAAATACGTGCTGATAATTGTTGCCCATTTGTCAAAGTTAACGATACCTCGCTTGACAAATTTGTTGCCTTTTGTGTCTCGTATACTCGCGTAATAAAATCTCGTGGTGGTTGAGATAACACCTCCAATTGATAGGGGCTTCTACTCAATGGACTCATATCATTTAAAGTCTGCCATAAGATGTATTCTATTGAAAAACGACCTTCTATGCCCGTTTTAGGCCGTTTATAACGCAATGCAGCATCACGTCCAATGCCAAAAGATACTGTCATACCTACTACATCGTCCCGTGTTAAATGATGATTTCTTTTAATTGTCAACAACGCATCAACAGCGCGATAAGCCGCCGAACAGAAAGGATACTGCTTAAACCACAGTTTTTCAATTTTCCATGATTTTCCAAACGCTTGAAACCAATTTTCTAACTCTATAGTATCCAACGCATGATATTGATCAATAATACTCTTCTCAACAAATAACCCATTCAATTGACCGGTAAGATCAGTTTTTGTAAACATAATCGCATCAATCGCAGCTCTTGCAGATAAGCCAATATGAAAAGATTTAACATCCGATCCAAATTGAAATAATGCGCCTTGTGCCGCTGTAATAGCTAAACCAATGACTTTTGCCATCATAACTTCATTATCATGTCGAAGATAGCTTAACGCAACAGCCGCTCCAATTTGTCCTAAATGTGAACTGGCATGATGTCCCGTTTCGTACAAATTCGGATTAACGAGATCACCAATACGCGCTGCAATTTCCAAACCAATGACATAGGCATCGAGAACTTCATCAATCGTCACTGAGTCGTTTAAAGCAAAAATACTCGAAAAAATAACAGCACCTGGATGCCCTCTTAAGTCATCTTGCATATCATCCAAATCTAACAAATGCGCCGCAAAACCTAATTTTAATGCCTTTGTTCCTGAATCAGTCGATGTAAAAGCTTGTTTGAGTGAGTGATACGCAGGCTCTTTTTGACCAAGAGAGACAACTGCAATATAATCTAACAAGGCCATTTTTGCTAAGTTATAAATTTTTTTATTGCCTGTTGGCCTCTGAGATAGCGCCCATGAAGCAATGTCGGTTGTTTTAAGCATAACGTATATTTTCTGCGTTTTCCGATTGCAAAAAGTTTTGTATATGTTGATTTGTTTGTGCACCAAAAAACGCATTCGTGGTTTCATTTGCAATAATTTGGCCATCATACATAAAAATAATTTTGTCTGAAATTTGTTTTGCAAAACGCAACTCATGCGTAACTAAAATAACAGTTTTATCAGTTGCCTTAATAATATCAGCAATCGCTAATAAGACTTCTTGAATACTTTCTGGATCTAACGCTGATGTCGGTTCATCTAATAATAAGATGGGCGCATTTGTCATTAGGGCGCGCGCAATCCCAACGCGTTGCTTTTGTCCGCCAGAGAGGGACGCTGGATATTGTTGCGCTTGTTGATCAACATTTAATTGTTTCAACAACACATGTGCCTTAGTTAACGCCTCTTTTTTAGTTAATTCACCAGATAGCCATGCAGGACTAGCCACATTTTCAATAGCCGTCAAATTCTTGAACAGGTTAAAATGTTGAAAAACCATGCCACTGTGCTGAGCCAAATGACCTTTACTAATATCATCATAAAACAATATTTCTCCAGAAGATAAATCTTGTAATCCATTTAACGTCCGAATAAGAGTTGATTTACCCGCCCCTGATGGTCCAAGAAGTGTGAGCACTTGGCCTTTTTCTGCTTTAAATTGAATGTCTTTTAAAATGCTTTTCCCGTTAATACTGACACTTAAGTCATTCACTTCAATTATTGTTTTTGTCATATTACACCTCAAATCTCTTAAAACGCCATTCAACAGCACGCTGCAAACTACTATAGGCAACAACCAATGCCCAATAGATCAATCCAACTGCAACGTAAACTTCTAAATATTTAAAACTGGCACCAGCCAAAAGTTTTCCTTCACCAAACATTTCAGAAACACCTATGACAAAAACTAGAGAAGTCTCTTTTAAAATACCAATAATATAGTTTCCTACCGTTGGTAACGCATTCACTGCAGCCTGTGGCCACAACACACGTAGTACATATTGCGACTGCTTAATATGTAGTGCTTTAGCTGCTTCTTGTTGTCCATAATCAACTGAATGAATGGCCGAACGAAAAGTCTCTGCCATATAAGCAGCATATTTAAATCCCAAAGCAAAAATAATAATTGTCTGTGGTGACACTGTTTTCAATGCAGGGATTAATTCTGGTAACCCATAATACGCCAAAAATATTTGAACAACAGCCGGTACAGCACGAAACCCGGACACATATATGCTAGCAAACCAACGCAACGGTCTAAAAGATTGTAACCCTAAGTAGCTTATAACGCCGCCAACAATGAGTGATACAATCACAATACCGACTGCTAAATACAAAGTTAATGGTAATGCCTTAATTAATAATGGAAAGACATGAAAAAAATAGTGCCAATCAAATGTCATAATTCACCTTACTTTGCTAAGTCCTGGTTAGAAACGTCATAGCCAAAATATTGCTTTGATAGCTTTTCAATCTCACCTTGCTTAGCTAATTCTACAAACGCCTTATTAAATGACTTGGCGTACTTTTTACCCGCATCATTCTTTTTAAAAGCAATCCCCACCTTTGTCTTCTGAATTGTATCAGGCAATAATCGTAACTTCAAATGATTCTTTTTGATTGTCGCCGATAAAATTGGTCCAGAATTAACAACGCCTGCAACTTTGTCAGACAGCACAGCCTGTGTGGCGCTGTCACGATTTTCAAACGGCGACACGATGATTGATTTATTGGCTGATTGCAATGCTGTAATGTTGTTGGAACCAGCGACGCCGGCTACTTTTTGATCATCTAAATCAGAAAGTTTTTTAGCCTTACTGTCTGTTGGAACAGCAACCTTAGCTTCATCATTGTAATAAGCATCAGTAAATTGATACTTGGCTTGACGTTCCGGTGTAAACGAGACAGCATTGGCAATTCCTTGGATGCGATCAGTATCTAACTGTCCCCATAAACCATCAAAATCAGCATTCACCCATTTGACACGGTAACCTGCTAATTTAGCAGCTTTTTGAGCAACTTCAACATCAAAACCAACTAATTTATCCCCTGATTTATATGATGATGGAAACGATGCGCCTGTTGATCCCAATGTGATAGTCTTAGTTACTTTATTAGTGGCCGTCGTTTTCTTTTCATGTGATGCGTTATTTTTAACAATCAAAAATCCCCCACCTACGACAACAACTGCTATAATGCCACCAATAATAAACTGACTTTTTGTACTCATATTTTTTCTCCTAAAATGTTTTGAATAATTGTTGGAATCGCAATCGTGACATCTTGTTGCGCCACAATTGTTTCTAGTTCTGTTTCAGATAAATTAACCAATGAATTATCGGCAATGCGTTGTAAAAATTTTTCTGGCTGGGACAATGTTGCCATAGCTGCTTCGTAAATTACTTCATGCGCTGTTTGTTTACCGATTGTTTTCCCTAAATCAATCATTAATTTTTCAGCATAGACTAATGGTCCTAATATTGCTGCATTCTCAGCGATTTTTTTTGTGTGAATTTCAATATTTGGTAAAATATTAACTAACGTGTTTAACTGTACATCTAAATAATTATGAATTTCTGGTAATGCCAACCATAATATTTTCCAGCTACTAGCATCCCGTTCACCTAAACTTAACAAACTGTGTTGTAATAAATTTTGCGATTGAAATATTGGTTCAACAAGCGCCCAAATCCCCTCAAAATTTTCCGGATTACGTTTATGAGGCATAGTTGACGAACCAACTTGTCCCAGAAAAGGTTCAGTTATTTCATTAATTTCGTTCCCTGCTGCATGAAATAATTCTTTGCCTAATTTACCAGCCGTAGCACCAATCAATGTCAAAATGCTTGTATAATTTACAATTCTATCTGGTGCCGTGTGCCAGGCTACTTTAGGTGTATTAAGTTGTAATTCATCCAATAGCCGATGCTCTATCACAAGTCCTTGCTCACCTAAAGCCGAATGTGATCCTACTGCCCCTGCAAAATTACCAGTCAAAACATCACTTTTAGTCTGCTCTAGCCTTTGTAAATGACGTTTAAATTCGTCAACATATCGGGCAAATTTAAAACCTAGCGTAATAGGAACTGCCTGCACACCATGTGTATGCGCCATGTAAGGCGTTTGAGCATACTTTTTGGTCAATTGCGTTAAGGTTGCGATAATCTTTTCTAACCTTAATTCAATCAGTTCAATAGAAGAACGAATTTGTAAAACCAAACCAGTATCTACAATATCCTGCGTCGTTGCGCCATAATGAATGAATTCCCCATTGTGACCAGCCAACCGTTGCAGTTCTTGTATTAAGCCTAACAATGAATGCTGCTTTGCATGACTCACAGTAATCACATTGTCAAAATTAATATCTTCAAATTTGATTTTATCAATTGCTTCAGCAGCAAGCTGCGGAATGACTTTCTCCTCACCCTCAACTTTTGCTAAAGCCTGTTCAATGACAAATTGTTGCTTTAGACGGTTTTTTTCTGACCAAATATCACGCATATCCGCTGTTCCAAAATTACCTCCTGTAACCGCATAATCAATAGGATGTGAGCCGTTATTTAATGTCGCCATAATTTACCTCGTTTTAAAATTTATGTACTGTTCTTAAAATAAAAAACTTATTTTAAGAACGAAATTGTATTACTAATAATAATTTAAATCATTGTCCCATTAGTTACTTTTTAAGCTTCTGCTACTAACTCCTTGAGTACAATATTACGTGCTTTTTCCAGATTCGTCAAAGCCGTCTTAGTTTGATCTTCGGTACGTGTTTTCAAACCGCAATCAGGGTTAACCCAAAACTGTTTTTCATCAATAACTTTCAAGCCACGTCGAATATTATCAGCAATTTCATCAACAGTTGGTATACGTGGTGAGTGAATATCGTAGACACCCAAACCAATTTGTTTGTCATAGTCGGCATCTTCAAATGCAGAGATAATTTCGCCATGAGAACGTGATGTTTCAATTGAAATAACATCCGCGTCTAACGCTGAAATCGTATCAATGATATCTTCAAAATCAGAATAACACATATGCGTATGAATTTGCGTCTCATTACCAACACCAGACGTTGTTATTTTAAATGAATAAACTGCTTCATCTAAATAATCTTGCCAAGAACGTTGTTTAAGTGGCAAACCTTCTCGTAAAGCAGGCTCATCAACCTGTATAATTTTAATGCCTGCCTTCTCTAAATTCAACACTTCTTGACGTAATGCCAAAGCAATTTGATTTTGAACATCCGCACGATCAATATCGTCACGTACAAATGACCAATTAATAATTGTTAATGGTGCCGTCAACATACCCTTAACGATTTTTTTAGTTTGTGATTGTGCAAATTGTGAAGCTGCAACAGTAATTGGTTCGGTGTAATCAACATCCCCGAAAATAACTGGTGGTCGAACCCCTCGTGAACCATATGATTGAACCCAACCATTTTGTGTTGCATAAAAGCCGTCTAACTTTTGTCCAAAGTATTCAACCATGTCTGTTCGTTCAAATTCGCCGTGAACAAGTACATCTAAACCAATATCTTCTTGTATTTTCAACCAGCGCTTAGTTTCTGATTCGATAAATGCCTGATATGCTTCATCTGACAAACGTCCTTTACGCCATGCGGCACGCTTTGCACGCACTTCAGAAGATTGTGGGAACGACCCAATTGTTGTCGTAGGTAATTTAGGTAATTGTAATCGATCTTGTTGTGCAATAGCACGATCAACATACTTGCCTTGACGTTCAAATACTGTATCACCCAAATGCTTGATTGCAGTTTGCACTGATGCATTATTACGTGCTTTTGATTCATTCAATGCTTTTAATGCTGCAGTGTTTTTAGCCAAAGCCGCACGGGTATCTTGGCCATTTAACGTTTGTGTCAATGTGACAATTTCTTGTAACTTTTCATCAGCAAACGCCAAGCCACCCAGTAGTTCTGGACCAGCCGCTGTTTCGTACTTAGTTGTAATTGGTACGTGAAGTAAGGTATTTGAGGGCTGGATCCATAACTCAGAAGCTGCATCTTGTAACTCACGAACCAATTGTAGCTTCTTTGACAAATCAGCTGTCCAAACATTATGACCATCAATGACACCAGCAGCCAAAACTTTATCTTTTGGAAAGCCAAACTCACGAACATGTGCTAGATTTTCGCCATGTCCATGAACGAAATCAAGGCCAATAGCTTGAACAGGTAATTGCGTCACTGCTTGGTAAGGATCAATTGAATCAAAGTATGTCTGTAATTCGATATTCAATGATGGCGCAGCTTCTCTTAATGCTTCAACTACACGGCGATATGGCGCCACACCTGCTTCATCTTCAAGTTTCACCAAAGTAGGCTCATCAAGTTGTACCCAATTCACACCTGCTTGTTGTAATTCTGTAAATACTTGTTGGTACAGTGGCAAAATCACATCAAGCAATTTATTGATGTCACTTTCGCTTGAAACATAATCACCATTTAATTTACCTAATTTTATGAGTGTCACTGGTCCAACAATAACTGGCTTACCGTTAATACCTAATTCATCATTAGCTTCTTGCCAATACTTTAACCAACGATTTTCTAACAGTCTGGGCGTTGTATTATCAAATTCCGTCACCGTGTAATGATAATTAATATTAAACCATTTGGTCATGTCAGCGGCGACATTTTCTTTGTTCCCTCGTGCTATATCGTAATATTCATTCAAAGTCAGTGGTCTGTCATAACTTCCAAAGCGAGTCGGAATTAGATTAAATGCTGTAGCTGTGTCTAAAACATGATCATAGTTTGAGTTATCAGCAACAGGAACGATGTCAATACCTGCATCAATTTGTTTTTTCAAATTAGTTAAGCGTAATGCTTTTGCCGTTTTTTCAAATGTCAAGACATCAATATCTTCTTTCCAAAATGATTCTAAAAGCTTTTTCCATTCACGTTGTTCGCCCAATCGTGGGTAACCAAGATTTGATGATTTTACTGTAGTCATATTTTTCTCCTATATAATCAACCTGTTCTGAAACAATTAACCTGGCAGCTTATCAATTACACAGTATTCATAGCCCCGCTGCCATTTAAAAATACGACTGTTAGGATTTTGTTACTGTGAAGATAATAAACTGTCGCATTATTGACTTGCATGACGAACTCCTTTCAATTTTCTTATGTACGGCGACATAATCGCCTAAATGTATTAATTTGAAGCTGTTGTTTTAAAGAATGATGCTTGTCTGAGTGCTTTTAAATCAACATTTTTATCGACCACATTTAACTTTTGCAAATCTCCACCAACTTTAGTAAAGGCTTTCTTTGCACCGGAATAAGAAGGCTTAAACTGATAAGATTTCAACATTTTAGTATTCAACTTTTTATCCCCATCTATATAATGCTGACTTGTTTGAATCGCTACTGTTTCTTCTGGATGTTCTTCTGCCCATTTAGCACCCTTTTGTAAGGCTAGTGTATATTTGGCTGCAACTGCCGGATGGTTTTTTGCAATATCGTCTGAAACATATGCCACACAGCAGTACTCATCTTTAAATGCTGGATCAGTTGCTGAGGCACTTAATGTTATCAAATTATACTTTGCTTTATCAATTTCAGTATCTGGATCACCTAGTGCAATAGCATCAACTTGTCCTTTTTGTAACACAATAGGCAATTCTGATGCTGAGTAAGCAGCTAACTGTACTTGTGAATGTTGGGCTGACACGTCTACACCATAATGTCCTAAGTAACGTCTGACATAAGTAGCAGCCGAACCCGCAATATCACCTACGCCCACCTTTTTGCCGATAAGATCTTTAGCAGATTTAATTGTGCTCCCTTTTTTAACTAAAATTTGTAAACACCCAGTATGCAAACCGGTAGTAATTTTAATTTTTGCTCCGTTTGCTAATGGTTGAACTAAACTCCCCATCATGGAGTTAGACGCATCTATTTTACCTGAATTGACACCTTCAAAATTGGTTGTATCTGATCCAAGCTTAACTACTTTAATTTTTAATCCTTCCTCTTTAAAGTAGCCCTTAGCTATGGCCAACTGCTGTGGCGCGCCACATAAATCGTTATTTTCCGCTATTTTTAAAACAAAGTTTTTGTCTGAACTATCATTGGCAACCGTTTTGTGTTGACCTGTTGTCAGAAACAACACAACAGTTACAAATACTAGAACCAATGCGACAATTCCAGAATAAATATATTTTCTCTTCATTTTTCATTCCTCAAATATTATGAAAATCTAGCACACTCAAAACTTCTTCTTTGAGCGCGATAAATGTCTGATCGTCTCTTTTTCTTGGGTAATCTAACTTAATATTGATGATTTTTTTGACACGTGCCGGCCGTGGTGTCATTGCAAACACACGTTGTCCTAAAAATATAGCTTCCTCCACATCATGTGTCACCAAAATCATTGTTGTCTTTCTTTCGTGCCATATTCTTAGCACATCATTTTGCAATTTCATACGTGTAAAAGCATCGAGCGCCCCGAAAGGTTCATCAAACAATAACACTTCGGGATTATTTACCAAGGCACGCGCAATTGCTGCACGATGTGCCATACCTCCAGAAAGTTGATAAGGATAAGACTTTTCAAACCCAGTTAAACCCACTAAAGTAATTAATTCAGCAATATTTTCATGATCTTCTTGCGTTAGTTTGCCTTTGATTTTTAGACCAAAAGCTATATTTTCTTGTACTGTCAACCATGGAAACAAATTTGGATCCTGAAAAACTAGTCCGCGCTCTCGACCAGGTGCCGTTATTTTCTTATCACCGACGTAAATCGCGCCATCTGTTGGTACTTCAAGTCCTGATATTAATCGTAACCACGTGGTTTTACCACAACCAGATGGACCAATTAGACTGACAAATTCTCCCGGCATGATTTTAGCATCAACGTGATCCAATGCCACCACATCAGGTTTATTCAGATCACGACTCGGAAATACTTTTCTTAAATTTTCTACCCTAATTTCTTCTGTTCTCGCTACCATTTAATCAAGCCCTCTTGCCACTTTAAGAAGTGATCACGTATTCTAAATAAAATTGTAATGATTAATGAAAATGCAATTGCCAACACAATCAGCCCCGCGTAAACGTTAGCATATCCCATAATTTCTCGTTGCCAGTTGATATACCAACCAAGGCCATACTTCACACCTAACATTTCTGCCACCATTAACGTAATAAAGGATGCGCATATGCCGTTAAATAATCCGACAAAAATACTTGGCAATGATGCAGGCAAAGCAACTTTAAATATTTTTTGAATTGTACTAGCACCCATCGTATCAGCAACTTCTAGATAATCAATTCGAACACTAGCAACGCCTGAATTCGTCAGTATTGTGACCGGAAACCACATTGACAAAGCTAATAAAAATGCACTCGCTGCAAAACTTGTTGGAAAAGCAGACAAAGCAATCGGAATCAAAACAGTTGGTGGAATTGGCCCTAGAAATTTAACAAAAGGGTCTAACCAGTAATGCCAATTTGTACTCCAACCAATCAATACCCCAGTTATAACGCCCAAAATACCACCAATAACCCAGCCAATAATAAGCAACCAGACGGAATAACCTAAACATTTAACTAATAACGCTGAATTATTAACCAAAGCGCCAAAAATTTTATCAGGATTCGGAAAGAATAACGTATTTATCCAACCAAACTTTGCTGTTGCTAAATCGTAGATACCAATTAAAGCAAAGGCAACCCCGATTCTGGGCGAATTGTACTGAAATACCTTTATTTTTTTAGTTATTGTGTTAGCAATCGCCAGTAATAAACTCAAAATAAAAACGATAATCAGTAAAATATTAAAATAAGGTTGTGGTTTCTCAAAATTTGTCACGCTGTTTGGTACTAAGTTATGCACCAACAGTACAACACCAATCAATATCACACTACTCCAA
Source organism: Leuconostoc rapi (assembly GCF_016908715.1). Taxonomy (GTDB): domain Bacteria; phylum Bacillota; class Bacilli; order Lactobacillales; family Lactobacillaceae; genus Leuconostoc; species Leuconostoc rapi. Next base: position 157,767 of record NZ_JAFBEK010000001.1, on the reverse strand, counting down.
TTGCGTAGCAGACTATTATTACTCAACTTGCTCCCCTTCTTTCTAAAAGTATGGCAAATAAAAAATCCCGCAGACTAAAAAAATTAATCTGCGGGACGAAATCTCGTGTTACCACCCGGTATTTATGTGCCTAAATCATTACAAAAGCACACCTCTTATCAGTCGCTATCAGTATGTTGGCATCTCCATGCCACACACTTTCAAGGAACCGATGTCGCTGTAACGGGCTCTCCCGAGTATGGTTTATGTGTCTACCGACTGAGGTCGATTCACACTCGCCATACGATAACTCCAAGACCATTTTCTTAATCTGCCCACCATTTACTCTCACCAACCGTAAACTCTCTTCGCGTGTTAAATTAATACTTATCTCTTCAACGTTATAATTATGTTATCAAACATTCATTATTTTGTCAACCAAATCTCACAAATTTTAAAAATGTTTGGCTGCAATTTCTTGATTAATGATAGGTAACATACTTTTCAGTACGCTTGGCCGATTCATAGCATATAAATGAATCCCATCAACACCATGATCTAACAAATCTTGAATTTGTTCGAGTGCATAGTCTATACCAGCTTTTTTTAAATCTTCCGGATTATTTTCATATTTATGGATCAGTTTAACTAATCGTGCCGGTAAGGATGATCCGATCATATAGGTCATACGTTCCACCTGGGCCTTACTAATTATCGGCATGACACCAGCAGATACCGGCACTTTAATATAATTATTTTTCAAAACTTCTTGCATATGATAATAAACATCATTTTCAAAGAAAAATTGAGAAATTAAAAAATCAGTGCCACTCGTAATTTTTTCTTTAACTCCAGCGACGCTAATGCCAGTAATAGGATTGTCCACATGTCCTTCTGGATAAATTGCTGCTCCTACGTTAAAGCCACTAAACGCTTTAATATCACAAATTAAGTCTTTAGCATATGGATAGTTAGCATTGACATAGTCTTTATCTGGTAAATCACCGCGCAACGCAAGAATATTTTCGATCCCTACTTGCTTAATTTTTTCCAAATTATCTCGTAAGCTTTCTGGTGTTTGATTTACCCCTGTTAAGTGGTGAAGCGCCGTAACACCGAAATGCGTTTGTATATATTGTGCTAAATCTCGTGTCATGGTATTATCACCTGAACCACCAGCACCATATGTCACACTGATAAAATCAACCCCTAATTTTTGTGGATTGACTTCATCTAATGTTCGATAAAGTGATTCGATGCCACCTTCTTTTTTTGGTGGAAAAATTTCAAATGATAGTACTGGTGTTGGTTTGGTATGATATATTTCAGATATTTTAGTCATCTTCTCGTCCTTATTGTTGTTATTTTCAAATCGCCAAATAGAACATAATATCATCCACTGCGCCGCAACCTTTTAAAAAGACACTTGTTGTAATTTTGTCACTATGCAAATAGTATATTTTTAGATTGGTGATCATCGCTGGCCTTCTTAATTATTTAATCTTACGGTGATTTGGTTTTGGCACCCTAAGTAAAACTTATTTTTCAGTAGCTATAACGGCCTGAGCAATTTCCTGAATGTCATCAGGACTTGTTCGACAGCAACCACCAATTAAACTAGCACCAGCAGCTTGCCACAATGGCACTAATTCAGCCCAATTAATGGGGCCATGCTGACTAACCCAACGTTTAGTTTTCGGGTCGTACTCGTCCCCTGCATTGGGATAGACAACAATTTTTTTGCTTGTATTTGGGGCAATCTTTTCTAAAGCCGGTAAAATATTTTGAGGTGATGTGCAATTCACACCAATCGCTTTAATTTGAACAACCGTTTCAAAGTAAGCAACAGCGCCTGCCAATGGCGTGCCATCCCACAAATGATCGCCATCTTCCGTAGCAAAAGATAAATAGGCTTCAACTGTTGGGAACTCTTGTTGTAATAAATGTCCTATCGCTTTGGTTTCCTCAAAATTTGGCATTGTTTCCAAGGCCAGTATATCTACGCCATCCGCGATCAACCGTGCTATACGCGGCCGGTGAAAATTCTGATACGCCTGTTCTGTCAGATGATAACGACCTGTATATTCTGCGCCATTTGCAAGATAAGCCCCATAAGGTCCTACAGAACCAGCAATTAGCCCATTGTTTCGATGAGATTTCTCGAGACCACTTTTAGCTAATGCGACAGCAGAATCGATCAATTCATAAGCCTTTGTCTCACTTAAACCTTGGTCGGTAAAAGATTTTACGTGTGCTTGGTAGGTATCAGTAATGGCCAAGGCAGCCCCTGAATTAAAATAATTTTTGTGAATATCTCGAATATCATCTGGTGACTGGATCAACGCTGATGCTGACCACCAAATATTATTCACATCAATATGCCGTTTTTCAAGTTCACTGCCCATACCACCATCTAATATGACTGTTCCTGACGCGATATATGTTTCAAATTTTGTCATGATTACTCTCCTACAGTTTGTTTGGATGCCTTAACTGCTGTTAAATGATGTTTTGGCCACCACTTAAATCGCAAATAATAATACCCATAGACAATGATTATAAAAGGTATTGACCAGAGCAGTGCACCAAGTTGTTCGGGATCAAAAACAACTAAAATAATTGACAATGATGATCCAATAAATCCAGCTAACGGTAACAGTGGGTATGCCCATTTTGGATATCGCAAATCTTGTGTCCGCTTTTCTCGTGTCAACAGTTGATAATACTTATAATGTGACCAACTGATTGCTACCCATACAAATACAACTGCTAAACCAGAAACCTCGACTAATATCAAGTATAGCGACCCCGCAGCCATAAAGCTCGAACCCAAAGCTAATAAAGCACCTACTAAACTTGCCAAAAGCGCTCGAATTGGAATGCCATTTTGGTTAACTTTTTCGAATTTGGCAGAAATCAAGCCCTCGTGACTTAAGGACCACAACATACGTGTTGATGCATATAAACCTGAATTAGCCATCGAAATAATGCCAGTTAAAATAACAAAATTCATGATGTCTGCTGCATATGGAATCCCTATCATGCTAAATACCGTTACAAATGGACTCTGTGTGACACCAGCTTTCTCGTAAGGAATAATTGCAGCTAATATGGTAATGCTGCCAATAAAAAATATCACTTGGCGCCACCAAACAGCCTTAACTGCTTTAGCTATTGCATGAGTTGGATCCGCGGCCTCACCAGCAGTAATAGCCATTAATTCAGTTCCACTGAACGCAAAATTTACCGCTAACATCGTTGTAAATACGGCACCTATACCATTTGGAAAAAGGCCATGGCTAAAAACATTTTGAAATCCAACGTTTTGTGTTTGACTAGAATGCAAAACACCTGTCAAAATCAAAACACCAATAACCAAAAAGGCAATAATAGCAACAACCTTAATTGCAGCTAACCAATACTCACTTTCACCAAATATTTTAACTGAGAATATATTACTTAATAAAATAATAACAATAAATAAACCAGAAAATGCCCAAACCGGTACATTTGGAAACCATCTTTGCATGATGATTCCTGATGCTGTAAATTCAGACCCCAATGCCACTGTCCATGTTAGCCAATAAGAAATGGCAACAAAAAAGCCAGTAGCTGGACCAATCAATTTTTGTGCATGGTAATGAAATGCACCTGTTTGCGGCATTGCAATCGATAATTCAGCCACGCTCAACATGACGAGATAAACTAAAATTGCACCGATGCTATAAGCTAATATAGTGCCAAAAGCCCCTGCAGTATGAATGGTGTAGGCTGATGATAGAAAAAGGCCTGTGCCAATTCCGCTAGCTAAGCCAATCATTTGTATTTGTCGTGCCGTCATCGCACGTTTTAATTTTCCTGCCATTATATTTCCTCGATTACATTTATTTAATCATCCGCAACGACGCTAGGCTAATAAAGCCAAAAAAATCCCGCAGTTTGAACCTAATCAAACTGCGGGACGAATTATCGTGTTACCACCCGGTATTTGTATGTTAAAAAACATACCTTATTCAATCGCCGTACTTTAAAAACGGGAATTGTTGTTGCTATAACGGGCTCACCCGGTCATTGCTCACAACGCATAAGCGTATGCTCACCATGACGTGTCTCTCCAAGACCATTTTCATATCATCACGCAATCTACTTTCACCAAACATAGACTCTCTAAGTGCGCTCAACATATTACTTATCTCTTCACTGTTGAGAATATAATAACAACTTTATCAAAATATGTCAAATTATTTTTTATTTTCAAGCATTTATCCACCTAAATAGGCTTCTCGAACATCATTGGATGCTAATAATGCATCGCCTGTGCCAGTGGCAATAATTCGCCCACCTTCTAGGACATACCCTCGATCGGCTATCTTTAAAGCTTGATTGGCATTCTGTTCGATTACAAGTACTGTCACGCCAGTATCTCTAATTTTTTGAATAATATCAAATATCTTTTGAATATACAGTGGTGCCAGACCCATTGATGGTTCGTCCAACAATATCATTTTTGGCTGTGCCATTAAGGCTCGACCTATGGCTAACATTTGTTGTTCGCCACCCGATAGCGTAGCCGCGTCTTGATTACGGCGATCCTTCAAGATTGGAAATTGCTCATAAACACTTTCATAGGCCGTTTTATTTTGTGATTTTCTTGAAATTGTATAAGCGCCGAGTTGTAAATTTTCTTGCACCGTCATGCCAGGAAATACACGTCGGCCTTCAGGTACTTGTACGATACCACTGCGCACTCGCCTTTCAGAGGACATATGATTTAAAACCAGATTATTTAGAGAAATATTACCTGCTACGACTTTTTCTAATCCAGATATTGTCCGCAAAATCGTACTTTTCCCGGCACCATTTGCACCGATTAACGTGACAATTTCTCCACGATTGACGTGGAAATCAACACTACGGACTGCTTTGATTGCGCCATAGTTAACGCTTAGCCTTTCTACTTTTAATAACGTTTCAGCCATTAATCAACCCTCTTCCCCTAAATACGCTTTAATGACTGCTGGATTATTTTGAATTTCTTTTGGTGTACCAGTTGCCAAGACTTTCCCATACTCTAAAACATACAAACGTTCACTAACTGCCATAACCAAATTCATATCATGTTCAATCAATACAATTGTTATTTTAAATTGTACTTGAATTTGTTTAATCAGTTCAGTCAATGCTTGTGTTTCTTGTGGATTCATACCGGCAGCAGGCTCATCTAAAAATAAAATTTTAGGTGTCGTCGCCAAGGCACGAACAATCTCTAATCGACGCTGTTGACCATAGGGTAGATTATTAGCTAGCTCATCAGCAACATTTGTCATACCAAAAATTTCTAATAACGACAGTGCTTTTTCTCGGTTTTGTGCTTCTTTTTTGTAAAAACTTGGTGTACGTAACATGGCTTGAACAACATATGGTCTATTTTTAGCTGTCATGGCAATCAACACATTTTCTACTACAGTCCTACTCTTGAATAACCTAATATTTTGAAAAGTGCGTGCAATACCTAATTGCGCACGCTTATAGGGTGGTAATTGATTAATATTAACTAATTGGTCACCATCGTCAATAACTACCTCGCCTGACGTAGGTTTATAAACGCCAGTTAATAAATTAAATAGCGTTGTTTTGCCCGCACCATTGGGTCCAATTAGACCCACGAGTTCATTTTCGTGTGCTTCTATGGTTACTTTATTTACTGCCGTGACCCCACCAAATTTAACACTTAGTTCACGCGTCTTTAGAACGGCCTTTGTCATGGTCTCCTCCTGAATCGAACAACATTTTTTTCAATGAAAATTCTGATCTACCCAACAAACCTTGCGGTCTAAATAACATTACGATAATTAATACCACAGCATAAACAACCATCCGCAATGAACCAAAATTTTGTAAGACAACATCTAAAATACCTAATGCAACAGCGGTCAGTACTGTGCCACTTATTGAACCAATGCCACCTAGTACAACGATGATTAGAATAGTAATGCTTTGCATAAAAGTAAAGTCTTGTGGTGACACAGATTGAATGAAACTGGCACGTAGTCCACCCGCAATTGCCGCTAATATCGCACCAAGAACAAAGGCAATAACTTTATACTTGGTTGTATTAATTCCTAATGATTCTGCGGCAATCTCATTATCACGAACAGCAATAATGGCTCGACCTGTAGGACTTCTAACTAAATTCACCACAATAATAATCGATAGCACACCAAGCCCAAAAACAACTTGCCAATTAACAAAGGCGGGAATTGCAAAAATACCTGCGGGTCCACGTGTGATTTTAAAGTTCATAATTAAAATTCTAATAATTTCTGATACACCTAACGTGGCAATTGCTAAATAATCACCACGCAAGCGCAACGTCGGAATACCGACAATTAACGCCACAATACCACTCAATATAGCGCCCACAAAAAGACTAATAATAAAACCAAAAATGGTGGGTACTGAAGTTACAATTAAAGCTGTGGCATAAGCGCCAATAGCCATAAATCCTGCGTGGCCTAATGAGAATTGCCCTGACATACCGATAACTAAATTCAAGCCAACCGCTGCAATAAGATTAATGCCAATTAATACAATAGTTGTCATACCATAGGGTCCGATAATACCAAACATAGTCATTACAAAGATTAGGATGATAATCATTAACGTTAATGTGGCCCAGCTCAACGTATATTTTATATGCGCTTTATCCATGAACTTACACCTTTTCCCGTTTGTTTTTACCTAAAATACCAGTAGGTTTTAATAACAAAATAATAATCAAAATCGCATAAACAACGGCATCTTTATAATTTGACAAACCAACTGCTTGTGTCATAGTTTCTAAAATACCAATTAACCAACCGCCTAATGCTGCCCCAGGAATAATACCAATACCACCCAAAACTGCAGCTACAAAAGCTTTAATCCCAGGTGTCATCCCCATCAATGGATCAATATTATTGTAGTACAAGCCAATGAGCATCCCGCCGGCAGCAGCTAACGCTGAGCCAATTGCAAAAGTAAATGAAATTGTACGATTAACATTAATACCCATTAATATAGCTGCTTCTTCATCAGCAGAGACGGCGCGCATGGCACGCCCCATTTTTGTTTTCTTAACGATTATATTTAATAAAATCATCAAAATAATCGCAGTTGTTATAATAATGATTTGAATGTTAGAAATTTGTAAACTACCAAAATGATATTGTATTGTTTTAATTGCTTGTGGAAACGATCTTTTATCAGATCCAAAAAGATAACTCATACCATTTTCAAGCAAAAATGATACACCCAATGCCGAAATCAGGACAGCAATTCTTGGTGAATGGCGCAAAGGACGATAAGCAATAAACTCAATTAACATACCTAATACTGCACAAATTGCCATAGAAAAAATTAAGGCAATAAAGAAATTTAGATGAAGCACACGAAGGAAAAAATAGCCAAAATAAGCTCCCAGCATATAAATATCACCATGCGCGAAATTAATTAATTTAATGATGCCATACACCATCGTATATCCCAGTGCCAATAGTGCATAAACGCTTCCCAGGATCATACCATTGATTAATTGTTGAATTATCATTGACAAGATAGTCACCTGTTATTTCACAACTGTAGCAGTTGTGTCTTTTCCATTTTGAACGCCAACCATAACAATTGATTTTTTCGGATTATGGAATTTGTCCATTGTCATTTTACCTGTTGTGCCTTCAAAATTCTTAATTTTAGCTAAACCTGCTGTAATTTTAGCTTTATCAATTGATTTTTCATCTTCAATCGCTTGCTTAATCATGTAAACAGCATCGTATGACAATGCTGTAAATTGTGATGGCTCCTGTTGATAGTCTTTACGATAAGACTTAACAAAGGTCTTGGCTGCATCAGTAGATAACGCTTTTGTTGAGAAATGCGCTGCGTAATAAACATTACTTGTATTTTTATTACCAGCAATTTCAGCCAATTTTGGATCACCTAACCCATCTGGTCCAATAACAGGAACTGCAATTCCCATATCACGCGCCTGCTTTAAAATAGCTCCAGCTTCAGTATAGTAACCATTAATGACAATGGCATCAAACTTTTTATTCTTAATCTTTGTTAACATTGCCTGAAAATCTGTATCCCCAGCTTGATATGAATCAGTTTCAACGATATTACCTGTATATGCTTTTTTAAACGCTGCAGTGATACCTGTCCCATAATCTGAGGAATTATCTTGAAAAACAATAACATTTCTAGCTTTAATCGTATCTGTAGCAAATTTTGCCATCTTTGTACCTAAATATGAATTTTTAAATTGTGCACGGAAAATATAAGGTTGAACCGTCCCATTTTTTTGTACTGTAATACTATCAGCACCAGCTGTAGGTGATATCACTGGTGTTTTCCCTTTTGTTGCTGATGGAATAGCAGCTTGAACAGCAGAAGTCACCACTGGCCCTACAATAGCATTGACTTGATTATTATTAATCAAATTTGTGGTAACAGATGCCGCCTCCGTATTATCTGATTTACTATCCTTATTAACCATCTTGAATTTGTAAGTTTTACCATCGACTTTAACGCCACCAGCAGCATTAATATGCTTAACTGCAAAATTAGCACCCTTTTGTTCAGCTTGACCATAAGCCGAAACATTACCAGAAGTGTCAAACACACCACCAATTTTGACAATATTAGCTGTTTTATTGCCTGTTTTCTTCATCATACCAAAACCAATAACTCCCCCAATGACAACAACGAAGGCAACAACTATAGCAATAATTTTTTTCATAATTTCTCTCCAAATTTTAATTAAGCAAACACATTAAATCATTTCCAAATGCAACTGTTCTGGTTTTGCCCAACCCATTTTGCGCATCACACGGTAACCCACAAATGACACAATAATTGGCACGACAACACCAATGCCCATATAAGCGGCAAAAGCAACTGGATTTGATCCCGCCAAAGCCAAAGGTACGATAAACGAATTAAATCCAATACCCGCCATAGCAAATGGTGCTGTCACATGAAATGCTATTGTGGCAATTGGTGCTGCAATGGCTGCACCAATCATTGGTGGGATAATCAATGCTGGATTTTTAGTCAAATTTGGAAATTGAATTTTTGGCGTCACAATACCTTGTGCAATCGTTGCACCAATTTTATTTTCTTGAAACGACATAGCTGGAAAGCCAACAAACACAGCCGTTGTACCAATTAATATCGCACCAGCAGCTTGCGGTGACGTCACACCTGTTGCACCAATAGCAACAGCTAATGCTGCCGCAGATGCAGGTGTCATTGTTAATGCACCAAATACCATGGCAACAATTGCTGTCCCAATAATCGGGTTAACTGAAACACTTGAAGCAATAAATTGGCCAACCGCTACTAAGGCAGGTGTCGTAATCATCGCCAAGTAATAACCACTCACCGTACCAACAATTGTTGTTGCAGCTGGTACAATAACCATATCTAATGGCGTTTTACCACTCAACCATTTACCAAACAATACTGCAATAATGGCTGCCATAACAGCTGATATTGGCTGTCCTGTTGTGATAATTGCTGAACCAGCAGCTTGTGTGCCAGCATAACCAGTCGCAGTCACACCTTGGACAGCATTATTACTAAAGAATACAGCATTAGCACCAACTGTAGAAGCAGCCATCGCGCTAAACATGACCATCGTATTCGTCTTCATTTGCGAGGCGACTGCTGCACCAAAGGCAGCAGGCAACATAATTTTTGTGATAGCCCCCATCTGTACCATTGGTGCCCAATTAATAAATCCGGCAATGGTTTGCAATAACAATCCCATTCCTAATGTAACTAAGATGGCATTTGAAACTGCTGCCGATGTTTTATAAACAATATCACGGATAGATTCCTCAGCCTCACCAACTTTTTCTTGGATGACTTCTTTATTGATTTGCGCTTCCTTATTAATTGCATTCTGTGCCATAATCCTAATCTCCTTTTGATTACATCTCCAAATTAAGCAGTGCAATCATTAGAGTACAATAAAGCGCCCTAACGATTGCTCGTTAGGGCGCTTTATACGCATTTTTCCTAACCAGCCACTATCCCTTTAAAAGTCTAGTAGCTGATCCTGCTCAAATAACAACCAACTAGACTCAGATGAGAAGAAGGTTGAGGAGGAGACGTGTGTTATTAACTTGTTTAAAATACATTTTAGTCATGATGACTCTCCTTGTTTGAGCAATTACTTGCTTGTTTCTTAATGATTAAAACTATACACAGGTTAACAAAAAATGTCAATACTTTTATAAAACTAATTTTAATGATTTTTTTCTAATTATTTACATGGTACCAAATAAGCGATCGCCGGCGTCCCCCAAACCAGGCACAATATAACCATGCTCATTTAACTTTTCATCTAATGAACCAGTATAAATATCAACATCCGGATGTGCCTCTTGAACAGCTTTCACACCCTCAGGAGCCGAAACAAGTGTAATCAACTTGATATGTTTGGCACCACGTTTTTTAAGTGCAGAAATCGCATCTTTTGCTGATCCACCAGTTGCTAACATTGGGTCTACTAATAAAACATCACGCTGATCGATATCTTCTGGTAATTTAATAAAATACTCTACGGGTTCAAGCGTTTCTTCATCACGGTACATCCCAATGTGACCAATTTTAGCAGCTGGAATCAATTGCACAATGCCGTCTACCATGCCCAACCCTGCACGTAAGATTGGCACAACAGCTAATTTTTTACCAGCCAACTGTTTTTTAGTTGTTGTCGCAACAGGCGTTTCTACAACAACATCTTCTAACTGCAAATCGCGACTGGCTTCATAAGTCATTAACATAGCGATTTCATCTACCAAAGCACGAAAATCTTTGGTACCTACTTTTTTATTGCGAATCATTGTCAGCTTATGCTGAATCAATGGATGATCCATTTCAACAAATTTTCCCATGATATTATAGATTATATTTGACAAGAGGCGACTATCTTAAGTTCATCAGCAGGTTATCAAGTATATTTCCTTTCAATTTTACTAACATCATTATATCAAAAATGCGCCCTGCAAGGGGCGCATCTGACAATCAATCGCGTGATGTATTAACAGATATTTCAGATTTAACACGATTATGTTGGTTTTGAGTTGCATTTGAAAAAACGTAAAGGCCACAACCAATTAACGTACCCACTAAAGCCGGTACTAACCAACCAAATCCCAACGCTGAAAATGGTATATATTGATGATACATTGTTACGATTCCCTGAACAGTCTGATTACCCATGAATGGTGAATTGGCAAAAGCATCCAATATTGCGGGTAACACAACACCTGCCACAGCACTACGGTATATCGTGCTTGAACGATTAAAATAGTTAGAAAAAAGCGACAACAAAATGAGCACCAAAGCAAACGGATATAATAACATTAACACAGGGACCGACCAAGCTACAATGTTAGTCAAACCCGCATTTGCAGTGACAAAAGAGCCAAAAGCAATCAAACGCAAAAACCAAAGATAACTCACTTTAGGAAAAGCTAAATGCAGGTCCTGTGCGAAAGAAACGAACAACCCCATTGCTGTCGTAAATACAGCCAGCGTCACCAATACACCCGTTAAAGCAGTGCCAAAATTACCTGCATAGTGAGCGATGATTTGTGCAAACGCGTCACCACCATTCGCTGCAGGTTTGAATTTCCCTAAACTTGAAACACCCAATAAAACTAGACTCGTATAAAAAAAACCTTCTATAACGATACTCAATAAGCCGGCTTTAGCCAATACTTTTGATACTTGATGCTCTCCAAAACCAAGCCCTCTTACAGCGTATACAACAGATACAGCCAGTGCAAGCAAAGCTAAGCCATCCATCGTATTATAACCATCTAAAACACCTTGTAAACCAGAATTACTTTGGTATGCTGTATTGACCACTTGATGTGTGCCGCCCATTGGTATAAAGAGTGCTACAAGTAATACAACAACCAATAAACCAATAAACAAAGGATTTAAATATTTACCAATACGTTTAGTCAGTTCTGCTTGTTTGACTGTTAAAAAGTAAGCCAATCCAAAGAATAAAGCAGAAAATATTAGCATACCTACCTGTTGATGATCTGCAGATAAAAATGGTGCCACACCCATTGAAAATGCTGTTGCTGCTGTACGAGGTGTACCAAAAAATGGTCCAATCGTGAGATGAATCGCGACTAAGAATAATAAACCAAACCAATGTCCAACGGGTTTTGCCACATCGTATACACTTCGACTATGAGTGAGGCTAACAGCTAACATAGCTAGAAACGGTACAATAGTACCCGTGACTAAGAATCCTAAAGTTGCAGGAAGCCAGTTTCCACCGGACATTTGACCTAACTGCACTGGAAAAATCAAATTTCCAGCACCGAAAAACATACCAAAAATTAACGATGCTATCAGAAGTAATTGACGCCATGTCAGTTTTTTATCGACCATTAGTTATTCTCCTTAACTTGGAGAACGACTGTACCAAATTCTCCTGTGAAATCCACACGCCACTCTCCTGAACTTAAACGCGGTGGCAATAAGAACGTCCCTGTAGACGCTTGCGTCCCTGCCACAAACGTCTTGCCTTGGTCTGCTAATTTCGTTACCAACCACTCTAATGATGCTACGGGGTTTCCCAACACTTCACTGCCTTTCCCCTGCCCAACTTGCTTGCCATTGTGTGTTAACGTGGCACTGACGTCTGCTAATTCGCCAACAGTCAGCGTGCTCCCATCTAGAGACTTACCTGAAACGACTGCCCCACCGACAGCTGTATCACTTAACACTAAGTACTTGTCTAATTTTGGAAACCACGACTTGAAACGTGCATCAGGGACTTCTAAAGCTGGTGCCACTGTCGTATTTTTTAGTAACGTTTCTTTTGACATATCAGGTGTCAAATCTACTTTAGCGGTAAATAGCAACTCCACTTCAACTAGTGGTTCATTATATGACGCTAAGTCTAACACATACGGTGATTTCACGAAACGATTAGCCACTTGTGCGCCATATAATGGTGAATCTGATGCAAACATATGCTGCGTTTCAGGAGAAGTCAGCGATACTTTATAGCCTGCTGTTGGTTCATTTTTCAATGCCATAACTGCGTCTTGTACCTCATATGCCGTGTCAAAATCATGTACGACATTAACGTAATCGTTCTGATCTAATGGGACATTATCTTTAAATGCCTCAAACAAATGTTTTGCAAGTTTTTGCTGTTCTAATGTTAATGTCATAATACTCTCCTACGAAATGAAACAAAAAAGAGACAAGTTGCTTGTAAAAAGCAGCTTGTCTCTTTGACATTTATCAGCTGCCTATCAATTGATTGATAGGCACCAAAAATTATCAGCACCTATCACGAAATAATGATAATGCTGATAATAATTTGTGTTGTTGTGTTAACTGATGTTGTCATTTGTTTATCTCTTTTTTATTTAATACATTTATTAAAACATACTAATTAATAGTTGTCAATATTTAATTTAAATCACAGAATTAATCATCCCTTAATTCCTGACTTCTCGGCTAAAGGAACTAATATTTTACCAATAATCGTGACTAAAATGGCCCCTGTAATCACTTCAAATATACCGTTAAAAGCAACAATACTAACTAGCCAGCCTAAAATATTATCTGTTGGTACACCTGTAAAATTGGTGTGCATAACCTTAAAACCAACCGCCGTTGACAAGACAACACCAACAGTATTAATCAAAGCAGCTAATGCACCCAAGAAAGCTAATCCAACAACTTGTATTCTCGCACTTTTCTCGCGCAATAATTGATTAAATAACCAACCAATTAAAAATCCCATTAAAAGACGTGGTACGATTGCTGTAATTGGATTTTGAAATATGAGAGAACCAATAGTTCCTGGTGTTGACCATGCTTGCCACAATGTTATTATTCCCCAAAATGCGCCAATAAAAGCGCCCCAGCGCGCGCCTAAAATAATTGCTGCAATAGCCACTGTAAATTGAATAATTGTTGGTGCTGCACCGACAACAAAGGCACCTAGTGGAATATAACCTAACCATGGGATAACAACTTGTATTATCACAATAGCCATGAAAAAAATTGTCAGTACTAAATATTTTGTTCGATTATTTGTCATCGTAGATTTCCTTATCCAGAATAGCGACTACATTAACCAGTCGCGTTATAGTTTGTTTTTAATTTAATTTACGGTATAATAAAATAGTTCGCACTAATAGTTTAACAGGATAAAACGGGGACCTCCTAAGTCTTTGCTCCCAGTTCGAGTCTGGGTTAGTGCATCATATGACTTTTTTTCTTATCAACCATTAATACCTGAGCGTTGTGCAACTGGCAGTAAAATATTGCCTATAACGGTAACCAATATAAATCCAACAATCATTTCAAAAATGGCATTGAACGAGACAATACCGACTAACCAATTCAAAAGATGGTGATCAGGAATTCCTGTAAAATTGGTATGCATTACCGTAAATCCAATAACTGTTAGGATAACCACACCAACCGTATTAATTAAGGCAGCTAACACACCCAAAATACCCAACCCCACTGTCTGAACTGTCGCTGATCGATTACGCAAAAACATGTTAAATAGGATACCGATTAATAAACCAACTAAAATACGTGGCAACAAGGCAGTAACTGGATTTTGAAACATTAACGAGCCAATAGTCCCCGGATGTGTCAGCGCATTAATGAATGACATGGTTCCCCAAAAGAAACCAACAATGGCGCCATACTTTGGACCAAGCAAAATGCCAGATAATGCCACTGTAAATTGGATAATCGTTGCACTAGCACCAATAACAAACGCACCAAGGGGCATAACGCCAAGCCACGGTATAATCATTTGTATTAACACAATGGCAACAAATAAAGTGGTAATCATATAATACTTTGTTTTTCGATTTGTCATAGCCTTTATACCGGTCACTCGCAATAATGAGAACCGACTCTCTTATGGGATAATTATATTGTATCTTAATAAGCAGGTTAAACACAATCAAAAAACGGCAATTGCGATTACTAGCTTCGATGCGTCATTTTATGGATAACAACGGTCAGCTGTGTTTTAGTAATGCTTCCGCCGTTTTCAATATATTTGCGCCTTTCATCGTACCATAGTCCATCATATCCATCACAGCCATAGGTATACCGTAAATATCAGTTTGATTCTTGATTTCATCTTTTAAATATGAAACTTGTGGTCCTAACAACACAATATCGGGTTGCATATCCTTTAATTTTACCGCGAGATCAGAAATAGCTATCGCAAAAATATCATAGTCTTTTCCTTGATTAACTGCTGATTTTTTCATACTAGCCACTAAAAGTGATGTTGACATACCAGCAGCACACACTAACATAATGCGTTTTGTTGCCATAATGTTTTCTCCTTATAATGTCTTGCATACTTACCTACCTCTATTATACCGCTAATTCTCTTTGGCCATGTAACCGTTTTCTTTCTAAATAAACAAACGCAAAATAAAAAATGTTATTGCATGGTAACTGTGCAATAACATTTTTTATTTAACAAACACGTCGTACTTTTATTCGAACCCTTCTGTTAGGGCTTCAGGATAAAACTCGCGTACAATGTCGGCTTCATGTTGCGATAGTTCTGGGAATGCTTCATCAGCACCCAAATCCTCGTGGAACATGCGATCACGTGGTGAGACTCCACCAACAGCATGTTTAACATCAATCAATACACCGTCATATGACTTAACGTCGGCTGTGGCTGTGTTCGCATCAACAATGTAAAGTTGAGAAACCATAAGCAATAACCTGACATCTGCATTTAAATTCTGTAATAATGCTTTTTGTTCAGAAGTAACATAGAGCGTCAAAGCTGCTTCGGCATTTTTACCGATTAATTCAACGCCACGTGCCTCTTCAAGCGCCTTATTCACAGCATCACGTAGAGACATGAATGTTGACCAATTCTCTAACAAATGCGTTACGTTTCCAAGATCTTGTACTTCTGGCATTTCTGATAAGTAAGCAAAGTCTAACGTTTCATTTGGCAAGTATTCCCAAACTTCTTCAGCTGTATGTGGCAAAATTGGCAACAAGAGCTTTGTTAATGCTAACAGTGTTTCATAAAATACTGTTTGCATAGAACGTCGTGCATGTCCAGTCGGTGCTTCAACATATACCACGTCTTTGGCAATATCCAAATAAAAGGCTGATAAATCA
The DNA here is from genome assembly GCF_016908715.1 of Leuconostoc rapi. Lineage (GTDB taxonomy): Bacteria > Bacillota > Bacilli > Lactobacillales > Lactobacillaceae > Leuconostoc > Leuconostoc rapi. The sequence goes on along the minus strand of NZ_JAFBEK010000001.1, from coordinate 141,570 downwards.
ACGTTAACGAAATTAATCACACGTTTGAAAATATCGTTAAATTGATAGTTGTCATAAGACTGACGAATATCTTTAATAAAGTTATTTAGTAACACAGAAAAATATTGATCATGTCCAGCACGATCAGCAAATGGCACAGCATCAGTTATGACATTATAATCTGTTGTATTGGCCATTAGGAAACGTAATGTGTTTCTTAATTTACGATAACTTTCAGATACTTGTTTTAGTATTTCATTTGAGACTGGCATATCTTGTGATGTGTCAACAGAAATTGTCCACAAACGCAAAATTTCAATACCCATTTTATCAGCCACATCAAGTGGTGAAATCGTATTACCAAGTGATTTGGACATCTTATTGCCTTTACCATCTAACGTAAATCCTTGTGATAATACATTCTTGTAAGGTGCATGCCCAGTAGCAGCGACTGATGTGATTAGGGACGAGTTAAACCACCCACGATACTGATCCGAGCCTTCCAAATACAGGTCGGCAGGATAATCTAAATGGTCACGTGTATTCATAACACCGGCCCAAGACGACCCTGAGTCGAACCAAACATCCATGATGTCTTCTTCTTTGGTAAATTGACCATTTGGTGAATGCTCATTTGTGTAACCATCAGGCAGTAAGTCTTTAGCCTCATGCTCAAACCAGTAATTTGAGCCATGCGCTTCAAATAAATCAGCCACATGATTAATAATTTCTTGATCCACAATCGGTGTTTGATCTTCCGCATAGAATATTGGTAGCGGCACACCCCACACACGTTGACGTGAGATAACCCAATCACCACGGTCACGTATCATATTGTAAAGTCGCTTCTTGCCCCATTCAGGATAAAAAGTCACATGATCAAGTTCGTTTAATATATTTTGACGGAACTTTTCTACAGATGCAAACCACTGTGGCACTGCACGCCAGATAATTGGTTTCTTTGTACGCCAATCAAAAGGATAAGAATGTGTAATTTTTTCTTTTGCTAAAAACAGCTGTGCATCTTTTAACTTATTAATGACAACACCAACAACATCATCATAAAACTTGCCTTCAAAATCAGGGCCGGCGTTTTTTGTCATGTAACCCTTTTCGTCCACTGTCACAAACGCCTCAAGACCATACTTCATACCAACATTAAAATCATCTTCACCAAAACCTGGGGCTGTATGCACTAACCCCGTACCGGAATCTAATGTCACATGATCCGCATTCATGACTAATTCTTCAGTTTCAGAATCCCAAGGATGGTACGCTGTTATGCGATCTAGTTCTTGTCCTTGATAAGTTGCAAGAATTTTATAATTTTCCCAACCAAATAGCGGGGCAATTGCTTCCAAACGACCAGTTGCAATCACAAAATTTCGTGTTTCACCCTCAGGTTGAATAACGGCATATGTCATATCCGGACCAAGCGTAATACCACGTGATGCTGTTACTGTGAATGGCGTTGTTGTCCAAACAACAAAATACGTATCGTTATCGAGAACACCTTTGCCATCCTTGACCTGATTGGCATAGTACAATGAAACAGAATCAATGTCATGATATTCTATTTCCGCTTCTGCAAGCGCAGACTCTGATGACCATGACCAGTAAACAGGTTTTGATCCTTTGAATATATAGCCTTTACCAGCCATCTCACCAAAGACACGCACTTGTGCAGCTTCAAATTCAGGTAGCAAGGTAATATATGGATTTTGCCAATCAGCCATGATGCCCAAGCGCTTGAAATCATTTCTTTGCTTATCAACCTGTTCCAAAGCAAAATCTTTTGCTAAATTACGCCAATCTGCCTTTCTCATCGATTTACGATCATAACCAGCTTTTGTCAACTGTTGTTCAATTGGCAAACCATGTGTATCCCACCCCGGAACATAGGGTGCGTAAAATCCAGCCATATTCTTATAACGAACAATAATATCTTTTGAAATTTTATTTAAAGCATGACCTAAATGAATGTTACCATTGGCGTATGGTGGTCCATCATGCAAATTGAAATGAGGTTTATTTTCATTTTGTGTCAATCTTTGCTGATACAAATTAGTATCATACCATTTTTGTTGACGAACAGGCTCTGTTTTTGGTAACGAACCGCGCATTGGAAAATCAGTTTTTCCTAGATTAAGTGTGTCTTTATACTTCATTTAATTTCTCCCGTCGTTTATCTTTATTCTCAGTAGTAAACTGTGTCGTGTTAAAATAAAAAAGTGTCCCTATGTCAAAATGACATAGGGACACTTTCGCGTGGTACCACCCAAGTTTAGTTATATTAAATAACCCTCAAACCAGTGTTAACGGACTGCACCGTTTGAACTTACTAAAAAATTCAGTTCAACAAAACTTGTAACTGATTTGAATGGCTACAGTGACGATCATCTCAAACCACCATGACTCGCTGCGCGTATGTATGCCAATCTTTTTGTGTTACGCTTTTTACTATTTATTATTATCGTTGCTATTTTCTTCTGATTCTGGAAACACCACAACTGGACCTGAGGCCGGCTTTGCTTCAGTTGTCGTATCATCTGTCGTTTCTGAAACTACCTGCTGTTGGTCTTCAACATCAGGCAACACGTCATCATTTGTTGCGACATGATCAACACGTTTGGCAGTAGCTTCGCCAAGCGGTAAATGATGAACCGCTTCAGCTAATTCATCATTTTCTATTAGTTTACGCTGAAGTGTTAATAATTTCAAGAAAGAATTTTTGAAATTTTCAACTTCTGTTCGTAGCTGATTCTGCTCATCAATCAAATCAGCATTTTCTTGTGCTAAATTCGATGCCTCAGACTCAGCCTTGGTACGTGCGTCACTAATGATTTTAGTGGCAGATTCTTGAGCGTGCGTCAGCTGTTTTTTCACTTCAACATCAGCCTCTTGTTTTAAACGATCAGCCGCTTCTTGAGCAACAAAGATAGATTGATTAACTTGTTCACGCTTAGCCTCTAGTTCGTCTACCCTAGCTTGTAAACTACTATTGTCATTGTGTAATTTATCGCGTTCAGCAATCAATGTCTCATAATCACTATTGACAGTATCGAGAAATGCATCGACTTCCGACGCAATATAGGCACGCGAACCTTTTTTAGTAAATTCGTGGTTCAAAATTTCATCAGGTGTTAATAACATCATATCTCCTTTTAATTTTGAAATATTTCGTGTTAAGCTAACGACGAATAATATTTACAACTGTTTTAATCTTATCTTTTTTACTCAAGCCATCAATCATCGCCAGTTGTAAACGACCATAGTGACGCACAGACACCATATCACCGACAGCAATGACATGATCTGGCTTAAGCATCGTTGTCCAATTAATACGAACTTGCTCTTGTTCAACTAATGACTTTGCCACACGTCGTGGTATATCAAAAGCAGCTGAAATAGTAGTATCAATGCGTAACGATGAAAGTAGTAAAAATACTTCGTCCCAATCATCACGTGCTGTCACAAAGGCATGATCTAAGTTTTGTTCCAGTAACATGACTTTTACGCGGCCAATTTTTTCAACCGTTTGCTGGATATACGCCACCATTTTAGCATCAACAACAATTTGCCATTGCTCTTGATGAGATAAAATATCACCAATAACAGCACGTTCTATACCCGCGCTCATAAATGAACCGAGTATTGTTGCGTGATGTAACTCGGTAAATTTGACTGGATACTTAATTTCTAATACCGCTAACTCAAAATCTGATAAGTTAATCTCGTAAAAACGAGGTGCGATAAAAGCACGTTGGCTTTCAGCATTAGGCACGACACCATTAAATTGAACAACTAAATCTTTTGCCCGATTAACGCATGTTTGCAAAATGTATTGCTCACGTGGGTTTAAAAATCGTGTCAATATGCCACGATACTCATCCTCACTCTGACGAATCCAATCGCTTACTTGTTGTATAAACTTTTCTTCTTCTGGTCGAAAATGTTGCACTACTGCAATTTTATTTTCTGCCATACTACACAAATAGTAACACTAAATGTGTCAGACCACTAATTGCAAAATTCAATGCTAATATTGCCACAATCGGAGAAATATCAATCATACCCCCAATAGGTGGTATGATTCTAAATAGATTCAAATAAGGTGAAACAATACGCTGAAGCCAACGTCCTAATGTTGATTGCTGTGCACCAGGCAACCAAGACATCAAAACATAAATAACAATAGCGTATTCATAATAGTGTGCGATACGGATAATCCAATTTAAAATTTCAATCATATATTAATACCGTGTATTGGGTTCTAAATTATCAGTTAGCGTCCCAGAAATTTCAAATGTTGCTGGTGTGACCAAAAATATTGATTGACCAATACGTTCGATTTCGCCATTTACAGCGTAAATTGCACCACCTAAGAAGTCTAGAATGCGCTTAGCTTGTGCTTCATCGATTTGTGTAAAGTTAACAATAACAGCCTCACCACCTAAAATTTGAGAAGCAATCGCTCGGGAATCAGAATAAACTTTAGGCTCAAATAAAGCAATTTTACTATTCGCATTACTTGGATCAGTCATTGTTGATTGAGATGCTTGACGGCCAAAGTAAGTTGCTTGTTGTGAATTTTGTTGAATTGGTTGTTGAAATTGTTGTTGTTCTTGATAACTATTATTGTCATAGTCATCTTCATATAGATCGTCTTCATCATTACTGAAAAGGCGTTTAATTGTATCACCTAATGCCATAGTTTCTCCTTAACACGCAGGTTGGTGATTGCTATGTACAAACAATGAATTAACCATAATTCATCGATTTATCACACAATCAAGGTGCCCTCAACCTATACCGGTATTTTAACGTTTCTTAAAAAATGGTGGTTGCTCGTTATCATCGTCAGTGTTTGAGAAATCAACAGATGTCGTGTTTGATGTTGGTGTATTAAATACATCAAAAGATTGTTTTTTGACACCTTCAAAGCGGCCATCTTCAGCAAATGCATCTTTCGATTCACCACTAATATTCCAATCAGCAAATGGGTCATTCTGTGTTGGGTTAACTGTTGATTTAACAGGTTCTGAGTCTGGCTTTTCAAAAATTGATGTATTCTGTGCAGGCTGTGTTGCATCTCTGCTTGATGTGCCAAAAACTTTAGCTGCATTGGCTTTAGGTGCTGCGCTCTTCGTTGATGCTGGATCAACTGTCGCATTTTGCAAACCCGTTGCAATCACTGTGACACGAATCGAATCACCTAAGTTTTCATCAATGGATGTACCAAAAATAACGTTAACTTCTCGTCCAGCTTCTTGTGCAATCACTTCTGATGCAGTTTGCGCTTCGAACAAAGACATATCTAGTCCACCTGTAATATTTAACAAAACATCCTCAGCACCAGACATATCTACTTCAAGTAATGGTGATGAAATTGCTTGTTTCGTTGCATCAGCAGCACGTGTTTCGCCATTTGCTTGGCCAACACCCATTAATGCAGGGCCAGCATCTTGCATCACTGTCTTGACATCAGCAAAATCAAGGTTAATAAAGCCTGGGTTGGTAATCAATTCTGAAATACCACGAACACCCTGTGCCACAACTTCGTCCACAACTTTGAATGCTTCTGACAAAGGTGTTCGTAGATCAATACGATCCTTTAAACGTTCGTTGGTAATCACGATGAGAGAATCAACAGATTCTGACAAAGCTTGCAAGCCTTCAGCAGCAAATCGACCACGCTTTGGGCCTTCCCATTTAAATGGTCGTGTTACAACAGCTACAGTCAATGCCCCTTGCTCTTTGGCAATACGTGCCACAACGGGTGCTGCACCATTTCCTGTACCACCACCCATTCCGGCAGTAATAACAACCATATCAGCACCTGAAATTGCTGTTGCAATAGCTTCAGATGATTCTTCAGCAGCTTTTGTACCACGTTCTGGATTAGACCCTGCGCCTAATCCACCTGTGAGTTTTGGTCCAATTTGAATTTTAATGTCAGCATTTGACTTATCCAATGCTTGAACATCGGTATTGGCAACAATAAATTCAACGCCACTAACACCTTCTTCTATCATATGATTAACAGCGTTTGAACCACCGCCACCAACACCAATAACTTTAATGATTGCGCCAGTCTCTTGGGCGTCATCAATTGAAAAATCCATGAGTTATCTCCTTAAATTATATTAATCTTCGCTAAATAAGTTCTTAATCATTTGAATCAATCGCCCAAATAAACTTTTTTGAGGTTGGTCATCTGACGTGCCATTATAATGAATGGCTTGAGCATTTGATTCAGGCAGTTCAGAATACTCTTTTGCCTGAATTGTTGTTTGTGATACATTTTCCGGATTAGTATGATCTTCACGTCGTGACATGATCACTTGTTTGATAACTTGTTGCGTCATATTTTCACGTGAAGCAAACATAGCATAAGACATCGCTCTTGTGTAAGATGGATGTCTCAGACCAATTTGATCTGGCACAAACAGTCGTACATTTTCGCCTAGAATTTGTTTAGCAAAATCTACAGTCCCTGGTAATGCGGCATTACCACCCGTTAACACAAAACCACCGGGCATGTTTAAGCCATTAACAGTATTTAACGGATCAAAGGCACGCCTATATATTTGTTCCAATCGTGCTGCAATAATTTCGGATAAATAACGTTCATTGCTAACATGTGGTTGATTATCCCCAACAACTGCGATCGGAAATTCTTTATCAGCACTCGCTTGATTAGGATCAGCATAACCAAAACTACGCTTAATCTTTTCTGCATGTATATAAGATGTTTCAAGTACTGTCGAAATGTCTTTGGTGACATTATCGCCACCTTCTAAATCAACATGATTAAATTTTAATTGCCGATCATGAACAATGGAAGTTGTCGTTTGTCCGCCACCAAGATCAATCAATACTGTACCAAAATCTTGTTCCCCATCGTTCAAAATACTTTTACCGACAGCCAGTGGTGCAAGTACAAATTCTCTTAAGGACAACCCAGCTTTTTGAATAGCCATTCGAGTGTTGTCCAAAATTTTAGTTGGACCCACATATGCCGTACCGCGCATTTCAAGGCGCACACCAATCATTTCGTGTGGATCTTGAATACCATCAAAACCATCAACACTAAACTCATCAGCAATTAATTCAATCACATCATGATCAGCTGATACGCTATGAGACAATGCTTGGTGGGCAACATTTTGCACATCCGCATAAGTAATTCGTTTATTTTGATTAGCAATAGAAACGAGGCCTTCAACATGAATCATTTCAATTTGATTTGCAGAGATACCTGCAACAACTTCATTAATTTGAAAATTTGCTTTTTCTTGTGCTTGCGCAATCGCTTCGCGAATCGCGTTAGCAGTCGCATCAATGTCTATAATGACACCCTTGCGCAAACCATGTGACGGTGCATTACCTGCACCAATCACGTTAAATTCATTACCCGTTGTTTGCGCAATGACCACCTTGATGGACGTCGTGCCAATATCTAAACCGACCGTCACGCCTGAATTATTCATGCGTCGTGCCCCTTTACAAAATTATTTTTTAATAAAATATACCTAACAATAATAATATCATAAATTAGGTGTATTACGCTACCAATTATTACTTCTGATGTGCTTTATTATCAGCTTTCTTTTTGGTTACATTTGCATGTGATGTGCCATAAGCATATGAATAAGCACCAAACTGTAAATCAACAACACCCTTACTGGGCATTTGAGCAGCAATTCCAGGATAGTAGCTAATTTTCTTTCCAAATGTACCTAACGTTGCATAAACTGTATTGCCATCATTCATAATAATTAATAAGCGATTCGCATTATCCTTGTTAGGTGAAAAATTAATTTGACTAATATTTTGTCGCAACGTTAGTTCTAACTTTACAAATTCTGCTACCACCATTTTAACATCTGCTTGATTGCTGAATCCCGCATATATAGGTGCATTTCCCTCAGGGCTCTGAACTTTATTCTGTACACCATTTCGGTTAATAACATACCATTGTTTATTTTTTTGAATATAGCCTGCTGTCACTTTTTCGACAATGTCAATTGTCACTTGACGACCTTCTTGTGTGACTTTGGCTGTGTCTATTTTATCATCATGTTTAATAATCTTTTGCGCAATAAATTGTGTTTGTCCCGTCACTTTCCATGATGGCGTGTTGGGATAAATACCAGCATACTGCTCAATTTTTTCAGATGGTATTAAAGTTGACTGGACATCAACTGTTTTAATCGTTTGCCAAGGTTGTAGTAGCAATAAAGTACCTAAAGCAATCACAACAAAAACTGCTAAACTTATCCAAAGTTGTAGCGGCCATTTAATTTTTAATATTTGATTGTGTCTTACAACAGTCAATAAATTAATCTTTCTTCTCTAAAATAGCATCTTGGATTAGGCGGTACAACCGATCACCTGCGTCTGGCATACCGACTTTTACAACCTGTGCAGCCATATTATCACTTATAATTTCATTAAGCAATAATTTATCTGCAGCATCAACGAGTGACTGACCAGTCAGCTCTGTTTCTGTCACTAGAAGCGCCGCACCATCATCCACCAAGCTTTGTGCATTTTTTGTTTGGTGATTACCCGTTACATGAAGGCTAGGCACTAAGATGGATGGAATCCCTAAAGCAGTAATTTCTGCAATTGATGTTGCTCCTGCCCGTGACACAATCGCATCAGTTTTTGCCAAAACTTCTGGCATGTTGTCAATATAAGGTACAATCCTAACATTATCAGCCGCAGAAATTTTTTGTTCACTCAGTTTGTTTAATACGTTATCATAGCGCTTAGGTCCAGTAACAACCACAACTTGATATTGACGCAAATTAAATTCATTTATGGCATCAATTACTGCCAAGTTAATAGCAGGTGCACCTTGTGAACCACCAAAAATGAGTAAAGTTGCTTTATCATCTCGTAAGCCTAAACTTTGCCAAGAAAAAGTTGACTTAATGTGTGCAACCTGTTGTGCACGTGGATTGCCTACCAATGTCGCTTTTCCCGCTGGAAATTGCTGTTTAGCAACATCAAAAGCCACACCAATCTTCGTTGCACCACGTGCTAAAAATTTATTAGTCACACCAGCGACAGAATTTTGCTCGTGGATAACTGTTGGCATATGCATACGTTGTGCAGCATACACAACAGCCCCTGCAACATAACCACCTGTACCCACCACAACATCTGGTTTAAAGTCTTTGATAATTTTCTTAGATTGCCTAACTGCTTTTAAAAATAAGTTGACCGTTTTAATATTGTCCAATGACAATGATCGTTTAAAACCTTGTACGGTTAATTGTTCAAAAGCCATACCTGTGGCTGGCACGATATGTGACTCGACACCACGTTCTGAACCAACGTATAAAAATTCTGCTTCTGGTTCATGTTGTTTAATGACTTCTGCGAGTGCGAGCGCTGGATAAATATGGCCACCAGTACCACCACCTGATAAAATCACACGCATAACTATACCCCCATTATTTTCTTTACTTCAGTAACATATGCTTCGCCACGTTCTTCAAAATTATCGTATTGATCCCAACTAGCTGCAGCGGGTGAGAGTAGCACAATATCGCCAGCTTCAGCTAATTTCACTGCAACAGGTACAGCTTGCGTCACGTCTGTGACAGTAATAACCGGTTTATTAGCAGCACGTGCGACCGCGACTATTTTTTGTTGTGTTTCACCAAACGCAATGACTACCTTGACATGCGTTAAATTAGGTACTAGTCGCATTAAATCATCGCCACGATCAAGACCACCGGCCAGCCAAATTGTCGGTTGATCAAAGCTATTTAAGGCTGTTTGTGTGGCCTCAATATCAGTTGCTTTTGAATCATTGTAAAATTTAATCTGATTAGCCGACAAAACAAATTGTAATCGATGCGCTACCCCACCGAATGTTTCGAGCACTTGACGAATAGCAGAATCATGAACACCAGCCAATTTAGCAACAGTTGTCGCTGCTAATATATTTTCCAAATTATGCGGTCCTACAAGTTTAATGGCTGTTAATGGCATCACAGGGCGATTGGAAATCATTAAATGATCTGTATTTACGGTCACCATGAATTCTGAGTCCTTACGCGAAAACTCGACTACCTTTGCATTTGTTCTTGTAATCAAATTATGCGTGTCTTTACCTTCCGCATTGAGCACCAATATTTGATCAGCCGTTTGATTTTTAGTGATCTGAAATTTAGCTTCAACATAGTGATCGCGTGTGCCATGGTAATCAAGGTGGTTAGCGAAAATATTGGTAATCAGGGCAATATCTGGACGAATATCAGGAGCCCCTAGTAATTGAAAACTAGATAATTCAAGCAATAGTGTATCTTTTTCAGTTAGGTTTTCAACAACTTCACTAACTGGTGTCCCAATATTCCCAGCAGTCGTCACTTGTTGCCCATCTGCCTGAAGCATATCTCGAATTAACGATGTTGTCGTTGTTTTACCATTTGAGCCTGTTACAGCTATCAACCGCCCATTGAATACACTCAACGCAACCGCCACTTCGGTTAAAATAGGAATACGTAGTTTTTGGGCTTTTTGTACGATGTCTGTTTGATAATTAATTCCCGGGTTTTTGACCAAAAAATCAAACGACTGGTCTAGTGATTGATCATCATCATGGTTAATAAATTTAACGCCGGCCGACAGTAATGTTTGATAAACATCATCATTATCAAAATCACCCCCATTAACAACTGTCACTTGTGCGCCAATTGTAGTTAAATATTTAGCCGCTGCCTTACCTGAGCGTGCCCAACCAAATACCATGACTTTTTTATTGTTAAAATTTTGTATTACCATGATCCATAACCTGATTTCTGAAATTTTATGTACGCGAGTAAACTCGCCTAATGACTAATTCATATAGAATATACCAGCAACAGCTAGAATAGCTGATACAATCCAGAATAACGTGTCTATTTGCCATTCACTCCACCCAAATTTTTCAAAGGAATGATGGATTGGTGCCATGGGGAAAATACGCTTGTGCCAAAAATGAAATCCGATTGTTTGTATGATAACTGACACTGTTTCAATGACAAAAACGAATCCAAACCATATGAGTGAAAATGGTATACCAAGTAAAATAGATTCGATAGCCAATCCCGCTCCTAGGGCCAGTGACCCCGTGTCACCCATAAAGATTTTAGCCTTTGGTTTGTTGAAAACCAAAAAACCAATTAAAGCACCCAAGATGGCAAAGTTAAAAATAACAATCGTCTGGTTATGATTATTCATGGCAATTACCGTGTAAGCGCCATAAACTATTATACTAATGCCTGTCAATAATCCGTCTAATCCATCTGTGAGGTTCGTAGCATTGGACCAACCAACTAACCAAAACCAGAGAAAAATAAAGTAAAATATGCCAAGATAGAAAGTACCAAAAAGTGGTATATAGAGTGTAAATGGTATATGCATAAACCACATCAAAACCATAATAACGATCGCGCTAGCTGTTTGTGCTAAAATCTTTGGTTTGAACGCAAAACCATCATCAGCGTGATTAATTAACTTAAGCGCGTCATCAATGCCCCCAATCAAAGCGTAGGCTAAAAAGGCGACTATCGGTAAAATCATTGCCGTAAGCCCGGTCCAACCATCAGTTATCCCACCACCAATTAAAGCACTAAGAGATGCTGCAACAACAAAAAGTGCGCCACCCATGCTTGGCGTGCCAGATTTTGCTTGATGATCAGGTCCAAGTTTACGAATGACTGCTTGTTCTTTGGATTGCTTTAGAAATTTAATGAGTATTGGCATGAACAACACAGTGACCACAAACGCTCGGGCTAACGCCCATAAATTTTCTGACATAATTTTTCCTACTTCTTCTCTTTCAACCTAACACCAACCTGACTTGTTTTAACGACAAGTTGATTTTTGCCAACATCTTGCCCCGCAACAAAACCAGAACCTGACCAAACAAGCTTAAAACCAGCCTCATGTGCGTAAGCTTGTGCATCCGTCAAACTCCACCCTGTCATATCAGGTAAATGCGTATTTCCCTTGGTTTTTATAATAACTAATTGGTTTGTGAGTGATTTCTGTTCAGGTAATAAAGACTGTGCTGTGACTTTACCAGTTGATCCCACTAATGCTGATCTAAAACCAGCTTTATTTAATGTTTGAGTGGCCTCCTGAACCGATTGACCGACAACATTGGGAACAGTTTGTTTTGTTGTTTTTGATTTTACCGCACTATCACTATTATTCAAAGCCTGAAGCATTAAAGGCTGAAATACTTTATTCATTGTTTCTTGTATGCTAGCATCTGGAAATACTTGCGGTTGCTTAAGCGCCATGTAAAAAATATATTTTGGATTTTTTTCTGGTGCCAAGACCATAACAGAATGAATGGCATTATTTAATCCTTGAAGATATTGCCCCTTTTCAGACACTTGCGCTGTCCCTGTTTTGGCTGCAATCTGGTAGCCAAACTTCCTTAAATCAAATTCTCTTGCCGTCCCGGTCTCCTGGTTAACCACATCAATCATATATTTGCGAACCTGTTTTGCTGTACTTGCTTTAATAGGACGAGCAACATTTTCTGTTTTTCCTTGCTTGACAATTGCCCCGGTGGCTGGATTAACGACCTTATCAATGAAGTATGGTTTAATCTCTTGACCATTATTTGCAATTGCCGAGAAAGCTTGTATCATCTGTAAAGGTGTCACGCTAATACCTTGACCATAGGCCGTGTTTGCTTGATCAATAGGATAGTCGTAAGATAGATCACCCCGTTCTTCATCAGCCAGACCTGCGTTCGTAGACTGTAAAAAATGAAATTTTTCTAGATATTTACGCCAAACTGCCGCGCCAAGCTTTTGTTGCGTCCGCGCAAAGGCAACGTTTGAAGAACGCCAAAAGCCTTCACGATAACTTAACATACCCTGATCTTGCCCAAAAGCATCAACGACCTTCTTACCATCAATCAATAGTGTTCCTGATTGATATGTGTCATTTGGTCGCCACTCGCCAGTATCAATGGCTGCTGACAATGTAATTGCTTTCATGGTTGACCCAGGTTCAAACGCCCCTTGATCTAATAGGTTAGTCCACAATTCTGGATTAACAGGCTTATCATTTGGATCATAGTTGGGCCGCTGTGTTGCTGCTACAACACGCCCTGTTTTAGCCTCCATCAAAACACCTACTGCAGACTTGGCTTTAGTTGTTTTGAATAAATCATCCATCCGAGTTTCTAATGTGTTTTGAAGTGAAGTATCTAACGTTAGGTAAACATCGTTACCATTTTCTACCGTTTTACTGCCCTGTACATTTTCTACTTGACCATCATACTTTTTGACGCCATTTTTACCAGCCAAAACATTATTTTCAGATTTTTCGATACCCATCAAGCCATTTTGTACCGATTGACCCGTCTGTTTATCTTCGTGCGTTTTCATAGCACCAACCAGATGCGAAGCTGTGTTACCATCAGGATATATACGTGCTGGACGCGAGGTGAAATTGATACCAGGCAAATTCAGAGCCTGAATTTTTTTATACTGATCAATGCTCAAATTTTTACTTGCCTGTACTTTTTTAGAAATAAATTCAACTTGATAAGCTTTTTTTTCTAATCGCTCTAATATTTCTTTTTTGTCCATATTGATAATTTTACTCAGCTTCTCAGCCGTTAATTCTTTATCAACTACATGCCCAGATCCGTTGACATATTTACCTGTTTTTGAATCTTTGGAACGAACCACCTTCTTATCTAATACAGCATACATATCGTAAACTGTTGTGTTTTCTGCTAGAACTTGCCCATTCATATCATATATTTTGCCACGATTAGCTGGCACTATTTGATTTGCCATAAATGCTTGGCGTGTTGCAGCATTTAAATTGTGACCATCAATTGAGCCACTGGCAATAACAAAAAGACGCACACCAAGTCCTAAAGTCACAAGCACAATTGCACCCAACAATACGCCACCAAAAATTTTGGCGTTTTTCGTGACTTTTTTATTTGGCATTCGTCTCACTTTATTTTTCATAATTATTGGTTAACATTTCGGACACTGCTGTCTGACAGCGTCATATGATATTTTTTAGCAACCTCATCCAAGTTTTTTTTGCTTGTTTTGCGCTGTATGTCACTACGCAAAACATTGTTTGCTTCCTTCGTATCGTCAGTTTTTGATTGCATGTTTGCCGTATTTGCTCGGGCAGCACTTGTTTGCATACTTGAAAAAACAACGCCGACCATCAATACCATCACAACAGCTGACACAAAAGCAACCATCATACGCTCTTTTCGTGTCCAGCGCGCTGTTTTATATCTAATACGTGTTTTAGGTTGTGCCAAGGGTATTGATTCAGCAATTGTTGAATATTGATATGCGTTTTGTGCCATAACTTAAGTGCTCCTAAATTTTATTTGCGTTCTATGCCGCGTAATTTAGCGGATTCAGATCTATGATTTATTGTCATCTCGTCATCACTTGGCAAAATAGGCTTACGCGTTAACAAGGTATAATCTGCTTCAAACTGTCCTGGAAGAACAGGTAATCCCGCTGGCAATTCTGGTGTCGATGTTTTTTCACGGAACATTTGTTTAACTAAACGGTCCTCTAGGGATTGAAATGTAATTGCACTAATTCGACCGCCGGGCGCAAGCAAAGCAATTGCTTGTGTTAATGAATCTTCCAATGCCCCTAACTCATCGTTAACAGCAATTCGTAAAGCTTGGAAGGTACGCTTAGCCGGATGCCCGCCTTTACGCCTGGCAGGCGCCGGAATGGCTTCCTTGATAATGTCAACTAATTCAAACGTTGTATTAATTGGTTGTTCTTCCCGATGGCGCTCAATCTTACGTGCAATTTGCTTAGGAAATCTATCTTCACCATAGCGACTAAGAATACGTAATAGTTCATGAAACGACCAATCATTCACAATTATTTTAGCCGTTAAACTCTGACGTTGATCCATGCGCATGTCCAGATCAGCATCGTAATTATAGCTAAAGCCACGTTGCCCATCATCAAATTGTACCGAACTAACACCTAAGTCATAAATAATGCCATCAACTTGCGTGACACCATGTTCAGCAAGAGCTGATGTCAGTGTGCGAAAATTTTGATGAATGAGTACCAGTTTGCCTGCTTGAATTTCATTAGCAAACTGCTCGCGATTATAGCGAATAGCTAAATCATCCTGATCAAAACTATATAACGTGCCAGATGTTAATTGTTTTAAAATTTCTCCAGTATGCCCACCGCCACCCAATGTAGCATCAACGTAGAGACCATCGGGTTTAATATCAAGCAAAGCAACTGCTTCGTGTAAGAGTACTGTGACATGTTCAAATTCAGTCATTAAAATTATTTCCTTTAACTAGAAGTCGAAGTCAACTAGTCCCTCTGCAATTTCGTCAAAATCTTCAGCCGTTGCAAGTGTGTAATCATGCCAGTTTTCGGAACTCCAAATTTCAAAGGAGTCGCCAGATCCTGTAACTGTCACACTTTTTTCAAGTGAAGCATATGCTTTCAAGTTAGACGGAATTATAATTCGCCCTTGTTTATCAATTTCTGCTTCCATGGCGCCTGCCAAAACAAAGCGTTTAAATTGGCGTGCTTCTTTTTTACCTAATGGTAACTGGTTCAGTTGTTCTTCTAATTTTTCCCAGACTGGCATTGGCATAGCGCGCAAGGCATGTTCCATCCAACGCGTCACAATAAATTTATCGCCTAACTGGTTACGAAATTTTGCTGGAATAATAAGTCGCCCTTTTGTATCGAGCGTATGTGAATATTCGCCCATAAACATCAGGACCACCTCCATTAAAAATTCTATACTACTAATTTACCACATTTCACCACTTCCCTCCACCTAATTATTATTTTGTCATCATTTAGTAAATTTTAGTACACATAAAAAGCTGCTATCTTAGAGATAACAGCTTTTTATTCAAGTGGGGATTAGTGGGTAGTGAAACCAACAATTGTAACAATAAATAGCAAAAGGCCACCTAACAACCCACTCCATTCCCAAAACTTATACCAAAATGAACGCCAATGCCACTTTTTTTGTAATAGAAACAGTGACAAAGTAGCCCCAACAAGACACCACACAATGATGAACCATAAAACCCAACTCACACCAAAACGATACCCCATTGTGTAATGTAATATGATCCACAAGGGAATCACACTTATATCTAGCGTTTTAATTTTAAATTCACGTAGTCGTGTCCACTTTTTTAATAAAAAAATGATTAAAATAATAACAATTGCTCCTATTGAGCCAAACCACCATTGCATACTTTTACCTCACTATACTTTACTAACAATATCGAAATACAGACAAAAAGGCAAATAACCTCTCTGTTCATATGATAATTTTAAAAATGGCAAATATATATTATAACATTACAATTGCATACCAAACCCTTAATATGGTAAACTAAATTTGAATTATAACGAGGTGAAACATGACAGACGAACAACATTCGCGACCTGTTAATGCTAAATTACAAGCAGAAATTGACGCAAAATTAAATCAACATCGTGTACCAAAAAGTAAGCAGAAATCACGTACTCGCATTGAAAAGATGATACTCACTATGTCTTGGGTCATGATTATTTTACTCGTTGGCGGTGTCTTCTATGCCGCTATCAGTTCCCTAGGATGGTTTTAAGATTACTTGTACAAAAAGTCCTGAGAAATGTGATTTCTCAGGACTTTTTGTTTGACCTATTCAACTGAAATTAAGAACGGATACAGCGGTTGCTTACCATCATGAATTTCAACTTCAAGTGCATCATCAATTGCTAATATTGACTCTTGGAGTTTTTTAGCGTCTTTTTCTTTCACATCTTCTCCAAAAATGACTGTTACAATTTCAGAATCACTATCTATCATTTGTGAAACAGCTTCAATCGCTGTACTTTGCATCTTTTTTGTGACGACTTCAATTTTGCCATCAATAATACCCAACCAGTCACCATGTCGAATATCAACACCATCCAGTGACGTATCACGAACAGCTTGTGTGACTTGAGCAGATGTCACTTCAAGCATCATTGATGCCATCTCTTCAGCGTTGCTTGACAAATCTGCCTCTGGATTATATCCCATCATTGCCGTGAGTCCTTGTTGAATCGTGCGTGTTTTCACAACGCGAACTGGTATATCAACAAGATCAACAGCTTGATCTGCGGCCATGAAAATATTGGAATTGTTTGGTAAAATCAAAACCTGTTTGGCACCAATAACATTAATGGCATCAACAATGTCTGATGTTGATGGGTTCATCGTTTGTCCACCAGAAATAATCGCGTTTACACCTAAACTCTTAAACAACTCTGCCACACCATCACCTGCAGCAATAGCAATCACAGCCGTGTCTGAAACCGTTGTGGCTATCTTGGACACGTGAGCTTCTTCAGCGCGTTGTTCGTCAATAACTGCTTGTTGTTGGTCACGCATATTATCGACTTTAACCTTAACTAATGAACCAAAGTGTGTTCCCCAATGGATCACTTCACCAGGATCTTCAGTATGAACATGGACCTTAACAATCTCATCATCATTAATAACAAGTAATGAATCACCTAACTTTGCCAAATGGTTGTAAAATGTGTCATAATCAAATTCGTGATCGTAGGTCGTCCCTTTACCAATTTGGATCATAACTTCTGTACAATAGCCAAACACGATACTATTTGGATCTAGGCTGCTGTTAGCCTGCGCGCCGGCATGTAGTTCTTTAACCATTTGTTCTAATTCAGCATTGTCCGGTGTTTTCAGATCTTCTTCACTAATATCGCCACTAAGCGCTTGATAAAAAGCCTTCAAGACAAAAACAAGCCCTTGCCCACCAGAATCAACAACGCCTACTTGTTTTAAAACAGGTAATAAATCAGGGGTTGAGGCCAAGGCACTCTGTGCTGCCTCGTTAACAGCGGACATCAATTCAACAACATCATCTGTCTCGTCAACTATCTTATTAGCCTTTGACGCAGCCTCACGAATAACAGTGAGAATAGTACCTTCTGTTGGTTTCATAACTGACTTATAGGCAACTTGAGCACCAGTCATTAAGGCGTCTGCTAAATCACGTGCTGATAATGTCTCTTTTCCATCAACTGAGTTAGCGAATCCTCGAAAAATTTGTGATAAAATAACACCAGAATTACCACGCGCACCCATTAATAAGCCCTTAGAGGTTGCTTTTGCCAAGGCACCAATATTTGTATCCAACGCATCACGTTCATACTGCGCGCCACTGGCCATTGACAAACTCATATTTGTACCTGTATCACCATCGGGGACAGGGAAAACATTTAATTTATTGATCTTATCTGCATTTGCGGCAAGCGCTGCTGCTGCTGCATTAATCATCTTACCGAATTCTACATTGGTAATCTTTGTAATTTTAGTCATGACGCTCCTAGTCCGTGACGCGAATGCCTTGAACAATCACATTAACTTCTGTTACATGAATGCCGAGCAACGCATCAAGATTATATCTTACTTTACCTTGAACTGATTTCGAAATTTCTGACAATTTTGTGCCATACTGTGCGACAAGATAAACATCTACGCTCACGCCATTATCTTCTTGGTAAACAACAACACCTTTACCATAATTTTCACGATTTAAAATTTGATTCATGCCATCACGAAACGCTGCTTTAGAAGCCATCCCGACAACACCAGGATTTTCAATAGCTGAACCGCCTACAATCGTTGCAATAACATCATTTTCAATAGTGATATCACCTATTTTAGCTTTAATTTTAATTGCCATAATAATTCAAAGCATTTCAATGTCACCCACATTTAAACATTCAATTAGCAAGACTTACAACTAATAATGAATCTTTGGTTGACACACTTATGCATTTCCTCCTTAAAAAGGTTTACTGTAATCATTTTAACATATCACAACATTAAACGTATTCTGGCAGTTCATTATTTGACATAAAAAAAGCCACCGCGAAGGTGGTCAATTTATGATAGTGATGTATAAACAATATTTTGCACATCACTTAAATCGCATTATACGCGTTCTATAGTACCAGTCTTCAATCCAGCCTTTAACGTACGTGCTGATAAATAAACTTTCTTTGCGGGAGCACCATTAATCTTAACAGTCACTTTTTGCAAGTTCGGCTTCCAGCTACGACGACTTGAATTCAACGCGTGTGAACGTTGGTTACCAAAGCGTGTATGTGCGCCTGTAATAGCATCTTTTGCCATGTTCGACCCTCCTTTTCGAGCTAATATTTTTAAAAAGCTCTTTCTACAACATTAATAAATTTTACCAGATTATAAACACTTTGGCAAGTTATTTTGTATATTTCGATAAAATGTTTGCGAGTTGTTCCTTAGTATGAAATCCAGTAAGGCGTTCTACCACTTCGCCGTCCTTTTGAACAAGCAATGTTGGGATTGCGCGAATGCTGAACTTTGCAGGTGTATCCGGGTTAGCGTCAACATCCATCTTGACGAAATCCACATTATCAACTTCCTCAGATAATGCTTCCAAAACAGGTGATTGCATACGACAAGGACCACACCAAGTTGCCCAAAAGTCAGTGATGCTAACGCCATTAGCTGTTTCTTTTTCAAATGTTGCGTCTTCTATTACTTTTACTGTCATTATTTTTCCTCCGTATTTGTTTTCCTGAGCAAGTAAGAATATTACGTACGATCCCTTGTTTGAGTCACCATAAGAATGCCTGTATCGAAGCTAACATGTACAGTATCACTGACAAACTCATTAGATGACCACATTTTATAAACGTTTTGTTTTAGAGTAAGGGTATATTTGGCATCAATGATTTTAAAATGCGTGACTTCAGTTAATGGCATAAAGCCAAGGTATTTTGTTCTCGAAATTTTGTGAATCGTTTTTGAACCTGAAGCCAAATAACTCACGTCGTTGACATTATCAATAATATGCGTTTTTTCTACAATGGATTCAAATTTAGGATCTGCCAGTAACCATAAGTTACTTAGCAAATGGTCCAGACGACCACCCGTTGCACCAAATATGTTAATGTTATCCGGCTTTTTGGTCTGCGCATACAATAAGGCCAATTCTGTGTCTGTTTCATCTTTCTCAGCCTTGACATGGATGATTTCATTTTTTTGAAGATGCGACTCAAGCACGTGTAATTCATCTTGATTAAGTGAATCAAAGTCACCAACTGCCAGTAACATAGGTATGCCACGTTGATATAATCGCCAAGCACCTCGATCAGCGCCGATCCAAAATCCTGGCTGATCAAATAATTTTTCTGGCCATAACGATGGATCGCCGCCAGCCAATATATTTATTTGCATTATTTCGTTAGTTCTTTCAATAAATTAATTTTAGCTGCCGGGTCTACTTTATCATATACATATGAACCTGCCACGAACACATTTGCACCCGCTTCATATGCAGCACCAATGGTTTCATTATTCACACCACCATCAATTTCAATGTCAAAAGTATAGCCTAATTCATCTCGAATGGCTTTCAATTGCGCAACCTTTTCAATTGTTGATGGTAAGAACTTCTGACCGCCAAAACCAGGGTTAACAGTCATAACCAACACTTGGTCAACCATATCCAACACGGATTCAATCGCTAATACAGGTGTGCCTGGATTGATAACGACTTCTGCTTTTACCCCCTTATTCTTAATCATCTGTAACACACGATGAATATGGGCCGTTGCTTCAACATGCACCCCAATAATATCAGCACCTGCATCAGAAAATTCATCAACAATCTTTTCAGGATTAACGACCATCAAATGCACATCCAAAACCATATCAGTCTCCGGACGTAATTGTTTAACCCAATTAGGGCCATAAGAGATTGACGGTACAAAACTACCATCCATCACATCAATGTGTAGATACTCCGCACCAGCTGATTCAACAAGCTTAACATCACGCTCTAAATTTGTATAATCCGCACTCAAAATAGATGGTGCAATAATTCCTGACATGCTAAAATCCTTCTTCCTAGTAATTTCGATTATCTGTGCTATATTTTGGCTTTTGCGATTTAATTAATTCGTAGAAGGCCTTGTAACTATTATACCGTGATTGTGCTATGTCGCCAACAGTTACCGCTTCTTTCACAGCACAACCTGGTTCATTGAGATGGAAACAACCACGAAAGCGACAAGACTGACATGCTTTTACAAATTCAGGGAAATAACTATCGAGATCTTCAAGCGGAAAATCAAAAACTTCGTATGATGAAAACCCAGGTGTATCTGCAATCAGCGCATCATCCACCTGAATCAGTGTGACCTGCCTTGTTGTGTGTTTTCCGCGACTTAATGCCTTTGAAACAATGCCCGTTTCAAGGCCCAGTTGTGGTGAGAGATGATTTAACAATGTCGACTTACCCGCACCAGTCTGACCCATAAATACAGATACCTTATCCTTGAGATCATCTTGTAGTGTCTTAAATGCCACAGTATCTTGAATAGATGTTGGTAATATCGCAGTATAACCAATTTGTTGATAGATGTCCAATACTGCTTGCGCAGCAATTAATTCCGCTGAGGTTAATAGATCAGATTTAGTAAAATAAATTAACGGTCGAACATTAGCAGCCTCTAAGGCAACGAGTTGTCTATCAAGTAAGTTAGGCGTAAAGTTGGGTTCTTTTAGTGCGGTCACAATCACTGCAACGTCAATGTTAGCAACCGGTGGTCTGACTAACACATTTTCTCTTGGATAAATTTTCCAAATCAAGCCTTCATCATTTTCACTTTCAAAGTCAACAAAATCACCCACTAATGGCTTTTGTCCTGATTTTCTGAATTCACCTCGTGCGCGCGTGCGCTCGATGCGACCATCTTCAATTTGTATATCATAATAGCCACTCAACGAGCGGATAATGCGTCCTGTTTTCATAATTTAATTGTAACAAAAAAGCCGCTTTTAAGCGACTTAGTTTAAATTATTCTTTATCACTATTGCTTGATGATGAACTCGTACTCGAACTATTTTTTGATGCGGATGAATTCGAGCTTGAATTATTATTCGATGAAGATGAATCACTATCATTGTCACTCGACGAATCTGAATCATCAGAACTATCACTTGAAGATGCCTGTGGGCCCTGAGAAATAGTGACTAGCAAAACCATATCTTTAGTGATACTTGAGCCACCACGAATTGACTGACTGATAACGTGATCTTTTTTAGTATTACCGTCATATTGTGTATTAAAATTGACGACAATATCATTTTGGCTAGCCCAACTTTGTACTTGTTCTTGGGTTCCTTTACTCGTAAAATCTGGGACGGTAATTTTGACTGCACCGGTAGAGACTGTAAAATCAACCGTAGTTGACGTTGGATCTACTTTATCATTTGCATCAATTGACTGTAACATGATTTTGCCTTCAGCAACATTATCAGAAGCACTATCTTTTCTGTTGACAGAGTAACCTTGTGCTCTTAGTTGTGCTGCAGCCATCGTATAATCCGAGCCAACATAATCACCAAAACGTACTTTTGCACGTCCAGAAGAAATAATAAGGTTAATCGCATCCCCTTTTTTTGCCTCCGACCCGCTACTTTGTGTCGAACGAACAACTTTACCCTTTGCAATACTTTTAGATGTTGTCGAACTAATTGTGCCTACCGTCAATCCTGATTTTTTAATCTTTGTCGTTGCTTGATCTTGTGTCAAATTAGTGACATCTGGTACGGTTACTTTATTTGACTGGTAATTAATAAAAATGAACGTTGCCACGACTAAAATTAGCATACCCAAAATGGCCCAAGGCCATTTTGGCAATTTGCGGAACTTAATGCCGTTTCCCTGCAGTACATTACGAACAAAGTTCGGTGTGCGATCAACTTTGCGTGCTATGTCTTTAATCGCATAACCTTTTTTACCATAGGCAATGATTGTTTCTTTTACTGAAGGCTCTTCAGGTACCTCGTCTGGGAAAATTTTATCTGAAGAAACACCCGTTTTGAGCTGATCTTGAATCTGTGCCATAGGAATAATACGTGTTTCGTCTATGGTTTCAGACATAGGTGCAAAACGTGCCTCGTCAGAACGTCTGGGCGATAAGGCAGTTTGTATATCTTCAGACATCGCAGCAGCACTAACATAACGGTCTTGTGGTCGCTTAGCCGTTGATTTTAAAATCACATTTTCTAAAGCCTGAGGTATTCGTGGATCAAAGTCACGAACTGATGGCATATCAACCGTGGCATGCTTCATCGCCACTGCAACCGGTGTGTCTCCTTCGTAAGGTACCTGTTTAGTGAGCATTTCATACAACATCACACCAAGTGCATAGATATCTGATTTTGCTGAAGCCATCCCACCGCGAGTTTGCTCAGGAGATAAATAATGAACTGACCCAATCACTGTATTTGTTTGTGTCATATCTTGTACTGATTTAGCAATAGCAATACCAAAATCAGTAATTTTAACCTGTGCTTGCTCATTAATTAAAATATTTTGTGGCTTTAAATCTCGGTGAATAATGCCCGCATCATGCGCCGCTTGAACTGCGCTTAAGATTTGTATCATAATATCAACAACTTGTTGATAAGGGATGGGGAAATGTTGCGCAATATAGGACTTTAAATCATCCCCCGCTACATACTCCATTACCAAATATTGGGAGCCTTCATATTCACCTGTATCGTATACTTGGACAATATTATCATGAACTAATTCTGTCGCAGAAACTGCTTCTCGTTTAAAGCGCTTCGCTAGATCAGCATCATTTTTCATATCCAGTCGCATCATTTTAAAGGTGACATCTCGATCTAAAAATTCATCATGCGCTAAATAAACATTGGCCATGCCTCCGCCACCAAGCGATTTGATAATTTTATAACGATTGTCTATCACTGTATCTGGTAACATAGTTATTTTGTATCCTTTTTATTGTTACGACTGACCAAAAGTGCCGTGACATTATCTGGTGCGCCATGACTATTAGCTGATCGGATTAATTCACAAGCGCGTGAATTTAGCGTTGTTTCTGCTCTCATGATACGTTTAATAGTAAGACCGTCTAAAACTTTAGTAATACCATCTGATGTCAGAAATAACATGTCATCTCCCAAAAATGGGTGCTGTTTAATTTCTACCTTCGCATGTTCATCAACGCCTAAAAATCGTGTCACACTATTCGCATTGGGCACATTTTCGGCATCAGCCTGACTAACTGTTCCAGCGCGTACCAATTCATTTTTAAGATTATGATCAAATGACAACTGTCTTAAACTATCTTGATGTAATAAAAATGCTTTTGAGTCACCTAAATTACCAATAAGGACTTGTTCATCAAATAAGATAGCTAAAACAAGCGTTGTTGCCATTGTTTTCAAATCATCAAAACGCTTCCCGACTTCCAGGATGACGTTATTTTCATGAGTTGTTGTTTCTGCTATCCAATTGGTTGCTAATTTGATGGTTTCAATCGTTGTGTTTTCCCAAGCATGCCCAAAATGTTCTACAGCCATGGCACTGGCGACCTCACCACCCTCAGTGGAGGTTACCCCATCAGCTACAATCACCATAATGGTCCCTTTTTGATTGGTAAACGCACCAACATAATCTTGATTCTCATCTCGTTTTATACCTGGGTCAGTGTGAAATGCTATTTGCATAGGAATATTTTATCTTCTCAAAATAGTATCGTCAAATTTGCCAAACATTATTTTTAAATGTTAAGTTACTTTAACTGTGCGTTCTATATTTCTTTACTTTTTATAATTGCTGTGCCAATTACCGCTTTTTCTTAAATGTTGCCACGAAGAAGCCATCAGTTTGATAGTCGTTTGGATACACATGAAGTACTTCCTCACCACGATCCGGCTTTAAATTTTTAACGGTTTGCGTGGGTACAAGTTCAAACTCTGTATGTGCTAATAAAAACTTTGTGACAACATCATCATTTTCTTGACTCAGAATTGTACAAGTACTGTAAACCATCATACCATTATCAGCGACATTTTGACTAACAGAATCTAGAATATCAAATTGTAGCTGTGCTAAGTTTTGAACATCTTCTAATGTCTTATCGTAGCGAATTTCAGGTTTCCGTCGTAATAATCCAAAGCCTGAGCATGGCGCATCAACAAGAATACGATCGAATTTAGTATCAATTTCATGTGGTACTTTACGCGCATCTAATACACGTGTTTGAATTTTATCGGCAACATGTAGTCTTTGCGCGTTATTATTAATTAATTTTATTTTATGTTCATGTATATCAAGAGCCGTAATTGTAGCATCTGCACCAATATATTGTGCAATCTGTGTTGTCTTTCCACCTGGTGCAGCCGCCGCATCTAAAATCGTTTTAACATCTGCTGTTAAATGCATACTTTCCACAGGTAGCATGGCGCTTTCATCTTGAATAGTGAGCAAACCGTCATGGTAGGCTTTAGAACTTGCGACATGCCCACCAGAAACAATATAAGCATGATCAGCTACAAGCGATTTAACTGCCGTATAGTTTTCAGCTTCGAGTGACTTAATCACGTCTTCATCTGTCGTTACCACTGTATTAACACGAATAGATTGGTTCGGCGCATCATTGATTGTTTCGACCAGTGCACGTGTTTTTGTTTCACCATGTTGCTTAACAAGTTCATTAATTAACCAAATAGGTAAACTTTTTTCGATTGACAGTTGCTGAATTGGATCTTTGATTGCAGCAATGTCTCGTAACCCTTGTCGTGCAATATTGTGCAGTATGGCAGTCACAAATTTTCCAGTGCCGACATGCCCTAATATTTTAGCAACTTCAATGGATTCATTAAAGATAGCGTGTTCTGGAATCTTATCTAAAAATTGCATTTGAAACATTGCAGTATAAAGCAATTCACGAACCCAAGCATCAATTTTTTTGTTACCAACGAAAGGTGCCAACCAATATTCAAATGTGAGCCGATGTTGGATTACGCCATACACAAGGGTTGTTAACAATCTTTTATCAGCTTCGCCTAATTGATGTTGCTTAATCACTTGGTTCAATTGTAAATTAGAGTAAGCCCCATTTTTAATTTTTGCTAAGGTTTGTACTGCTAAAACTCTTGGATTATCACTATAAACACGTTTATCGCTCATTAATTGGCTCCTCTGCCCATAAATCTCCTGTGTGTAACTGACTCCCAGCACCGTTCAAATAGTCATTAACAGCCATTTCTGATTTACCTGCCGGTTGTAATTTATCAATACTAATCACTGTCTGGTCAGCTGTTGCAACTTTTAATACTTTTTTACTTTTTTCAACAATTTGTCCTGCGGAGAACTCGGTTTTTTCGTCTAATGGCGTCACTTTTGTGAGTTTAATTCGCTGACCTAAGACCTGAACATAAGCAGGATGCGTTGGATAAAGCCCCCGAACATGCCAATCAACTTGTTGTGCTGTCTCATGCGCAAAGTCTAGATTTTGTAGTTCATGCGGTATATTAGGCGAAAATGATACCTGATCTTCATTTTGGGCAACTGCGTGACGCTCTCCTAATGCAATTTTAGGTAGGGTCGCCAGTAATAAATCACGTCCAGCAAGACTCAATTTATCAAACATTGTGCCAACATTGTCTTGATTAGTAATTGGGACTTTAACAACATCAATAATGTCACCGGCATCCATTTTTTTAACCATATACATAATTGAAACACCTGTTTCAGTATCACCATTCATGATGGCATAGTGAACTGGTGCACCACCACGATACTTGGGTAACAATGATGCATGCGTATTGACAGCAGCAATTTTAGCCGCCTCTAATAATTTTGTTGGCAAAAATTGTCCAAATGCTGCTGTCACAATAAAGTCGGGATTAATTGTAATCACTTGTTGCATTTCATCAGAGCCACTAATTTTTTCAGGCTGTAAAACGAGCAGATTATGTGCCAATGCTGCAACTTTAACGGGGCTAGGTGTCAACGTATGTTTGCGACCTTGAGGTCTATCTGGCTGTGTTACAACAGCCTTCACATCATATCGTTCATCATCAATTAATGCTTCCAAAATCGGTACTGCAAATTTGGGTGTTCCCATTAATACCACCGAATAAGTCATGGTTGTGCCTCTTTCCTAATATTAGCTATTAACGCCTTTTATATCATTTGTAATTGGTAAATCACGTCAAAAGCAGTGCTGCCTTTACTCACTAAAAAATACCCGTACTGACGAGTATTTTATTTCTTATATATTATACCATAGAATAATGTCATGCATTTGTCACATAAAAGAAATAGGTTCGCGATCAATCGTTAATTGCAACCCATTTTTAGATTTTTGAGCCCTGTTTTGTAGTTCCGTTAATAAATCATCCATTTCATTGCGTTGCTTGAATTTTAAAATGATTTGGAAATAATAACGATTACGCAATTTTGCAATTGGTTTAGGTGACGGTCCAAGAATGATTACGCGCTCATTGGCATGTAATCTAAGCCAACGCGCAACTTGAATCATTTGCTTTGCTGTTTCGTTTTCTTCACTATGGCTGGCTTGAATTTGAACA
This sequence comes from Leuconostoc rapi, assembly GCF_016908715.1. Lineage (GTDB taxonomy): Bacteria > Bacillota > Bacilli > Lactobacillales > Lactobacillaceae > Leuconostoc > Leuconostoc rapi. The sequence goes on along the minus strand of NZ_JAFBEK010000001.1, from coordinate 114,102 downwards.
GTGTAATAGTATGGCGCATAATTACCGGCATGACGTACAGCCATTTCCTGCTTATAAAAGCCTTCGTAATCATGTTGTTTTGCATATGTAATAGCATAATGTTGCGGATTAAAAGTTTGTACTAACACTTCCCCCAATTTCTTTGATCGACCAGCTCGTCCACTGACTTGTGTCAACAATTGAAACGTTCTTTCACTTGCGTGAAAATCAGGTAGTCCCAAGGCAGTATCAGCATTTAATACACCCACTAATGTGACGTCGGGAAAATCAAGACCTTTGGCAATCATCTGCGTACCAAGTAAAATATCGGCTTCATGGTTGCCAAATTTTTGAAGCATGCGATCCATTTGGCCTTTTTTTCGTGTCGTATCTTGATCCATACGTATGACACGAGCATCTGGAAACAAGTGATGCAGCTCAGTTTCAACCTTCTCGGTTCCCGTACCATAATAACGAATACGACTTGAACCACATTGGACACATTTTGTCGGGATTGGCTCTTCGTGGCCACAATAATGACATTTTAAGGTGTGTGAATCCATATGCAAAGTCATGGCTAAGTTACAGTTTGGATCACGTGGTACATAACCGCAGTCTCGACACATCACAAAACTTGAAAAGCCACGCCGATTTAACATCAATACAGATTGCTCATGACGATTTAATCGATCAGTTAATTTATCTTTAAGTTGTTTTGAAAAATTAGTCTCTGGGCCATCTGCTATCATCGTTGTCATATCAACAATTTTAACAGCTGGTAATTTGGCTCCGCCTGCTCTATGCGTTAGACGCAGCAGTTCATACACGCCGCGCTGCGCACGAGCACGACTTTCTAGTGATGGTGTAGCCGAACCAAGGATGACCGGAATTTGATAATACGCGCCGCGCCATAGCGCCACATCACGTGCATTATACCTTGGATTATCACTTTGCTTATAAGAGGTTTCATGTTCCTCATCCACAATAATCAGACCAATATTATCTAATGGCGCAAAGACAGCTGAACGTGCACCTACAACAATCTTAACGTCACCACGTTCAATACGACGCCATTCATCATATCGTTCACCATCAGATAATCCCGAATGCAATACAGCCGTTTGCGTGCCGAATCGCGATTTAACTCGGCGAACCATTTGCGGTGTTAACGCAATTTCTGGGACTAAAAAAAGCACCGTCTTCCCTTTATTAAAAACATGTTGGGCCGCCTGTAAATAAACTTCTGTTTTGCCAGAGCCGGTGATACCCTCCAGTAAAAAAGGTTGATAACGCATGTCATCTGCGCTTGATACAATACGTTCAAAAGCCGTTTGTTGTTCTTCGTTCAATGCCAACGGTTGCGTTGGTGCAATGCGCGTTGCTGAGAATGGATCGCGCAGCTGTTCTACACGTACTTTTTCCAACCAATTTTTAGCCGCAGCCTGATTCAGGGTGGCGTCGCTTACCGCAATGACTTCCTGTAATTCTTTTTTGACCCACGTTTCTCCTAAGTGTCCCATAATAAATGATAATAAAATTTTCTGCTTCTTTGCTGAAGTCCTAAGCGATTGAGATTCATTTTCTAATAAATCAATCTCATCAGTAAAACGATAGGCTATCTGCGTTTTGATTTTTGCACGATTAGTCACGTTCACCGAAGCCGTAATACGTTGCTCACGTTGCAATTGTGCTAATCTAGCAATATCCGCATCACTTAATTCACGTGCACGATAAATCATTTCATCTAACCCTTTAAATAAACGATCACGTATGTCATCATTGACTTCGTCAACGATTTTCAGAATACGTTCATAGTTCGCTTTTAACGCATTAGGTAACATCATTTGTAATATTGAAATACGAAACGCAAATGTTTCTTGCGCTAAATAATTTGATAAATTCAATAATTCTGTGTTCAAAACAGGTGTTAAATCTAACACACGAGTTATTGAACGCAGTTGTCCATCGTCTAAGTCCGTCGTAGCACGTAACCCAACAACAAACCCCATGACATGTCGATGACCAAAAGGGACATCAACACGCATACCTAGTCTTAACGTCTCACGAATTACATCTGGCACAATATAGGTGTAAGGTTGATTTGTTTGCATCGTTGGCACATCAACAATGATTTGTGCATATTGCATTTTAGTCATACCTTTATTGTATCAAATATGCGTCATTTATGGACTTCTCAAGCAAGCAAAAAGGACTGCCTAAACAGTCCTTACGTCCTACATATGTGCTTCAATCCATTGCCAAACTTGGTCTTTTCCATATTTTGTTTCAGAAGAAAAGAACTGGAAATCACTATCATCGCTATCAAACCCTAGAATTCGTTTGATATTAGATTCATATTTATTAAACTTACTTTTAGAAATTTTATCCGATTTTGTAGCGACAACTAATATTGGGATATTATAAAAATGTAACCATTCATACATCGAAACATCATCATCACTGGGCTCGTGTCGGGCATCAACTAAGCTAACAACACCACGTAATTGCTTACGAGAGGTGATATATTCCTCTATCATCCGACCAAATTCTTCACGTTGCTTTTTAGAAACTTTGGCATAACCATAGCCTGGTACATCCACAAAGTATAGCTTATCTTCAACATTATAAAAATTCAATGTCTGAGTTTTACCAGGTTGCGATGACGTTCGTGCAAAATTTTTGCGTTGAATTAAGGTATTGGTTAAAGACGACTTACCAACATTTGAACGCCCCACTAAAGCTATTTCTGGCTTACCATCAGTTGGATACTGAGAAGCAGAAACTGCACTCATCACCATATCAACATTGTGTACATCCATTATTTTATCACCTTTTTTAATTGTAATTCAGGTTGTTCACCAGACACAACACTAGCTCTTGTGATGATGACTTTTGCAACATCATCACGGCTGGGAATATCAAACATGACATCCTTCATGGCTAATTCAATAATTGATCGCAAACCACGTGCGCCAGTATGACGCTTAATGGCTAATTCCGCCATCGCTTCTAGTGCATCAGGTTGGAATTCCAGCACAACATCATCTAAACCAAGTAGTGTTGTATATTGCTTAATCAAGGCGTTTTTAGGTTCAGTCAAAATACGGGTTAGATCATCAATTTTTAATTCATCTAACACTGTGACAATAGGTAATCGACCAATAAATTCTGGAATAAGACCAAATTTCGTCATGTCTTCAGGTTGCACATGTGCCAAAATATTTTCGGAATTTAGAGCAACCGCATTATCATGAGCATCTGATCCAAACCCGATGACTCGTTCACCTAAACGCTCTTTAATAATCGTATCAATGCCAGCAAAGGCACCACCCACGATGAACAAAATATTGGTGGTATCTACTTGAATCAGCTCTTGCTGTGGGTGCTTTCGACCACCTTGTGGTGGCACACTAGCAATGGTACCCTCAAGCATTTTCAAAAGCGCTTGCTGCACACCTTCGCCTGAAACATCACGGGTAATTGACACATTTTCTGATTTTTTAGCGATTTTATCTATTTCATCAACATAAATAATACCGTGTGAAGCTGCCTCAACATCAAAATTAGCTGATTGGAGCAATTTCAATACGATATTTTCGACATCTTCACCAACATAGCCCGCTTCTGTTAACGTTGTCGCATCAGCGATAGCAAACGGCACATCAAGAATACGTGCCAAACTTTGTGCTAAATAGGTTTTTCCAGAACCAGTTGGTCCGATTAGGGCAATATTTGACTTTTGGAGTTCAACATCTGTTGTTGGGGTATAATTTTCGTTGATGCGCTTGTAATGGTTATAGACTGCCACAGCAAGCGTTTTTTTAGCATCTTCTTGCCCAATCACATAATCATTTAATTCCGTAACAATTTCATGTGGTGTTGGCAAAGCTAATGTTTTTGATCCTTGATCCACTGGTAATTCCTCGTCAATAATATTCTTAGCCAGGTCGACACACTCATTACAAATATAAATGCCACTGGGTCCGGCAACAATTTTATCTACTTCACTTGCAGATTTTCCACAAAAACTACAATAAATTTCTTCTTCAAAATCTGGTGTTTTTGCCATATTTTTATCCTTTGAATTGATTTACTAAATGTTTCTTTTAAAATTTTAAATACTATTCCATTCTAACAGATTACACTGTGATTTTAACGACAAATTACTTCACAACCTGATTGCGTTTTTGAACTTTACCTAATGACTTGTGCTATATAAAAAGTCATCACCAATAAATTTTGGGATGACTTTTGTATACAGATCATTATTGAGATGCGTTACGATTTACTTTGTCTTTGCAGAGTCAGTAATCTTTTTAATGACTTCACGCATAGAAATATCATGCTTCAACAATGAATTTGACAAGTTAGCGCGCACTTGTGCAGCTTCCATCTTGTATTGTGTTGCTAAGCTTTCAACTTCTGCATTAATTTGATCTTCAGTAGGTTCGATAGCTTCTGCTTTAACAATCGCTTCAAGAACTAGGTTTGTCTTAACACGTGTTGCTGCACCTTCTTCAAATTGCTTATGCAAATCATCTTCAGTTTGACCTGAAATTTGGAAGAACATTTCACGTGAAATACCTTGTTGTTGCAATTGTGCCAAATATTGGTCAATTTGACGATGAACATCTTCATCAATCATAGCGTCAGGAATCTTATCGCCATCAATTGATGCGTTGTCAACTGCTTTTGTAATCACTGCATCTTCAAATGCTGCTTGTGCTGACTCAGCCTTATCTTCAGACAACTTCTTTGTTGTCTTTTCCTTCAATTCAGCTAAAGTTTCAACTTCTTCGTCAACGTCCTTAGCAAATTCATCATCTAACTCAGGCAATTCCTTACGCTTCAATTCATGAATTTTAACTTCAAACAAAGCTTCCTTGCCAGCAAGATCTGCAGCTTGGTAATCTTCAGGGAATGTCACAGTCACATTAACATCTTCACCTGATGTATGTCCAACCAATTGTTCCTCAAATCCTGGAATAAATTGACCAGAACCAAGTTCTAATGAAAAGTCGTTAGACTGGCCACCATCAAAATGATCACCATCAACTGAGCCATCAAAGTCAATCACAACTGTATCGCCATTTTCAGCCTTAACAGCTGCTTCTTGCAAAACTAATTCTGCTTGACCATCTTGTAAACGCTTGATTTCAGCATCAACATCAGCATCTGTTACTTCAGTGTCTGCAGCTTCAACTTCAAGGTTCAAATATTCACCTAGTTTGACTTCAGGTGCAGTAGCAATTTCAGCCTTCATTGTCCATGCTTCGCCCTTGTTCATTGAAACGGGTTCAATATTAGGACGTCCAACTGGTGTGATACCAGATTCTTCAACGGCTGCTTCATAAGCTGCTGGCAAAACAATATCCATTGTTTCTTGATACAAAGCTTCTTCGCCAAACTTTGAAAAGAAAAGTGCCTTAGTTACTTTACCCTTACGGAAACCAGGGATAGAAACTTCGTTCTTATTACGTTGAAAAGCTTTTTCCAAACCTTCTTCAACTTGTGCGCGTGAAATTTCAAATTCTAATGTGCCTTGGTTCTTTTGATCCGCAGCTACTGTCCAGTTAGACATTGTAAGTCCTCCAAATGTTTTAAATACCTTTTAATTTTATCTTAAATACCGGTAAATCACAACAATTTTATCTTATTTGTTAAAAGTAATTCATCTATTTGTATCAGGATTTCAAATTTCTAGGTAGAAAAGCGCCATAAGTTAGCTTTCTCAACTTAGGACGCTTTTAAAATTGACGCTATTTTATTATTGTGCTAAACGGTAAACGTAGTAATAAGGATATCCGTTTTTAGCAGCATACTGATTGTATTGTACTTCTTGCACAGCAGTACCCTTTTGTCCTTGTGTAATATAGCATGTTGAAATAAATAGTGGATTATCTGCATTATTCGTGATGATACCAATATGACCAGCAGCACCGTCACTATGTCCTTGTTGACCCCAGACAACAATATCACCACGCTTTGACATCCAGCCATTGCGATCATTGTTGGCAATTAGTTTATAAACATTGTCTTTCAAATAGTCATGAATGGCCTCAGTATTGTAAAGCCATGTGTAAGGTGTTCCACCAGCATCACGAATCGCTTGTACAACAGAACCAGAGCAGTCAGCTGTACCATCTGTACCATTACGAGAGCCATACATCGAGTATGTTATTTTTCCCTTACGGCTTTCAAACCAATCAATTAATTTATTGGTATCCACCTTAAAGTTAACTTTGTTTACTTGTAAGTCTTGTTCTAGTACATCTTTGATTACTGTACCGTTACTGAGTTTGATCGTATATTTCCAATTTGACTGTCCTTTTTGAACAGCAGTTTCATCAATGATTTTAACATTTTGCCCAGCGTATTTTTTCAAATTATGGTTGCCATTCACTGATTGATCTGCATTGTTGGTCAGATAGACACTCGCATTCTTGGCATATTTAGCAGCTGCAGGATTTTTGGGCTTGATTGAATCGGCATCGCCATCCTTGTTGAAATGATAAATGCTATCACCAAGTGTTACCGACTGATTACGTACTTGCTTGAAATCAGCGCCATAATACTCAAAACCTGTCGAACTGTATTGACGTAATCCTTTATAGGCATCCCCGTTAGCTTTCAGATAATAATACGTATTACCCGTACGAACGTAGCGACTTCTAATTTGCTTATAATTAGCGTCATAGTACTCCATGTTTGAACCATAATAACGTACCCCAGCCATCGCATGACCATTCGCGTCAAAGAACATGAGTGACCCATTTAGCCATGCATAATTATTGCGCACTTGTTTGTAATTGTTATCATAATATTCGATCTTGCCATTGACTTTTCGTATGCCCTTAATGGCATCGCCTTCATCATTGAAATAATAGGTTGTACCATTGGTCGTAGCATAGTTATGCCGTACTTGTTTAAAATCAGCACCGTAATACTCAAAGCCTGTCTTACTATATTGACGTAACCCTTTGAATGCATCACCGTTAGCTTTCATGTAATAGTACGTGTTCCCTGTACGGATATACTTATTACGAATTTGTTTATGATTAGCGTCATAATATTCCATATTTGTGCCATAATGCCGGACGCCAGTCATCGCATGTCCGTTCGCATCAAAGAACATTAATGCACCATTGACCCACGAATAATTATTACGCACTTGTACATAGTTAACACCGAAAAATTCTAACTGACCACTGACTTTTCGTGAGCCCTTAAAAGCGTCACCATTACCAGTCAAATAATATCTTGAGCTACCTACTGTCGCATAATTATTACGGATTTGCTTGAAATCAGAACCATAAACTTCCACACCACCGCTATAGTGTCTCACACCAGTTAACGCGTGGCCGTCAGATGTATCAAAAAACATCACTGATCCATTTGACCAAACATAGCCATACTTCATTTGACCAGACTTAACATCATAAAATACTGTTTTATGTGTCAGTTTCGTCAGGCCTTTTGATTGTGCACCATTTCTATCAAAATGATACCAATGACCATTAATTTGCTTTTCACCAACAACAGCCGCGCCGTTAATATAGTACTTAGTAATACCATTCTCATTCGACCAACCATCTTTATGGACTGGTTTGTTTGTATACCGTTGTAAGTCTTGCTCTAAGACTTTAGCTATCACAACGCCATTATCTAAAGTGACCTGATAATAAAAATTTGATGATAACTTGTGAAACCGTGTAACTTTAGTAATCGTGCCACCAACACCACGATACGCGCTAATATTTTTAGCATCACCATCATGCGTGGCATCTTTTTTAATCTCAACGCGATTATTAATTGCAAACGCGCTTGTTTTAACAAACGAAACAACACCTGCTTCTAAGACATTAGTCACAACAACGCCGTTGTCCAACTTAATGTCATAGGCGTACTTTTCATTAGCATTTTTTGGTGCAATAACCTTCGTCACAACACCCGATTGGTTGTCATAACCATTTAATTGTGTACCGTTTGATGTTTTAGCCACAACCGTCAAGGCAACCACAGAACCGTTTTCAAATTTAGCCTGAGGTATTTGAACGGCGCGTGTTGACGGCGTTACGTTAGTACTAGTGCTCTGAGACGAAGTAGCAGCGGGAACAGAAGACTGCGATGTCACTGATGATGAGCTTGAGTCCTTAGTACTTGGTGCCTGTGATACCGCATTCGAGCTAGGAACCGAGGCCACTTTGCTTGACGTCTGTGTCGCAACATGCGCTGTACTTTCATCAGCGCTAGCCGTAGATAGCGTGCCTAAAACACCTCCAATGATTATTGTTGAAACGAGTAATTCTTTAACATGCAATTTCTTATTTACCACAACAGGAAAATCTCCCTTTCTCCATTTCACATTTAACGTGATTTTTTACAACAATATATATCATACCATAATTGTTATTCGCTTAAACTTAATTTTTATGACAAATATGATACAAAAAAACGCCTAAGCGTTTTAATATGATTGATATTCATAAATACATTATTAATCACTGAAACTTGTTGACTCAGCTAACTAAACTTTTTGAAACGATAATAAGGTTAGGTTAAAAACACTTATCTTACGCCCTGTGCTAATCATTAAATATTGGCATGGATGCACACGACAATACCAATGATACCAATATGCCAACTATGCTTACTTAACAGGCGTCTTCTTAGCCGCTTGCAGTGCCTGATTGATCACCTTAGCATATAAAACATCACCGGCTGGGATCCCACCAAAGTGCACCCCATCAGTGCCATTAAATATTTCAGGATGTTGGGCGGCAATCTTTCCCCAATCAGCGACCGTAATGAACTTATACTTGGCCGGCAGGCCTCGTTCCAAAACAGCCAATTTAGATGAATTCCAATCCGCATCAGCTTGAGCATTATACGGTGTCATCAAAATTAATTTATGACCAGGCGCCAAATCGTGAATGAGCTTCATCGTTTGTTTTTCATAATCATCCAACGCATTTGTTCCGATACAAATCACAACGTACTGTCGTAACGTGTGACTCCGTTGCTGACTCATCATGACCTTGTAGGCAAGGTCCATAGTTCGATCTCCTTCGGCGTCAATGTTACTATTAGGCACATGATCCCCCAAGTAACTACGCGTTCCCAAGGTCACACTATCTCCAATAATTGATACGCCCGGTGTTTTTGTTTGGTTCACCTTACCAGCCCCTTGTTTTTTATTTGGTGCTACGCTCGCTAATACAGCATCATGAGTTGTTTTAATCTTATCAATATCTTGATAAATGCCACTCACCCATAATTTTTGTTCAAGCGTTGAGAGTTGTGGCGCGTTCTTGACCACAATCACTGTATTGACAGCTAGCAATAGCCCTACACCAACAACCGGTAACTGTAATTGTCGCCACGTCAATGTGTGCCCAAAAACATTGGCCTGCTTGCCAGCAATAATTGGTTCCAATACATAATACGATAAAGCGGACAATACAATTGATAGTACTGTCGTGACTAGCACTGCTAACCAGTTGACCATTATGTGTGAAAAAATGACGTATAGCGGCCAATGATAAAGGTACACGCTATAACTCACATCCGCCAAAAAAGTAATCCACCGCGGCTCATTTATATTAGGCGTCTGGTCATGCAACAACCGAGCACAGTAAATCATGACTCCTGCCAGCACGGTTGCGAATAGTAGGCCGCCTTGATACGTTTGCAGCGCATCGAACTTCATGCGATAGCCCATAGTAACGAGTAGTATGAAGCTAATCATCATTCCTAGGCCCACAATAATCGGATTACTGTGCGCCGTGGTCCATCGATACATTGGCCCTTGCACCTTAATGCCACTCAAAACACCGATAAGACCACCGACGAAGAATGGAAAACAGTGAGTCAAACTCGAAAAGTAAACCGGCGAAAAATCCTTCAGACCGCCTGCTCCCAAGAACATCATCCCAAAGCTCTCGACTGCGTAGACGGTCGTTAAAATACCCAATCCCCAACGAAAATGCGTTAAGGCGCGAGGGCCACTCGCCAACCATTGACTTATTTTAGCCACTAACCACGCAATCAAGCCCCATAAAATATAAAAGTGCATTTCAATCGCCAATGACCAAGTATGAACGAATAAATGCGGAATGAATTTATTTTCATAACTGCCACCCGTTGCAATTTCAAAATAATTGGTGGTAAAGCCAAGGGCCGCTGCGACCTGCTTACCGATGTTGGTCACGAAATCGTGGTTAATCAGATAAGTTAGTGGTAAAACAACTAGTACCATAATAAATAACGGTGGCACGATTCGGTAAAACCGGCGACCGTAAAAAGCCATTAATTTAAAATTATTCGAACGCGCAAATTCATCAACCATCAATGCCGTAATCAAGAACCCAGAGAAGGTAAAGAAAACGTCCACGCCAATAAAGCCACCAGTAAATTGAGTCTGAAAAAAATGATATGTTAATACCAACACAAGCCCCGTTATTCGTACTAAACTAAACCATTTAATTCGCATTTTCCAACTTACCATCTTCCGTCATTTTTTTCGCGTAAGTCTTATTGCCAACATGCAACTTGACCACGCCATTCAGTTTGCTCTGACTGAAATCACCTTGCAAGCGCCAACCATTCAGTGCAATAAATTCACCGGAACCAGCAAAACGGCCGTTCGCAAAATTACCGATATAGGTCCCTTTTTTTTGAACTTGCAACGTCCCGTGACCATTAAATTTATGGTTCACCATCGCCCCACTATAAGTCATGCGTCCGTGATCTAATTGCACACTCTTATGTTTCACCACTGATGGTATTAAACTGATGACGGCAAAAATTAGAATACCGATAATCGTTATAATTTCAAAGACCATTCTACTATTGATTTTTTCCATAAAACATTTCATCCTTCTATTCTCTATAAGAATATCATATTCCTAATTTTTAAATATTGCCATATTAGCAATCACATGATACACATTAATATAGTAATTAATGATATACATTAAAAATGCTAATGAAACCACAAAAAAACCAGACTAATTAAAATCTGGAGTTTGAACCTCATTGATCTGACACACATCTAAAGCCTGGATAGCCACTCTTGATAAATTAAAGCAGGTTTGAACCTCATTGATCTGACACACATCTAAAGCATGTTATTCTCCTTAAATATCCAATGACTGGGTTTGAACCTCATTGATCTGACACACATCTAAAGCCCATTTTAAATACTAAAACGTATAAATACTGGTTTGAACCTCATTGATCTGACACACATCTAAAGCGTAGAACGCGAGAATATCAGGCGTGAAGCCGGTTTGAACCTCATTGATCTGACACACATCTAAAGCCAAGATTTTCACGAAAGCAAAAAAGCACAGGGTTTGAACCTCATTGATCTGACACACATCTAAAGCTGCACCATTAATCAAATTGTATACGTTTTCGGTTTGAACCTCATTGATCTGACACACATCTAAAGCAGAGATGTTGTAGGCGTGATAGTTAATTTTGGTTTGAACCTCATTGATCTGACACACATCTAAAGCCTCATTTATTAAGCTCCAAAAGGCTACAGGGGTTTGAACCTCATTGATCTGACACACATCTAAAGCATAGCTGTATTAAACCCTTCTTGTTCATAAGGTTTGAACCTCATTGATCTGACACACATCTAAAGCCAATATGGCAACAACGTTATTGATTTGAGGGGTTTGAACCTCATTGATCTGACACACATCTAAAGCATATGATCAATCATCACTGCCTGCTGCTAGGGTTTGAACCTCATTGATCTGACACACATCTAAAGCCGTTAGTTGTTGCAATATTTAAATCACTCAGGTTTGAACCTCATTGATCTGACACACATCTAAAGCATTACGCTCAACGGCTCGTTCAGGGCCTAAGGTTTGAACCTCATTGATCTGACACACATCTAAAGCATCACTTACCACCTCTCAAAGCATTAGACCGGTTTGAACCTCATTGATCTGACACACATCTAAAGCTGATTGATGGCCCAATGATGGATATGTATGGGTTTGAACCTCATTGATCTGACACACATCTAAAGCATAACGGCGGCTTACTGGTTTATTGATTGGGGTTTGAACCTCATTGATCTGACACACATCTAAAGCAAGAGCAGGCTTATCATATGTGATACGAAAGGTTTGAACCTCATTGATCTGACACACATCTAAAGCTCATACCAAGCAACAGACGGAGAAATATTTGGTTTGAACCTCATTGATCTGACACACATCTAAAGCCTTTGCAGTTACTATTGCACCATCAAAACTGGTTTGAACCTCATTGATCTGACACACATCTAAAGCATTGGTTCATGACGCTTCAAAATCATTAGTGGTTTGAACCTCATTGATCTGACACACATCTAAAGCATGTTTGGATATGCTTACAATAAGTGGATTGGTTTGAACCTCATTGATCTGACACACATCTAAAGCTTAGTTTGCTCCAGGACAGAACGCTGATCGGGTTTGAACCTCATTGATCTGACACACATCTAAAGCTCGTATACACATTGACAAATTTTTTGCTATGGTTTGAACCTCATTGATCTGACACACATCTAAAGCGCTTATGTCGTCAATTTCGTGCCTGAAGCAGGTTTGAACCTCATTGATCTGACACACATCTAAAGCATCGTCTATGCCTACAATCGTAGCGGTGTTGGTTTGAACCTCATTGATCTGACACACATCTAAAGCAGAGTTCAACAATAGTAGGTACTCAATTCCGGTTTGAACCTCATTGATCTGACACACATCTAAAGCAATGAGACGGGGTCTGCTCACAGTGATGTGGGTTTGAACCTCATTGATCTGACACACATCTAAAGCTCATCTTTTTTGTAACTAGCCAACGACTTAGGTTTGAACCTCATTGATCTGACACACATCTAAAGCTTTAACAAAGGTGTCAACGCTCGATATGTTGGTTTGAACCTCATTGATCTGACACACATCTAAAGCACCATTAGTAATACCAATCTGAACACCAGTGGTTTGAACCTCATTGATCTGACACACATCTAAAGCTGGATCCAACGTGCTTAATTTAGTTAATCCGGTTTGAACCTCATTGATCTGACACACATCTAAAGCCCAACTGTACCATCTCCGAATAATGCAAGCGGTTTGAACCTCATTGATCTGACACACATCTAAAGCAACTTGTCCAATTCCTTAACAAACCGAATCGGTTTGAACCTCATTGATCTGACACACATCTAAAGCCCAACTATATTAAAGTTATTACAAAAAATAGGTTTGAACCTCATTGATCTGACACACATCTAAAGCTTGATATAGGCTTCAATATCCGTTTTAAAAGGTTTGAACCTCATTGATCTGACACACATCTAAAGCTGCGCAAAAGTGTTTTATCCGCTAGTCTATGGTTTGAACCTCATTGATCTGACACACATCTAAAGCTGCTTTAATGCGGGCAAAGTCATTGTTGTGGGTTTGAACCTCATTGATCTGACACACATCTAAAGCGTTTCTGGTGGCAGATTTCAAAAGTTGATAGGTTTGAACCTCATTGATCTGACACACATCTAAAGCGAGATGAGCCTTATCAGTGTGCGTGTAGATGGTTTGAACCTCATTGATCTGACACACATCTAAAGCCAAAACATTGTTGATGATACAGACGACCTAGGTTTGAACCTCATTGATCTGACACACATCTAAAGCTTGAGTTCGTCATGGAGATGTTCAGAGTTTGGTTTGAACCTCATTGATCTGACACACATCTAAAGCAGACCGCCTGTTCGCATTGGCTAGTCAGTGCCAAATTGAACGAAATCTTCATCAATGAAAATTTCTGAAGACGAACCCTGATTAGTCATAACAGGGCTTTGTGTCAAATTAAGAGAAATCAAACATAAATCCATTGCTTTTGCTAGATCATTCAGATAGTCAATCTGATCAACCGATAACAATAAATAGATGTTAGTAAAAACGATTAAACGTTGCTCTGAAAACTCACCAGCAACGTTAACTACATCCTCTATTTTACCAAATCCAGAGCTATTTGTCAGCGTTTCTATCTTAATTTTCTTCTCATTTATCAGATCAACAATATTAAATTCTGTTTGAAAATAAAAAGGTAAATTATTTTCTAATATCATATTTTCTAGTAGTTGGTTGAGCTCGGAATTGATCCTATAAAATTGCGCCAATGCCTGATCATCTGCATATTTTTTCACCGTAGTGACAATACTTTTTTGATACAATTTATTCACATCAAGTTGCGTGGTGATGTCGCCAATAAACATGACAGCCTTATTCACATCAACAATATGACCATCCAAACCTAATGTGACATCTTCATTGGTCTCTTTTAATCCCCTACTTAATTGCCAATATAATTCATGATTAGCAATTGAAATCATGGTTAATCCTGGATTGATTTGCATGGGGTTATTTGGAAAACAAACAATCGAATAAGTCATATGACCACCAACTTTTCATCTGAATTTCGAACATCATCGCTCGGCTTACCGGATAAAAATTTCATCATTGTATATTGCTTTTCTGTCACAATTAAAGATTGTACTAAGCCATCGGTTGGCGTAATCGCCTGAACACGTTTTTCTAGTAATGTTGCCGCTTGACGATTAGTGGTCACACGTACATAAACGGACTCCTGAATCATCAAAAACCCTTCGTTAATCAAACCTTTTCTAAAATGCCGATAATTACGCCGATCAACGTCAGTTAAAGTTGGTAAATCAAAGAAAATCATAACTCTCATTATACGATACCTCAAATTTCAAACCGCCATTCTGGTAATTTTAAGCCGTTATTTAAATAACTTATTGCATCACGCACCAAAACACTAATCGCATTAGTAACTAATATTTGTTGCCCATTGAGTTCAACAACTTGGTTAATCACTTCTACTAAAGCCAATTTGATGTCTAAGTTAAGTGCTGTTTCATGTTCATATTTTTTTGCTACTGCATCAATTAAGGGTCTAAACGGCTCCATCAAATCAGAAGCAAGGTTATAATCGTTTTGTGCACCATTATGATGAATTCCCAATTCTGATAAATAACCTTGTAATACAACTTCTCTAGCAACTGCGGCCATCAAAATTTGATAACCATAGTCTAACATCGCATTCACAATACCTGACTCATGTCGTACAAATTCATTACCAAACAGCCGATTAAAATACATTCTAGCGGCCACAGCTTCACGATTCGTTTCATCGCCAATTTCAATACTATCAACTAGGTCCTGAAATTTTCCTCTATCTGTCGTTTGCTGGGTAACTAATATTTGCATTTGATTATTAATCTTTAATCTGACAATTTCGCGCCATAGCAAATTTTTCCGTTCTGACTGCCAAATCATTTGTTCACCAATATTACGATTATGTTTACCATTTGTATGATACTGATTAATTTCACCAATGGGTTGTCCATTAATGTCTGAAAAAATGATTTTAATATTTCGTTTAATTGTTTCAGCAATCACATACGCTGTGACCACTGCTTGTGTTGTCGTAATCAGAATGATCTGAATGTCCTCCATAGGTATCTGATAGGTTTTTTCAGATGTTTGTACCACTAAATGATTCATTTTATAATTAAGTTTACTATGTTTTGTTATCACAACCGTGCGCCATGCCATGTTGTATCCTCCAATTATTTATGATAAACTAGTATTAAGGAATTAGTCATTCCTTAGAGGTTGGACCTCATTGATCTGATACACAGTATTAAAGTAACGCAAGGCGTTAAGCCAAGCTTAATTACTCATCAGAGTGGTCTTATGACCGTACATAAAATCCCGTGTTGTTACTAAACAGCACGGGATTTCTTTTTATTCACCGACAATTTTGATTGTTTCAAATAACCCTGTTGGTGATTGATATACGATGTTAGCTCCTGAGGAGAGTTTAATGCCACCGTTACCCTGATCTTGAGTCTGCAAAGAGGTCCATGCCGGCTTCACTTTAATATGCTTAAACGGATCACGCCATCCCGCATCATTATGCAATTCATAGATAACATCCGATAAAACTTTTACTTTTATCTCATCATCTGCTTCAATAAATTTGTCACGCACGTTGACTAAGTGCCGTAAATCTTTTTCATAAAACTTAAAATGCTTGATTGTCTTGTCACTAACCAAGAAATCAAATATAGCAATTAATTCTTCAGTAGTTGCCTTATCTAATTTTTTAGCGCTTTTCAAAATTTCTTTTGGCGCCCACAGTTGCTTAGCATTGTGTTTCATTTCTGATGTTGCTGCATAAAATTCACTGCCATCAGTTTCTCGAATTAATGTTCCCAAAGGAATCTTGTCGACAACAACACGACTAAAGTCACGCAAGTTTAACGATTCAATATAATTTGATACTGTTAATTGCCTATCATTAACACGATTAGCAATCGTAATCGGCACTTTTATCAATTTATTCGATTTCTGCCCCTTTTTATTCAACTCAACTAAGCTCATATAAGCTGATTCAATTTGTGTAAAGCCACCATATAATTCAACTGAACGATTTGCCTTTTGTGCAATTAATTTTGCTTTGGGATTTGGTCCAAACAATGTCTCTTTATATAGTTTTCCGTATGAGCCATTCAGACGTCGTATCACTAGTATCTTCTTATATCCCAAAACTTGACGTAAATACGCTACATTCTCATCTTGCCAAACAATTTCACCAGTCTCGTGATTAACCTGCTGGCGTACTGATTTTGATTGCATTGATCCGACAATGAAGCCAAACGGATTAACACGCTGGCTGTCATCTTTAACGCCTGCACGTGCGGCTGTTAGCCAGTTTTTAGTATATAAATTATAGGCATTCCCAGCATCATCACTAACATTGCCTTTGTCAAAAAATCCGCGTTTATCAATGTATTTACCAACTGTTGCCATCATTAACGCATCGTGTGCATGATGGTAATCATTTATATCACGATTTTTTGGCCAATCCATGTAGCGACGCATTTCACCAGTTAATGATGCGCGAATGGCAACTGCTTGTGTTCCTTCGTAATTATTTTTAATTAATTCAGCAACATTTTTGATAATTTGACGCGTTTCAACCAATTGACGCGCAATAAAATGACTTGTCTGATTATCACTAAACGTTTTACGTCTATTTGTTAATCGTTCAAATTTTTCTTTGGATAATAATCCACGATTAACTAATGATTGCCACCAAGATTTACGGGCATCAATAATTTCATTCGTAAAGGTTGGTGAATCAGATTTACGCGCGTTGGTAGCACGGTTAACTAAGACACGATTAGTAATCGAATCATCTTTTGTAAAGGCTTGCGGAATAATATGATCAATATCATAATTACTGCTTAACTGTTCTACTGGAATGGTTTTTCCAGTATACATATCTTTTCCTTCTTGTAGATAGTAAAGATACAGCCTATCATCACGAATAGTCTCTTTCGTTTCAGCTGCTAAGCGCTTAGATATTTGAGCAAACTCAGCTTTCAACTCTGAGCTTTTATATAATTCCTGGACATGATTTAACCTAGAATTTGTTAGGCGTGAGGCTTGCGTTTCACGAGCAAATTCTAAATAAACTTTTTCTGGATTGCTACCCATAGCTTTTTTGATATCATCAATAATGCCAAAAACTTGTGTAATGCCACGTTTAATATCTTTGGGACCTGCCAAAGCATCAATCTGATCATAGAGACTGTTTCCCGACTCCGTCCCTTTATTTTGTGTTGCTAACCAATCTTGTACATTAAATTTTTTATCAGTCAAAATTTCCATTAAGTTTTTATCGGAGTGATAGAGCAGCTCCACGATACTGTGTGATTGTGGTGTGATGTCCCCAGCTTCTGGTAATGTCGTTTCTATGAATTGAGTGGTCAATAATTTCTTTGACAATCTTCCCCAACCAGTATAATGCTTAGTCGATAGTTTATCTTTCTCTTGTTGCGTTAAATAATCTAATTTTGATAATCGCCTTGCAATGATGCTTTTATCTTCAAACACCGTTTGAATTTCAATAATTTCTTCTAACTTATCTTCCCCAATTGCTTCGGTTTTTTCACGGCCAAGTATGTCAACAAAATAATGATAACTCACTAAGTTACTGTTAAACTTTCCTGAACGTGTGTCTGATAAGCCAGCCACTTCAAAGTCACCATAACCAGACAATTTAAGATACGTCATAATTTTTTTAGCCGTGACGTTTTTATCTACCTTAAAAACATGCTCATATATATCTTGTTTCACACTAATTGGTAGCCGTTGGTGCCGTTCATTGCGGACGTTGTTCAATTCTTGCAACACATTATATTTTTGATACAAAAGTGAGTTTTGGGGTAATGTTGGTTCACCAATTAAATAACTATCAGTGCCCGTGATACGTTTGATAAACTGTTCGCCACTTTTATCCTTATCAACAATATCATCAAAATTAAATGGCGTAATTGGCGTATTCTCTTGCGTTTCCTTTTTAATTAACCAATGATTGCTGCCATCCCCTTTGACTTTTTGAGGTTCTACCAGCGGTCCAACATAATAAGGCACTCTGAATTTTAATAAACCTGCTAATTTATTTTCCGTCTTATTATCTTGTGTAAATGTGTCAGCCAAAAATGGATAGTATTTACTTTGTTTTTCAATTATTTGTTCTAATTCTGCTAAATGTAATTGATATGGTAAAACACCATTTCGTTTGGTCCGTTGCTTTAGTAAAAACGTATCATTTTCAATGCGCTGTAAAATATCAGCATCTTGAATGTTGGCTTTAAAATATGCCAAACCCTTTTTATGTTCGTCTTCATTTGATGAGATGACTTGTAAATAAGCCAAATTAGATGGATATATAAGTTTTGTAGGGATTAAGTGGAAAACTTTGACACTATTTTTATCAGGTTCAATTTTTTGTTCATTTATTCGCAAATTTTGTTTAATATACGTCCAATCACGTTGATGTGATTGATAACTTTCAATCATCGATTGACTAATACTTTTGTAATCACCCAAAATCATTTTTAGCGTAATACCATCATATGCTATTAAAATAGCCTCTAAAAAAGCATTTTGTTCATCTGAAAGTTTTGCTCGCACAACATCTAGTTTTGTTTCGACATCTTCTAAATCTAGTTTAAATTTAAAGTTTTTTGCTTCATCTTTTTCCAGATCAGATAATTCAAAAATAGTTTGAAAATTAGCTGTATTACCCACTAATGCTGTCAATACGGCTTTCAAGATTTTTGACTTACTATCTGAAGTCGCTGACATGGCATTTTCGACACGAATAGATTTGTTGCGGGCGTTTTTATCAGTTAGCATATCCGAAAACAATTGCACATCTGTAATTGTTGGTAGTGGCGTTTCAATAAAATCATTATACTCATTTAAAGCCTCTACAAATAAATCAACATTGAAAGAATTATCTGCATTAATCTTATCTGCTGAATTTAAAAAGTTACCACGATATTTTACAATATGATGAATCGCCAAATAAACTTCACGTAAATCATGCTTGGCCGTATCTGTCATCAGTTTGTATCGCAAATGATAAATTGTGGGATAATTTTCATAAAATATTTTATCCGCCTCACTTGATCCAAATAACGCACCGTTCGCACCGTTATCGTTCAACTGCGGATTTTGCTCGTCAGCTGGATGAACCCAGGAATATTTGAGACGTGGCAAAAAATTTTCATCTAATTGAACTAAATTTGGGGCGAATATGTCATTTAACAAACGTAATCGCCACCGGCGGCGTGCCAAACGGCGACGCGTGGTACGATAACCACGTCGTTCAGCTGCTGTCGTTGCTGAATCAAATAACCGTACACCGATTAAATTTTTACCTTTAGCACGCTTTAAACGATAATCATCCCCAATCACAGCCCAACCGACTGAGCCTGTTCCTATATCTAATCCAATTGAATATGTCATAAATTACTCCTCATTTAATTATTAATATAATAACACAATCAGTAGTACATATTGTATTTATTCAAAAATAAAATCTATTATTATTGTAAATCTAAAATTGATTCAATATATCCTGATTCAACCATACTGACATTAAAAACATTACCAATGTATTCTAATGCTTCTTGTAAATGTGACTTATCACTTATCCACCCTTCACCATCTGTAATACAAATAAATTCATGATTAGTTTTAGCTAATCTATCACGTAACGTTTGAAATTCTGTGGAAGCAGATTTTGACTTACTACCACTAGCATTGAAAAGATTTATTTCAAATAAAGTCAGTTTTAACTTTTTAGGATTATACAGTGCCCCGTCAAAGCGACGATTTTTAAATATATGTTCAATATCAATACCAAACTCTGTCTTTATTTTACTGGATGTTGATTGTCCCATCCATTTTAAATTATTTCTAGATGCAATTGCTGACAACTTTTCTTCTAAAAATTTTTCGCCAATCTTACCAGAACGATTTTTACGACCATTTGAATCCATGCCTGCCTGTACACCAATTGAATAGTCAAAGACACTTTTTTTCAAGCCATGGGACAGTAGCTGCATCAGTCCCGAACTAGTCATAAAATCAAAATAAGCTCTCATGTTTTTGGTATTAATACACTTAAAATTAAGTCGATATTTCTCTTGGATATCTTGAACTGACAGATTCCCATACTGATCTAACTTATCTTTTCGAATTCCTAACAAAAATGGTACCAACGTTAATAAATCAGGTCTCTCTCGAAAAAAAAATTCAATTTCCATCTGATTTTTTCCTATTAAATAATCTAACGTAAATAAATCAGGTATGATTTTTTGCGGTATATTTTTATAAACATTTTCAAAGTTGACCCAATAATCAGCAAATTTCTCTATATTTGACAAGGTTGAAACAAAGTAATCTACACGCTGATTAATCGCTAAATTACGATATTCAAATACATTCAATTTATTTTCCATGCACAATTACCTCACCAACTTTTTTACGCGAGGAAGCCATAGCACCAACCGTTCGCGAAACACTCACATGTTCAATGACAATGCCCTCAATACGGCCATATAATTCTTCAATTAAGGGTACATCCGAATTTGACAACATCACATGTACGCCCTTTTGATGAAGCTTTACAAATACATCTCTTAACCTGACTTGTTGATCATAACCAAAATCTGAACTATAAGCCGTAAAACTACTCGTTGCAGACATTGGAATATATGGCGGATCAAAATAAACAAAGTCACCTGTTTGCGCAGTTTCGATCATCTTTTCAAAATCACCATTTGTAATGATTATATTGACATCGTTCAAGTATCTAGAAACTGTTTTAATCGTATCGTTATCTGCGATATTTGGATTTTTATAACTACCAAATGGGACGTTATTTTGTCCCTTTTTGTTAACTCGCCACAACCCATTAAAACCTGTCTTGTTCATATAAATAAATCTAGCCGCACGTTGCACTAAAGTCATGTTTTCTAACCTACCATCACGATCTGCCTCACGCAAATGAAGATAGTATGCTTTACTGTGATTTAATTGATGTTGCTTAAGTTGCTTCAATAATTCTTCTGGTTTATCTCTTACAATCATCCACGAAATAACTAATTCTGAATTAAAGTCGTTGATTACCGCATTTTCAGGTGATAAGGCAAGCAAAAAGGCACCGCCACCTAAAAATGGCTCAAAATATGTCCCAAAGTGCTCTGGAACATACTTCGCCAATTCTGGTAGTAGTTGCCTTTTTCCACCAACCCATTTTATAAAGGGTCGTAACTCAGCTAGTTGTTGCTTGTTGCTTGTTGCTTGTTGCTTGTTGCTTGTTGCTTGTTGCTTGTTGCTTGTTGCTTGTTGCTTGTTGCTTGTTGCTTGTTGCTTGTTGCTAATCATGGCCCTGATCCTTTATCACGTCAAGTTTTTTGATCTTAATTGTGGATCAAAATGTGATTGAGATCAAGAGGTAAAGAAAAAAACAGTATTTTTTTACTGTTTTTGATCGTCATTTAACTATTGAAACTTAATGCCCCCATCAACTGCTAACGATTGTCCTGTAATATAATCAGCTTGATCTGAAACTAAGAAAGACACATATTTGGCAATATCTTCAGGTTCTTCGCCGCGGCCAAGTAAAATTCCGTCAATGAACGCTTGGCGTGTTGAACCGAGTGGGACATTTTTACGTTCAGCAAAGCGCGCATCAATTTCATCCCACATTGGGGTCAAAACGATCCCTGGATTATAAGCATTAACACGGATATTATCAGCAGCTAATTCTTTAGCTGCCGCCTGCATTAATCCACGTGCGGCAAACTTTGTGGCGGAATAAATGCCTAACATTTCGAAGCCTTCCATACCAGCAATAGACGAAGCTAAAATAATGGTCCCACCTTGCTTGCCGTTTTTACGTATGGCTGCTGGCGCTGCTTGTAAAGCCCAGATTTGTGATTTTAAATTGATATTTAAAATATTATCAACTTCTGATTCGGGTGTCTCTTCAATTGTATCCACCCAGTCAACACCTGCGTTGGCAACAAACGTATCCAGGCGACCGTAGTTTTCCAAGGCAAACGTCACTAAATCAAAATTAGTCTGTCGTGATTGAACATCCCCAACAAAGATAGCTGCCTCACCACCAGTTGCCTTTATTTTGTTAACGACAGCTGTCAACTTGCTTTCTGTTCGACCATTAACAACAACGGCATAACCGTCTTGCGCTAATCGTAAGGCAATACCCTCACCAATGCCTTGCCCGCCACCTGTTACAATTGCTACTTTTTTCGACATGTCATACTCCTAACATTTATTTTGTGATTCTTTTAACAATTTAATTGTAAGCGCTTTTTTAATATAAGTCAATCATTTATAATTGATGATTTAGCGCTAATAAAAAGGCCTCCTCCAGGAGAGCCTACGTCACAATTATAAATGTTTGATATTAAAACCTGTCTTTTCTTGAATAGCTTCTAAGGCCTGCAAGTAACGTGCGTAATAGCCATAAGGATCTTCATTGTCACCCTGCGCATCAAGTAATACGACCTTATCCATGAAGCCATACGCTTTAATGACACGCAACAATTCATTGTGAAATTCCCATCGTGATTCATCATCAGCACTAGTCATACTACGGAATCCATCATTCACATAGGGTGTCACTGGGGGAATAATAAGAATCAGATCAATCAATTCTTCACTAATTGTGTTGTCAAATAGCGGCTGTAATTGACGATTATCTTCCTCACTCAACCAAAGATTTGCGTAAACTTTAGTTACCATCGCATCTGTATCGAAAATGGTTAATCCGTTATTAGCTGGTGAGTTAATTTCTTTAGAATTCGCATCATATTGCCCCTGGATCAAACGAATATAGTCCTTAACAACCAATTCATCATCGCTAACGTTTGAACGCTCTTGATATTCACGTGCGTATTCTTCTGAAAATGGTGAGTTGCTTGTTCGCGCTAAACGCCTAACTAAAGTTGACTTTCCAGTGGACGCCGAGCCCATCACAGTCACTTTTTTAGCAAAGTGGCGTCGAAAAACACGATTAATATAATCCCAATTACCAATTGGATTTTCACGAATATCAGTGGCCGATATTTTTAACACCGTACGATCCATTAAACTTACTTTAAATTGACCAGTGTGTGGTAACCGCTTTTCCAATTCTGATTTATATTCAGCTTCGCCAGTATAAAATGTGATTTTAGCTGCTTCATTAACAACGTTACGCTTGACAGTTTGTACTAAAATACGGGTCCATTCGTCCCAGCCAGTGGGCATTTGGGGAATGTTATCTTCATTAATATAATCGACTTTAATGTCTGTTTCATCACTAAACGCCTCACGTAAATAGCGAAAACGTTTTTCGACAGAAAGTCCCATCTGATCACCACGATCACCTGTATAACCAGAAGCGATAACAACAACACCATCATTTAATGCAGCTGCCTTATAGATTTCTGCTTGGTGTCCAACGTGCATTGGTGCTAATGTGCCAAAAAACACCCCAATTTTTTCGCCTACTAAATCATCTTTATATAAATTTCCTGCAAAGGTTCTCATTTTATCAACGTACGCCACTACCCTTAATGAGTAGCTCGTCCTCTCACTCTTTCTTTGTTAACTTACGCCACTGTATAATCCCATAAATTGCATTAACAGTCAGCGCTAGGTTCATCCCTAGCATGGCAAACGCACTGGGGTCCGCATGACCAGTCCAAGCACGCGCCCACAGGACAATTTCAACAAGATCAAACAATAACCATGCATACCAAGACTCTGCTAATTTTGCCGTCTGAAGTATTTGTGCGCCCATTGAAATTGTTGTTGTCAAGCCATCCATATATGGCTGACGTGAACCAGCCTGCTCGAGTATTAAGCCAACAATAGCTAAAATAACAATAAACACAGGGACAACAAATAACCATTGCCTGGTTGTCATAAATTTTGTTTTGACAACATCTTGATTATCTTTTTCAACATTTTGATCACGACGCATAAAGCCAAGCCAAGCTATCACACCAACAAATTGCATGACAACCCAAAATGCACTTAATGCTACTTCACCGAACAGCTGTGATTGAAAGGCCAACGGCATATACATTGCCGAATAAACCAAGCCCCAAAAATAATTTGTAATTCGGCCTTTTGCGACCAACACAACCGTGATAATATTCATCAATCCTGTCGCAAGACCAAACCAATCATAGCTATGGCTGTGACCAACACCCAAGCCCCAAACTGTACCTTGTAACAACACTAACACAATGAATAAGGTGCCTTCTGCTGGTGTCCAACCAAATAACAATTCCTTGGCGATATTTACTGGATTAAAATATTGCCAAAATTTATTTGTACGCGAATTCTCCGTCATGTTCATCACTTCTCCAGAAAGTATTTCTTACATTATAACAAAGAACCAGAAAAAACGATAAAAATTTTGTTACGATTCAAATAACGGCAAGTATTGCTCATACCCTGCCTGAGCTAGTTCATTTTTTGGCACAAAACGTAGACTAGCGGAGTTAATGCAATATCTTAAACCACCTTTATCAGCCGGTCCATCTGTAAATAGATGTCCTAGATGAGATTTTGCTTCACTTGAAGTCACTTCCGTTCGCGTCATACCAAAAGACTGATCAACATGACGTTTTATATGCTGATCGTCAATACTTTGTGTAAAAGATGGCCAACCGCACCCAGCATCATATTTATCTGTTGAGCTAAATAACGGCTCACCGCTAACAACATCTACAAAAATACCCTCATCCCACCATTGGTCATATTTACCCGTAAATGGTCGTTCGGTGGCTGCGTGCTGGGTCACTTCATAGGCTTCAGGAGTTAAGCGCTGCTTTAACTCTTTATCCGTGTATTTTGTCATGTGTTTTATTCCTTTCTATGTGACTAAAAAAACCAGAACTAGCGTTCTGGTTACCATTAAAAATACTAATCTAAGTTAGTAATTTCAGCAATTGCTTGCGCATAAATGGCAATTGAACGATATAAATCATCCAATAAGGCAAATTCATTCACTTGGTGCATCGTATCAGGTGAGTCTGGGAAAAGTGCGCCAAAAGCGACACCACGTGCCATTAAGCGACCATATGTGCCACCGCCAATGACTTGATCATGCGCAGGTAGCCCAGTTTGTTCATGGTATACGCGCAACAATGTTTTGACAATGGGATCACTAGGTGCAACATAATGGGGTACTTGTGAATGACCACCAATAGTTGGCGTAACAGCCCACCCATTCAGCTGTGATGTCAGTCCAGCTACAATGTCATCAGGTGTCAAACCCTTTGGGTAGCGGAAATTGAAATTAATAAAAGCCTTCTGGTCAGCAACAAACTTTTGAATACCCACATTCATTGACAAAGCGCCCATCACATCGTCAATGTAATTCACGCCAAATTTTTCACCAATTGTATCTTGATGTGCAGGTGTACCCAAATAAGTCAAAAATGACTGCGCTGTACCACCAAAATCAAGGTTTTGCAAAAAATTAGCTAGGTAAGTACCAGCATTTTCGCCAGTTTCAGGCATTGCACCATGGACCTGCTTACCATTCAAAACGAACTTAATTTCACGACCAGCCGTATCGGTTGTCCCTGAGATTTTAGGATTAGCAGTCAAGAATGTTTGGAATGCTGCAACAATTTGACTGGTGTGATCGGTTTGTACGGTTGCTCTAGCGACACCGGGAACCATATTTGTTCTAAGGCCAGCTTCAAAAGCAAGCAATTGATCAGCGTCACCATTTGTGGCATCCCCATCAATGATCACCTGAACATTACCCTTTTCGCCATTAATGATTGGATATTCTGCATCTGGTGAGAAACCAAAAACGGGCTCCGGTTCAACTTCAAAATAGCGGGTCATGCCCAGCCAATCATTTTCTTCATCAGTACCAAAAATCAAGCGAACACGACGTTTGAGTGGCACTTTTAAATCTGATAAAATTTTAAAAGCATAATAAGCAGCCATTCCTGGTCCCTTATCATCAGATGCCCCACGTGCGATAATTTTATCTTCAGTGACTACTGGTACAAAGGGTTCCGTTTCCCAATCTTCACCAGCTGGCATCACATCGACGTGAGACAAGATTGCAACATATTCGTCGGCATCTTTTGGACCAATCTCAATATACCCGACAACATTATCAATGTTTTTTGTTGTAAAGCCATCACGTTCAGCAATTGATAATACCTTAAGTAATGCCGCCTTAGGACCAGGCCCTAATGGTGCATCCGTCGTTGCTTTTGAGTCATCGCGAACTGATTCAATAGCTAATAACGATTTCAAATCTTCGACATAAGCCACTTGACGTAAAGCTGTCTCTTTTTTCCAATCAATTGTCATATTTTTAGAAACCCTTTCGTTATTGATATACTCTTCATTATACTGTTTGTTTTCATTATAGCAAGTAAAACCAATTGTCTTAAATTTTTGATTATGTCATCATAAAAGCCGAGCAGTTAGCGATTAAAAATGATGACAATGATTGTAAATACAGGCCTAATCAGATAAAATGAACTGTATACAGATGTCTCGGAGATGACAGCCAATCATTGATGAATCATATATAAAATACGTCGACATTCAAAGCGGCATGCCACTGTTTCACTTAGTTTACCGGTGACAATGCAGGCTTTGAAAATATAAATCACGTATCGTTAGGAAGCCACTATGAATAAAATAACACTCTACGCCACACTCATTGCAATTATATTAATGTTTGTGTCTCTAGTCAGTTGGATTGTTGAACAATTGACTTTTGCGATACTTTCAGCCAATTTAGGGCTACTTATTCTAGCGGTGACTACACTTTGGGTCAACCGTAATCATCTGACACACTAAACATTACCATAGTTCTGTAGCAAACCAAAGAGGTGTCAGATTATGGAAAAATTATCAGAAAAAATTCTCTATCAAGTTATCAAAAAAAGGACCAACGAATCCCACAAGGGTACATATGGTCGTGTGTTAATCATCGGTGGCACTCAGCAATTTGGTGGCGCAGTCATTATGAATGCCATGGCTGCTGTTAATTCTGGTGCTGGTCTAGTCACCGTCGCCACAGATCCGTCAAATTTCACTGCGATACACAGCCGTATACCTGAAACAATGGTTATGGATTTTAACGATGATTTGACTCATGCAATTCAGGCAAGTGATATCATCCTAATTGGTTCTGGCCTTGGCGATCGATTAGATATTGTTGAAGCTACTTTTTCAGCGGTTTTTGCAAAACAAGTTTTAATTGTCGATGGTTCGGCACTCACAATGGTAGCCAAACACCACCTATCTTGGCCCAAATCGCGATTGATTTTGACGCCACATCAGATGGAATGGCAACGTCTGAGTGGTGTTTCTATTGACCAACAATCTTTTGAAGCTTTTAATATACTTGCTCGTGAAAAAATAATTCAGAAACCGATTATTGTATTAAAACAATTTCATACACAAATTTACACGAATAAAGGGATTTATGAACTACCAATTGGCGGTCCTCATCAAGCCACTGGTGGTATGGGCGATACTTTGGCTGGTATTATTGCAGGTTTTGCCGCCCAATTTTTATTAACACCCTTGATCGATACAACATTAGCAGCTGTCTATAGTCATTCAGCCATAGCTGATGAACTGGCACAAAAACAATATGTCACATTACCTACCCAAATTAGCGCAGCGCTACCTTGTTTTATGAAAAGGTATGCGAATTGATTAACTTCTCGTACAGAACTCACACACGCTTCCTAGCTGTTTTCATTGACAACACGTTAAAATTTTATTTTTAAAAAGGACCTTATTTATGCAACTTATATCTTGGAACATTGATTCAATCAACGCCGCTGTCCAACATCAATCAGTACGTGGTGAAATGACATGGGACGTGCTAAATAAAATTGCCGCACGTCAACCTGATGTTTTCGCTATTCAGGAAACAAAATTAAAGCCAACTGGTATGACCAAAAAACAAACAACTATCCTATCTGAACTGTTCCCTGATTATCATATCTACATCAATTCCAGCACAGCACGTCCTGGTTATTCTGGCACAATGGTACTGTCTCGTGAGGAACCACTTGAAGTCACCTTTCCTAAAATTTCTGCCCCTGACACAATGGACATTGAAGGCCGTATCATTACACTCGAGTTTGATAATTTTTACGTTTCAACCGTTTACACACCAAACTCCGGTTCTGCCCTGGCACGCTTGGAAGCACGTGGTGCATGGGATGACGCCTATCGTGAATATTTGCAGTCGCTCGATGCTAAAAAGCCAGTCATATTTAGCGGAGATATGAATGTTGCTCATGAAGAAATTGACCTTAAAAATTTCAAAACCAATCGTAAATCTGCTGGTTTTACAAATCAAGAACGTGAAAAATTTTCTGCTTTACTTGATGCTGGTTTTACTGACACTTTACGTATGAAAAACCCTGATACACCAGGTATCTACACTTGGTGGGCGCAAATTAGTAAAACAAGTAAAATTAATAACGCTGGTTGGCGAATAGATTATTACTTAGTAAGCGACCGTATTGCAGCGCAAGTATCCGATAGTCACGTGTTGGATACTGGTCTCCGACAAGATCATGCCCCAATTGCATTAGAAATTAATATTTAACCAATAAATGACCTCTTAATAACTAAGAGGTCATTTATTTTGCACAAAGTATTTAAGGTTGTCGACACCAAAATGTTCTGCTTCGTAAATTAAAATATTGGCTGCTGCCACTGCATCATCAAGCGCATTATGATGGTGATCAAGTGTAATCCCAAGATTCGTCGCAACAGTGTTTAATTTATGATTTTTAAAATCAGGTAATAATTTACGGCTACTTCGCACTGTATCTAATAACATGTAATGTGGTTCTTCAATACCATAGTAGGCTAACGTGCCCTTTAAACTGCTATTATCAAATGAGGCATTATGTGCTACGACTAATTTATCTTCTTTAAAAAAAGGTGCGATAACCGCCCATACTTCTGGAAATTTAGGTGCCTGCACAACATCACTTTCTGTTAAACCATGCACAGCCGTATTGCGTGAACTAAAATAAGTTTCTGGTTTAATCAAACTATAAAACTTATCGACGACTTCGTTATCACGCACAACGGCAATTGCAATTGATACTGCTGAATATTTTTCATGATTAGCTGTTTCAAAATCCATTGCAATAAAATTCACAACTCACCCTCCTGACGGTTTAAAATTTTTTCCATACGCTGCAAAGTCGTTACACGACCGGTTGGCAAAGCCAACTTCACCGGGGCACCGCTGTTCTCAAATTCAAATTTTTTATAAATATGAATCGCAGGCTCATTATCAATTTGCACATCGAGCCAGACTTTTTCTAAACCTGTCTCATTCGCCCAATCCAGCAGCGCCGACATCAAGCTATGTCCCAGTCCTGCACCTTGAAATTGTTTCAAAATTGCCATACCAATTTCACCATCTTCAATAGAAGCGATGCCGACTGGCTGTTCTAATGTACCTTGCTCAGCAACTAATAACAAAGTGATTGCTGGTAAAGCACTCGTTTCAGGTACAACGTCACCATCGCGGACACTCGCTACCAAAAAAGTATCAGTCTCCGTCATCAGGACTTGAATTAATTTCTGCCAAGATGCTGCTTGAGCTAATGTTGCTTCTGTCAATCCAAAAGTAATCGGATTTGTCATATCAAAGCTCATAATTGCACCTCTAATTCTGAGCATTGCCCTACCCCTTCAATGCGAATGATGCGATCATCATCGCCGTCACCACGAAAAAAGTGCAATGTTAACCGATCATTAGGTAGTAAATCCGCCATGTACTCTGGCCATTCAATCAAAGTGACACCATCGGTGCCAACATAATCTTCGAAACCCTGATCTTGTGCACCTGTTTCTTCTAACCGATAGGCATCAAAATGATAAATTGGAAAATCAAGTCCATTGTAAGTATTCATGATATTAAAAGTCGGACTCTTAACCCTCGCAGTGACACCTAGCGCCCTTGCGTATCCTTGTGTAAAAGTTGTTTTCCCTGCACCAAGATCGCCATGCAATGCAATGACTAACCCTGGTCTAGATAAATTGGCAACTTTTACAGCAAACTGCTGTGTTTCTTCTCGATTGTTTGTCAAAATTTCTTTCATGTTTTAATTATATCACGGCTTTTAGACAATATTTTTGCTATAATGAGTTTAATAATTTCAAAGGAACCCACTATGCTGTATCCAGATGATTCATTCACATTGCACACCGATTTATATCAAATAAATATGATTTATACATACTGGCAAACAGGTATTGACAGCGAGCAGGTCGTTTTTGAAGCTTACTTCCGTCACATGCCCTTTGGCAATGGTTATGTGATTTTTGCTGGATTGGCGCATATCATCGACTATCTTGATGATTTGAAATTTAGCCAAAGCGATATCGCGTATTTACGTTCACTTAATTTATATGACGATGCTTTTTTAACCTATCTACAAAACTGGCGTTTGACTGCGACATTACGTGCACCTCATGAAGGTGAAGTGATGTTTGACCATGAACCCCTCCTTCAAATTGAAGGCCCATTAATCGATGCACAGTTACTTGAAACAGCCTTACTCAATATCATCAATTTTCAAACTTTAATTGCTACTAAAGCATCACGCATTGCGACAGCAGCAAAAGGTGACCCACTTCTGGAATTTGGCACGCGCCGCGCACAAGAATTTGATGCGGCACTGTGGGGAACGCGAGCCGCTTATATTGGTGGCTTTAACGCGACATCCAATGTACGCGCTGGTAAGCTATTTAATTTACCAGTATCTGGCACACATGCACATTCGCTAGTACAGGCCTATCAAAATGACTATGCTGCTTTTAAAGCCTACGCTCAAACACATCACGATGTTGTCTTTTTAGTTGATACGTTTGATACCCTAAAATCTGGTATACCTGCAGCGATTAAAGTAGCTCAAGAGTTCGGTGAACAAATTAACTTTCAAGGCATTCGAATCGATTCGGGTGACATGGTCTCTCTATCAAAAGCGATTCGTCAATTACTAGACAATGCCGGCTTTTCTAAAGCAAAAATATACGCTTCAAATGATTTAGATGAGTATGTTATTACCGATTTAAAAGTACGTGGTGCAAAAATAGACGTCTGGGGTGTCGGCACAAAGTTGATTACCGCCTTTGACCAACCCGCTTTAGGTGCTGTTTACAAAATGGTACGCTTAGCTGACAAAAACACAATTAAGCTGTCAAACGACACAGACAAAATTTCAACACCTGGCAAAAAACAAATTTGGCGAACCGTTTTAGGTGATACGTTATCATTTTCAACTGAAATCATGCCAGGTGACCCCATTCTTCATGATATCTTCCGTTCAGGACACCAAGTATATACAAGTCCAACAATCAATGACATTCAAGCTTACGCCAAACAAGCGTTATCTCAGTTAGCTGATAATTATAAAATACTTGATCAACCGAAACCGTATCCTGTCGTATTATCACAACAACTCCTCGATGCTAAGTCGGCAGCTATTAATAGCATCAGGCAATCAATTAAGGAGAATTAATATGCGTTCACTACAAGCTCAAATTATTGCCGATCTCCATGTACAGCCTCTGATTGATCCAATGTTGGAAGTACGGCGATCTGTGGATTTTTTAAAACAATATTTACAACACAACCGTCAATATGACAGCTATGTCATCGCAGTGTCCGGTGGTCAAGACTCCACATTGGCTGGTAAAATTGCTAAACTTGCAATTGACGAACTACGCACCAATTCATCAACAAAAAACTATCAATTAATCGCTGTGAGACAACCTTATGGCAATCAATTGGACGCGCCTGATGCTGTTGAAGCAATAAATTTTATCCAACCTAATCAGACTGTCACAACCAACATTAAAACAGCAACCGATGCCATGACCAACGCATTACGCATCAGTGGTCTCATTGTCGATGATATGAGCCGTGGTTCAATTAAACCAAAAATGCGCATGATTGCGCAATATGCCGTTGCACGAGAACACCAAGGTGTTGTTGTTGGCACAGATCACGCTGCTGAAGCATTTGCTGGTTTTTTTACAAAATATGGTGATGGTGGCACAGACATCAATCCTTTATGGCGACTGAATAAACGTCAAGGTCGTCAAATGCTTCAGGTGCTTGGCGCACCAGCTGCATTATATGAAAAAATACCAACAGCTGATTTAGAAGATGATAGACCACAATTGCCAGATGAACTAGCCTTAGGTGTGACTTATGATCATATTGACGATTACTTAGAAGGTAAGTCAGTGCCAATAGCAGCGGCTGATAAAATTGAAGCATTGTACTTGGCGAGTGCTCATAAGCGACATGCCCCAGTAACTTTGTATGATACATGGTTCTATCATAACTAATTTAGAATCATATTGTTAAACATGGTGCCTATAACGCACCTTAAATGTTTATACGTTAATGTACATGAGTTTGATATAATAACGTGAGAGGTTAACCCATGACAAACGAAGCACCCATTTGGGTATATTATGAAAATATTGCAACACAAGAAACACTCAAATCCCCAAATCGCATAGATGGCAATTTTAATACGAAATATACGATTGATACCCCTGCTATTTCCGACTTTACATATGTGGATAACTCTGGTGAATTAACAGGTGTCTTTGGTAATGCGCCGCAGTCTCTTCATCTCTATTATCGACCTACAAGTTGGCGCGCTGTCCATCGTGTCAATATGTATATTGCCCTAAAATCTGAAGTACTTGCCCAATCAATGCCAGATGATTATGCCAATATCACAACCACACTCTTATCGGAAAGTTACTGGGCAACACCTTTGCGCGTTATTTCAGGGAATGGTCAATTTTGGTATCAAGTGGGAACGCATGCGTGGGTACGTTACGATGCCTCACTGATGACACTTTCTGACACTGCACCAAATGTTGAAAACATTAATTATATTCAAGATTTGGATATTGAAAATGATCAACCTAACGCAGTAATTGATTTTTTACCTGGTCAATCTACAGAAATCTTTGAAGCACCTTATGGCTTACCAATAGGTAGCGTTGCAGATGGTGACTTTGTTGCAATTGCAAAAGAACAACATCACGACAACGGCCTAATTTGGTACAAAATCGCTAATAGTGGTTGGATCAATAGTATGTATATTAAGAAATTATAAAAAGCAAGCGACTTATCAGAGTCGCTTGCTTTTATAATTAAATGACTCATGATGGGTTGTCAGTCGTTTTAATTATTTTTCCTGTTTCAAGATAATCAACTGCATCTTGGAATGTTCTAACAGGAATGACTTTCATGTTAGGTGCATATTTTTTGGCTGTATCACGTGCTAATTGATAATTTGTTTTGTGCTGTTCTTCATATTTCAAAATTTCTTTAGTTGGTGCAATGTAGGGCGCAAAGAAAACACGTGAGCCGGCATTTTTTGCAGCAATGATTTTTTTATCAATACCACCAATTTCGCCTACATAACCATTAACATTCATTGTTCCAGTACCGGAAATATTGCGATCTTTCGACAATTTATTACCCGTTAACTGATCATAAATTTGTAAGGTAAACATCAGTCCGCCAGAAGGGCCACCAATTTTTCCAGGATCAACTGTTACTTTTTGTGGCGTTGACACGGCAACATTATCAGTTAAAACAATACCAATGCCCGAGCGGCCTTTAGGGTACTCTGCTGACTTACTGCTAGGTAATTTTATGGTCGTTCCTGATGTATGTCCACTTTTGCCATGACGCAAGTAATCTACCGTGACTTTAACACCCTTTGGCTTATTCGCTAAATATTTAATAAAACCATCTGAATTTTCATAATGATGACCATCAACAGCAGTAATGGTATCACCAACTTTAATTGTCTTTTTAAAATGAGACGTATCACTGACGCTTAACACATAAATGCCGCGATAAGTCGCTGTAATTGGCTTGTTAGCTTTTTTAAAGGCAACTTGTTCTGCGTTTGCAATCGCGCTTTGCATATAAAAATTTTGTACTTCATTAAAAACTTCTGACGTTTCACCACCAGTCACATCATCGGCTTTAGCATAGGACAAATGTGGATTTAACTTTGTCTGTAAGTAACT
Organism: Leuconostoc rapi; assembly: GCF_016908715.1. Lineage (GTDB taxonomy): Bacteria > Bacillota > Bacilli > Lactobacillales > Lactobacillaceae > Leuconostoc > Leuconostoc rapi. Next base: position 79,543 of record NZ_JAFBEK010000001.1, on the reverse strand, counting down.
AAAACCGTGTGCCTTGGATAGATAAACCGACGTAATATTATAACGTCCCTTCGAATGATCTTGTTTACCATCTATTTTGACAAATTGCGCTAAATCATCAGCTTCGCCAGGACTTTCAATATAACCATCAAGTGGCCAGACAAGCCACGCCAAACCAATAATAACGACAAAGGCTGCAATTATAGCAATAATTTTACTTTTTATGCGCATCAATTCAACCTTTCTTTTAAAGCATCTACAACAACTCTAGGAACGAATTTAACCATATTGTCAGCCCCCATACTGCCAATTTCTTTCACCATTGAACTCGAAATATTTTGATTTTCAGGTTTTGCCAACAATAAAATTGTTTCAACATCTGCCAACGCACTATTAACGCCAGCAATATCACGTTCATATTCAAAATCCTTACTGTTACGTAAACCACGTACAATAAATTTAGCGCCTATCTCTGCCATAAATTGCACCGTTAAACCATGCATAATGGCTACCTCAACATTAGGTAAATCAGCTACGGTAACCGAAATTAATCCAATTTTTTCTTCAGGCGTGAATAATGCCGTTTTACTTGTGTTACTGCCCACGCCAACAACAACTTTATCAAACATCTTGCTTGCGCGTCGAATAATGTCTAAATGTCCATTAGTCAGCGGATCAAAACTGCCCGGAAATAGTGCAATACTCATTGTCTTTCCCCTTATTACTTATATTAGAAACTACTATATTGATAAATAGTCACAACCGTAATACCATACTGTTTTTGTCGAATCATTTTAAATGACTGATCTTCAAGTGGTAAATTAGCCACATCATTACTTTCTGCCAGAATTATAGCCCCATCAGCCAATAAGTGATGATTGACTAAATCATGCATATCAGTGGCAATGGTTTCTTTAGCGTATGGTGGATCAAGAAAAACAAGTTCAAACTTTTTATTCTCCACAGCTAATTTTTGTAGCGCATCCTGAGCCGGTGATTTTAACACCGTAAATGCCTCTTTAGCATGCGTTTTTTCAACGTTATTTTGGATAATTTTGATTGCCTGAAATTGCCGATCGACTAATGTCGCGTGATTCATCCCACGTGACACAGCTTCAATTCCTAAACCACCTGTTCCTGCATACAAATCTAGCACATCCCCATCATCCAAATAAGGCATGAGCATACTGAACATGGCTTCTTTCACTTTATCCGTTGTTGGCCGTGTTTTATCACCCGCAACGGCCTCTAATCTTGTGCCGCGAAAACGACCTGAAACTACTCGCATTTTAATACATGGCGTATTGTCACTATTTTAGATTAATCTTGCTATAGCGTCAATCTACACTCTCCTCATCGTAATTTTCAAAGAAAATATCATCATGCACATCACCCAGATCTGGATCAATATCTGGACGTGGTGAAGCAATCACATCTTTTACAAATTTATATTGTTTAATTTTATTGATTTTTTGATCAATATTTTCATCATCAACGTAAATCATAGCAAATCCCATTTTTCGAGACACATAATTTAGTTGCCCAAATTTTTTTAGTTGTGGCGCATGACGATTATTTTTTAAATAAACGTATAACGCGCGCCGGGGCTGTACTTCTAATGTCATTTAAAATCCTTTCTAGCAATTATATCAGCAGGATGAATCGCGACCGTCTTTTTTTGTGTTGCAGCAATATTTAGCGCCAATCCAACAGCGGCACTAAATACAATATATGAGGAACCACCACCGGAAATAAAAGGGAAGACAACACCAGTAATCGGTAACACGCCTATGACACCCCCTAAATTAACGAGTGCTTGAATAAAGAGTAGTGTAGCAATGCCAAACAATAACAGTCTTAAATATTGATGTTTTTGTCGGATTCCTAAAATAACCATTCTAGACACTAATATCATAATTAATATTAACACAGTAACCGTTGTTACTGCACCAAGTTCTTCCGTCATAACCGCCATAATAAAGTCGGTATTTGACTCAGGTAGATAAGGTTTAATGAGCGAATTTCCTAGGCCAACACCAAACAAACCGCCATGAGCAATAGCATAATACCCATATAATAACTGACGACTCGTGTCAACAGCATTAGGATCCCAAGGATTAACAAAACTCGTTAAACGCGCAATAGCATAGTGATTACTGCTAGTCAAATTGAAAAAATGATTAACAAAACCAATAACTGTTTGTAAAAATCCAAAGCCCAAACCCATAATTGCTGACATCAGGGCAATCACACGGCGTGAAACACCAGATGCCAAAAATATAGCTAGTAAAATCAATAACGTAATCAAGCCATTACCATTATCTGGCATTAAAAAAACCATCAATAATGATACAGCAGGCAATCCCCAAACCTTCATACGGCTAATTGGTTGCAATGCCAGACGCACATGGCTTTGCCACGGATATCTTGTAAACATATTGGCAAAATATAAAATCATTGCAAGTTTCAAAAACTCAGCAGGCTGCAACGTGATTAGGCCTAAATTAATCCAACCATGGGCGCCATTAACGGGTGGCATCACAAATTTTGCAACAATTAGTGCGCCAAGCACACCAAATTGAATATTACGCATCCAACTATCTTTTTGTAAATTTTTGAGATTGAAATGATAGAGCAGCAATGCGCCAAATAAACCAATAATAACAAAAATACCTTGTTTAATAAAATTACTAAAAGCCGCAGTCGTTCCTTGCGTAGCCGAAAAAACCATTACAATCCCAAGCATACTCAGAACTGCAAATGGCACTGCTATCCAATAATCTAATTTCCGTAACTTTTTAAACATAAAAGACTTAATCACCTAAAATTGTTTTTAAATTTGACGCATCAAGATTTTTAGCGATCGCAATAACAAATGCTTTTGCTGCTTCAAAATCAGCAATTGACCAAACTGTTTGATGTGTATGAATATAACGCGAAGCAACTCCAAGTGCGACTGAAGGTACACCTGTTAATTCACTCTGAGCAGCAGCCGCATCAGTGCCCCCTTTAGAGACAAAATACTGGTATGGAATATGATTATCTTCTGCCGTTGACAATAAAAATTCTTTAAGCCGTAAGGGTAAAATGACCGTTGGATCAAAAACACGTAATAGCGTCCCCTGGTCCAATACGCCTTGATGCCCGGCTGCACCAGCAATATCATCGGCGGCGCTAGAATCAATAGCAAAAAAAATATCAGGCTTCATGAGGTTAACAGCTCCATGTGCGCCACGCAAACCAACTTCTTCCTGAACGTCGGCCCCCATAATTAACGTATTTGGTGTTTGGACATCTTTCAGGGCTTCTAATGCTTCTAAAATTGTCACCATACCAAAGCGATTATCCCATGACTTTGATATGACTCTTTTCTGATTAGCAGTTATTACCGTCTTGACGTCAGGAACGATAAAATCACCTGGCCGTACACCGAACGCTAATGCCTCTTGTTCATCAACAAAACCAGCGTCAAATAAAATAGCATCTACTGTAGGTAGTTGTGGTGAACTACCAGCCCCTCGCAACAAATGTGGCGATACAGAACTTGACACCACTGGATAATTCCCTTTCGACGTAAACAATGTGAAACGTTGTGACGAAATAACGGTAACATTCCAACCACCAACGGCTGCAACTCTAATTGCACCACTAGGTAAAATTTGTGTCACAATAAATCCCACTTCATCCATATGAGCAGCAAACATCACACGAGGTGCCTGTGGATTCTTATGAGGTTTAACACCAAAAACACCACCGAGGCCGTCTTGTTGAATATCTTGGACTAATGGTTGTAATTCAGCGCGGAAAGATTTGCGCAGCAACTGTTCTTGCCCTGATGTGCCTTGCAATTCTGTATACTTTTTTATGCGTGACCAGGTCTGATCGTTCAAAATGTACTCCTTTATATGTTATTATCTTAAATACTGACGATCACTAAGTTGCAATTGATCATTAAACGTGTAGCAAATTGGCTCACCATTACCAATCTCGAGACCATCAATATCAGCATCGGCGATTTCTTCTAGATATTTGATCAATGCACGCAATGTACTACCATGAGCAACAACTAACTGATTACGTCCCGCCCTCAAGCCAGGTAAAATCACAGTTAACCAATAAGGCAGTAACCGCTCACTCGCCATCTTCAAACTCTCACCTTGTGGTTCTATACCATTGGGGTAACGTCTGTCTGATCGTGTTTCTCCCAATAATGGTGGCACAGCCGTATAGCTTCGACGCCACAATGCAACAGCATCAACGCCATATTTTAAGCGTGCGGCGTCTTTATTTAATCCCCGTAAAGCACCATAGTGGCGCTCATTAAGTCGCCACGTTTTATGCACCGGTACCCAAGATTGATTCATTTCTAATAAAATAATGTTAGCCGTCGTAATCGCGCGTTGCAAGTATGAAGTATGTACGTCATCAAACAATAACTGATGATTTGCCAAAATATCACCCACCTTTTTGGCCTGTTGCCTGCCTCTTAGTGTTAAGGGAACATCTGTCCAACCTGTAAATTCATTATCCCGATTAGCCGTTGATTCACCATGACGAACCAACACAAGTTGTGCTACCATAAGTTAACTTCCTTTAAACAATGTTGTTTCTATTATAGCATTAAAAATTAAACAAAATGTTAGTCAACTTACTCAAAAAAAGGTTTAGCACACCGATACTCATCATATCGATTAAATAATCTTTTGACGAATACAATAAACGAACAATATCATCATAACGTTCGTTTATTAAGCGTTTACATAACCTTTTTATCGACAAATAACCTTCTTTTAATCAAAATAAAACGGGTTTACCATTTTATTTATTAATTTATACTGCTAAAATTAAATAGAACGTTTTAACGTTACTATATTTTTTTGGGAGACAATCATGTCCGCGATTGCAAATTATTTTAAACTTGACGAATTGAATACATCAATTCGTACTGAATTCATTGCCGGCCTCACGACATTTACTTCAATGGCGTATATTCTATTCGTCAATCCATCTGTTTTAGGCGCTGCAGGCATGGATAAAGGCGCTGTATTCACAGCCACAGCAATAGCTTCAGCTGTGGCAACACTATTTATGGGTATCGTTGCCTTGTATCCAATTGCTATTGCACCGGGCCTTGGTGTCAATGCATTCTTTGCTTATTCTGTCGTGATTGGTATGGGTGTCAAGTGGGAAACTGCAATGGCCGGTGTGTTCGTAGCCGCAATCATATTCCTATTACTAACATTTTTCAAAATTCGTGAAAAGATTATTAATATCATTCCACAAAACTTAAAATTAGCAATTGCAGCAGGCATTGGATTATTCATTGCATTTATTGGTTTACATGATGCCGGCTTAATTGTAGCAAACAAAGATACAATGGTATCTTTGGGTAACTTAACAACGCCCACATCCCTTTTATCTATTTTTGGTATCATTTTGACTTTTATTTTGTTAACACGTAAAACGCCAGCTGCAATATTCATTGGTATGGTAGCAACTTCTATCGTCGGTATCATTTTTGGCTTAATTAAGCTACCAACCTCGATTATTTCATCTGTTCCTTCTCTAGCACCAACCTTTGGCAAGGGCATTATGCACATTGGTGATATTAATTCCTTACAAATGGTTACCGTTGTTATTACTTTCCTACTCGTAACATTTTTTGACACTGCTGGCACCATGATTGGTTTAGCAACACAAGCCGGCTTTATGAAAAATAATGAAATGCCACGTGCCGGACGTGCTTTGATGGCTGATGCCGTTGGTATGACAGTTGGCTCAGTGATTGGCACATCACCAACTTCTGCATATGTTGAATCATCTTCGGGTATTGCAGTTGGTGGTCGCTCTGGGTTAACTAGTGTATTCACTGGTTTGTTCTTCTTACTTGCGCTTTTCTTCTCACCCTTACTATCAGTTGTTACATCACAAGTTACTGCGCCTGCATTAGTTGTTGTTGGTGTCTTAATGGCCGAGAGTCTACGTAAAATTGCGTGGGATGATTTTGCCATCGCTGCGCCTGCATTCTTAATTGTTATTGGGATGCCTTTAACTTATTCAATTTCAGATGGTATTGCTTTAGGATTTATTTTATATCCAATTACAATGATTGCAACAGGTCGTGGCAAAAAAGTCCACCCATTGATGTACGCATTAGCCATACTATTCACACTATTTTTGGTTATTGTTGCTCATTAAAAAGTAAACAAAAGGCGAGTCAGTTCTAATAATGAACTGACTCGCCTTTTGTATCGTTATGTTGGTTTTTAACCCTTTTGTGCTTGTTGGCGTAAATCTTTCGCGTTAGCTAATGCTGTTTGAGTGATGTTATCACCAGATAACATCATCGCAATCGCACGTTCGCGTCCGGATTCATCTAATGCAGTTACTCTAGTTATTGTACGATCGTTAACTGTTGTTTTAGCAATTAAAAAATGATGCGTCGAAGCTGCGGCTACTTGTGGCAAATGCGTGATTGCAAATACTTGTGAGTTGGCAGCAATTGTCATCATTTTTTTAGCAATGGCTTGCGCAACACGACCTGAAACACCTGTGTCAGCCTCATCAAATACAATTGAAATAATATGCTGTTGGTTGGTAAAAGCTGTTTTAAGAGCTAACATCAAGCGTGCCGTTTCGCCACCAGAAGCTATCTTAGCAAGTGGGGCCATCCCCTCCCCAACATTAGTTTGGACATAAAATTCAATCTTATCTGTACCTGAGGATACAAAACCCTCAATTTGATCAAAATGTACAGCAAATTCAGCGCCACTCATCAAAAGCTCGCTCAACTGTTGGTTGACTGCCTGTTCCAATTTACGAGCTACCTGTTGCCTAACCTCACGTAGTTTAATAGCATATTTACGTAAAACCTGCCGCAAGTTATTTTGAGTAACTTGTAGTTGTTCAACATTTAATTCATCTGTCGTCATGGTCGATAATTCATGATCAACTTTTGATTTGAATAATAAAACATCAGCGACTGTTGTACCATATTTGCGCTCCAGTGAGTGTATGAGTTGCAAACGTTCATCGATACGTACAAGCTCTGTCTCATCGTAAGTTAATTCACTAATTTGCTCGTCAACATCGCGTCCGACCTCTTGCGCTGTGTAATAACTATCAGAAATAGCCTTTGATAATTCCGCATAATTATCGTCGTATTCGGCAATTTCTTGTAAATCTTGCATTGCAGTGGCTAAAAGATCTACTGCACCGCCTTGATCACCGTTTAATGCGATCTGGGCATTTTGCAAATGATCAGCAATTTTCTTATAATTCAATAATTTACCACGGGCATCCAGCAAATCCCCTTCTTCATTAGGTTGAAGACCGGCTTCTTCCAATTCTTGTTGTTGAAATTGTAATAAATCTAAACGTTGTGTAATTTCTTGTTGCGACGTCTGAATTTTTCGAATCTTTTGGGAAATCGCACGAAAATCATGAAAGAGTTTTTGATATTCATCCTTAACCACACTTAACGTATGACCACCAAACGCATCCAGTAAAGGTAAATGTTCATCAGGATTTAACAGTTGTTGCGTATCATTTTGGCCTTGAATATCGACTAAATAACGACCAATGGCTGCTAATGTTTTTAAATTAACAAGTACACCATTAATCCGAATCATACTTCGACCATTATGATTTAACTCGCGATAAATAATCAATTCACCATCATCAATAGCAATACCCCTCGCCAACAATTGATCAATCAGGCTCTGATTATTGGGTACACTAAAAACGGCTTGCAAAACAGCCTTTTTGCTGCCGTGACGAATCATGTCAGAACTGGCGCGACCACCTGTGAGCATTAAAAGTGCATCAATGATAATTGATTTCCCAGCCCCGGTTTCACCAGTCAAGACACTCATGCCACCTTCAAATTGCAAATCAACTTTTTCTATAATAGCAAAATTTTCAATGATGAGATTTTCTAACATATCAATTGTCGCGGCAAAACACGCGCCTTCTTTCTAGTCATTATTTTTCAAGCAACTTCTGAATAATATTAGTCATTTGAGAGGTCACAATACCATCTTTTAATAGTACGAGAACTGAGCCATCATCACTTAATGTACCGAAAACTTCTGGAAATTTAACTTGTTCAAATAAATTTGCAATTAATTGCCCGTTCCCAGGTTGCACTTTTAGAATAATTTGGCCACGTTGTGCACGTTGGCTTAAAAATGATTGTTGTAATGCACGACGCAACCGCTGCAGGTGCGGTCTATCATCTTGCTTTGGTAAATGATAATGGAATCCACCATGTACATTAGGTACTTTTATGAGCCCTAGTTCATTAATATCGCGTGAAATAGTGGCTTGAGTCACTGTTTCACCCAATGTTTCAAAATAAGCCACAATATCTTCTTGACGACCTACCGGATTATTTTGAATTTGTGTCAATAATGTTTTTTGGCGCATTTTTTTATTCATCAGCTTTACCTTCTGTATGATTCAGCTGTGCATAAGTTTGTGATAATAGTGTATCTATATTTATTGTATCATTCATTTTTCCTGAATTTTCACGCACTAGTACACCCAAGAATTCAATATTACCTTGTCCACCCTTAATTGGCGAATAGGTTAATGCTTCAATCGAAAAACCACTGTTAATCATCATTTGAGTAACTGTCTCTAACACTTTTTTGTGTACAAGCGCATCTTTAATGATGCCATTTTTTCCCACACTTGCCCGTCCTGCTTCGAACTGTGGTTTAATGAGCGCAACAACATGACCGCCCATGCTAATAATCTCAGACAAAGGTGGCAATATCAAACCAAGTGAAATGAATGAAACATCTATTGTTGCAAATTCAGGCTGTCCAAATTCAAAATCAGATAATTTAGCATACCTAAAATTTGTATTTTCCATGACTTTTACACGTTCATCAGTACGCAATTTCCAAGCTAACTGGTTTGTCCCCACATCCAAAGCATACACCAACTTGGCCCCATTTTGTAATGCTACATCTGTGAACCCACCAGTAGAAGAACCGATATCTAATACAACTTTATCTTGCACATCAATATCGTAATCATTCAATGCTTTTTCTAATTTCAAGCCGCCACGCGATACATACTTTAATCTTTCACCTTTAAAATGCAGCTCGGTGGTAACAGGAATTTTTTGACCAGCTTTATCTAATCTTTCCTCATTCTCACCAAGAATTTCACCTGCCATAACTGCACGCTTAGCTTGCTCCCTTGAATCAAATAAGCCTTGCTGAACAAGTAAAATGTCAACACGTTCTTTTTCTACAGCACTCATACCTTATCTCCAATTAAGTTTAAAAAATCATCTAACAAAGTGCGATCAAATTTTGGATTATGCCTTGAAACATCAGCTAACATTTGCCGTGCATTGCTCAAATATGAATCACGTTTCTGGATTGCTGCTGGTATACCGATTAAATGTGGTAAGGACATAATATTTTCCGTATCATCTTGGTCAAAATCATCCAAATCATCTTGAATTTGAAAAGCAACACCAAAATCGTGACCAAAGGTTAACATGGCGGAATTTATATCAAAGCGGTCTTGTACAGTTTGACCAATATCTTGCGATTTAGCGAGTCTCGTGCCTGACAGCGCCGAAAATGCCAATAACGCACCTGTTTTCGGCGTATACACTTCATCTATTAACCATCTTTCATCTACTCTTGATTGTTGCCCATGGTTATACATATCATGAACTTGTCCAATGACCATGCCTAAACCACCCGATTGAACGGACAATATTTGTGATAATGTCAATAATTCTGATGCACTTATTGCCTCATCAGCAACAGCAGAATCATTGGCAGTTGCCAGCACATGAAATGCACCTGTTAACAACGCATCACCAACTAATATAGCCTCTGCTTCACCAAATTGGGCATGTACACTGGGTTTACCACGCCTCAATAAATCATTGTCCATTGCTGGCAAATCATCATGCACAAGTGAATAAGAATGCACCCACTCCACCGCTGTTGCTGCCTTTAGAAGGCTCGGTGTGATTTTTTGACCAAAACAAGTGATTACAGCTAAACTCAGCATTGGTCTGAGTCGCTTGCCACCATTAAGCACTGCGTACTTCATCATATCGGAAAAGTCACTATCATTTGATGCACGCGTTAGATCATCTTCTAACTGGTGATTAAGCTTTGGTGTCCATTCTAATTGAAAGTCTGCTAATTTAGTCATTCGTTAATTCCAAATCTGTTAAATTATCGTTGTCATCCATTACTTTGGCTAAAGTATTCTCGGCGTTTTTCAAGGTAGTTTGTAGTTCTTTCACTAATTCAACCCCATTTTGAAAATCTGTTAACGCACCTTCTAAAGGCCGGTCGCCTTTTTCTAATTGGCTCACAATAGCTTCTAATTGTTGTAATTTTTCTTCAAAAGATTTTGACTCACTCACTTTTCAAGGCCCTCGTTTCTATAATTTTTGCTGCTGCAGTGCCATTTGCCAAACGTAATTCAACCTCATCTTCTGGCTGAATATCTTTAATAGTTTGAATAACTTGACCGTCTTTTTCAATCAATACATAGCCACGTGTCAAAATTTTTAGCGGACTCATTAAATCTAATTTAGCGGCTAACAATTGAATTTTTTCACGTGGTTGTTGCAAAATATTTTTTCGAATTTGCAACTGTCTTTGCGCCAAAATTGTTACTTGATGTTGCGCTGAGATAAACCGTTGCTGTAGTAGTTGATTCAATGCATGTGACAATTGATCTACCCGCTGGTTATATCCAGAATACAATCTGTCTGGTTGCTGAAAAATGACGTGTTGAGATACACGTTCAACACGTTGTCGCCTGTTGTCAATCAACTGCTTCATTCGTAGATTTAATCGGACTTGCAACTCATTCAAACGCGACATCAATTGCGCTAACGTAACTGGTGTCGCTAATTCTGCAGCAGCTGTCGGTGTTGCTGCACGTTGATCAGCCACAAAATCTGCCAAGGTGTTGTCAGTTTCATGACCCACAGAACTAATGACTGGTAACTTGGTTGCAGCAATAACGCGTGCTAATTTTTCATCATTAAATGCCCATAAATCTTCAATTGAACCACCACCACGACCAACAATAAGCGTGTCGTATTGACCAGACCCATCAATTCGCAATATTTGTTTAATTATTGTCGTACTAGCTTTATCACCTTGTACAACTGCAGGGAATAAGACGACCTGCGCGCTTGGAAAGCGACGTTGTACAGTACGTGCAATATCTTCAATAACTGCTCCAGTTGGTGAAGTGACGACAGCGATCCTTTTTGGAAACAATGGTATATGCTTTTTAGGCAAATTGAACAAGCCTTCAGCCGATAATTTGCGCTTAAGCTGCTCATAAGCCAAAAACAGTTCGCCAATACCATCAGGTGCCATCTGCTCCAAAATAATAGCATAGGTGCCACTAGGTTCATATATTTGTATACGTCCAATGGCATTAATTTTCATGCCCTCTTCTGGGTCAAATTTCAATCGACTTGCGTACGAAAACATGGCTGCTGAAATCACAGCATGCCCATTCGGATCCTTAATCGAAAAATATAAATGGCGCCCACGTCGTCGCCCAATATTAGAAATTTCACCCGTAACATAAACTTTCTCTAGATAAGGATCGGCATCAAATTTGCGCTTCAAATAAGCGGTAAGTGCACTAATTGTTAAATATTTTTTTGCTTCAGACATAGCTAAATTATACCATTATTATGCAGACATACAAAAAGCATAGCTAACTATGCTTAATCGAGAAGTGTAATTGTAAAAGTTTTGTCATTCGTATTACGCGTTAATATGGCTTGTAATTCATTAGCTGTTTTGACTATAATACGGACCGGTACATTACTTGGTAAAAACTTTAAAGCAGATTGGGAAACGTAAGTTGTGAAGCTATCAATTTCTGTTTGGCTATAGAATTGTGTCGTCACAGTCACATTCATACCAGTCAATGCACCCGATTTAAAGTTGGCCACAGCAGTTGCGCCTGCAATGTTTGGAAAGAAATTAGCAACATCATTTTTAAAATTGGCAAAACCGTTATTTTCGTCGTTACCTAGTTTAGATGTGTCAGTTGCTTCTTTTGGGAGGACAATGGATTTATCATTAATGTCTGTCCACGCCTTTAAATCTGTCCCCTTGTCACTTGTTGATTCAGAATAAAAACCACCTGGTGCTAATGAATCAGAAGGCGAATTAGCATACATCGCAATCACGATTGGTACATCTTGTGATACACCGGTTTGTTGACGGACTTTTTGAATGATTTGAGGTGCAATTTTTCGCCCATAAGCTATGCGATCACTGTCTGAAATATTTTGTTTATAGGTTGGCCCGAAGTCCTCTTTTTGATATTCATCCTGCGTATTCATCGCAACACCAATAACCATACCTGCTAACTTTAAATTTTTGCCATCTTTTGACATAAAATCTTGTTCAGTAAGCGTTTGCACATAAATTGGATTACGTGAACCATCAGTCTTACCGTTGTCTTCAGGATTAATACCATCTGCATTACTATTACTTTTACGCGCTAAGAGATTATTGACAGTATCTGCTGATAAGTATTGCCCCTCTTGAAAAATATATTGATTTGTTTTAAACTGCGTTTTTGCCAAATCTAATAAACTAGATTCAAAATTTTTAACATCAAGGCTGTTAGGTTCAGATGTCGCCGTAATGCCTCTAGCCGCACTCACTAAATAACGGCCATCTTTAATTACAGTCTGATACTGCCCTGGCGCTCTTTGTGTGATTTGTACACCACTACTTGTTTTTTTAGTTGTTGGTGCGATACGGTTTGCATTAAAAAAATATAGTCCACCAATAGCTAGAATTAGTATGGCTATGACAATTACCATATACCCACGGAAACTTATACGTCTCATTTTTTGATATCCTCTTCTTTTTGCGCAGCGATCAATTGTGTTTCTGTCCAAACTGTAATTCCTAATTCATTTGCCTTGGTCAACTTGCTTCCGGCATCTGTACCAGCAATCAAAAGATCTGTCTTTGAAGAAACAGCTGACGATACGCTTGCACCATGATTTTGCAACCATTTCGAAACAGCCGAACGATTACTTTCGGATAACTTTCCAGTTAAAACAATTTTTTTACCATAAAAGAAAGAACTTTCATCAATTACCACATCAGATAAATATGACTGGTTAACACCAGCATCTGTTAACTCTTTTACAAGTTGTTGTGACTCTGGCATATTAAAATACTGTACAAGCGATCGTGCAATTGTTTCACCTATACCATCAATATTCGCAATTTCCGAAACTGTAGCCGTAGCAATAACTGATAATGTTTTAAATTTTTCTGCAATTAGGCGTGCCGCTTTAGCGCCAACCATTCTAATACCCAAACCAAATAATAATCTTTCAAGCGAATTATCCTTTGATCGTTCAATGGCATTTAATAAATTGGTAACAGACTTTTCTTTAAACTTATCCAATGTGTGTAATTGCGTTGCATTCAAACGATAAATTGAAGCCACATCTTTAATAAAACCAGCTTGTAACAATTGTGCAATGACACGTGGTCCCATACCTTCAATATTCATAGCGTTACGTGAGGCAAAGTGTGCTAATCCTTCCTGAATTTGTGCAGAACAAGCAGGATTAATACAACGCAATGCCACTTCACCTTCAAGGTGTACCAGCACTGAATCACATGCTGGGCATAATACTGGAATGTCATAAAATTGGCTGTTTGCTGGCCTTTTGGATAAAATGACTTGCCCAATTTCAGGTATGATATCACCTGCTTTATGCAAAGTAACAGTATCTCCCAAACGTACGCCCTTATCATTGAGGTAGTCTGGATTATGCAAGCTTGCGCGCTGAACTGTCGTTCCAGCCAATTGTACAGGATCCATCACTGCCGTAGGCGTTACAGCCCCAGTTCGCCCAACAGTCCATTCAATATCACGAAGAATCGTTAACGCTTCCTCTGGCGGGAATTTATAGGCAATCGCCCAACGTGGAATTTTAACCGTATTGCCTAAATCAGTCTGGTCATCTAGCTGGTTAACCTTAACAACAACTCCATCAATACCATAAGATAAATTATCACGATCCGCACTATATTTTGAAATATAATCCGCAATATCGGCCATTTTCAAAATAACCTGATTATGCTGATCAGTCGGTAATCCCAGCTCACTAAATCTTTCTAACGCCTGGCTTTGTGTTGTCGCGCCTAGCGTATCAGGTTCAGCCGTATAATAAACAAAAGCAGATAATTGGCGTTGCTTCATAATTTCTGTATTTAATTGTCTCAATGAGCCTGCTGCAGCATTACGCGGATTCGCAAAAGGCGCTAACCCTTCTGTTTCACGTTGATTATTTAATGTAGCGAAACTCGATTTTGGCATATATATTTCACCGCGAACTTCAATTGTCAATGGCTCATTTAAGGTTTGTGGGATGGCTTTGATCATTTTCACATTAGCTGTAACATCTTCACCAATCATACCATTTCCACGCGTTGATGCTTGAATCAGTTTACCATCAACGTACGTTAACGCAACGGCTAACCCATCAATTTTTAATTCCAAATTATAAGCTGATTGAAACCCCAATGCTTTGGTCGTACGGGCGTCCCACTCCTCTAATTCTTCTAAACTAAAGACATCACCCAAAGACAGCATTGGTGCTGGATGTACAACTTTTTCTAATCCGGATTTTGTTATTGCCCCACCAACATTTTGCGTGGGAGAATCTGGACTAATAAACTGTGGAAATGCAGCCTCTAGTTCAACTAACCGCGCATACAAGGCATCATATACATAGTCCTCAACAAGTGGTGCATCTTGTTCATAATACGCTACACCATATTGCAACAAGGTTTCTTGATGATTCGCAATTTCTTGTTGTGCCATCGGTGTCGTTAATTGTTCAATTGGTGTAAATTCTGGTAACATATCTTTTCCTAATCTAACCGAATACATGGATCGTCGTTAATAAATATTCGATGTGTTTATATGCTGAAGCAATCATCTAAGTTATTCAGTCAATTTTCGTAATAGGCGCAAATGCCGCTAATAATTGTTTGACACCCTCCGATGGGAAGGCAACTTTTAGTTCCTGATCATTTGTGCTCCCAGTAACGGCAACCACTGTACCAGTACCCCATTTTTTATGGGTGACTTTATCGCCTGGCGCCCAACTCGTGTTATCTCCACCTGTTGTACCACTCACTGTTTTAGTTACTGGTGTTGATCGATAAGTCGTGGCCTTTGCCATTTGCGTCTTACGATCAAACGGCATAACACGTTGATAGCTACTTGATCGAACAGTGCCGGTAGATTGTAAATCAAGTAATTCTGGTGGAATTTCTGAAATAAAACGAGATGGCTCATTAACTTGTGTACGACCGTATAACAACCTAGAAAATGCGTTGGTTAAAAACAACTTTTCCTTAGCACGTGTAATACCAACATACGCCAAGCGGCGTTCTTCTTCAAGAAGATCTTCATCCATCAGTGAACGTGATAATGGAAAAATACCTTCTTCCATCCCTATTAAAAAGACAACTGGAAATTCTAGACCTTTAGCTGCATGTAAAGTCATCAACGTAACTGCGCCATCACCCTCTTCAAAATCATCTAGATCTGTCATTAGTGCTGTAGAGCCCAAAAAATCTGTCATAGGATCAACCGCTTCTGGATCTTCTGCATGATATTTTTCGTCAAATTCCTTGGTAACAGACAAGAATTCTTCTAAGTTTTCCAAACGTGCTTGGCTATCTGGATCATTTTTTTCAGCCAACATTTGACGATATCCAGAACGCGTCATTGCTAATTCAGCAAGTTCAGTAACATTTAAAAATTCTGATTGTTGGCGTAAATCATGCATCATTTCAGCAAATACTAAGAATTTAGAAGTCGCTTTAGTTGAAATTTCTGGTGCCAATTCGATACTGTCAATTGCACTCATGTAAGACACATTGAGTCGATTAGCCAACTCGCGTAACCGCGTTAGCGATGTTGCACCTAAGCCACGTTTTGGCTCATTAACAACGCGTTCAAAGGCAGCATTATTATCTGGGTTTGTAATGAGATTCATATAAGACATAATATCCAGAATTTCTTTACGTTCATAAAACTTATGACCACCAACCATTGTATAAGGCATGTTCGCCTTAACTAATGATTCTTCCACGTTACGTGACTGTGCGTTAGTACGGTATAACACGGCAAAATCACTGTATGCCATGTTATTCTCTTCTCGCATTTTTTGAACATTTGCCAAAATGAAGTTAGCTTCATCATGTTCTGTCTGTGCACGATAATAGATTATTTTATCGCCCTTACCATTTTGAGTCCATAATTTTTTGGGTACACGTTCATTATTATGATTAATCACCGCATTTGCAGCATCTAATATGTTTTGCGTCGATCGATAATTTTGTTCCAACATCACAGTATGCGCTGTTGGATAATCTTTTTCGAAATTCAAAATATTGTTCATGTTAGCACCACGCCAACCATAAATAGACTGATCGGCATCACCAACAACTGCCAAGTTTTGTGATCGTTTGGCTAGTAAATTAACAATGGTATACTGTGCATCATTTGTATCTTGATACTCATCGACATGCAGATATTCAAACTGATTTTGATAACGTGCCAATACATCAGGCGTAGACTGAAATAAATCAATCGTCAACATAATCAGATCATCAAAATCAACACTTTGCGCGCGTTTCAGCTCTTGTTGGTAAGCTGTATAGACTTCAGCGACTGTTTCCTGAAAGGCATTATCTGCTTGCTTTGCATAATCACGTGGCCGTAGCATATCATTTTTAGCATTTGAAATCATTCCCAAAATGGTACGCGGATCATATTGATTTGTATCTAAATTCAAATCTGAAATCACACGCTTCATCAATGTCCTTTGGGCACTCGTATCAATAATTGTAAAGTTGCGTGATAAACCAATGTTTTCACCATCACGTCTCAAAATACGCACGGCCAATGCATGAAAAGTTGATACCCAAATATCACGCGCAACATCTTCTGATAACAACGCACTAATTCGTTCACGCATTTCTTTTGCTGCCTTATTCGTAAACGTAATCGCCAATATTCGCCACGGAAACACATTTAGATCTTGTACTAAATGTGCAATACGATGTGTTAATACACGCGTTTTTCCTGATCCAGCACCGGCCATAATTAAAAGTGGTCCTTGTGTTGTTTGTACGGCCTCAGCCTGTTTATAGTTCATTCCATTGATGAGTTCTTCTACTGACATGTGTACTCCTAAAGTGTAAATTACGCTCTTATTATTATAACAGATTTCATCACGAACATCAGTTCGTAAGACACAAAAAAAGAGCGAAAATCAACTCGCTCATTTTTGTGGTATATCAAATCGAGACAAGTGCCACTCTTCAATAATTGCAATCAACTTCTTAGCATATGTTGGGTCTGTTGCATACCCATCTTTTGTCAAAGCTACTGCTGCGGTTTGATAATCCTTAGCTTTTAAAACATGTTGATACTGCGCAGAATTCCAGCTTGTCCCATGATACAACAATTCCGCATGTGCCTTCATACTTTCTTGCCAAGAATTATAAGCAGCAAAACGTCCTTGGATAGTTACCCACTGGCCATTTTCAAATTCTTGAGTTGGCAACACAACACTTTTTTGATTCTTATCTGCTTTAATACCATATAAATTATTGTATTGTGTCGACAAAGTTGACGTGTGCCAATCAGATTCCAAAATAGCTTGTGAAATACTAATCGACGCAATGACACCATACTTCTCTTGCATTTCTCTTGCATATGGTGCTAACTGATTAATCCAAGCCACCTTTTGTTGATCTACCTGACCGCTTGCTGGTGATTGTTGTCGATCAAAGATTAAAGTATGCGACCAAAAAGTAGCGACAATTGCTATAACGACAATACTACTGACCCATAGCCACAAATTTAATTTAATTAACTTTTTTTTAGTTCGTCTTTTTTTTCTTTTTGCCATTTAGTGAAAATCATCCATTGCTAATAATTTCTGGAAATGCGTTGACGTTGTTCGTAATTTTTCTGGTGTATCACTTAAAATAAAGTGCCCTTCTGACAAAAAATAAGCGTGATTCACCTCATCAATACCTGTTAGGTGATGGGTCACCCATATAATTGTACGATTTTGTAACACTTTAAAGATTTGTCGTAGCACTTGATGTTCGGTTTTAGGATCTAAACCTACCGTTGGTTCATCTAGAATAACAATCGGCGCATTTTGTAACAGAATACGTGCTAGTGCGAAACGTTGTTGTTCTCCGCCTGAAAAACGCGCGCCAGCTTCCTGCATCTTAGTATGATACTTTTCTGGCAAACTATCAATTAGTGGTTGTAATCCAGCTTGTGTTATTGCTGCCTTTACCTGATCGTCAGTCGCACCAATATTACCCATTCGCACATTATTTAAAATCGTTGTATCAAATAAATACGATTGCTGATCTAATACTGCTATGAATTTTGATAAATTTTGTTTTAAAGATTGTACGGATTCATTACCAATTGTAACATGTCCAGACTCTGGTACGATATCACCTGCTATCAATTTTAACAATGTGGTTTTACCCGAACCAGAACGTCCTAATATGGCAACCTTTTCACCTGCTTTGACAACTAAATCTAGTTGACTAATAATAACCTTATCACCATATTTAAATGTCACATTATTTAATACTATTGTTGGTGTTTTAATGGTCTTTGGCGTAGTCACTTCTGCTTCAGGGACTGGCAATTCATTTAAACGCGTCATGCTGTCTTCATAGAATGATGCCTCACTAACGCCTTGATTCACACCCAAAAAACTATCAACTAAAGGAAAAATAGCCAGAACAAATGCTGCAATAAAATTAACCGCCATGCGACTCTCAGCAAATTGAGTACCCGCCCAAATCGTTGTACTCACTACCAAAATTAATACAAGTATTTGTATCCAAAAATCACGCCACCAACCAAACTTCATACTTGTTCTTTTGGTATTAGCTAAATCTGCCATTACCTGTCCCTGATAAGCTATGAGATCTTGTTGACGACCAGATAACACCCAATCTTGTAAACCAAGCACAGCATCTGTTGCTTCAGTGTATAACTGAGATTGTAGTTGTTTCTGCTTTTTAACACGCGTCCGATTTGCAAAAAAGCTCACAATTGGTACGACAATCATAATAACTGATAACATCATCATCCACCATAACATAAATAACCAGTTCACCACACCAATACCAACACTAACAAACAAATATAAAATCATCCCCGCGCCAAGTGGAAATAACGTTCGCAAGTATAGATTTTGAAGGCGGTCAAGATCGTCTGCTAGTAAACTAAGCACCTCACCTGTTTGCAAGCGACTGCGAATATTACTCGCCGTACTTGCGACGCTTTCATACAAGCGTCGACGTGATTTTGAGACAAATCGTAACACCCAATTATGCGAAACTAATCGCTGGGCATATCGAAAAACAGGGCGAGCAATACCAAAACCTCTTGTTAACACAATTGGTACATAAATCATTAAAACATTTTCTGGTCGCTGTGCTGCGCGAGATATTAAATATCCTGAAACAAACATTAATGATCCAGCAGCTAAAATTGTCAAAAAACTTAATACAATTGACCAAAAAAGACCTGATTTTTGCGATTTTAAAAAAGGGACGACCCAGCTATCCCGTCTTAATAATTGTCTAACTTTATTCATCATTTGCCTCCTAGTTCATAACGCAACCGGTTTAATTGGCTATTGACATCTGCTAATAATAAACGTGGCTCCCCTTGTTCAACAACTTCACCTTGACGTAGCACAAGGACATAATCCATTTGGTCTAGCCAGTGCAAACGATGCGTGGCAAAGAATACTAAATGTGAGGCCAAAATAGGGGCCATTGCCTGCTTCAAATCATATTCTGTTTCAATGTCTAAGTGGGCCGTTGGTTCGTCAAACAATAAAATTTTTCGTTGATTATCTAATAACATTCTGGCTAAGGTAATCCGTTGTGCCTGTCCACCAGAAACCTGCCGACCACTTTCGCCAATCATACTATCTAAACCATCAGGTAATTCATCAACGAGCGCCGATAATCCCGCGTTCTTAATAGCATCCATCACCTCATTTTCGCTCGCATTTTGTGCATAAAATTTAATGTTTTCACGCAAGGTATTATGAAAAATATAGGGTTGCTGTGGCATATAAAAAAATTGCTTTTGCCAATCCGCCTGTGCTAAATGTGGTAATTTCTGGTGATTAATCATAATTTGCCCATCATCTGCTGTTAAAAAACCACCGATAATATTCAGTAAAGTAGATTTACCTGAACCACTTTCACCAACCAAAGCAATTTTTTGATACCCTTTTGCTTGTACTGTTATATTTTTTAACACTGGCTGCTGATCATAAGAAAAATTAATATTATTTAAAATCAGTTGGCTATCAGATTGCCATGTTGTTAATTGTAATACCGCTTGATTTGAAACATTTGGTTCCTCAATCATAGCTAAAACATCCGTTAAAGCATTCTTTCCGTTCAAAGTCGCATGATAATCATCAGAAAAATTACGCAACGGTAAAAAATACTCGGGTGCTAAAATCAATATTGTTAGCGCTGGTAATAACATCATATGACCGTTAAGTAAATCAAATCCTAGAAAAACAGCGACAACGGCAATTGACAATGTCGTAAAAAAGTCTAATGCAAACGTTGATGTCATGGCAATTTTCAGTGTTCGCATGGTCGTTTTGCGGTAATCTTCAGAGATTTGATAGATTTCATCACTATAGGTTTCTGCTAATCCAAGTTGCTTCAAAGTTGGTAACCCACGCAAAGCATCAACAAAACGATTATTCAAATTTTTAAAATTCGCAAATTCTGCATCGGCTTTGCTTTGTGCAGCTAACCCTAAAATAATAAAAAATATAATAACAACTGGAAAAATTAATAACAAAAATAAACCTTGTTCCCATTTAATATAAAAAATGTAGGCTAACACCAACCATGGGATAATACTTAAATCAAATACTTTAATCAGTAACAGTTGAAAATAATTTTTAACATTATCCAACCCAGCGCCAAGCGTCGTGACAGCATTTCCAGTCCCTTGCTTAGCAACGACTGTTGATCCTAACGCCGTATACTTTTCTAATAGTTGGACACGATAATTTTCAACCGCTTTATCTGCATAACCAGCCATATATTGGTTTTTAAACACAACCAATAATTGCCGCACAATAAAAGCTAACCCAAACCAAACGATGTTGCTCAGCGTTATTTCGATTGACTGACCTCGCCATAAATCAACGATTGCACGCGACATAAATACACTTTGTGCGATTATGGTGAGTCCTTGAATGCCAGTCATAAACACTAAGACCATTAGCGTGCCAATAATACCTTTAAGTTTAAAAAGTCTTTTATCTATCATGTCAATTATCTCCACATAGTACACGAACAATTACTGATGTCACTCACGTTTAAAATAAAAAACGCCTACATACAATTGTAAACGTTTTTCTAAAAAATTACTCTATGACTTTATGCGACACAATTCGTTTACGGAATACCCAGAAACTCCAAATTTGATAAACCAAAGTAACAGGCAAGGCGAGAAGTACAACGATGGTCATCACTTTCAACGTGTAAGCCGAAGATGATGCCGTTATCACTGTCAAACTGTGTAGCGGATTATTGGCAACCATCACACGTGGAAATAGGCCAACAAATAAGAGCACAACAACTGCCATCAAAGCAAAACCAGATAAAATAAATGGTACCGTCTCTTGTTGTTTTTTAATAGCCAAAAACCAACCAATTAATGTTGTTACAACCAAAATGACTAACAACGCGAGTATCTGTATTGCTTTTGTTTGTATAAAATCAGTATAAAAGTACAATAATACAGCAAACAGCGCTTCACCAGCCAACAATACTGGATAAAGATACTTCAATTGCACCAAAGCACGTTCTCGCAACTGACCATCAATGCGCAAACGCGTATAATTCAAACCGTGGACATAACTCATCAACGACACAGCAACACCACCAACCAATGTGAATGGTGTAACGTAATCAAAGAAGCCAGCTGATAAATTACCACGCGCATCAATTGGTGTGCCTGATACCATGGCTGTAAAAATCATACCTAAGAAAAATGGTACTAAAAACGATGTTAGCGCAATGAGATTTTCCCAAACGTGTGTTCCTTGAATGGTCGGCATATGCTCACGAAATTCAAATGCAACACCACGATAAATTAACGACAATAACACAATAAATAGCATTAAGTAAAAGCCTGAGAAAAGTGAGGCATACCAAAATGGAAATGCCGCAAACATTGTTCCACCAGCGGAAACTAACCACACCTCATTTGCATCCCAGTTAGGACCAATAGCTTGATACAAGGCCTCACGATCTTTTTGATCACGTGCATTAAAAACAAACTGCATACCAATACCAAAATCAAATCCTTCTAAAAAGAAAAATCCAGCCCACAACGTACCAACAATGACAAACCATACAACTTCTAATGTAGACATTATGCCTCACCTCCCTTTGCTAATTGGCTATAAGGATCACTCGGTGATGACTGTTCTTCTTCTTCAGCGTATGGTCCAGCCTGTAGCACACGACGCGCTAACCAAACCATAATACCGCCAATCGTTGCAAACGTCAAAAAATACACAATATTAGAAATCAAGAGTGACGCGACTGAAACATTTGGCGATACCGCATCGCTAATTGGCATTAAGCCATAAACGACCCATGGGTAACGACCAAGTTCGGTAACTAACCAACCAGCAGTATTGATGACAAATGGTACATAAATGGCAATACCCATTATCCATAAAAACCAGCGTTGCGTTAAAATAAGCGTCGTTTTTTTACGATTCATCCATAGGGCAACAAGGGCAAGCATCAGTAACCCACCTGCTCCCACAGCCATAACACGAAAGGCATAAAACAGTGTATTTTCTGGTACATAGTAATCTTTTATGTCACTATGTGTTTTACCGTATTTTTTTTGAAATTCTTTTTCAAGTTCTGATGTACCAACGGTGTTACCACCTGTTAATGAATGATTACCCAATATTGAAAGAACATATGGAATTTCAACTTTTGCAATCACTTTATGTGTCTTAGGGTTTGTGACAGAAATAAGTGACCATGGTTGTGCTTTATCTTTTCGCTTAGATGAATCGATTGTTTTGTCAACCCCCTCCATCGCAGCATATTTCATTGGCTGCATTGACTGCAATTCAAATGCATGTCTATCGCCACTAGCTAATGCACCCGCAACACCGATAATACCAATTACTAATGCAATATTAATTGATTTTCGGAAAAAAATAATTTGAGAATCACCTTTTTTTAACTTTAATAATTTAAAGGCAGACATACCAGCTACTAAGAATCCAGCTGTAACAAGCGTACCTGTCACAACGTGAGGAAATTGAACCCATAATTGTTGGTTCTTAATTAACGCACCAAAGCTGACTAATTGGGCGCGTCCCAAATGGTTATCTATTGCATAACCAACCGGATTTTGCATAAAAGCGTTAGCCGCTAAAATCCATAATGCCGAAATGCCTGAACCAATTGTGGTTATCCAAATAAACAATACATGAATGCCCGGTTTAAAGCGATCCCATGTAAATGACCATAACCCAATGAACGTTGACTCCGCAAAAAAAGCAACCAAAGCTTCAATCGCCAATAACGAACCGAATATATCACCAACATAGCGTGAATATTCAGACCAGTTCATCCCAAATTGAAATTCTTGAATAAGTCCCGTTACGACACCAACAGCGAAACTTAACAAGAATATTTTACCCCAAAATTGCGCCATTTTCTTATAGACATCATCTTTTTTAATGACATACATTGTTTCCATGACTGAAACCACAACACCTAATCCGATTGACATCGGAACAAAGAAGAAGTGAAAAATCGTCGTCATAGCAAACTGAAAACGTGCTAAATCTAGGATACCTACTAATGTAACCATACCATATACTCCTCCAAACTTTTATCAGCAGCCTTATTATCACCATGAGGTGGTCGTTTACAGCTGATCAAAAGTTTTAACTATTAAAGACAGTGAGGTAAACACCTGTATCATCTCCATTATCTAGTTTATCACTTGATAAACTATTAAGTTGTTAAATTTTTGTAACAAAAAAAACGCATCGCGCGTTTTTAATGATTATTCAAAGTTAGCATCATCTTCTAAAAACGTATTAAGTACTTCCTCAACCATATCCCATTCTTTTTCGTCTTCGATTTGGATCAGGTCTTCTTCAGTTGCGTCGCCGTTTTCATCAGGATTAAAGATATAAGCTTGAATATCAACTTCTTCATCGTCCTCAACACCTTCTGGTATGAGCAAAATGTAATCCTTGCTATATTCTTCAGAATGGAATGTAAACAATATTTCATATAAAGTTTCATCACCATTTTCGTCAACTAGCGTAATGTTTTGTATTTCTTCTTGATTTGCCATATTTAATAAAACGTGTGCACAGTATAATTGTTAGTTTTAACAATGTTCTAGCCAAATAACTGCCACTCGTATTCCCTTCAAAGTTAATAATTCTATTATAACGTAAAAATAACGTTTCGTCATTGAAACGTTATTTTTAACTACTTTGCTAATTTACCATTGGCGTCTAAATAATTTTGCAAAATAAATTCAGCCGCAATTTTGTCAATCACCAACTTGCGCTTTTTGCGTGATACATTGGCTTCTTCAATTAACATCCGTTCAGCTTGCACAGTCGTTAACCGTTCATCCTGAAAATCAGTAGGTAAATTAAATTTGTCCTGAACCATTTTAGCGTAAAGACGTGAAGCCTCCGCACGCGGTCCTTCGGAATTATTCATGTTTTTGGGTAACCCAAGAACAATACCTTTAGCTTGCTTGTCTTTAATGATTTCACCAAGACGTTCCAAACCAAATTCTTTTTCATCTTCGTTGATTCGGATTATTTCAACACCTTGTGCTGTCCATCCCATCGGGTCACTGACTGCAACACCAACTGTCCGACTACCAACATCTAATCCTAATATTCGCATTATTTTTTTAAATAAGCGCGCACAAGTTCTTCAATAATCTCGTCTCGTTCATGACGTTTAATCAAATTTCTGGCATCGTTAAGACGTGGTATATAGGCAGGATCTCCAGACATTAAATATCCAACAATTTGATTAATCGGATTATAACCTTTTTCTTCTAAGGCTTTATAAACAATTTCTAATGTATCATGAATATCTTTTGGCATTTGATTGCCAAAATCAAATATCGCTGTTTCATCTCCTACTGTCATCGCACACGCTCCTTTCTCTAGAAATTTCAAATTCAAATTAAGTACAAGTTGTTAAAAACCATCACTAAGTTTATTTTACCTAATTATTATAACCATAACATCACAATTAAGTAAAGAAAATGACATTTTACCTTAAATTTCTGCTAAGAAATCAGCCACACTCGCAAATGCAGCATCAATACCAGCTGGATTTTTACCACCAGCTTGTGCCATATCGGGCCGGCCGCCGCCGCCACCACCAACTTTTGGTGCAATCACTTTAATGAGGTCGCCAGCCTTGATACCATTAGCATTAGCTTCAGGTGATGCGGCCACAATGAGGTTAACTTTGCCATCAACAACAGCCGCCAAAACTAAGACCTCAGATGGCTTAGTTTCTTTCCAATTATCAGCCACTTGTCTTAAGCCATCCATACCAGAAACTTGTAATTTAGCTGTAATATATGAATGTCCATTACGCGTCTCAACATGATTAAATACATCATCAGCTGCCGCGTTCGCTAGCTGCTTTTCTAGTGACTCAATCATATGTTGTGCTACTTTGAGTTCTGCCTGTAAATCAGTCACCTTTGTTGGTACGTCAGTTAGCTTCTGCGCCTTTACTGTGTTGGCAATTTCTTTTAATGCTTTTTCTTCTGATTTGTATAACGCCAAAGCTTGTAGCCCGGTCACGGCTTCAATACGGCGAATACCAGCCCCAATACCAGATTCAGAAACTATTTTAAACAAACCGAGCTCTGCGGTAGCATTAACATGTGTCCCACCATCAAATTCCTTATTGAAATTACCGATTGAAACAACACGCACTAATTCACCATACTTCTCCCCGAAAACAGCGACCGCACCCATTTTTTTAGCAGTCTCAATATCAGTTTCTAGCCATGAAACTGGCAAGTTTTTGGCTATTTCTGCATTGATTAAAGACTCAATTTTATCTAAATCAGCATCAGAAACTGGACCTTCATGTGTAAAATCAAAACGCAAATAGTTCGGCTCAACTAACGAACCTGCCTGATGAATATCACCACCAATAACATTGCGCAGCGATTGATCCAACATATGTGTGGCCGTATGATTTTTAGATACAGCGGTATGGCGTGCCATATCAACATGAAGATTAACTTTATCTCCTAATTTGAAATCAGACAAAACCTCTACTGTATGAATATGTTGACCATTTGGTGCGTTCTGGACATCAATAACTTTTCCAATTAACGTGTGTGCTTCATCTACAATATCACCAAAATCGGCGACTTGTCCACCCATTTCAGCATAAAATGGTGTAAGATCAAATACTATCTGTAGTTGACTATTTGCAACTGCTGTATGAAGTAGGGCGTCAATTCCTGTCTGATCCTGACCAATAATAGCAACAACTTCTGCACCATCAACAGCAGTCTCTGACCAACCAACATATTTTGAAGAGACTTTGAGATCTGTCAATACCGCGTTTTGCACACCCATTGACTTATCAGTTGAGCGCGCTGCACGTGCACGTGTACGTTGCGCTTGTAATGCCTCATTAAAGCCGTCAACGTCGACAGTCAAACCGGCATCAGAAGCTTGTTCTTGTGTTAATTCTAGTGGGAAACCATACGTATCAGATAATTTGAAAGCAACAGCACCAGAAAGTTGTGTTTTACCAGCTTTTTTAACATCAGCAATAACCGTATTTAGCAGTGCAAGGCCACCTGTTAATGTCGCATTAAAACGTTTTTCCTCAGTGGCGACCGTTTTTTGAATTTTAGCCGTATTTTCCGAAATTTCTGGATAATAGCTTTTCATAATTTCGCCCACAATAGGCACCAACGTCGTCAAAAATTCCCCCTGAATACCTAACTTTTGACCATGCAACACCGCTCGACGTAATAATCTTCTGATCACATAGCCACGTCCTTCATTTGAAGGTAAAGCGCCGTCACCAATAGCAAATGTAATTGCCCGAATATGGTCAGCAATCACCTTGAAGCTTGTATTGGTCTCTGAGTCCTTACTGCTATCGTATTCAAAATCATTAGATAATTCAGCCGTTGCCTGAATAATCGGCAAGAATAAATCTGTATCAAAGTTTGTCCGACCATTTTGAAAAACAGAAACCAGCCGTTCCAGCCCCATACCAGTATCAATATTTTTGTGTGGTAATTCTGGGTATTGTGAATTATCAGTTAAACCAGGCAAATGGTTAAATTGAGAAAAAACAATATTCCAAATTTCTAAATAACGTTCATTTTCACCACCAGGATACATTTCCGGATCGTTATCAGGTAAATCTTGAAACGATCGTCCACGATCAAAGAAAATTTCTGAATCCGGTCCTGAAGGTCCCTCGCCAATATCCCAAAAATTGTCTTCTACTTCATAAATATGATCATTTGAAATATCAGTTTTTTCTTGCCAAATTTTTTTGGCTTCTTGATCCTTTGGGTAAACCGTTACGTACAATAGTTCCTTATCCAAGCCGTACCATTCTGGGCTAGTTAGTAGTTCCCATGCCCAAGGAATAACGTCCTCTTTAAAGTAATCTCCAATAGAAAAATTACCCATCATTTCAAACAACGTATGATGACGAGCCGTCTTTCCAACATTTTCGATATCATTAGTTCGTATGGCCTTCTGTGCATTGGTAATTCTTGGATTATTTGGTATAACTGAACCATCGAAATACTTTTTCAAGGTTGCTACACCAGAATTAATCCACAATAACGTTGGATCGTCTTGTGGAATAAGATTTTTAGAAGGGACAATTTCATGACCCTTTGAAGCAAAAAAATCTAAAAACATTTGACGTACTTCTGCAGAACTAAATTCTTTCATTGATTTATTCTCCCTGATTTAATTATAAAAAGACCAAAACAAAATGCGGACGTGTTACCGTGGTGCCACCGCAATTTGTAATGATCTGTCATCTTTACCTTCATAGCTCATAACGCTGAGTCGCGGCAACTTTTTAGTCACAATATGATCTGGGAGCGCAAAATTAATACCGTGTGTTTTACATTAACCAACACATTTCTGATGATCAGGCTCAAAACTTTGTATATCCAGATTTCTTAAATTATTATAGCACATTACCAACCAATATGATTATCAGTTTCTGGTAATGACAGATTTCCTGCAGCCAATTCAGTAAATGCTTGAGTCAATATTTTGAAGGATTGGGTTAATTGTTCTTCTGTGATAACCAATGGTGGCTGAAAACGTAATGTATTCCCACGTAAACTAATCATTATTGCGCCAAGTTCAAAAATACGATAAATTAATTTTGTCGTTGCTTGATTATCCGGCTTGCCATGTTCATCAATAATATCAATGCCGCCATTTAAACCATAGATACGAACATCCCCAATAAACCAATAACTGCGCGCTGCCTGTTCAAAAAAGTCTCGCGCTAATTCACCTAGTTTTTTGGAACGTGCAACCAAATTTTCTTCTGCTATAACGTCCAGTGTGGCCATCGCTGCAGCTGCTGTTACTGGATTTCCAGCAGTTGTATAAACATTAGCCGGTGCAGACAAGCTCGACATTATCTCGGTGCGACCAACAACTGCACTCAGTGGTAACCCACTTGCAAGTGATTTACCGATGCTCATCATGTCAGGTGCAATACCAAAATGATCAATTGACCACAATTTTCCAGTCCGTCCCAATCCTTGATTAACTTCATCGACTGCGAACACAATACCATGTTTTCTTGTAAATTCATAAATCAGTGACATATATTTTTGTGGTGCTTTGATGATACCACCGTCCCCTTGAATGGGTTCGATAATCACTAATGCCACTTCATCTGCTGGTAAATAGGTCTCAAACGGCAATTTGAATTGCTTAAACAAGCGCTCTGAAAAAGCGTCATCACTCTCGCCAGCTTCTCGCTGGGTTTGGTCTGGAAATGGTACTTTTATCGTATTTGGCAATAACGGGCCAATTTTCCGAGTCATATTTAAACTGACACCAGAGATAGAAATTGCACCATAGGTTGAGCCATGATAAGCACCTGTAAAACTCACAACATATGATCGACCAGTATAACCACGTGCGAATTTAATAATCGCATCATTAGCGTCTGACCCTGAATTACCAAAAACAACTTGCTTTTTAAAATTACCCGGTGTGATATCCACCAAACGTTTTGCTAATGATGCAGTCACTGGATTAGCAAAATAGGCCGGCGTATACTGAATTAATTTTTTAGCTTGATTTGAAATGGCCGCAACAACTTTCGGGTGTGAATGCCCAATATTAGTTGCACTAGCACTTGCTAATAAATCAATATAATCAGTTCCGTCAGCATCAGTAATAATAGCGCCTTGTCCATGATCAATCACAATATCAAAATATTTAACGCGTGTTGCATCTGCTAAGTTGATTTTCTCTTCGTCTAAAATTTTTTTATTTTCTGACATGTATAACGTCCTCGCATTTAAATTTATGTACAATAAAAGCCCTGTTGAATCAGGACTTTTTGTTTCATTCTTTTTGAGATAATTTACTGTGTTTAGATCCATAAATGGCATAGATAATAAGGCCAAGTACGAACCAACCAAAAGCATACATTTTTGCTTGGTTATCTAATTCATAGAAAATAAATCCAGAACCCAAAGCTGCCAATGCTGGCATCACTGGGTAAAATGGCATTTTAAATCCTGGTTCCTGAATATCCTTCCCTTCACGGGGACGTAATGCATAAATTCCAAGTGACACAATGATAAAGGCAATCAATGTACCAGCAGAAATTAAACCGGCTAATTCAGTAAAGCTAAAGACTGAGCCAATTAGAATAGCAATGACGGACAATACTAACAAGGCATTGTTAGGCAACCCTTTATCATTCACTTTTCCTAAGAAACTTGGAAGCAAACCGTCTCGTCCAAACGCATACAACAACCTTGAACCTGCAAGCATCATACCAATAATGGCTGTAAACATACCAATTAAGGCAACGACTGACAATAGGTTAGAAGTAAATTCATGGCCCGAATGCAATAATGCCCATGCGGCCGGCGCAGCATTACCTGCATATTTTGAATAATGGAACATACCAACCAAAACAAGCGAAACTGTCACGAAAAGGATCGTTGCAACAATCAAAGACCCAATGATACCACGCGGCATCGTCTTTTTTGGATCTTTCGCTTCAGCTGAGCTAGCAGCAATTGAATCAAAGCCAATATAAGCTAAGAATATTTGTGAAGCTCCGGTAAATATACCAGACCATCCACCAAACTCCGTCCCTGGTTTGTGTGCGGGAATGAATGGCACGTAGTTACCTGGGTGGATAGCGGTTAAGCCAACACCAATGAAAATCAAAATAACCAATACTTTACCAACAACCAACACATTTTCAACGCGCGCTGTTGTATTTGTGCCACGCCATAATAATACAGCCACAATTAAAACAGCAAACAACGAAGCGATATCAATGACACCACCGTGTCCTGCAGCAAATGAACCTGCCAATGCTGGCGGAAGGACTAAATTATGTGAGCCCAGAAATAATTTAAAGTTTGCTGACCAGCCGGACGCGACAAAGGCAACGGCGATAAAATATTCAGCTAAAAGTGCCCATCCAGCAATCCAACCAAAGACCTCTCCAAAAACGACATTGGCCCAAGAATAGGCAGAACCTGCAAATGGCAACGCTGAAGCAAATTCAGCGTAGGCAAAAGCAGCTAGCCCTGAAACAACAGCAGCAATAACAAACGAAATTGCCACTGCGGGTCCAGCATGGTTTGCCGCCACGATACCTGGTAACGTGAAAATGGCGGTTGACACGATTGTCCCAATACCCAAGGCTAACATTTCTTTAACACCTAACGTTTTACGTAGATGTCGATCACTCGATATAAAACTAGCAGGTGTTGCCTTATGTAACCACCCAGTTTTTGTTTTTG
This sequence comes from Leuconostoc rapi, assembly GCF_016908715.1. Taxonomy (GTDB): domain Bacteria; phylum Bacillota; class Bacilli; order Lactobacillales; family Lactobacillaceae; genus Leuconostoc; species Leuconostoc rapi. The sequence continues at coordinate 48,334 of NZ_JAFBEK010000001.1, read as the reverse complement.
ATTCTGACATATGCTTATCCCTTCGACTCTATAAAACTTACTTTAATATATTAACATTTTCTAATTTTATTGTCAATGTTTCCCATAAATTAAGAAGATATGCCCATCAAATTTTTATTTTTGTTAAGTTTTAGTAATAAAAGTAGTCGACCCAACGACGTCAAAAATATGTCTTGCTTGTACTATTTCATCTACAATAGCACATTAAATTCGTAAAATTATTCTGACCCCTATCACTATATAAACCTAACATGCCTAGATCATGCGATATTCAACAACTACCATACTGAGTTTTTCTAATCATAATACCAAGTAACTGGGAATCTTAGTATTAGGATTGATTGAGGCCAACTTTCCTGATATTTCACACCATATTTATCAATTAGAAATGCCTTTTTATGACTGTTAAATCGCTAAAAAACAAATTGTTTGACAATTCACAAATTGCCCTGTATACTTACTAATTGTAATAGATATTACGTACAGAAATTGTAAATATTAGGAGAAAATATTATGATTCAATGGTTACGCAATTCAAAAATTGCAATGTGGATTTTGACAATCCTACGTGTCTATCTAGGTTATCAGTGGACAATTGATGGCTGGAATAAAATTACAGCCAAAGGCGGATTTGATGCATCTGACTTGATTATAGGTGCTATTAAAAACCCCGTGTTGACACCGGAAAAAACACCCGCTTTTCCTTGGTATGATTGGTTCTTAAATGTCGCAACCAACCATGGTCAATCAACAGCAGCATTTTCATTCTTGGTATCTTGGGGTGAATTATTAGTTGGGTTAGGCCTGTTATTTGGGACATTAACTTTGGCAGCGGCTTTCTTTGGTCTCGTGATGAACTTTTCATACCTTGGCGCTGGTGTCGTATCCGTGAACCCCACTTTTATTTTTATCGGTGCGTTGTTGCTGATTGGTGGCTACAACTCAGGTAAAATTGGTTTAGATCATTGGGTGACACCATTCCTACGTTCTAAGATACCTTTTTTGCAAAATGATATTAAGCTTTAAACATCGTCATGTTTTGCATAGTAACTTTATAATTAAAAAACCAGTGATTATTTTCTTCAAATAATCACTGGTTTTTTTCTGTTTTATGTCCCTAACTATTAACTATTTACAAGCAACATGATTTTTTTAACAATGTGAAAATATCCCAAAAGTCCTTTAACTTTCAAGGTAAAACACTAGTTGTTTATGTCAAGCAAATACAGCTGTTAATATCAAAATAATAATTAAGCCAGTGACAGAAATAATTGTTTCCAAAACGGTCCAAATTTGAAATGTTTGTTTTACAGTTAAATCAAAGAATTCTTTAAAAATCCAAAATCCTGCATCATTGACATGAGATGCTATTAACGAACCAGCCCCAATTGCTAAGGCAACAAACACTGGTAATAAGGTATTCCCCGGGTTAGCAGCTAAAATTCCTGTCACAATACCAGCTGCAGTCATACCTGCTACAGTGGCTGATCCAACTGAAATTCTCAGGATCGCAGCAACGGCCCAGGCAAACAAAACAATGGCAATCGGACTCATTGCACCACCAGACTGGAAAGTCGATGCAATCTTATCAGACAAACCAGAGGTTACCAGCACACCACGCAAAGCGCCACCACCACCGACAATCAATAAAATACCGGCGACTGATGTCATGCCTGCATTCAACGATTTGCTGACTTCAGTCATAGACTTGTGTTGCCAAATACCCATTGTAAATATGGCAAATATTAGCGCAATTGTCATAGCAACTGCGGGATTAGCAGCAAATTCAATAATTTGATCCAATAATGTTGGATTTTTAGGCGTAACACCCCCTGTATAAATCAATTTATAAATAGTAGCAATAATCATAAATATCAATGGAAATACTGAAGTCAGTACAGATAACCCAAAGTTAGGTGTTGTCTTTAAATCATATTCCTTAACTGGTCCAACAGCAGCAATTTCAGTTTTAAACTGAAATGCATCTGGTGCATATTTTTGTGCAAGCTTCGTAAACAATGGTCCTGCAACAACTGCTGTGATAATTGATACAATCAAGCCAAATATTAGCATCATACCAATATTTGCACCTAAAGCAGAAGCCACTGCTGTTGGTGCTGGCTGTGGGGGCAAAAATCCCTGAGCTGACGAGAGTGCTGCCGTCATTGAAACACCTAAGTACAACAATGGTACGCCAGATTCAATAGCGACGGCAAATACGATTGGTATCAACAAGACCATGCCAACACCAAAAATCATCGAAATACCAATAATAAATGATGCAATCAACACGGCCCATTGTAGCCGTTTAACACCAAACCAATCAATCAGCGTCTTGGCTATACGATATGAACCACCCGCATCAGCAACCAAGCGGCCGATCATACCGCCAAAAATAAAGATAACTGAATTTGGTCCTAATATATTTCCAACTCCTTGAGAACCAAGAACGGCATCAGGAATTGACATTGGCTTCATACCCAGCAATAATGCCAAGATGAAAGCAGTAATAATTAACGAAACGAACGTATTTAATTTAAACTTTGCTATGAGAAGCAATAAAATCAAAATTGATACGATCAACATGACGAATTCCATGTGATTTATGTAACGCGTCTCTTTACTACGCGTTTTCTCCTAAATTAATTTTTTAAACGAATTACTTTGTATGTTTCCGTTGATAATTGGCAATATTTTCATATTCTGTTTGTAATTGACGAGACAACCGAATAAATATCGGTGCTAATTCTCGATAAGCTTCAAAATTTTCAGGTAAAGGTTGATAAGTATTCGAAGAACCGATATATTTTGAAATATCATATAAATTATCAATTTTACCTAAGGCCTTTTGAGCAACAATAACAGCCGCCAACGAGCCAGATTCAAACGCTTCTGGTACAGTAACTGGTTGTTCAAAAATATCAGCAAACATTTGGCGCCATAGTGGCGAACGGGCAAATCCGCCCGTTGCTTGAATAGAATGTAGCTCTCCAACCACTTCTTCCAAAGCTAGGCTAACCATATAAACATTAAAGGTAATGCCTTCAAGCACTGAACGCAACATATGAGCCCTTGTGTGACCATGATTTAACCCGAAAAACGAACCGCGCGCATTAGCATCCCAAATTGGTGCACGCTCGCCGCCTAAGTAGGGATGAAAAATGAGACCTGCAGACCCTGCAGGAACACGTGAAGCAATTTGTGTCATCAAATCATAAGCATCTGTTCCCAGTAATGCGGCTGTTGATTTTTCAGCATCAAACATATTATCACGCGCCCAACGGAAGACATCCCCACCATTGTTAACTGGTCCACCAACAACCCAGTGTGTCTTGTCTAAAGCGTAGGTGAACGTACGTCCCTTTGGGTCAATTACTGGTTTATCAGAAACAACACGAATAGCACCTGACGTACCAATTGTAATTGCTGCAACGCCTGGTTTTACAGCATTAACGCCCAAATTAGATAATGGACCGTCACCAGCACCGTAAACAAACGGTGTATCACTAGGTAAACCAATTGCTGTGGCATATTCAGCAACCATTTGGGTTTCATACTCATATGGCTCAACTGGTTTTGGTAACTGTTCGCGACTAATACCAGTTACCTCTAGCGCTTGATCATCCCAATCAAGATTAAAGATATTAAATAAACCAGTGCCAGAGGCTAATGAAATATCCATTTTATTGGCATTAAACAAACGATGGAACAAATATTCTTTAATGCCTAGGTAATGTGCCGCTTTGTTATAAATATCAGCATGTTCGGCCTTAAGCCACAATAATTTTGACAATGGTGCCATCGGATGAATTGGTGTCCCTGTTTTTTTATAAATCTCATGTCCGAGACCTGATGCCTTTAACGCTTCCGTATACTTTACGGCACGTGTGTCAGCCCAAGTAATGACACGCGTTAATGGCTGCCAGTTGGCATCAAAAGCAATAAGTGAGTGCATTGCTGATGAGAACGACACGGCAGCCAGTGTATCTCCTGACTTAAAATTAATTTGACCGACAACTTCATGTAAGGCATCTATTAGGGCGTCAAAAATTTCTGTTAAATCTTCTTCAGCCATATCTGGTAAATCACGATATAACGGGTAAGCCTTGTTAGCAGTTGTGACAACCTGATTTTGGTCGTTAAATAAAACTGCTTTTGTTGATGTCGTTCCTAAATCTACACCAATCATGTATTCCATATTTTTACCTCAACTCCTTGCTAACCGTTGGACAATATTCACTCAATACAGAAAAAGCTCCCTTACGGGAGCTTCTGTTCAAACATTGAACAGTTTTTTAATATTATTATTTAGCAGAATCCATTGCATGTCCACCAAAGCCATTACGCAATGCTGAAACAACTTTACCTGTAAATGTATCATCTTGCAATGAACGATAACGCATTGCTAATGACAAGTAAATCACTGGTGCTGGCACTTCTAAGTCCAATGATTCTTGAACTGTCCACTTACCTTCACCAGATGAATGCATACGACCAGCGATAGCATCCAAATGTGGATCCTTAGCAAACTGTTCTTCAGCCAATTCCATCAACCATGAACGGATAACTGATCCGTGGTTCCACAACTTTGAAACAGCTTCATAGTCGTAGTCGAATTGAGAAGCTTCTAATACTTCGAAACCTTCAGCAATTGCTTGCATCATACCATATTCGATACCGTTGTGAACCATCTTCAAATAATGACCTGATCCCAAACGACCTGTGTACAAGTAACCATCTTGTTCAGCAATTGATTCAAACAATGGTTCGATAATCTTCCAAGATTCAGCATCATCGCCACCAATCATGAAGTTACCGCCATTGCGGGCACCATTCATACCACCAGATGTACCGGCATCAAAGAACTTGATACCTGCAGCAGTTGTACGCTTGTTTTGCTCCAAGTTGTCTTTATAGTTAGAGTTACCACCATCAATAATGATGTCGCCCTTGTCCATCTTTTCAATCAACGTGTCAATTGTTGAGTTGGTTGGTACACCAGCTGGTACCATTACCCAAACAGCTTTTGGTGAAGGCAACTTTGCTAACATATCATCGATGTCTGATGCGCTCTCGATTGATGATGAATAATCAGTTGCTGCCTTAACGAAATCAGCATTCAAATCAAATGCAACAACTTCGTGACCGTTATCAACAGCGTTTTTTACCAAGTTCAAGCCCATCTTACCAAGGCCGATCATCGCAAACTTCATGGTTTACTTACCTCTTATGTTTTTTGTATTTGTATTACTCTTTAATTATATGAAAATTTTTTACATATTGCAACCCCGTTATTGTAAAAAGTTTTCTAATCTTGTATAGTTAGTATATTAATATGACAACATTTAATATCTATATCTTATAATATCATTATTTTGTCGTGTTCTGATCTCGTAACATTATCAATATAATATAGAAAGTGCATCTTATGGCTCGTGACATTATTGCGCAACTGCGCGCCCAAAAAAAACAATTTAATCGTACCGAAAACAAACTAATTGATTATGTAATCAATGACACAAAACGCGCACGAGAATCAACCATTCAAGAGCTGTCTATTGGTTCCGGCGTTTCTACAGCTACCATTTCTCGTTTTGCTAAAAAAATTGGCTTTGATTCTTTTCGCGATTTTTCAGTCGCTTTAGCAAGTGCATCGTCAACAACTAATACCGTTGGCTTTTTTGGCGAAATTACTGATGATGATGATGTCAAAGCAATTGGTCAGAAAGTGTTTGCGGGGGCAACTAATGCCTTAAACGCTACGGTTAATAACTTGACTGCTGACTCACTTGACAAAGCAAGTCATTATTTGATTGCTGCTAACCGGGTTGGTTTTTTTGGTATAGGCGGCTCTTCTCTAGTGGCTTTTAATGCTTACCACAAATTTTTACGTACACCATTAGATGTCATTGCTCATCCAGATTATGATATTCAGCTAATGCAGGCAGTTAAACTTAACCATAATGATACTGCTGTTGTCATTTCACATTCTGGCCGTAACAAAGATACTTTGCTAATTGCTAAAAAACTCAGAGAAAACGGTGTTAAAATTATTGCAATCACCTCTTTTGCTGACGCACCGTTGGCAAAAATTGCTGATCTTGTTTTATTATCCCTTGCTGAAGAAATTAATTTTCGTAGTGAATCTATGAGTTCTTTAATTGCACAAATCACAATAATTGATACACTATTTACTATAGTTGGTTCACAGTTGTCACAAAAAACGCAGCATGTTGTTGATACTATGCGTAATGTCATTGAAGAAACCCGTTCACATTAAAACGCCTTGCTAAAGATTAGCAAGGCGTTTTATCTTTGATTCATAACATCTGATTTCAAAGTGTTTTATTTTTTTTAAGCATTGCTTTGGCTTGATTGGTGAGCATATCAATTGCTACAAGGTTTTCACCACCTTCTGGCACAATAATGTTAGCATAACGCTTAGTTGGTTCCACAAACTGATGATACATCGGTTTCACAGTTGCTAAATACTGTTCAATAACACCACGTACAGTTCGGCCACGCTCATCAATATCACGTTCCAAACGTCGTAAAAAACGAATGTCATCATCAGTATCAACAAATATTTTCATATCAAGCATATCACGTACTCGTTCGTCATTAAATAACAAAACACCATCAACGATTAAAACATCGGCTGGATCAACATGCTCAACCTCTTTAGAACGAGTATGGTTCTCATAATCATATATTGGTTTATTAATCGTCTCATAGCGTAACAGGCGGCGCAAATCTGAAACAAATAAATCAGTCTCAAATGAATCAGGATGATCATAATTCGTCAAGACACGCTCAGACATTGGCTTGTCAGATTGTTCTTTGTAATACGAATCTTGCTGTAACAGGATGGCAGACGAGCCATCTTCTGTTAAGCGACGTACAAGTTCACGACTAACGGTTGTTTTCCCTGAACCTGATCCACCGGTAATACCGATAACTAATGGTTTTTGCACCATTCTACTCTTTCCTTCCTTCGCTGGCTTTAATGCCCGACGACAACCCATCCAAATCAAGTAACATATCACGGAAGTCCGCATTCTCAATTGGTAAGTGTTGAATAAAATCATCAAATAATTGCAAGGTGCCAGCTACTTCTGTTGCAGAAAAATCTAAAACATGTCCAGCAAATTTTTTGTCATCTGACAAAAAATGTACATGCCAGCCAGCAGCAGTTGGTCCATTGAAGATTTCCGGTGCAAAATATCCAACCAAGGTACCAGCTACATCATCTCTATGAAATTCAGGTTGGTTCTTTGATACGTCTAATAAACTCGGAAATGGTACTGTTTGTTTAGCCACTACACGCGTGTGAACATGCGAAAAAGTACCATGAAACTTAATTGCTGCAAAAATATTACGTAATTGCGATTGTTCTAATTTTTCACTTAACGTGCCAAAATCCACCTCTGAAAAAGGTAAAGTTTGTGTTGGTTCATCAAAATGTACAGAAACAAATGGCAATAATACATTTTGATCCGTAACTTGAACGACTTGACCGTTACTTAAGGCTTGGTAAACTTTACCGTCCAAAATAATACCTTCCCCATTCAAGCCTTCAAAAGTACCAATACCAGTATCACCATGTTGCAGCAGTTCAGCAACTGAAGCTGTTCCTTGCATCTGTTTTCCCATTAACATTGCTAACGTACCGTGTTGATATAAACTACTCATCGTTTTATATTTACGTGTTGCATGCACACGTTTCCTCCGTTCTTTATTACTTCTTATTTTAAGCTAATAAAAATAGATGTAAAGCCCCAAAGATATTATTTACGTGTTAAGCATATCTTTGGGGACATCATTTTTTGATTATCTATCGTCAACTTAGTGTAAAAATACTAATTGACTGTTTAATCAATATGCTTAACGCGGCCAACCTCTTCGACTAATAAGCGGACATATTGTCTATCTCCAGTTGCACCCGGGTGAACCCCGTCATCAGCGAACCAATCTAAATGTTGCTCTGCAAGTCCAAACCAATTAATCACGTGCAAATTTTTATAATCTTTTGCCGCATCAGCCAACATACTATTGTTATCATTTTGCCATGGCCGGCTTTGAACAAAGTTATTCATCCAATAAATTTGACGTTTTGAACCAAATGACTTCATCATATGATCCAAATCTTGACGCTTAATCTCACCGTTAGTTCCCAGGCCGATTAACATATTAGGTGCTAGCTTGCCTTGCTTTGCCATCTGATCAACAATTTTTGGTGTTTCATAAGATTGACGCCCAACTTCAGCATCGACTACCATATTTTTATTAATTTCTTGTAGAAATGGTGCTGCGTCGAGCATGACAGAATCTCCAATAGCTTTGAAGCGCATATCTTTGAAAACAAGATATTGCTTTTTGTTCAAGCCGTACGTAGTAATCAGCGATTTCTCGTCTGCTGTTAAGTCTGTTGCCTTGTCATTTACCGTATGTGATTTTTTTTCTGCAGCAGCGTTTTGTTTTGCTACTGCAGATTGATTGTTTTTAAGCTTTATCTGTAGTTTTGTTTCTGGATGAGCTTGACCAGCCCTTGGATCCAATAGTCCCTGACCGATAAATAAAATAAAGACAAGCACGAGTGTCACACTACCAAAAAAGCGATTTCTAGATGCCATGAGCCATCGCAATGCTTGTTTTATTTTAACAGTATAACGAAAACTATTTTCAACGTAACGATAACTTAATTCACTGAAAATAAGTACTAGAATGACTTCAATGAACAAGTTCAAACCTGTCGGTTTGTAATTTGGCACAAGTTTTTCATAAAAAACAAATACAGGCAGTTGATACAGATAGATACTGTAGCTACGTGTTCCAAGATAATTCAAATATTTATTGTCAAATGCCCTTGAAAACCACGAAGCCGGGTGAACAATTACTGCGATGAGCACGGCAATAGACACAGTAAAAAGATACATCAAGCCATAATACGTGACATTACTTTGCCCGTTTAACCACAAAAATCCACCAATCATGATGAAAAATGTCATTAAGCCAGTACCATTTAATATTCTTTTAGCTTTCTCAGCGATGTTTTTCTGAAGTTTGTTAGATGGCCAGATAAATGCTAAGCTCGATCCTAACAAAATGGCAAATAATCGCGTGTCAGTACCATAGTAGGCGCGATTAATATTATCTGGTTGATAGTATATTGCCATCAAAGCCGCGCTCACAATCGACAATAAAAACAAAGCTATTGAAACATATTCTCGCTTGAAACGACATTTCAACACGCCCCAAACAACGAATGGCCAAATAAAATAATATTGTCCTTCAATTGATAGAGACCACAGATGTGTGAATGGCGAAGCACCACCAAACTGCTGAAAATAAGATTCACCGTTACTGATAGCCCAAAAATTATATATATAGAATAAATTTGCTAATAAAATACGGCGCAAATTATAAATTAATTGTTGATCACATAACAAAATAACCGTGGTTGTGATCAATAACATACCAACTAAAGCCGGATATAGTCGCTTTAAACGGCGCATATAAAATTTCAGTGGTGCAATAAAATGATTTTGATCATATTCTTGAATAAGTATATCCGTAATAAGATAACCAGATAGAACAAAAAACAACGGGACACCAAGCCATCCCCCAACCATTTTAGCTGGCATCAAATGAAATGTAATCACGCCAATTACGGCAATTGCGCGCAGTCCATCAAATCCAGTAATGTAACGTCTTTTAATCATTTGAGACAGAAACCTTCCCTAGTAATTTGTTCAAAATAAAAAGTAAACCACTTTTATCAGTTTACTTTCTTTACAAATGAATGTCAATTGTTACTGTTATATTTCTTTAAGATGAAAATATTAATTACGTGTCGTCCCACGACGTTCTAGCGTATGTGGTAATTTAATTTGTGTATCATCGATAATTTCATTATTCATTAACTTCGTCAGCATTCTCATAGCAACAGCGCCAATATCATATTTTGGTTGACCAATGGACGTGACCTCAGGTCGTGTTACAAGTGTGAATTTAGTATCATTGGAAGTAATGATTTCAAAGTCTTCAGGTATTCTTTTACCATTATCACGTAAATAATTCATAATACCCACTGCAACTTCATCGTCATAGGCAATGACAGCAGTCGCACCAGCAGACACAATTTTCTCAGCAACTTGCAATCCCGCAGCATAATCTTGATGGGTCGCAAACAACAAAGTCTCATCAAATGCTATTTGCATGTCTTCTAACGCCGCCTTATACCCAACAATACGGTGCAGACTATTAATTGCATGTGTTATCGGACCAGTGACAATCGCAACACGATCGTGCCCATTTTTAATCACTGCTGTTGTTGCTTCTTTAATTGCCTCAACATAGTCAATGTTAACACTTGGTAACTTACCTTCACCATCAACAGAGCCAGCTAACACAACGGGCGCATCAACACCTGCAATCGTATTTAACACCTCGCGCTCTAACTCATTGCCCATGAAAATAATACCATCAACTTGTTTGCTAGCTAAATTGTTAACCGCCATCGTCTCTCGGACAGGATCTTCGTCTGTATTGGTTAGCAAGACATCATAATGATACATATTAGCAACATCATCAATCCCACGTGCAAGTTCCGAATAATACATATCTGTGACATCCGGCATAACAACACCGATGGTTGTTGTCTTTTTTGACGCTAGTCCACGTGCTACTGCATTAGGGTGGTAGCCTAGTTCTTCAATTGCATCTAATACTTTACGTTTTGTTGACTCACGAACATTATTATTACCATTTACCACACGTGATACCGTTGCCAATGACACACCTACACGGTGAGCGACGTCATATATTGTTGCTGAGCTTTTTTTTTGCATGAGAGAACCTTCTTTTGATTTTAGTTTTGTCTACTTTGTAATTATTGTCATGTTAATTCATCAATATACCTTTATCTATTATATCAAAAAAAAAACAATTTGCAAACGCTTACAATACCCATTTTATAAGTTTTCATTGTTCTTACTGTTTGTTACAAGAAAAGCGTTTTTCTTGTAACAGTGTTAAAATGTAATTAATATAAATAATAGGAGCTTTTAATGAATACAGAAAAAATCACTACCTTAACAGCTTGGATAGAAGCGCAAAAACTTTCAGGTGCTATTTTGACCGATTTCCACAGTATCGCTTATCTAACGGGGTTCGAATCAGATCCCATTGAACGGGTCTTGGCTTTGGTAATCTTATCTGACCACGAACCTTTTTTGTTTGGTCCAGCACTCGAAGTACACAGCATGACAGCTAGCGGCTGGCCCTTTCCTGCATTTGGTTACGAGGATCAAGAAAACCCTTGGCAACAATTAGTACACCATATTAAAAATGCAACTCGTGGCCAATCCTTTGCTATCGAAGCTGACAATTTAACGCTTGCACGTTTCCAACTACTACAAGATGCATTTTCAACTGCAACTTTCAAGGTAGACGTGACCAACCAAGTTAATCAGTTGCGCCTAATCAAGACACCCGCTGAAATCCAACACATGGCAGCGGCCGGTCGTGATGCCGATCGTGCATTTAATATCGGATTTAACGCATTAAAGAATGGTGTCTCAGAACTAGACGTTGTGGCAACAATTGAATACAAACTCAAAAAAACAGGTGTCCCCGCAATGAGTTTTGAAACGCTGCTTCAGTTTGGCAAACATGCGGCAGATCCACACGGCGCGACATCAACGCGTACTTTGAAGTCAGGCGAAATGGCTTTGTTTGATCTTGGAACCATGTCTGAAGGATATGCTTCAGATGCCACACGAACAGTTGCGTTTGGAAATGTAGATGCCAAAGCAAGAGAAATTCATGCGATCACCTTGGAAGCACAATTGACTGCCCAATCACAGGCAAAGATTGGCATGACCGCAAGTGAATTAGATGCAATTGCTCGTCATGTCATTTCAAAATCTGGTTATGGGCAGTATTTTGTCCACCGTCTTGGTCATGGTTTAGGGTCTTCTGTCCATGAGTTTCCATCAATCATGGCAGGAAATGACTTAACGCTGCAAGAAGGTATGGCATTTTCAATTGAACCTGGGATATACATACCAGGCATTGCGGGCGTTCGCATAGAAGATTCTGGTTATATGAGTCAATCTGGTTTTGTGCCTTTCACGCACACACCAAAAGACTTGTTGCAATTCTAAAATCGCAAGACATAAAAAACGTCAAGAAGATGTCGTATCTTCTTGACGTTTTTTAACTGATCAGTACCTGCCTGTCACAATTAACTCAAAGCTTTAAAAATAACGATAACCAACACAGGTAACATTGTTACCGCATTATTAATAAAGTGAATCGCAATACTATCCTGTAAATTGCCGGTCTTTTTATAAACATACGCCATGACCATTCCCATAACCATATAAATTAAATAACTTAAAACATCAGCTAAGTTGGTTGGTACGGCTCCCATATGCGGAAAAGCAAATAACACCCCTGACAAAATAATACTTGCCCACCACCAAGAATGGCGGAAAAAATAGTTAATCACTAATCCACGAAAAATAATTTCTTCGACAACAGGCGCTAGCACAACGCCATAAATAACCATAGCGACCATGGTGACATTTAAGTGCTCTGTTAGATTTTGAATAGCTGTTTGATTTTCAGTCGTTGTAACGCCCGTAAATTTTATACGTAAAGCACTAATTATTATTTCTATGACAATCATAAAAACAAAAATACCAATAATGTACCACATATGTTGCCAGTTACGTATGTTTGGCCTATGAAAGACTTTCCCATGTGTCGTTGCTTTTAATAATCGAAAAGCATAATAACCAATAGCTGCATAAGCTAAAAACATCATCAGAGCCCAAAATAATTGCAACCAAGCATTTTGTTGTACTGATGCAATACCCAAAAATCCAGGCGCAACAATAACTAATAGTACAATAATAATAAAATTAAAAATACGCCGCCACATTTGTTTAGGCGTAGGTACTTGTGTTAATTTAAGCAAATTTAGTCATCCTTTTCTTCATTTAAACGCTGCTTTTTCGACTGCCAGAAAAGCCATGTAAAAGCCATATTAACAATAATCATTAACACCACGACTAAACTAATCGTCAAGCCTAACGACCAATGTCGACTAGAACTTAACCAGAAAATAATTATAAACAAAATAAATGTTAAAATCCCAAGCAAAATACGTGCCGTTAAATTTTTAATCATAAATTGTACCTGAAAAATGATCAATAAAATCAGCTACTGCTGCTTCATTATTTGTTGTTGTCAGTACAATATCTGCCATTGCTTTAATTTCTGGTTTTGCATTCGCAACAGCGACACCAACACCAGCGGCCTTAATCTGTGCTGCATCATTTAAATTATCACCCAATGCTGCAGTATTTTCACGTTTAATGTTTAATATTTTCGCCAACTCTAAACCGGTAACCCCTTTGTCAACACCCTTTGGATTGAATTCCACATAACGATTTGAGCTAAACGTCAGCAGGACTTCATCACCAACTTCATCTGTCACAGATGCCGCAATTTTTTCTTGCACAGCATGATCAGGATGTTCAAAAATCACTTTCATGATTGGTGATTCGTTGGCTAAAAAGGATAAATCATCACTATCTACGGCGGTGTAAGGCACTTGACGCTCAGCCATGTATTGTTTATCTGATTGTGAAATATTGTAAATAAAAAGTTTATCTAGGGTGTAAATATGTGTATCAATATCCCCTTGAATCTGTCCTAATTGAAAAATTTTACGAGCAAGCGCAATTGACATATCATGTTGTGCGATTATTTTTTCACTGCCATCTGGTTCTAGCGAAACAATTGCCCCGCCATTATATGACACAACATACTGTGTTTTCTTGTTTAGGCCAAGTGTCGCTAAGGTACCAAAAACTGATTTGTACGAGCGCCCCGTGTTTGGTACAAAGTAACCACCGTTTTCTGTAAAACGTGCAATAGCATCAATATTTTTAGGATTAATTGAACCATCATCATTAAGTAGTGTTTCATCAAGGTCAGACAAAATCAACTGTATCATATTCTCTCACTTTCAAATCGGGTTTACACCCATTATACCTGAAGATAATTACCTATTGTCAACTTCACCCACAAAAAAGATTTTTGCACCACATTGCCCACAGCGATAATTATTTTCCAAAAAACGCCGTTGTCGCATAATCTGATGCTTATTCTCACATTGATAGTGCCATAAATGTCGTTGCGCTTGCGCCAACCTCGGTGCATATCGCGAGCCACCAACTTCGATTAGTAGCTGTTTAAATGTTGCATCTTTGTGCTGAAATCCTTTGTGTTGCAAATGTAAATGATAGTGCACTAATTCGTGTTTAACAATACCTTCAAATTCGGGCAGGTCAATCATCTTAGGATTAAATTCTAGATCATGTGTTCGCAATAAATAGCGACCACCAGTGGTTTTAAGGCGTTTGTTAAACCGAGCAACATGGTGAAATGGTCGATTAAAATATTGATTTGACACTTGTGTGACGTAAAGTTGTAATTGCTGTTGCGTTATCATTTTAATAAATGGTGGGTCCTAAGGTAACTTTGAGCAACCTTTTCAGCCGGCTCATGTTTCACATTAACCGCATAGTTCATATTTTGCATCTCTGTGTTGGTAATATGCCCTGCAAGCTGATCTAGTGCTGTGACAATAGTTGGATTATTTTTAGCAAAATCAGATTTCATTAATGCAACACCTTGGTATATCGGGAAAAAATTTTGATCATCTGTCAACACTTTGAGATGATACTGAGCAAGCTGTGAATCAGTTGCATAAGCATCAACCACATTGACTTGGTTTTGCGCAACTGCACGATAACGTAATGCTGGATCTAAACTAACTTTAGGTATATCGAGATTATAAGCTTTTTCAACACCTGGCATACCATCAGAGCGATCTAAAAATTCAGCAGTCATTCCCGCTTTTGCATTCGGTAAGCGCTTTAAGTCACCAACTGTATTTAATTGATATTTTTTCGCATCTTTTTGAGACACAGCAATAGCGTACGTATCATTGAACCTTAACGGTCTCGTCAAAAACAGATTTTCCTTTGTCGCAACTTTTTTTGCCGCTGCATAAGTGACCTGAGCATTAGCACCAATAGGTAATTTAACAGGTGGTTTCGCTAATGAAGATGTTATTGTGCCGGTAAATTCTGGATAAATATCAATTTTATTACTTTCTAATGCTGAATACAAAAAGGTCGTCACGCCAAAACTTGGTTTTAACACTATCTTTGTATTCGGTTGCGCCTGTTTTATCAATGCAGCATACATATTGATCAGTATTTCTGGTTCTGATCCGAGTTTTCCCGCAATTGTGATGGTTTGCGTTGCCCGCGTTTGTGGCATCAAAGGCAACAGACTCCCCCCAATAAATAAGAGAGCCAATGTACTCAACACAATTTTTTGCAACAAACCACGTAAACGTGTCACTAAATTAATCGTAAATCCGCCAATAATGGCTAAGGATGCTGATGCAATTGCGCCAATTAAAATTAAGTTGGTATTATTACGATCAATTCCCAGAAGAATAAAATCACCTAGGCCACCTGCACCAATTAAAGATGCCAAGGTAGCTGTGCCAATGATTAGCACAGTTGCGGTACGGATACCGGCAATAATACTCGGCATAGCTAGAGGAATTTGTATCTTTCGTAATAAAATACGACGTGTCAAACCAAGCGCGCGACCGCCATCCAAAATATCCTGATCAACCCCAGATAAACCAAGGTAAGTGTTTTGGAAAATTGGCAACAACGCATAAATAATAAGTGCAATCAGCGCCGCTGGTGTACCAATACCAACAATAGGAATTAACAAGCCAAGCACTGCCAAAGAAGGCAAGGTCTGAAAAATACCAGTAATTTGTAAAAACCATTCTGCATAGCGCTTATGACGTTCAGCCCAAATTGCTAATGGTATCGCAATTAAAGCAGCAATAACAACAGCAATGACTGTTAACTGTACATGCTGCCATAATGCTGCCAGAAATTGTGCGTGTCTGGCAGTAAGCGTTTCAAACATAGACCTGCCTCTTTTTCTGAAATTAAGCGGTGTTTATCATAAAATTCAAAACACAACCTAGGTTAACGATTCATCATCATTTTTCTATGCACTGATATAAGGCAACAATGTTGCTACAAAATCTTCCAAATCAGCCTGATCTTGACGGGAAAAACGATTTAACTCTGGTGAGTCAATATCTAATACCCCAATTTGACGACCATCTGCAGTTGTAATCGGCACCACAATTTCTGAATTTGAATCAGCATCACAAACAATATGACCAGAAAACTGATTGACATCATCTACTACGATCGTTTGTTGTGAAGAGAATGCTGAACCAACCACCCCAGCATTAGGTGCTATTAAGGCAACAGCAGGCTTACCTAAAAAGGGGCCTAATGACATGACATTATTCACCTCATCGAACAAATAAAAGCCGACCCAATTAAGTGCACGCATATTTTGAAATAATATGGCCGCTGCATTAGCATAATTGGTGATTGTATAGGCCTGGCTAGCTTCGCCCTCAATCCAAGTTGCTAATAATTGTGAAATTAAAGGTGTTGCCTGCTTTTCTGACATTTTTATGTCCTCCAAAAAATTCTATCATTATAATTTTAAGCCATTAATATCAAAAAGCGTCCTGATACAAAACAACAGATTTGTATCAGGACGCTTAGCAAGATGTAACATATCTATGTCACAAGCCTATGATCTCCGCACAATTAACTGTCCGTCATCATTTTTCCGTGTTTATAAATGGTAAACACATATGATAACATTTTTTATACAACATACGCGACGAACCTTAATATTAAATGTTCAACTTGAAAATTAGTATAATCTTATTTTTAGTAAGTGTCAACTGTCAAAAAAAACGTGTTTAGCTTTGATGTGCAACAATATAATCAACCGTGTCTTGCAGTGTGATTAAACTTTCAGCATCATCATCTGAGATGCTAACATTAAACATATCTTCAACTTCTAATACCAATTCAACAAAATCAATTGAATCTGCATCAATATCAGTTAAAAAATTTAAATTAGGGGTAATTGCAGAACGTTTTACGTTAAACCGCTCTGCTACTTCGTCAGCCATCATATTATAAATTGCTTCTTTTTCCATAGCCATGTTATATCTCCCGTATCTTAATCATTAAGTTGCGCATTTAATACTTGCTTACCGGACTGTAATTCTGCCGTATGTGCTGAAATATAATCTTGAATATCAGGCACTAGTTGGTTATCAAGCATTGTCTTAATTTGTCCCATGGTGTTCGCCACTGCCGCAGCTTTAGCTGAACCATGCGTTTTAACAACAGGTGCTTTGACTCCTAAAATAACAGCCCCACCTGCTTCATTATAATCTAATTTCTTTTGAACTTGTTTAAATGCCGGTTTAAGTAACGCGCCTCCAAGTTTACCACCAATACCTGATGACATGATCGCTTGTTTAATCTGTTTTAGCATCATTAAAGCTGTTCCCTCAGTGGCTTTCAATGCAGCATTGCCAGAAAAGCCATCGGCAACGACAACATCTGCCGTACCATCGAGTAATTCACGGGCTTCAATATTACCCAAAAAATTAAATGAAGGTGAATTTTTCATCAGTTGATGGGCTGCTTTGTGTACTTCATCGCCCTTATCTTCCTCAGCACCATTGTTTAGTAAGCGAACACGAGGTGCAGTAATACCTAGGACATGCGTCGCATAGAAACTACCTAAAATGCCATATTGATACAAGTGTGATGGCTTATTTTCAGCATTGGCTCCTAGATCCATAAATACAAACTGGTCATGTTGACCATCAAAGCTTGGCAAAGCAGATGCCAAGGCTGGTCGGTCTACCCCTTTGATCCGACCAATCAAGAAGATAGCACTTGACAATAACGCCCCAGTATTACCAGCGCTAAACAAAGCATCTGCTCGACCTTCTTTCACAGCCATAGCAGCTCGAACCATTGAAGAGTCTTTCTTACGGCGCATTGCTTTAACTGGTTCATCACCCATTGCGATTACTTCTGTTGTTGCAATTAATTCAATCCGCTCCCAATTCTTTACTAAGGGTTTAACCTCATCTTCTGTACCATAAAGTTGGAATTCAATATTTTGGTAACGATCTCGGGCGATTTCAATTCCCTTCACAATTTCCAATGGCGCATAATCGCCACCCATTGCATCTATTGCTATTTTCATGATTGTAAAGGTGTGTAGCATGCTTAACGCGACAACGTCATTACCATTAAATCTGGCCATAATAGTCACCCTGTAATAAGTTCGACAGGTTTTTTGAACTATTAGCAACTCAACACACGTTTCCTCCATTTTTTATCTTCATCTATTCTATCATTTATCCCAAGTTAACGTCGAGATTTTAACATTATTTTTGGTCATGTTGCTTGCGTGTTAGAAAAAAGATAACTGACATCACAACTAGAAATCCCAATCCGATTAGTAACGGTATTCTGGTATCTGGATTGATGACCATGTATACCAAGGTAACGAGCAACATTAATATTGCAAAGTAATTTGTATAGGGCGCCAATGGCATTTTAAATGGGTGTTCTGACATATGCTGTTTATTCTCTTGGCGGAATTTAATCTGACTCCATAAGATAACAAACCATGGCACCATACCCGGCAAGGTACTAGCCGAATATACTAACACAAAAATGCTTGAACTACCACGCCAGAATAACGGCAATAACGCATTTAAAATGATGCCCAACAAAATTCCCGTAGACATTGCTAATACTGGCAATGTTGGTACACGATGTTTTGATAGTTTTAAAAATTTAGGTGACAGTTCTTTATTCAATGCTAACGTATATATCATACGACTTGAACTAAATATGCCAGAGTTCAAGGCAGACATTGCAGCTGTAAGCATTACGAAATTAATAATGCCTGCCGCTGCCGTAATGCCAACACGCGAAAAGGTTTCCACAAAGGGTGACCCAACTTGATCCAACTGATTCCAAGGATATATTGTGATAATCACAAATATGGCACCAATGTAGAAAATTAAAATACGAGCAACAATTGACCGTATGGCAGCTACGATAGCGTGCTTGGGATTTTGTGTCTCACCTGCTGTAATACCAATAATTTCAATACCTTGATATGACGTCATAACAATGGCTAAAGCAAACATGAAGCCTTTAAAGCCTCCAGCAAAGAAAGGACCATGTGTCCATAGATTAGAAAAGCCAAGTGGTTGCCAACCATTCCCAAATCCAAAAACAATAACCATCATGCCTAAAATAATCATTAAGACAATCGTAATGACTTTAATCATTGAAAACCATGATTCCATATTACCGTAAGCTTTTACAGTCGTCATATTTGCCAATGTCAATGTCACTAAAACAACAATACCTGTTATCCAATTAGGCAATTCAGGGAACCAATAATTCATATAAAGGCCGACTGCAATTGTTTCTGAAATACCGACAGTAATCCACTGAAATACATTTGCCCAAACAGTCAAATAGCCCGCCAAGGGGTGGATATATTTTGTTGCGTAGTTAGCAAAAGAGCCAACTGCAGGATCAACATATAACATCTCCCCTAACGCGCGCATCACAAGATAAAGGACCAGTCCCGCCAACGCGTAAGCTAGAATAACAGAGACACCCGTCCATTTGATAGTCGATGCCGATCCCATAAACAAACCAACGCCAATCGTGCCGCCAAGGGCAATCATTTGCATTTGATGAGATGATAAGTCTCTATTCAATTCTCTATTATGTTCTTTTGCCATTATACGCCTCCACGTTTTAAAGGTCATAGCGCCAAAAAGCGCCCCTAGAACTCAATCTAGGGGCGCTTTTGCGCGGTACCAACCCAATTTCAGACGTCATGATAGACGTCTTTCTTAAAATAATTGGATTAACGACCAATTACACCGACGATAATTTCAGTTCTACACCTACTAATATCATGCATCAACGGTAGTCTTTCGTTAAAGGCCCTCATCATTCTCACCACCATGATGTCTCTTCAAAAAGGTTTCTTTACTAATTTTCCGTCTCAACGCTTGATATCAATCATACTATGGTTTGGGCGGTTTTGCAAATTTTGAAAACAAAATAAAAGCAAGTAACCGAAGTTACTTGCTTTTAATGGAATATCCCAAAGGTCTCCTGATAGTTATATCAGTGCTCCCTCTCGGACTCGAACCGAGGACCTTGGGATTAAAAATCCCCTACTCTAACCAACTGAGTTAAAGGAGCAAACATGCCGTAGCACATTTATATATATTACAGACATTTGTTCAAAAAAGCAACCCTTTTTCGTTTTTTTATCTATTGCGTTTATAATAATCGTTAAAAGTGTTGATATGACTGGGTTTTAAAACAAATAAAAAAGCCACTTTTCGTGGCTTTCATAAAAACTAATATTAAATTCTGTCGCTTTTTTGAACTTACTTTTCGATGTCTCCATCACTTAAATCATCAAGATCGTTTGTACCAGTTAACTCCGTTAAGTTTTCATCAATTGATTCGTCATCTCCAACGGCAATCTCATCTTCATCATCGTCGTCATCTTCAACTTCGACTTCTGAATCCTCAACATCGTCATCAGTATTACTAACATCACCGAAGTCTTCATCTTCTGGATCATCATCATTATAGTCAATGACATCATCATCAGTTGAAGCGTCAGCAAAGACATTGACCTTTTTTGCCACTTTTTTACGCTTTGGTGTATCATCGTCATCGTCGATTTCATGAATCGACTCATCAATGGCATCCACAGGATACCATGCACGCAATCCCCACTCATTGTTTCCAAGTGAAATAAATGACCCATCAGTATTTAAATCAGTATAAAACTGTGAGAGACGTGACTTGAACGTTTCTGCATCGACTTCTAAAAACGCCTGAATTTCTTGAACCAATGAACTAAATGGCATAACATTCTTATGTTCTGCCAAAATTTCAGATGCAATTTCAACCAATGCTAATTCTTCTTTTGGATGATTGCCTAATTGTTTGAGTGCCATAGTGCACGTCCTTTCGAGTTTCTAACTAACTAAGTTTACTAGATTTTCCATTAAATTGCAACCTGATATCATATTGTCCAACTAAAGCATCGTTTGCATAAAGGTCGTAACTCATTGTGAGTATGCCTATGTTTTGTTTTGAGTCGATGTCGGCGGCTAAAGCTGTCGTATCTGTTTCTAATTGCATTTGCCCTGCTGGGGTCTGATAATACGCTTGTAAACGTTGTCCCTTTCTAAACGCTAATTTAGTCAAACTATCCCCACTACGGTTTAAACGAACCTTATCAGACTCTAATTTAAATAACACATTTGTTGGTGTTTGATCAGCAATAACTTCGGTATATCTTAAAAAAGCGACATCATTTTTAACTAAAAGTTCGCCAACAGTTTGAAATTCAAAAACTTCTGTATCCCCTGCTTGATTAATACTAGTTTTAAGATAGATGTTGACGTCATGTTTATTATTCGTATCCATTATCCGCTCATCTCAAATGATTGCACATTAGTTAACAATAAAACCAAAAATCTCATTGCCATCTTAATTAAAAATGCGCAAAAAACAACTTTCATTATTATTTTCGTTAAAAATCCATTATAATATAATAAAGACAAAAAGGGCAAACTATGTTAACGGAAAAATTATCAAACGAAAAAGTATTACGTGATCCAATCCACAATTTTATTCATATACAAGATCGTGTCATTTTAGATTTAATTAACACGACAGAATTTCAGCGATTACGACGCGTCCAACAACTCGGTATTACAAGTGCTGTTTTTCATGGTGCTGAACACTCTCGGTTCGGACACTCGGTTGGCGCTTATGAAATTGCCAGACGTATTACGGAACATTTCGAACAGTACTACCGCTCAGAAAACGAAAATGATGGTCTATGGGATCCACGAGAGCGCCAAGTGACATTAGTTGCCGCTCTTTTACATGACATTGGACACGGGGCATTCTCACATACTTTTGAGCATCTATTCCACACAGATCATGAAGCAATTACACGTGAAATCATTACTGGAGACACAGAAATCAATACGGTTTTGTCACGCGTCTCGCCAGATTTTCCAAATAAAGTGGCTAGCGTCATCGCTAAGACCTATGACAATCCACAAGTGGTGCAACTCATTTCCAGCCAGCTAGATGTTGATCGTATGGATTACCTCTTACGTGACGCTTATTTTACGGGTACTAAATATGGTGAATTTGATATTGATCGCATATTAAGAACAATGAAACCCACTTCAAATGGTATCGCTTTTGATATTGCGGGCATGCATGCCGTCGAGGACTATGTTGTAAGTCGCTATCAAATGTATTTACAAGTCTATTTCCACCCCGTATCCCGTGGTATGGAAGTGCTATTAGAGCATTTATTGCAACGCGCACACGAGTTGTATCAAGCAAGTGGGACTCATGAAAAAGATTTTGTCGGCCCAATCCTAACACCACTCTTCAACAATGAGCACTTAACTATTCACGATTATTTACAGATTGACGATCATGTTTTCATGACTTACATTTCCATGTGGCGTCATCATCCAGATCCTATATTATCAGACCTATCCACCCGTTTCTTAGATCGCCATCCGCTCAAATCCATTATTATTGATGACAAAACTGCGCCGTTACTAGAGGATCTTGAAAAACTTGTCAATATTGCCGGGTATAATGCGGATTATTATACTGCCCGCAATGACGCGTTTGATTTACCATATGATGATTATAAACCAAATGTTGCCAAACCTCGGACACAAATTGACTTTGTTTTAGATGATGGTTCACATCGTGAACTATCTGAACTTTCACCCTTGGTATCAGCTATTAAGGGCCAAGTATCTTTTGACAAACGGTTCTATTTTCCAAGAGAAATGCTTAATATTGAACCAGATGA
The DNA here is from genome assembly GCF_016908715.1 of Leuconostoc rapi. Taxonomy (GTDB): domain Bacteria; phylum Bacillota; class Bacilli; order Lactobacillales; family Lactobacillaceae; genus Leuconostoc; species Leuconostoc rapi. The sequence goes on along the minus strand of NZ_JAFBEK010000001.1, from coordinate 25,405 downwards.
ATTATTTTCTGATACTTTCAAGACTTTCCGTAGTTATATTCATAACAATGCATTAACCACACCAAATCCTGAAAGTTAACTTTTACTTCAAAATAACGATAAACACGCAGTCAATAAGACAAACATTGTCTTATTGACTGCGTGTTTTTTTATTCAGGTAAAGTTAACAGACTGTGCGCCAAATCAATGGTATAAACAATACCTTGGTTACCACGGATAGTCATTTCAAAATCAGTTGCATAAATAATTAAACCTAATTGGTGACCTGCACGTAGATGATATAATGTTGGCTGCAACGTTAACGTGACGGTGACGTATTGTTCGGCCTGCAAATCGTCCGCTTGCCAAGCACTTGTTCGATTTTGTAAATTAATATGGCCCAAAGTAATCATTTTGTGATTGGCGTGTTCTACTTCAAATTCTTGCAAATCCACCTGAGCAAAATTAACACCCCGATCAATTTTAACGCCTTGATTAGTTGGTTGTGATTTCAGATAATTATCCTCACCGTAATCAACCAACATGGCACTAATGAGCCCAATATTCTGTGACGATTTAACATGTAACTTCAAAACTACTTCACCATCAATGATATGATCATCAATTAGTGTAGGCGTTTTGAAATGTTGTTGCGTTTTTGATAAATCAGGTGACTGGCGTAATGTTTTTTCACGCCACTGACTAAAATTAGTTGCAGATTGTTCAAACAAATCAGGATTTAATTTATCTGTAAATGATACCTCACCCTTGGTGACGTTTTTAACGAGCTGGCCAGTTGACAAATGATAAGCTACTGTTTGTGAAGTCGTCCCCCACTCGTTGAGACCGTGCCATGATTGACTTTGGGTATTGTCCTGCCAAATAACATTGGGTAATTGTGTTGATACTTGAGAAGGCTGCCCTAATAATTTGGTAACCAACCACAAGTTCATCTGATCAGCAAAATCTAATGATCGGTTATTGTTAATGTTAATGTGTTGTCCCTGGTGTAAAATTAATTTATTGTTGTACCCATTACCTCTTAACGCCTGCCAGAGACGATAAACTTGACGCGGTTTAACATTCCAATCATTTAATCCGTGGACCAATACAAGGTCTGCTTTGATATGATGACTACGATTCAGATAATTACGTGCATCCCAAAAATTATTATAATTGCCATTTGAACGATCTTGCAGGTTTTTAGTTTTTGTTTGAAACTGCTGCCATTGTTTTTGCGTACGTGCCCAGTCAGCAGGATCTTTCATTCGGCTGTAAACTAATTCAGCTAAAACGTCCATATCTTCACCGGGAAAACCACCTGGGGCAATCACCAACCCGTTATCGCGATAATATTGATACCAATCAGAGATAGCGGCTTCCGCAATGATTGTTTCCAGACCTGATACGCCTGTCGCTGCGACTGCTGTTGCTAACGTTCCTAAATATGAACGGCCAGTCATCGCAATTTTGTGATTAGACCAATTCGCTTTAATTGCGATCTGACTTGTTTTATCAGTAAAGGCTACACGATTCCCAGCTAACCATTCGACGACATTTTTCATTGATTCAACTTGGTCAGGTGATCCTGTGTCTTGCATACCATCTGAATGCCTAGTGCCTATACCTGAAGCATAGGCAACGGCAAAGCCACGCGAGAGAAAATAATTGTTCAAATCCCATGCATGCCCTGATAAGGTGGTAAACGTTTTGGTGGCAGCTGATGCCCAGCCTTTTATTTCCCTAGCAAAGGGATGATTAACCGCTTTATCCTCTTGGTAAGTCACAACATCACGTGCCACCTGTTTTGACACTTTATGTACTAAAGGCACATTCACATGATGAATCTTAGCATCATTTTCTTTTAACATCATCCCTTGATAATAGGGTGACGCTGTAAATAATACAGGTAATTTTTCAGTTGTGTCAGGTCGCTGAATATCAACTTGAACTAAATCAAGTTGACCATCTAAATCTGAATCCACAGACGTTTCAACCCAAACCGTTTCCTGAACCAGGTTGGTTGTATCATATGTCGCCATGGATTTGCCATTAAAATAAATTCGTTGATTTGTTGTTTTGAAATAGCCATGGCTCGCTAGTTCGTCAATGAAAAGCAGCCCATTTTTAGTGTGCGTATTAAGTAATAAATACCACGCATGATAAACATCAGAAACATCTGTTGTTTCCAAGCCAACCGATTTAAAGACTTGCTGTCCATCGTAGGCGTTGTCTGTCAATTCTGTATCATAACCCAACAATTGTGACGCTATCGTATAAAAGATGGTCTTAGTCAGTGCTTGTTTATCTGTTATGAATGTTAAAATCGACGTGCTAGGTGTGGCAAGATGTTCGTCAAGCCACATATTCTTAGAAGATAAACTATGATATTCTGGCAAAGCATGGTAGAGTAAATGACGCAATAGCGTCGCTTTTCGACAGCCATCATCATAAAATCCAACAGCAGATAACTCGGCTATTTCTGTTGACTTATCCACTGATTGTTTAGCAAATTGATGTATTTTCGTCATATTATGTACCCTTTGGAATTTACGCTCATTATACACCCTTTAATTATCCTATCCTAAACTATTTTAATGCAACAAAAAAGTGCCATAATAACGATTTTGCAACCGATTATGACACGTCGTTAAATTTAATTTTGTTCTTGATAATATTGGTTAGCACCCAGCTTTTTAAAATCTGGAATTGTTAGCATGAATACTAAGCTAATCACATACATTGCTGCTAAACTCATCATCACTGCACCAACACTATAGTTATCCATAATCCAACCAATAACAACAGACGAAAAGGCACCTAGAGCTCGTCCAGAGCCCATGAGCGTGTTGGCAGCTGTTGCTCTGATTTCAGCCGGATACAAACGGCTAATAATGGCACCAAAACCACCATACATACCGTTAGAAAAGAAACCAACAATTGCACCTAATATGGTTAGTGTCCACATATTATAAGCAAATGTAAAGGCATAAATCATGATAGCAGAAGCGATTAAAAAGATTGTAAACGCTTGTTTAGGACCGATTCTGTCTAAAATCGTGCCAAACGTCATCATACCCACAGCCATACCGATAATAATTGGAATCATACCTAGGTTGACGTAGCCCGCTGTTACAGTTGCCGTGATACCCAACTGCTTTCGCATAATGGTTGGTAACCAGTTCATCAAGCCGTAATAACCTGCTGTTTGAATGGTTAACATAATGATTAAGACAAGTGATGTATACGCACGTTTTGGTGTATTGGCTATAAATTTAAAGCTGAACTTCTTGCGACCTGATTTATAATCTGCCTGTAGTTGTTCAAATGCTGGTGTTTCTTTTAGATGTCGACGAACAATATATACAACGATTAATGGTAGGAAGCCAATCATGAACAACCCACGCCAACCAAAGGTTGGCATAATGAGCGTTGCCAAAATTGCTGCTAGAATAGCACCAACTTGACCGCCAATTGCTGTAATTGAACTGATTCTTCCAATACGATTGGCTTTAAAACTTTCAGCAATCAGCGCCATACTGACGCCGTATTCGCCGCCAGTACCCATACCAAGCAAAAATCGTGAGGCATAGATCGTATGTGCATTATCTAAGAAGGCTAAAATAACAGTCGCAAACGTTACCAACATCACCGTATATGATAAAACGCGTACACGACCAATGCGATCAGCTAATATGCCAAACAAGACACTACCAAGTAACGCCCCCCAGTTAGACATCGCTGCAATCACACCACCCTGCGCCCCAGTAATGTGTAATTCTGCAATCATTGGTGCTAGCGCAAAGGACAAAAATGTCGCATCCATGTGATCCAAAGTGAAGCCAAGGGTTGTAGACCCAAGTACCACCTTTTGTTCTTTAGTAAAGTTACTGGACACTGCTTTCCCTGCTGCATTATCTAACGGACTCATCGTCATATTATTTTCCTCCAAAATGATTGCTCACTGGCAATCTTTATTTTGTCCAATAAACATTAAACCATAGATATGAACAAAACGCAATTAAACGTTTAACATTTTATTAAAGAAAAGTGATACAACTCTTTTTTATCAAACTAAAGCAGCTAAATGCTTCATCACTTTATCATTATCTTGATTGTTTGTTTTTAAATGATGATGACCCTAACTACCACTACAACAAAAAAGAAACCAAAATTATGGTTCCTCCTGAGTACTTAAATATTATCAGCGATCACTTGATTCACCGCGTCTTTTTCTGATGCAATTAATGCCACGCGACTGCTAATCACGCGTGTGTCCATTTTAATTTCACGAGTTAAGCCAGGCTGATCACTTTTTGGATTAAAGAAGTTTTTAAATTCTTCTAAGCGCTGGCTAGTTTTCAAAACACTGGCAGCCACAGTGATATAAGTTGTAAACTCCATATCACCACCAACTGTTGCTTCTAACCAATCCCACTCTTTTCGTAACCAATCCCAAGCAGCTTGTTCGCCATGTGTATTGCGCAAAGTACTACCAAACCATCCCCGTAAGTCTTGTGGTTTAATCACATCTGCGTTTTTAAATGTTGCCACCAACTGACTGACAAGTGTTGGATGCGTCACACTCGTAATCGCCGCACGCAAATCTTGTTTATAACCCGCGTCAGATGTTTGGCGATAATTTAACAGCAAGTCATCAAATAACGTTTGATCCCCATAATTTTGAACCTCATTACGAATAATGAACACTCGTATTTCTGCTGGTAACTGCTGCAAATCACCCTCATGCGTTTTGAATAGGTCATGCGCCTGTGTTGTTGCGACACTATTCTCTGCGTACAATGCAGCTGAAACAATGTAACGACGCGTTAATTCATCATCTAATGATTCGTCATTTTTTGCATGCCAACCTAGCCGTTCAAACTGCTGACGACTCAACTTATCATAAAATTGCTTCAAGTACTTTTCTTCATCAGAATCGGGCGTTACAAATTGACGTAGGTCTTGTGCAACAGTATATAAGGCATCATTGACAATCTTAGAGTCACTATTAGAAAAACGTACAAGTAAAGGTACAATTTCTGCAAATGCGATTTGTCGTCCTTGAGCAAGTATATGCAAATCTTGAATCATTTGACGTTGCGTAATCGCGTCTAGTTGATCAACATTAACTAAAATATCTTGTAAGAGTGTCGCGTCATATTTGACGATAAAATGCGAATCATTGCTCATATTGAGATAAAACGCTTCACCTGCCTCTCGACGTAGCGTCACGTAATCACCTAGAACAACCGTTTGTTCAGTCATTATTTTAGGCACTGCCTCATAATTACTGTTAACCGGTATTTGCCACAAACGGTTATCATCCTGTCCTTCGCCAATGAAGAATTGTTTCTGTGTTAAAGTTAACTGGCCATCGAGTACCTCAGCAGAAACAACTGGATAGCCCGGTTGTTCTAGCCATGAATTCATAACAGCTGAAACGTCTTGACCAGAAGCGTCACCCAACGCTTGCCATAAATCAGCCCCTGTGGCGTTACCATATTTGTGCGCAGCAAAATATGTTTTTAAACCTTGACGCAAAGCATTATCACCAATTAACGCACGTACCATGACCAGCATGCGTGCACCCTTTGCATAAACAATTGCGGCATCAAACAGCGAGTCAATCTCAGCTGGATGGTTAACTTGAACATGCACAGCTTGCACACCATCGGTTGCATCGCGGTGTAAGGCTGCTGGTACGTCAGATGTTTGGAACAATTCCCAAATGTGCCAATCTGGTTCAAGCGCATCAATAGCAACATATTCCATCATGTTGGCAAAACTCTCATTTAACCACAAATCGTCCCACCATTTCATCGTCACCAAATCACCAAACCATTGATGAGCGAGCTCGTGTGCAATCACTGTGGCAACAACCTGTTTGGCTTCTAAGGCCGTATTGTCTGGATCAAGCACCAAATACGCTTCACGATAAGTGACCAATCCCCAGTTTTCCATAGCACCAGCTGAAAAGTCAGGTAATGCCAGTTGATTTGACTGTGCTAATGGATAAGGTGTTTGATAAAAATCTTCGAAAAATTCAATCGAACGCTTGGCAATATCTAATGCAAAATCAAGTGTTTTAGGATCATGTGCCTTTGTCGCATAAACACCAACTTTAACGCCGCTGCTCGTTTCTGTTTGTTTATTTTGTAACTCACCAAACGCAAAAGCAACTAAATAAGTTGACATTTTTACTGTGGTATCAAAATAGTGAATACTATTTTCAACACGTAATTCCGGTGTGTTAGCCAATACTGTTTCGTCTGGCTGTTCATCAAACTTAATGGCTAAATCAAATGTTGCCTTTGCCTCTGGTTCATCAATACAAGGAAATGCTTGGCGTGCAAAGTTTGTTTCAAACTGTGTGCCAATAATTTGCTTCTTTTCGCCATCAATTTCATAGTAAGACGGATAAATACCCATCATTGTATCCGTTAAAGGTGCTGTATAGTCAACAGTTACCTTTGTTGATCCTGATTTTGGTAAGGATATATTGAGGGCATCCAGTTCGCGATTAATTACAAATGGCACTGACTGTCCATCAACTTGTACGCCATTAACAGACAAATCTTTTTGGTGCAACGCAATTTTTGAGGTCTGTGCAACGCCTGAAATCGTTGTTTTCCCACTAATTGTTTTTGATGAGCGATCAATATTCAAATAAATATCATAATGGCTCGGTTGAAACATATTATAAAATCGTGTTAATTCCGCCATAATTTCTCCTTCAAATTGTTAGAATATCTTCATTATACACGTTTAAAATAAAAACGTCCCCATCAGGAACGTTTTAAAAATAAACATTAGTTCAACTGATTCACAGCAGCTTCTGGTTTTTCTCCCTGCAATACGCGCACAATATCGCGTGTTGCGTCAATTGCCATCCGTGCCTTTGTTTCAACCGTGTTGGACGCAATATGTGGTGTTAGCAAAACATTATCTAATCCAACCAACGGATTAGTCACTGGCAATGGCTCTTCTTCGAAAACATCCAGAGCAGCGCCACCAATGTCCTCATTCTTTAAAGCACTCACTAATTCTGACTCAACAATAATTGCACCACGAGCCATATTAATTAAATAGGCATCATGCTTCATCATTTTAAATTCCTTTGCACCAATAGAGTGTATCGTTTCAGGTATTGCTGGTAAATGAACCATAACATAATCAGCTGTTTTAAAAATTGTCTCACGACCAACTATGTCAACGTTATCTGTCGATTTTGCAAATGGATCATAGGCGATTATTTTAACATCAAACCCACTTAACTTTTTAGCTACTTGTTGTCCTATACGACCAAATCCAAGAATACCCACTGTTTTGCCTGCAATATCACGACCTGGATGTGCCTTACGATAATGCCAGTTATCTTCATGAATTGCTGTTGCATTTTGATACAAATTTTTGCTAATCGCTAATAGTTCAGAGACCGCTGTCTCAGCAACTGAGCCAGACAAGGCTTTAGGTGTATTTACCACGTAAATACCACGCTTTGTTGCTGCATCCACATCAACCGCATCATAACCAACACCATTACGGGCAATTACTTTTAAATTAGGCATGCTGTCCATCATATCACCATCAAAAGGCTGCGTACCAATCAAAACTGCAGACGCTTGAGCGCCTTCATTTTTCATTGTTTGACGTTCACGGCCAGAACCAACAATCACCTCAAGGCCGGCATCAGTTAAAATGTTCTTGCCAACTGCCGGAATATCATCTGGTAAATATACTTGCTTTGTCATGTTTAATCCTCTTTCTGTTCTGATATTAAATATTGTGTCAATTCATCTGGTGTTGGATAGCCATCATTGTCACCAGTTGTTTGTACCTGTAATGCACCAACCGCATTACCACGCGCAACTGCTTTAGTCATTGGTAGTCCTTCAATGAGTGCAGTAATCAATCCTAGTGCAAAGCCATCCCCTGCACCAACCGTATCAATCACCTTTTTAACAGGAAATCCTTTAACTGTGTAGCTATCACCAGATTTATTTTTGACATATGCACCCTCTGGACCAAGTTTTACCACGACAGTCTGCGTTCTCTCACTATTTTCCAAGTAAAAGTCAGCAATTTTTTCAGGATCACGTGACCCCATCAATATTTCACCTTCGTTAATGCCAGGCAACACAATTTCCCCATATTTAGCTAGGTCATTAATCGTTTCAATCATCACCGCTTGTGATTCCCATAGCGCTGGTCGTAAATTGGGATCAAATGTCGTCTTAATGCCACGTTTAATGAGTTGCTCAGCAAAGTAACGAAATGCTTCTCGTGCCTGTATTGAAATAGCTGGAAAAATACCTGATAAGTGCGCCATTTTAACATCTGTAAAGTCAATATGATCAATATTTGATTTATCAAAATGTGCCGCTGCCGACCGACGTCGAAAATTAAAAGTGGTTGGATCACCTTGGTCAACTAACTCTTTTAACTGGAAAGCGGTCCAGTTATTATCATCCGTTGAAATATATTGATTGCCAACATGATATTTCGATATTTCTTTAATTGCAAACTGCCCTAAGGGATCAGCACCCACCTGCGAAATATATTCAGTGCTATGTCCTAAACGCGTGGCACCAATCATAACGTTAAGTTCTGCACCACCCAAAAATTTATAGTAATTAATGCTATCAACTAATCCTGCATTCAAATCAGTTGATGTAAAGGTAACAACTGGTTCACCCAATGTCAAAATTTCACTCATGTTATTCTCCTTAAATTAATCGTCTTAATGACCAAAGAAAGCAAATACTAATAACTCATTCACAATCGAGACCGCCCACATCACTGGAATACCCATTTTTAAATACTCTTTGGTTTCAAGTTTAGAATATGTCAATGCCCATGTGTTCCATGACTGGGTCAAATCAATAGAAACTGCCATAATACTGGCCGTATATAAGAGTGGCAACAGAAAGATTGGCGAAAATGTGCCAGTTGCTGCCAACACCGCTGCCGTTGCTGCGCCAGCTCCCCAAACGTGCAATGGTCCGCGGAACAAAGCTAATGGTGCTAAAATACCCACTGCAATAGCCAAAACTAACGGACTATGTGGCAAAATCACTTCAATAATGCCCTTAAAATGAGGAACATTAACTGTCGCAGCACCGGCAAACATAACCAATGCCATCAAAAAGATGATTAAGCCAGAAATATCATTTATTGCCTGTGACACTGTTTTATTAATGAATGCAACCAATCCCGTATAAGACTTCATTTGACCAGTTAACAGTAAAGCAATAATTGTTGCTAATAATAACGCCGGAATCGCATCCCAGTGAAAAAACATATTTAGGGCAACTGGTATGATTGGTACAATGAATGTCACTGGATGTGTTCGCTTGAACGTAACTTGGTCATTAGTCGCAATTGTTTCAATTTTACCGTTTTTAATACTTTTGCTATTCAAGAGAATAAAAATGATTACACCAAGCAATTGAATGCTCATGGCTGTTAAACCAAAAACCAAATAGTTACCAGAAAAGCTAACTGAAGGAAAAAAAGCTTTAATTTGATTAAATAGTACCACGTTAATATACATTGGTGCACCAATAGCCATTGTAAATGCTGGAATCGCTACTTTTTTAGGCACGCCAATTGATAACAGAATCGGAATTAAAATAACACCAATCGCAATAACTGACCCCACGCCATAAGCGGATGAAAAAATCAATGCGGTAACTAGTACAACCAATATGGCGGCAAGAATTGGCGCCTTGCGACCAACTCTTTCGGTTTGAGCAGATATAGACCCAGCAATACCAGAATCCACTAATACGCGACCAAACCATGAGCCAAACACAATATATATAATTGTTGGCCCATAATTGAGTGCTGGTTTCGCGATAACATCTTGGATTACGATATTAAAGGGAATCAAACCAATGACTGACCATAGTAGTGCCATAATGAAGAACCCGATTACTAAATTGCCACCTCTAACAATATAATAGATAAATCCGACAAACGTCAGTAACAGTAAAATACTAATAATAATATTGGTCATCATATACCTCAATTAAACACTTTAAGTGCTTGAATCGCATCAACAATCGTCTGGTCATTTTCAGTGGTATACTCGATAGCCACTGGAACATTTTGTGGTAATATATGCAGAATCTCTTGCCATGCAATATCCCCATCGTTTAATGGCACAGTAACTAACTGATCCCCAGCACCTCTATCATCTTTCACATGAATATATTTAACGTATGATGATAATTGTTTTGCTGCTGTCATCTCGTCTTCCCCTACATATCGCCAATTCCCCATATCATAAACATAACCAATAGCAAGATTTGCGGCATGAGCTGCGACCATAAATTTTTCAATGGCGCGCATTTTACCAGATGTCTGCGTCTGGTCGTTTTCAATATTTGTTTGAATCCCCATTTGCAATAATTTTTCTAATGTCGCAATATCTTCTGGCAATAAAATATCAAAGTCTCCCGTATTGAACTTGATGACAGTCACACCTAGCTGAATGGCCTCATCATAATATTGACTCAACTTTGGATTAACGCGATGATTAACAAACAAGTCATCAGGTACCGAGTAAAAAAGACGTAGATTTTTCATTTTAGCATATGCTGATATTGCCGGTGCTTCTGCAATGATGTTGTCAAAGTATTCACGCCGTAATTCAGCAGATTCAATACCAAAACCAACGACTTTTTTTAACATATCTAATTGTTGTTCACCATTTTCACGGTCGGATGCGAATACTAAATGGTTCAAAACGATTTGTGATTTTTTCATGATACACTCCTTAATATTGATTTAAATCTGCAACATGTTTCAATAACGCATCAAAACCTAAGTCTGATAAATCAGGTGATTGTGATTTATCAAAATTTTTGCTTTCAATTTTATTAAATTTTTCAGCAAGAAAATAAGCAGACAGATAAGCTGCTAACTCTTTTTTCGCCATGTTCTCAAGTTCTGTTTCATCAAAGTCAAAATTGACAGACGCAATAAACTGTAAGGCAAACTTCTCAGGATTAATACTCATTTTTTCTTTTGTCATCATTTATCCTCTTTTGGTTTAACGTTTTCGGAAACCGGTTTACAAAACCTATTGTAAACGCTTCCAGATTTTTGTCAAGCCCTTATTTTTAATTTGGCGTATAATATCTTCATGGATAAAAAAATCACAATTAACGATATTGCTGCAAAAGCTGGCGTTTCAAAAACAACAATTTCTCGTTATTTAAATGATAAATTCGACAATATGTCAAAAACGACAAAGGTTCGTATTGAACAAACAATTGCCGAGCTCGATTATCGTCCGAATAGGCAAGCACAAGCCCTGAAAGCACGTAATTCTTTTTTAATTGGCGTCTCTGTTGCTGATATTTCTAATATGTACACCTCTCGTTTGCTAAAAGGTATCGGTGATTATTTTCAAAACACGCATTATCAAGTTTTAATTATGGATGCTGATGACAACGTTGATCGCGAATTAAGTAATTTAGAGAAAATGATGACAGAACAAGTAGACGGCATTATTTTACAACCCTTAGTTCATCAACCCGATCATTATCAATTTTTAATCGATCAAAAAACACCAGTAGTACAGGTCGATCGTTACACAGAACCTTTTACTTGGCCAGCCGTTGTCTCTGATAATTTTCAAAAATCAGTTGACCTCGCTAAAATACTTAAGACAAAACAGTATGATACAGTCATCGTCTTAGCAAATCGTATTACTGGTGTATCAAGTCGTATGAATCGCTATAACGGCTTAAAAGCAGGTTTAACCGGTAGTCAAATAACAGTTCACTTGATTGAAATTGATGATTTTAATTGGCAATCCCAATTAAAAACGACCATAGTTAATCATCATCGCACAGCCATTTTTGCGCTTAATGGTCAAGTACTATGGTCTGCTGTCCGCTTTTTAAAAACAAATCAGTTACGTGTACCTGAGGACATCGGACTAATTGGCTACGATGATGACCAATTTGCAGATATGATCTCACCAGAGATTACCTCTATTTCACAAAATCCTCAAGAAATTGGACGTACTGCTGCCGAAAAATTAAATATGATTATGACAGAACATGCGCTTTTGCCAAAAAATATTCGAATCTCGTCTACACTTCAATTACGCGATTCCCTATGATGGGTTGAAAGACATTTTCTCACGGCTAATTACTTTGACCCAGTAAACCATATAATAATTGACAAGGAGTAACATGAGTACTTTATACACCCTAGCTTTACTTTTGATTGGTGTCATTGCGACCAATATCATTAAAGAGTTTGTTCCAAAAATACCTGAGGCATTTATTTTAATTACTGTTGGTATTGGTATGTCTTTTACACCCATTTTCAAAAATTTTGAACTAGAACCTGAGTTTTTTATGTTGATGATTATTGCTCCTATCATGTTTATTGACGGTCAAAAACAATCATTTGCCAAAATAAGACAACGGTTCGAAGGTATTTGGCTATTATCTGTTGTTTTAGCTGTCGTCACAACACTTGTTGTGGGTGTTATTACCAACCACATCGAAGTCACTTGGACACTACCTCTAGCTATTACACTAGCTGCTATCGTCACACCTACTGATGCCGTAGCCGTCAAATCATTAACAGCAGGTACTGATATGCCCGCGGGTGTTGGCGAAGCATTGGAGCTCGAATCACTTTTTAATGATGCTACTGGTTTAGTAATGTTAGATTTAGCACTATCAGTTTTATCACAAGGCACATTTTCAGTTGTTCATGGGCTAGAACATTTTTTATTTGTAGCAATCGGTGGTGTTCTTGTTGGGACCATTTTAGGTTTACTTATTGTGGCATTACGCGTTAATTTACAACAGCGCGCATCAAACCCGGAAACAACGATCATCCCCATTAGTTTACTAACGCCATTCGCCGTCTACTTACTAGCTGAACACTTAGGAACTTCTGGTATCTTGGCGGTTATTGCCACTGGCATGGTGCACAATTGGGAGTCGAGTCGCTTGCGTTTGACTTCGACAACTGTGCAATTAACCTCGCGTACGATTTGGCAGACCATTGCAGATGTTTTGAATGCTGTTGTTTTCCTGATTTTAGGTGTTTCTTTACCTGGCGTGTGGCTATCAATCACAAAAATTGGTATGTTTGGTACATTACAACTCACAGCATTGAGTGTTCTGATTTATGTCATCATGCTGATCTTGCGATACATTTGGGCTCTGCGCGACAGTAATGATAAACAAAATCATCATAAACCAAGCAGCTTCGCACTGTTTTTTGGCGATCGTAATAATAGTCAACATAAGTTTTATGCTCGTATTTTCGCTATTAGTGGTGTTCATGGCACTGTCACATTAGCTATGGCCTTTTCCTTACCTTACAAAATTGCAGGTCATGCATTTCCTTACCGAGAAACACTCATTATTGTAGCAACCTTAGTCATTTTAATTAGTATGCTTGTTAGTGCCATTGTCTTGCCATTACAGTTACCTACAAAAATCGAATCATACACAGCAATTGATATCAACAAAACACGTGATAAAATGATAGACTTCGCTTCACTTAAAATTCTTGACCATGTATCAGATCATAATGTGCGTGAAACACTATCAACACAACTTCAGTCACAAAAAAATAAATTATTCATGCTGGATGATAGAAAAAACGCTTCACCGCAATTTCTTGAATTATTAGCGGACACACAAGATTTTGCTCTAATGTATATTCGTAGTGACTCTACCACTAAAAGATACAGCACAAACGTCATTAATATATATGCTAAAATTTTACAGCACACACGTAACAATGGTCCTAAGCAAACGAAATCGTTCAAACATCAACTTAAACGTACATTACGTCGATATGCTCGTGAATCAACTTGGCACCTTGCCAATGGCGTTATTACACGTGCGCAACGCGATCGTTTCCGAAAAAATAAATTAAAAACTGATCCCACATTTGCTGCCAACATCAAAAAATGGACTGACACACGTGATGAACTCATAGCGCTCAACAGCGACCTGACTCATGCCACAGACACCTATTTAGATGATACATTACGTCAACGTCTTGCTGACCAGCAAAGTGATAATAACCACATTTATTTCGTTCGCGAAACAATGAATCACTTCTTTAATCGCGTAAAACGTGATTACAAGCACGAATCTGTACCCGTTAGCAGTGCACTTTACATTAAAGCATTCCAATATGAGTATGACTTTGTGCAACAAGGTGTTTCTGAAGGTACGATTGTCCAACCGATGGCGAGTGCACTTTACAAAGAAATTAATCAAGCGCAAATGTTACAATTAGACCAAACTGAACAATTAGCTACAGACGAATATACCGCATTGGAGATATAATGCTGCGTCAATAAAAAATAAGGACATCCGTGATAATCAAACATGAATGTCCTTATTTTTGTTAAGATCGCATAACTCTTTATACTCAACCATTATTTTCTATCAGAATAAAAATATCTATTGATTACAATTGACAACACGGTCATAATAATTGTAAAAATCAAACTATCAATTATCGTGTCATAAAAGTTAAACTTTTGTTTAAACAGCAAAGAAAACACAAAAATACCTATAAAATATACAATTGCCATAACCATACTGCCTATGGTTTCTCTGAAAAATATTTTTTTCATATTAATTTTTTGATACCCAATATTTAATACGCGCTGCTAATTCTGTCCCTGCTTGCGCACCATCAATCCAAATTAATCCCGGTATTTGATGCCTAAGATAGGTAAGTTGCCGTTTAGCATAGCGTCTTGAATCTTGTTGCATTTGAGATATGGCATCTTTTAATGGCAATTCGCCTTGTAGGTATGGAAAAAATTCTTTATAACCAATCGCCTTACCCGCTTGAATGTTCTCACCACCAGCATCTAAAATCGATTGCGCTTCAGTTAACAAGCCATTCTCAATCATGATTTGCGCGCGTGAATTAATCCGCGCATATAAAATGTCACGTGGCCAATCAATACCAACAACTAACGGATCGTATTTAGGACGCGTCTGGTCTACGTCATGTGCCCCATGACGCGCAATTTGAATTGCGCGAATGACTCGCTGCTTATTATGTTGATCCACTTTATTTGCTAATCTCTCGTCGCGTGTTCGTAACTCAACTATTAAATCATCTAACTCACGTTGCTTTAATACAGCAACTTCTTGCTCATCACTTGCAACAAAATCGAGTGGCTGTTGGCCAAGCAATGCTTTTATATAAAATCCAGTACCGCCTGCAACAATTGGTAACTTATCACGAGAAATAATATCTGCAATCACGTTATCTGCTTGTTTAACAAACTCAGCGACAGAAAATTGATCTGTCATATTTACAATGTCAATTAGATGATGTGGCACTAACTCGCGTTCTTCATCTGTAACTTTGGCTGTACCAATATCTAACTCACGATAAATTTGCATGGCGTCTGCTGAAATGATTTCACCATCGAACCTCTGAGCCATATCAATAGCTAAACTACTTTTACCAGATGCTGTCGGTCCTGCAATAACAACAATTTTAGTCATGATTCTCACCTTGTATTTCCGATCGTATTCTTGTTGCCAATGCCACTTGATTTGTGATAATCCCCCTTAAACCAGCTTTGAATACACGCCGCATATCAGCTTCATTATCAACTGTCCAAGTCCTCATGTGTTGTTTTGGACGCCAAAAAAAATGGCCTCTTTTTTTCAATAAACGAATATCGAGGTGTATATAATCAAAAATACCACGCCATTTTAACCAATAAACTTTGGGTGTAGGCCAAAAAACCAAAGCAGCAATATCTGCATCTGTTTGTAACCGACGGATTTTTTTTAAAGTATCTAAATTAAAACTCTGATACAAAATGTGATATTTGGGCTGATAATGGGCAACACTGTCAAGAATATCTTGCTCAATGCCTGGATAATCAACATGATCCGTCTTAATTTCTAAAATAAGTGTTTTGGAAAAATCCACACGCTGTAAAAATGATAAAAACTCATCAAAAGTTGGTATCCGTACACCTGGCATTTTCGGCTCTTTGTAGCTGCCCGCGTCAAGCATTTTAAGTTCAGCTAATGTTAAATCTTTAACATACCCTATACCATTTGTCGTTCGATCAACTTTTTCATCATGAATCACCACAAGGTGTCCATCTTTAGTGCGATGGACATCCATCTCAAGCATATCTGGTTGATAGGCCAAGGCTGCTTCAAATGCTGGTAATGTATTTTCTGGGGCTACGACACGGTATCCTCGATGTGCAATAATTTGTGTTTTACTTGTCATAAGTTTATTATACTAAATTCATTTACAAATGCGTCAAAATAGTTGATAATAGAGTTTAAGAAAACTTAAGAAAGAAGTGGTTAATATTATGAAATCATTCAAATCAGGTGTCATCGTTGGAATTTTGAGTTCAGCCGCAGTGGCTGCAACTACTGCACTCAGCTACCGCCACACTGTTGTCAAGCCAGCACAAAAAAGCGAAGCACATCATGAAGAAGTATCAAAACAAGCTATCCGTCGTAGTGTGGCTGCTCACCAATCACGTTTTTAAAAAATGGGTCGTTATTTAAAAAAATTAAAATCCTAGTAAAATCTCAAATTGAGATTTTACCAGGATTTTTTGTATTGCTTTTATAAAAAACGAATTATAATTTGCTTGAATCAATCCTTCATATAAAAAAATCGACCTGTGTTATCTGATTAATTCGGAAATAAACTCTAGGACAACCTGATTAAATTCATCTGGCATCTCAATATGTGGTATATGCCCTGCGCCAGACACAATATGGCTATAACCAAGAGAACTCATTTCGGCCACCGCCTGTGCATGGTCAGATGACCATAACGAAGATTGACTGCCAGCAATAAACAAATGTGGTATATGTTCACGTCTAACAACATCACGCCAGTCCTGCATCAAACTGTCTATCAACAATGGCTCATTATAACTAAAATCAAAAGGATGATATGCTTTGCCAATCTCACGTTTAATATCAGTAGATATTTTGGCACGTGTTAGCTTAGTGCGCGGTAGCGCCTCTATCGCCTCAAAGAAATGATGCTGATCGGCGTTAAAAAGACCAAAAGGCCAACTATCATCACGTAACATCTTGGGTATCTGATCCTCTGTAACAACAGCACGCAAGTTGTCATCCCCATATAGCGATTCGTAAGCCCAAATTGTACTAGCTCCCATGGAGTGACCAACTAATATAGGTTTTTCGATACCTAGAAACGTTATTAATTCCGCTAAATCCTGTCCATGACGTGATATACGCATGCCATAATCAACAATATCACTTTCTCCATGGTTTCGTCGGTCATACGTAATGACCTGTAATCCTGATGCTACAAAAGGGTCAATTTCAGGCGCCCATGTTGCTTGATTGCCAGAATATCCAGCAACCATTATAACAGGTTGCCCTTCACCATACACATTGTAATCTAACTTAACATCATCGTTTGTTTTGAATTTTGACATAAATCACCAACCTATTACGATCCCAAACACGCCATCACAGTTGTGACGGCGTGTTTATTTTTATTATTATTTGATTAAATATGAATAGGTAACCCATCAGCTAGCTCTGCTGTGTCCATGATTGCTTCACCCAGCGTTGGGTGTGGATGAATGGTTAACGAAATATCATTTGTCGTTAAACCATTTTCAATAGCCAAGGACAATTCTGAAATTAAATCAGAGGCACTTGGACCAACGATTTGCGCACCCAATAGCGCATTTGTAGCTTTATCACTAATCAGACGGATGAACCCCGTGGTATCATTCATTGAAATGGCACGACCATTACCAGCAAAAGGAAACTTTGATATTTTTACATCTAAGTTGTCAGATTTAACCGTCTCTAAATTTTCACCTGTTGTAGCTAATTCAAATTGCGTATAAGCGACAGCGGGTAATGAATAGTGTAAATCGCGTGCCTGTTTGTCACCAGAAATTGCCGCAGCAGCGATCTTTCCTTGAAAACTAGCCTTGTGAGCTAATTGTGGCCCCGCCGTAATATCACCAATTGCAAAGATATGTGGTACATGCGTTTGCATATTTTCCGCCACTTCAATGACACCGCGTTCAGTTAGTTTCACATCAGTATTGTTTAAACCGATCGCATCAGTATTCATGCACCGACCAACCGCTACCAAAAGATAATCGCCAGTAACACGCTGCTCTTCACCATCAACTTCATAGCTTAACGTGACATTATCTGCCGTTTGTACGGCAGATTTGGCCGTTGCTGAGGTCACTACTTCACCACCGTGTTTTTTAAAGTCATCCAATACCGGTTTTATCATTTCATGATCAAAGCCATTTAACGTATGATCTAACCCCTCTATGATTGTCACTTTGGTGCCCAAATTAGCATAAACCCCACCTAGTTCAGATCCAATAACACCGCCACCAACAATAATCAGTTTTTCAGGAATTTTTTCAAGTGATAAAGCACCAGTGGAATCAATAATACGATCACCAAATGGCATACTTGGAATCTCTATTGGTCGAGACCCTGTTGCAATAATCGCATTGTTAAACTGTAATAATTCATGTCCATCGTCTTGTACAATATTAACGGTCTCATTATCATTAAATGTTGCTTCACCTTTAATTATTTCTACATGATGTTTCTTAAGTAACATTTTCACACCAGAAGTTAGTGTGTTCACCACTGTATTTTGTTTCCAACTCTGTGCTTTAGACCAATCAAGTGTGACGTCTTCTGTCACCAATCCAAAAGGTGTTTCGGAAGTTGCTTCACGATAATGATGCCCAACATTAATTAATGCTTTTGAAGGGATACATCCAATATTTAAGCAAACACCACCAATCTCATCACGTTCCACAATAGTCACTTTTTGACCCAATTCAGCTGCACGAATAGCTGCAACATAACCACCAGGTCCAGAACCGATAATAATCGTATCAACATCTCGTGCTTGTGCACCAACAACCATAATTAAACCTCCATCAGCATATACGCTGGATCAGCCAACAGCTGCTTTAAATAGTTGAGAGCTGTTTGTCCTAACATACCATCAATCAAACGATGATCATAACTCAACGATAACTTCATGTTTTGTCCTATGACAATATCACCATTTTCATCAATGATTGGTTCTTTTACAATCGTTCCCAATCCTAAAATAGCTACTTCTTTGCCATTAATAATCGGTGTAAACCATGTGCCACGAGCTGAACCAAGGTTAGAAATCGTAATTGTGCTACCTCTCATTTGTTTAGACGTTATCGAACCGTCACGTACAGCCTCAGACAATGACACAATTTCTTTAGCAATTGTCAAAATAGATTTCTGATCCGCATGCATAATAACTGGTACATATAGACCCGAAGGTGCATTGACAGCAATACCCATATTAACATCTTCATGATAAATGATTTCGCTTGTATCCATATCAACACTCGCATTGATCTCAGGGAATTTCTTGGCAGTTGCTGCCAATGCTTTCACAGCATATGCCAGATAAGTTAGGCGAATACCATCTGCTTGTGCTTGCGCCTTGAAACTGCTGCGATGTGCAACCAATTGACTAACTTCAACAGTATCAAAATTAGTCACTGAAGGAATCGTCGCGTTTTGAGCACCCATTGCTTTAGCAATTGCACGACGAGTTGGCGACATTGGTTGGCGACCCTCATGAACCACGGCTTCAGGTATTTTTGAAGCAGTATCATTTGATTGCGTAGTCTGATCTTGCTGAATTGGTACTTCTATTGGCGCTACTGACTGCTTTTTAATTGTTTCATTGACGTTTTCTTTATTAAACGACTCAACATCAGACAGTGTTACATGGCCATGACGCCCTGTTGGTGTTACGGTAGTTAGGTCAATCCCCTTTTCAAATGCTAAGTGACGGACAGAAGGCATAGCCAATACATGACCATTAGCCACCTTAACCGTTTGAGTCGTATCGTCTGATGTTGCCAAAGGCAGCTCATTTTCAGAAGGCGTGGCTGTTGTTTCGTTCTCAACTTTTGCACTGCTATCAGGTTTCGGTGTCCCACCACCATCAAACTCAATTAATGGATCACCAACCTCGACGGTTGTCCCTGCATCAACATATAAATGCGTGATTTTTCCAGCATAAGGCGACAAAATTTCTTGCAGTAACTTATCGTTTTGTACTTCGGCTACGGGATCATCCATTGCGACGACATCACCAACTTTCACAAGCCACGACGTAATATCACCTTCAGCCATACCTTCACCAATATCTGGCATTGTAAAAATCTCAGTCATAATTAACAACCTCCATTACTTTAGCCACAACATCATCTGGTTTAATCATCCAGTCATTTTCTGCTTGTCCAAAGGGATAAATCGAATCTGGTGCAGCAACACGACCAATTGGTGCCTTTAAATGTAATATAAAACGTTCAGAAATTTCACTCATTACATTTGCACCAATACCAGCCATTCGCTGTGCTTCTTGAACAACCACAACGCGACCGGTTTTACTAATTGTTTCTCCTATACTTTCAATATCAAGTGGCGAAACAGTACGTAGATCCAATACCTCAGCAGAAATACCATTTTTTTCTAACGTATCTGCCGCCTTTAAAGCAACTGGCACACCACCACCATAAGAAATAATAGATACATCCTCGCCTGGACGAGCGACCGCTGCTTTATCCAACGGTGTTGTGTAATATCCGTCGGGCACCTCTCCTTTTAATGAGCGATAAAGATGTAAATTTTCTAAGAATACAACTGGATCGTCAGACGCAACTGCACTCAAGAGAAGTCCCTTTGCATCGGCTGGATTAGCCGGCATCACAACACGGATTCCTGGAATTTGTGCCATCATTCCTTCTAAATTATCCGCATGCATTTCAGGCGTTTTTGTACCACCACCATATGGCGCACGAACCACAATTGGCATATGTCGTGTGCCATTAAAACGAAAACGGTTACGTGACATTTGTCCAGCGATAGAATCCATGACTTCAAAAACGAAACCAAAGAACTGTATTTCCATAATTGGTCGATAATCTTGTGTCGTAAGACCAATAGCCAATCCACCAATTGCCGATTCTGCTAAAGGCGTATTAAATACGCGCTCATCGCCATACTTAGCTTGCAGGCCATCTGTTGCGCGAAACACACCACCGTTTTTACCAACATCTTCACCAAAAATAATGACATTATTATCTTTTTCTAACGCTAAATCCATTGCCTCTCGGGTAGCGTCAATATAACTCTTAACAGCCATGTTACTTCCCCTCACTTTCCAACTTGGTAATTTGTTCAGACATCGCATAGCTAGGGACTTCAAGTGTATTTTTCACGAAGTCAGATATTTTTTGTTTAGACACAGCATCAGCAATTTTAATTTGACTATCAATATGTTCGTTAACCTCAGAAACATAGTCCTCTTCTTGCTTACTATCCCAAATCCCCCTATCTGTCATATACTTACGCATGCGAAGTAACGGTTCTTTTTGCCACCAAGTATCAATATCATCTTGCTCACGGTAGCGCAATGGGTCATCGCCCGCTGTTGAATGAGCTTCTAAACGATTCGTCAGTGTTTCAATCAATACTGGGCCCTTGCCACTAACGGCCCAAGCACGTGCCTCTTTTGAAGCCAAATATACAGCAATTGGATCATTTCCATCAACAACTATACTAGGCACACCCGCTGACCAACCTTTTGCGGCTAGGTGCGTTGCTGCTGTTTGCAGTTCACGCGGTGTTGAAATTGCAAATCCGTTGTTTTGTATAAAGAATACAGCGTTAGCCTTATAAGCACCTGCAAAATTCACACCTTCATAAAAGTCACCTTGCGATGAACCACCATCGCCAGTATAAGAATATGCCACGGCATTTTTCTGACGTTTTTTCAATCCCAAAGCAATCCCGGCTGCTTCAACATATTGCGCACCAATAATAATTTGTGGCATCCAGGAATTAACAGGTTTTCCATCCTCAGTGGTGAAAACGTTCCCTAAAACATGTCCTCTAGACCACAGAATAGCTTTCCAAATCGGCCATCCTTTAACAATAATTTCAGGAATATCACGATAACCAGGCATTAGCCAATCATCATCATTAAAGGCATAAGACGATGCCATTTGAGAAGCTTCTTGTCCTGCCGTTGGCGCAAAGAATCCAAACCGCCCCTGTTTTGCTAATTTTGTGGATCGAATGTCAAGTTGACGACTTAATAACATACGCTTCATGATGTTTTTGAAATCATCATCGGACAACGCTGCTCTTTCCAAGGCATCGTTGTCCACAATTTCTCCCTTGTTGTTTAGAACACTTAATGTTGGAAAAGCATCTGCTTGTTCTTTAATTTGATGATCAAAATCAAGAACTGCTTTATTTGTCGTTGTTATATCAGTCATTATTACTTACCTCATCTTTCTGAAAGAAAGTTCCTAGTAACTCGTCAATTGTAATGCTGCCAAAATATTGCCCATCTTTATTTTTTTCTAAGACTTGAGAAACTGCTTGACGTGTAAATGGCAACCCAATAAATTGTGCCTTCATTTCACGCCAATCACGTACACCCAAAAAATCTCCGGTGAAATTAATGTCTGTTATTTTACCATCTTCAACATCAATTTGTGTATCAATGCTACCACCATCAAATTTCGCATGATTATTGTACATGAATTTTGGACTTTTACCATAGTTCCAAGACCACTGCGAGAACTGTTCATCACGTAATTTCAAAATATCATTTTTTTGTGTTTCAGATAATTTATATTCCTCATCTTCCCCTTCATTTGTTAAATAATATTGTAACTGCGCGATAAACTTTTCGATTGTCAACTCTTTTGGTGCGTAGTCTTTAATATTTCCAACACGTGAACGTACAGATTTAGCTGCTTTCGATATGAATTTTTCATCAGCGACGTTCAACGATCGAACCATCGCATCAACGTTAGTGTTCCAAAGTAATGTACCATGATGCATTAAATAGCCGCCAGCATATCGTTGTGCATTCCCTGAAATTTTTTTACCATCAATTTCCAAATCATTTCTGCCTGATATATCAACATGAATACCAACTGACTCCAAAGCATCCGCCATTGGTTTGACAAATTGACGAAAATCCACACGCGCACTACTTGCGACCGGCACAAAAAACGTAAAGCATATGTTACCAAGGTCATGATAAACTGCACCACCACCTGACACCCGCCTAACAACTTGAATATCATGCGCGTCAATATAATCCGCGTTCACTTCCGAAAACGTATTTTGATTTTCCCCAACAATTACTGCTCGTTTATTTTGCCATAGAGAAAATATTGGTTTATCAGGATGTAAGTTTTTTAACAACCACGCATCCATAGCAATATTTGTGTAGGCATCTTGATTAAAATAATTAATAAATTGCATGATTCAGGCTCCTTTATTTGTAACCGCTTACATATTACACCTTTTATTATACGCTCGTTTTATGAAAATTAAAGCACTTCTTAACATTTTTAAATTAGATTTTATTTTATTTTATTTTATTTTATTTTATTTTATTTTATTTTTTAAAACATAAAAAAAGTTGTAGTTGAATAAATTCAACTACAACTTTTAAGACTTAAAACTATGCTCTGGTTTTTTGACCGTCGTATCGACTAAAACCACCGCGCAAAATAAAGACTTTATTTTTATCATAACCTTGTTTATGTAATGCCTTACTGACTCGAGCAACATCACGCAAACGCTTATCATACAAAAAAATATCTCGATCTTTACGTAGACCTGACTTACCTTGTGTAAAGTTCACAGATGGTATGTTTCGAGCGCCCATAATATGCGAACGTTTATATGTTGCTGATTCACGAACATCAATAATCTGTCCGCTTTCAGACTTCAGTTTTTCATCAAACTCTTTAGGTTTAAGCAATTGACCACCTTGCTTTACCGATAAAAAGATAAATAACCAACTACCAAGAGCTACTAAACCCCACGCAGCGATTACTATAACAACAGTTAATATTAAATTCATTGCTTACCTCTTCTAATAACGTCAATTCTTATATTATAACAAAAAAAAACACCCTTGAGCGTCTTTTAAAAAATATCCTTAATTTTCTCTAGTGCATTTTTATTAATAACAGTTTCACCATGCTCACGTAAAACATCATCTTTAATGTCACTTTCAGTCGCGAACTCTAAAGCTAACGATTTTTGATCTTTCAATATTTTATCAGTGATATTATCTAACGGAAACTGTACTGTTAAATAAAACGTAGAAGCATATCGATACAAATTAGAAATGATTCCAGGGCCTTTAATAAATTGAGAAATTGAAATCACTGACTCGAAGTCAGACAACTTCAATGTAAATTTACTTTCAATACGATTGACAGGTGATTTTACTGTTGCTGCTTCATTAGCCTCGTTCAATGTCACACTGCCATCATCTGATTCCCTTAGCTCCGTTTTACGTTCATCAGAAACTTCATCAGTTTCATCATCTTTATGTTTAGCATAAGCCATTAAATTATTAATAGCATCTCCAACTTGATTTTCATCATCAATTCTAGAAATAAAAAGTTCTAGACCATTCCGATTTGGTAAAATTTGAAAGCTAACTTGATCATCATCTCCAAAATCATGTTCGACATCAACTTCAGATAAAATATTGTAGAAGAAAGATTCAATTTTATCGTGGTTACCAAGTAAATCCATAACCGAAATACCGCGTTCTTTTAAATCATTATTCTCAATCATAACACGAATTGTATTTTCGTTGATTCGTTCCATTTCCATAATTTAGTGTTCCCCTTTCATGAAAATATACCATTCATATCTTATAAAATTAATCATTACTAATCTTTTTCAACGACTAAATCTTCAGCAACATCTGCAAAATCAGCTTTAAACGTTGCACGAATAAGTTCACGTTGACGCACATCTTTTGGCAAAAAGCGACGAATTTCATCATCATTATACCCAACTTGCATACGACGCTCATCCATGATAATTGGTCGTTTCAATAATGAAGGATTAGCCACAATTAAGTCTATAAACTCATTAATTGAAATACTATCAAGATCAAAATCTAATTCTGCGTATACTTTTGAACGCTTAGAAATTAACTCTTCTGTACCATCTTCAGTTAATCGTAATAGTACTTTAACTTCATCAGCACGCAATGGTAACTTATTTACATCACGTTCAATATAGTCAATATTATGGGATTCAAGCCACTGCTTTGCTTTTCGGCATGAGGTGCAACTTGGTGAAGAAAATACTGTAACCATAAAATGTTGACCTCCTTTAAAAGCTAATAGTTATATTATAACAAATTTGCTTAATAAAGTATATGTACGCCGTTACAGCAAAAAAAGTACCCCTCTCAGAGTACTCCCTATGTATGGCACCGCATCTTCCTATCCTCGCAGCCAGCGATCCGGCAACTACTTTCGGCGTGATAGAGC